>CAZCZM010000022.1:0-29109 GCA_964503445.1 uncultured Bifidobacterium sp.
AAAAATCATGGGTGACGAAGGTCATGTACGGCACGAAAAAAATTTTGAAATTTTTTTGAAAAAAGTCTCAAATTGCCACTCTGACGCGCATCATGAACAAAATTTTTGTGAAGTATCCACCACTTCCCTACCCGCCATGGTGAATGATGTGCAACATCGATGGAGTTGCGGAGCACATCGATGCCGACAGTGAGATGTCATCTTCACTGACGAGCATCTCGGGCACAGCCCCTTCTCTTCGCACGCGAATTGTTCTTGACACTTCTGTTCTTGTTGCCGACCCAGGTTGTCTGCATTCATTTCCGGGTTGCGACATTGTGATCCCTCTCACTGTTGTAGAAGAACTTGATGGACTAAAGAGCCGTCCCGACGATGTTGGTCGTGCTGCACGAACTGCATTGCGCACAATTGAAGACTTACGCCGACGCGCCGGTGGTGCCATCCATGAACCTGTGCCGCTTGGTCCCGATCCCGAAGGCGCCACAATTCATATTGAAGTCAACGGCATCCAACGAGACCGTCTGATTGAAAACGGGCTGAATCCAGAGGTTCCCGACAATCGCATCATTGGTGCCGCACTGGGTCAATCTCTCCGCGCGCCTACACATGTCATCTCAAATGACGCGGGCCTGCGCATCAAGGCCGCCCACCTTGGTCTGGAAGCCTCAGAGCACCAACCAGTTGGTCGCGCCGCACATTCTCGACCCATGGGCTGGTTCACCCTCGACGTCGATGGTGCGTTGGTCAACTCGTTGTATGAGCATGGCGAAGTTCCTACATCATCATTTGACCGTTCCGATGAACTGGTGGTGAATGAATTCGCAGTTGTGAAATCTGGGTCACAGTCAGCGCTCGTTCGTTGCACTGGAGAGATGGTCGAACTGCTCCCTGCTGCATCACCTGAGGCCTGGGGGCTTCGTGCTCGTTCGAAAGAACAACGATTCGCGCTTGAACTTCTCCTTGATCCCGATGTCAGCGTGGTTGCACTTGACGGCCGCGCAGGCACGGGCAAGACCGTGATGGCAATTGCAGCTGGTCTTGAACAAGTTGTTGAGTCGCGCACCTACGAGCGACTCGCTGTGTATCGCCCGCTCGTTCCTGTTGGTCGCGCCGACGTCGGATTCCTCCCCGGAGGATTAGACGAAAAACTCGACCCGTGGATGTCTGCAATCCACGATGCCATCGTTGCACTCACCGACCAGCGCAGTAGCCACGATGCTCGCCGCCTGATTGACGATCTCACCGCCCGCGGACAACTTTCACTGGAGTCGGTCACATTCTTGCGTGGGCGTTCGCTGCATCGTCAGTTTGTGGTGGTAGACGAAGCTCAGAATCTTGAACCCACAACCTTGAAAACAATCCTCACTCGAATTGGTGAGGGAACCAAAGTGGTCTTCACCGGTGACACCAGCCAGATTGATGCCCCATACATGGGCGAATCAAACAACGCGCTCGCAGTGCTCATTCATGCATTTGCACAACAAAGTTGCTTCGGTCATGTCACTCTTGCGGCCTGCGAAAGAAGTGAAGTAGCAAGTCTCGCTGCCGAACTGCTGTAAGCGCTGTGGCACACTAAGTGCCATGGCAGAAACTCCCGATTCACTTGTCCGCACTTTCATTGAGCGGTTGGTCGCCCGAGACCTTGATGGTGCAGCCCAGATGGTGAGCAGCGACTTTGAATACGACAACGTGCCCATGGGCAAAGCATTCGGACCCGAGGCGCTCACAACAACACTGGCCGGATTTTTTGGAATGTGTACCGCGATTGACTGGGAAATTCTTCGCCAAACATCATCGGGTGACCTCACTCATGGCACCGTGCTGAACGAACGAGATGACCGCGTTGAAATTCACGGACGATGGGCAACGCTTCCTGTTGCGGGAGTGTTTGAAATACGTGACGGGAAATTGGTGTTGTGGCGGGACTACTTTGACCGCCAAACCATTATCGATGTCATGACGCCACCCACTGCGTGACATACACCGCAACATCAAAAAAGATTCCATGATGCACCCCGCGTTTACAGTGTGAACTATGAGTTATTCAGACGACATTTCACGCAACCCATCGCTAGAGAATGTCTCATTCGCGGTTGTTGACTGCGAAACAACCGGGGTCAACCCCACCACCGATCGAATCCTGCAAGTCGCCGCTGTTGTCGTCAACGGATACGGCGAAGTTGTCGACCAGTTCTCCACCGTCGTGAAGCCAGAAAGTCCATCCGACTACACGCATGGCGCAGAACACATCCATGGCATCTCGCAAGAACAAGTACAGAACGGCATGCCACTACGTGAAGCGCTTGAACGTCTGTACACCATCAGCGAAGGCAACGTCTTCACTGCACACAATGCAAAATTTGACATCGGATTCATCCATGCAGAATCAGAACGGGTTGGGCTAGAGCCTCGCATCAATGCCCACATTGACACCTTGGCTCTAGCGCGACGAATCGACGCCGAAAAGTCACGCCGCCACACTCTCGAAGCATTGTGCGAGCACTACGGCATTCAGCGCGAGAAAGCACACGACGCACACGCTGACGCATCTGCAACTGCAGAACTGCTGATTCACCTCATGAAAGAGATGGGTGTTGACAGCCCGTCTCAGCTGCCCGACTTGTTCGCATAGCGAGCCAATACGTCGGCCACCGTGGTGTGCAATACGTGAGTCATTGACTCCGGACCCACAACGCGCACCTTGCCTTCTCCACGTAACAACAAACGACCAAGCCAGTGCTCGCTGTTCACCACCATGTCAACACGAACCGATCCGTCGGCACGTTCCTCCACCACGGTGCAGGGGTATGTTTCCACCACCCACAACGCGGCAGCATCGATATCGAGCGTCACTTTCGTTGCATCAGTGGCATCTGAGAACCACGCGGGCACTTCCACTGCCGATTTCACAACTTCAACAAATTGCCCAGTCGGCACAACGGCTCGAATGCGATCAACACGGAAATGTCTCTGGTCACCCGACAAATCGTCATCGGCCGTGACATACCAATGACCTCTATCGGTGAACACTGAACGCACTGTGACAGTGCGCTCCTTCTCAGTGTTGTCGGCAGGCGTCCAATACGTGATGGTGAGACGCTCTCCCGATTCAGCGGCCTTCGTCACCGATTCAAGAAATTGCGGAGACTCAGTGTCGACATCAACAATTCCTTCGCCAAGAACCTTGCGCAACTTCTTCACAGCGGACTTCAATTCGCGACGACCAGAAAACCCGGGGACATCTTCGGCGGCCGCGGCCAACAGGCTCAAGCCAAACGCCTCTGACGATGTGAGTTCTAGGCGGCGCTCAAAGTGCTTGTTCTTCCCCACATAGATGACACCTTCATCGATGTATACCTCGGTGAGTTCAAGAGGCGTATACGGCGGAGTTCCACACATTGCAGCCAATTCAAGATCTTCAATCAGGTCGGATTCGCTGATGTTGAATTGACGAGCCATGTCGGCGATAGCAACTTCCTTGCGCTGCATCAGCCACGGAAGCATGACAAGAAGACCCTTGACGCGGTCCTCCGAACGACGTGGTCCACGACGGCCACTCATGACGCACCTCCCACAAGTTTTTGAAGATCAGTGATGATTTCTTGACGAACATGCTCGGGGGAAATGACCTCTGCACGATCGACCATTGCGTACAGCCAAGAGCGGAATGCCGTGCGATTACCGCATGCCACCTCGACATCAACAGACCCGTCGGAGCGGCGGGCAACAATGGCGTCTTCGCCGAGTTCACGAATCACTGCTGGTGCAACTCGATAGTCGAGACGAACGACTGCTACTTCTTGTGCTTCGGTAGGAAAATCTTTGGGGTCGCGAGTAAATGCAGTGAGCACATTGAAATCGGCGGGGCGAGTGAACGCCTGTGATTCACCAGCAACAACGTCGCTCTCGAATCGATCGACACGGTAGGTGACTTGCATGTTGCGCTCGGTGTCGAATGCGATGAGATACCAAAATCCGTTGCGCGCCAAGAGGCCGTATGGGTGAACTGTGCGGCGACGTCCGCGATAGTCGAACGACAACACGGTTGATTTCTGAACCGCGTCCCATAATGAAGGCAATACCGTGACGCCGGCGTCAACCTTGACTGCAGTAAAGGCATCGGACTGCGTTACTTCTCCGCCCAACCACTGAACTGCTTGCTTACCCCACGAAGTGCCAATCTGCACCAACGCTGCGGCTTCTTGCAAGGCAGTGAGTTCTTCTTCAGTCAGTCCGAAGTTAATAAGTGCGTATTCGGATCGATCGACGGAGTATGCAGTTTTCCCAGCGTCGCTTCCCGACAATGTTTGCGTTGTAATGGGAAGACCAAGCGCACGCAATGCTCGCTTGTCACGTTCAAAAGCTGTGCGGCGCGCTTCATCCGCTGCTGGATACTGTCCGGACATTTTGTTGGAGATTGCTTCCAAAGTGAGTGGAAGCGGTGACTCGGTGAGCAATGCAACAAGGTTGAGCATTCGCTCAGTGGAATTCACTGTGGGTTTCTTACTCGCCATTCAGGGCAGGATAGACCCAACTTCACCACATTCGTGACGTTCGCAGAAATCATTTTTTCTTTTGTGCGAGAAACCATTCAAGCAATGGGTGTGTCAGAGTTTCCGAAGACACAGCACTTTCACCTCGAATATGGCCTTCAATGTTTCGCGCCAATGTCTTTCCAAGTTCAACACCAAATTGATCAAAACTATTGACTCCAAGCATCCAGCCCTGAACGGCCGCCGAGTGTTCGTACAGTGCCAGTAATGCGCCAAGCGATTGGGCGTTCACAGACTCAATAAAAATAACGCTGCTGGGCCGGTTACCTGGAAAAGATCGATGTGGGTCAGAGTGCGCAGCACCGACCGCAAGCGCCTCTGACTGAGCAAGCAGGTTGGCAATCAAGACATCGTGAGCCTCAGTATCACGACTCATCGGCGCTACCGAACTGATGAACTCCACAGGAATCCGTGACACACCCTGGTGAAGGTACTGGAAGTAAGCATGCTGACCATCGGTGCCAGACGTCCCCCACACCACAGGGCCAGATCCTGCATGTGATGGCTCACCATCTACTTGCACGCCCTTTCCATTGCTCTCCATAAATAGCTGCTGCAGGAATGCTGGCAACAGCGCCATGTCTGAGCTGTAGGGCACCACCGCAACGCTGTCCATGTCGTGCAACGCGCAATGGGCAAACCACATCAAGGCATGCACCACTGCAAGATTGTTCTCAACATCGGACGAACGCACGTGATTGTCCATAGCACTCATGCCACGAAGCAAGTCACGAAATCCTTGTGCACCGAGTGCACACATGATCGGTAAACCAATGACTGACGACACCGAGAATCGTCCACCCACCCAGGTAGCGAACGCAAAGCAATTGTCAGGCAAGAACCCTTTGGAGATAGCAACCTGTGGAGCAGCCGTTGCGGCATAGAAGCGTGTGTTCCATTCCACCCCTGCAACGGTCAACCACTGTTGTGCGCGTTCGGCATTATGCAAGGTTTCACTGGTGGTCATTGTTTTTGATGACACAATGAACACCGTTGTGAGTGGATTCAAGTCATGCACAGCAGCTTCAAAATCTGCGCCGTCAACATTTGAAACAAAACGCACCAAGGGTCCATCGTGAAATTGTCGCAACGCACGCGTCACCATGGCAGGACCCAAATGGCTTCCTCCAATACCAATGTTCACAATTGCGTCTACCGTCGCATCGGCACGTAGGCGTTCAGCGCAGAGAAGCGCCCGTTCTAATTCATCGTGTGCCCACGCTGCCTCTGGAGAGGAATGAGGATCTGCGCGAAGTGCAGTGTGCAATGCGGGCCTTCCCTCAGTGACGTTCATGATGTCACCCGCAAACAACGATGCAATCTTCTGCGGAATGCCCACTTGGTGCGCCGCTTCACATAACGCCTTCAGTAAATCATGGCTGACGCAGTGACGCGAAAAATCAGCGTGAATTCCGGCCGCATCAAAGGTGAACACAGAAGCTCTTTGAGGCTCATGCTGAAACAGTTCAACAATTGGCGCAACATCGCGCGCAAGTTGCTTCAGATGAGCAAAAGAATGAGATGTCACTGCATCCAAACTACTGCGAGGACGAGGCCCTAATGAGGCGCATAAAGGCATCACCTGCCGCGGCATGCCGATCTTGATCTCCTCGTGCGCTCATACGACCAAGTCCGGCGAGAATTGATGTAACCAAGTCTGCAAAGCCACTGGCAGTGGCACCATGTAAGACATCGTCTGCATGAGTCGATGACTCGATGAGGTCGATTGCCATGGTTCGGAAGTGCTGTCCGAATGCGTCGGTGCCGCGTGATACTTCTGGATGACGCTTGACAACAGCCGAGATCCCTGTGATGAACCCAACGATTGATGGCGATGAGTTACCGAGCGCACCCACCTCAGAGAACAGGGCAGTTAATCGACGTTCTAAGACTGGCGAAGATTCTTTTGCGCGATGAAAGACGCCAACGAACACATCTGTGATTGACTCGCACACGGCGATGTACATGTCTGACTTTGAAGGAAAGTAGTGATACAGCGCCGCACTTGATATTTCGGCGCGTGCAGCAATGTCTTTGTTCGTTGTTCCTTCAAAACCCTCTGCGGCAAACACCTCTTGTGCACAACGCACGATGCGGTCGCGAGTATCGGACGAGTCGGTGTCTGCAGGACGGCCAAGCTTGCGCCTAACCTTCTGCTGCGTACCGACCCTCCCCGTCATGACTGTGTTGCGTTATCGAGGGCGGGAGTAGTACGCCAACCACCCAAGCGGAGTCACAGCGGCGGCGAGCGCAATTTTCACGACATCACCTGCCAAGAACGGACTCACACCCAACTCAATGGCATTTCCTGCACCTTGTGTGAGAGGAATGTTCAAGGAGTGCGACAACCACACTGCGCCACACAAATAAATGACCGCCGAAGCAAACACATAGCTCGACAGCGCTGAGACATAGTTGCGATCATTGCCGCGATCGGCGAACCACCCAACGATTCCGGATGCAAGTACGAATCCCACGAAGTAACCGAATGTGCTCCCGGTTGCGCGCTCCCAACCACCGGTTGCCGATGCATAGAACGGAAGACCGATAGCACCCAAAGCCCAATACAGCATTTGGCTTGCGACCGCGCGACGAGCACCAAGAACTCCACCAACGGTCAACACGGCAAATGTTTGGCCCGTGAGCGGGACTGGGGTGAAACCGAGATGCACGACCACTTGTGCACACAATGCGGTAAACAAAGCGCCGCCCATCACCAAAATGGCGTCACGTACACGAGCACGTTGAGCCACTTGGGGCAACGGAAGGAGATCTGACAATACGAGGGGGGTTGTCTGGGTCATACCCCGACACTACTAGGGAGTGGTTGGAGCAGTCACAGTCGTTGATGTCGTGGTTGTCGATGCGCGCCGAGGAACCGTTGTTTTGGGCACTGTTGTCGATGCTCCGGGCAATGTGGTGGTGGTGAAGTTCGGGTCTTTCTTGTCCCACGGCGGGGGCTGGGATCCGTATTCCTCTGGCTCCTTCACACCGTCAAACACGTAGACACGGTCGTTGTAGTTGACCAGTTTTTGAAAATACTCAGAAATGAAGATGGGGATTCGAATGCATCCGTGAGACGCAGGTTCGTTCGGGACGTTCATGGCACCATGAACAGCAATACCGAAGTTGAAGTACACCGGGTTCCACATTGTTCCTAATTTGCTTTCACGCAAACCAAACTTGCGGTTATAGAAGTAGTAGAGACCACCAGGCGTTACCGCACTTCCGCACCAACCTTCGTAAATAGGTTCGGTTCCGTTCTCGTTTCCTTCTTCGCCTGGGTCGATAGTGACAGGCTCACACCACTGTTGGCCCGTGCCCGAAGAAATGTGAGTCACCAATACCAACTCGGGTCCTTTAAAGATTGTGAGTACTTGTTCAGGCAAGTAGATCTCTGCGTGGTTTGGTGTTCCTGGTTGACGCCGTGGAGCAATGACGACATCGCCTCGCATGACATCCCACAACGCAGGTGTCACAAAGTCGACCTTCTCTTTTCCTTTCAGGTTCAACACAATTCCTTGAAATGCCCACACAGCCATCCGTGTGTCACCACCAAAGATTCCGTCAACTTTGCCCGGATCAAATTTCAGTTCCTTCAAGCGAAGCTGCAAACGTCGAACGTCGTCGCCTTTTGTTCCGTTACGAATAACTCGGGTGAGAGAAAAACACGTCACCGGCGAGGAATCGGTGCACTCTGTAGGAGTTGACGTTGTGGTGGTTGGGGCTGGCGCACCAGATGAACTGTTGTTGGCTACTGCAATTCCCGCGAACGTTGCGACTAACGCAAAAGCAATGATGGCCGGACGCCAGTGAATCCACCACGGGACATGCCCCGTTGCGGGCATCACGGGGTCGGGAGTGAACGGGTCATTCATGGGGGGATCGAATGAGTCGCTCACGAATAGGAAACGCTATCAACACCCCCCGCCTGCGGGGTATCGCCCTACACGACTGGGGTGATGTTCCGAATTTCGCGCCGAAGTGCCCGTGCTTCGCGCAAAATCTTGAGAATCACCGAGGGTGAACTGAGGGTGGAGACTCCACGTGTCCGAGGGAAGTAATCGACCCCGAACTGAATGACCGTGTACCCGTACTTCTGAGCCTTCACCGCAAGTTCGGCATCAATGAATGACCCCTCGCTCTTCAATTGCACATGCGTGAAGATTCGTGTGCGGCACAACTTAAACGCAAAGTTGATATCGCGCATGCGAACACCAAACAAGACCCGCACCATCAAGTTGTAAAAAAATGAATACACCGTTCGGACATATCCCTCACCAGTGCGATCAAAACGATATGCACTCACTACGTCAGCGTCGTAGTAGCGCAACAATCGAATCGCTTTGTGAACATCGTGCATGTCAAAGGGCAAGTCGGCATCGGTGTACAGCACCAAGTCGCCCGTCGCAGCAGCAAACCCTGATTTCATCGACCCGCCAAGTTTGCGATTTTGCTCATGGCGCACCACTCGCACTCGGTGATCCTGTGTTGCAAGACGTTCAGCGATAGCTGGAGTTGCATCGGTCGAGGCATCGTCAACAATGATGAGTTCGTAATCGCCAATGTCTCCGCCAGACATGAGCTCTTCACATTCCTCACGAGCAGCATCGATGGCACGTTCGATGTAATCCTGTTCGTTCCACATGGGGAAAAAGACCGTCAGCTTCTGAAATGGGGTCTTTTCCATGGCGCAGAGGCTACTGCTGGCAGTTCATGACAGCCTCGCAGTACCGTAGAGACATGTCGGCTGATGGAGAAATGAGTATTCCCCTCCCGCATGGTCAACTATCAGATGGCTGGCGAACCGTTGCGTTCATCACGTGGATATTCACTGCAGCTGCCACCATTGCCATCGCGATTACCAGTAGAACCATCGGGCGTCCGGTGTGGTGGTTGGGCTCAGAAAGCGACCCCGCTACCCCATTTCTCATGCTTGTACCAGTCGCTGTCGTGGTCGTTCCCCTTGTTGCGTCGGTACGCCAAGGGAATCGCACTGCCGTCATCAGCGTTATCTGCAGCGTTCTCCTCATGGCATCTGCATTGGTTGATTTCGGCTCAACACCAGCCATCGCACTCGCTCTTGCAGTTGTCGGATGTGCCGCCTTTGCCACATCTATTGCTTTGTGGGCGGTCTCTCGGCAGTACCGTTGACATCATGTCAAAAGTCCTCACCGAACTCCCCCGTGACGAACGAGTTGGAATTGCTTTCTCTGGAGGCCTCGACACATCGGCAGCAGTTGCTTGGATGCGCGAAAAAGGCGCGATCCCGTGTGCGTACACGGCAGACCTCGGACAACCAGATGAAACCGACCTCAGCGGCATTCCCGCCAAGGCAAAGGAGTACGGCGCAGAAATTGCGCGACTCATCGACTGCCGCGAAGAGCTGGTGCACGAGGGACTCATCGCGTTGCAATGCGGAGCATTTCACATCACCACCGCAGGGAAAACCTATTTCAACACCACGCCACTTGGTCGAGCTGTGACTGGCACATTGCTCGTTCGTGCGATGCAAGAAGATGGTGTCGATATTTGGGGTGATGGCAGCACATACAAAGGAAACGACATTGAACGTTTCTATCGATACGGACTGATGGTGAACCCTGCACTGCGCATCTATAAGCCGTGGCTTGACCCAACATTTGTGAATGAAATGGGTGGACGCACCGAGATGAGCGAATTTCTCACCGCGCGCAATCTTCCTTATAAAGCATCGAAAGAAAAGGCCTATTCCACCGACGCAAATATTTGGGGCGCCACTCACGAAGCAAAACTGCTGGAAGAACTGAACAATGGGATGGACATCGTGGAACCAATCATGGGCGTTGCACATTGGAAAGACGATGTCGCCATCACACCAGAAGTTGTGTCTGTTCGTTTTCACGAAGGTTTTCCCGTGGCCATCAATGGCCGCGAATTTGCCACTCAGGTTGATCTCGTGATGGAGGCAAATGAGATTGGTGGGCGTCATGGTTTAGGAATGAGCGACCAAATTGAGAACCGCATCATCGAGGCGAAAAGTCGCGGCATTTACGAATCTCCTGGATTGGCGTTGTTGCACATTGCCTATGAACGCCTCGTCACTGGAATTCACAATGAAGCCACCATGGAGAATTACCGCACCATGGGTCGTCGCCTTGGACGACTGTTGTACGAAGGCCGTTGGTTTGACCCACAATCACTGATGCTGCGTGAACCGCTGATGCGCTGGGTGGGGACCGCTGTGACTGGCGAGGTAACCCTCCGGTTACGTCGCGGTGATGACTACAGCATCTTGGACACCACCAGCCCCAACCTCACGTATGCACCCGAGCGACTCAGCATGGAGCGTGTTGACGATGCAGCGTTCGGCCCACTTGACCGCATTGGTCAACTCACAATGCGAAACCTCGACATTGACGACAGCCGTAGCAAGCTCGAGGTTTATCGTTCTGCTGGAACGTTGCCAAGCGGTGGCCTCTTGGCCATCGACGACAACTCCTGACACAAACCAGCAATCAGAGCAGCGCGCTCTGGCATTGTTGCAGCGACAACGTGTTCATCGTCCCCGTGTGCACCTCCACCCACGGCACCCAACCCATCGAGAGTTTGCACACCAATTGCCGCAGTGAAATTGCCATCTGACCCACCGCCGACTACAACACCGTCGATCGACCCAGACCCCATGTTTGACATCACCTTTTGTGCAAGCTGAAACAGTTCAGTAGCAGCTGATTCATGCATAGGTGGACGACCGATTCCCCCAGAGATTGACAAAGTTGTCCCCGGCACATGCGTCACCAATTGACTAATGGCGTTCTCTACTCGCGGTTTCTCGGCAGGCACCGCAACTCGGACATCAACAGCCACTGTGGTCAGCGCTGGAACAACGTTGTCGGCTGTACCGGACGATGCAAGCGTTGGCGTGACAGTGGTTCCCATTTCTGGAGACGCAATCGCGACAATTTGAGGAATGAGATGAGCGAGTTCAACTAAAGAGTTGATTCCCTTCTCGGGTTCAAGTCCGGCATGAGATGCACGCCCATGAATTTCAATAGTGAATGTTCCTGTTCCTTTGCGCCCAATCTTCAAAGCGCCACCGTCCGCACTTGGCTCAAGAACTAAAACTGCGCCGCACGCACGAGCGCGCTCTTCCAATAATTCTTTTGACGCACGAGATCCGATTTCTTCATCGGCAGTGAGGAGAATCTCAACATGAGACGCATCATCCAGCGCAGCAACTGCATACAAGGCTTGGATGATTCCGGCTTTCATGTCGAAGACACCAGGACCACGCAAGATGCCATCATCATTCACAAACGGCAAGCGAGCAATAGTTCCCACGGGATGAACTGTGTCGTGATGACCAAGAATGAGCACGCGCGGTTCATCGCCACCACGCCAGTGAATGTGTGGGCCCACTGGGGAATTAATCAGTTCGGGACGACGCCCCAAAAGACGTTCCATCAAAGTGGCGACACTCTCAGCATGTTGAGTGAGTCGTTCAATGTCGCGGGACGGGGACTCTGCGTTTACAAGAATGCCCAAATCGGCAATCATCTCGTTGAGCGTGAACGACGACGCAGAAATCATGCAGTAATCGTGCCATGAATTGGCACTAGAACAACGATTCTTTAACGACTGAAGTGTCAGTGAAAACCCAATCACTCGGTTCCACACCAATACCTAACCCCTGGGGAACTGTCAGCGAGCCGTCCTGCAGGACAAATGGCTCGGTCACGTCACATTCAAAGTAGCGAGATGATGCACTGAGGTCAGGAGTCAATGTGAACCCAGGCAGAGATGCCAAGGCAAGACACGACGCTCGACCAATTCCTGTCTCCAGCATTCCCCCCACCCATGCATCAACACCATGGGCAGCGCAGTAGTTCACCATGCGCACCGCATCACAGATTCCACCAACACGTGACGGCTTGATATTGACAACCGAACACGCTCCCATGTCGATGGCATCCCGCAAGTTCTGAAGGGTGATGATGGACTCATCAAGACACACTGGAGTCTCAATTCGTTGGGCAAGTTCTGCGTGCCCCGCTAGATCATCTGCCGCGAATGGCTGTTCAATGAATTGCACAGAGAATTGTGCAAACTGTTCCAACACATCAGCGTGTTCAAGGGAATAGGCCCCGTTGGCATCGGCCTGCAACACAATGTTGTTGCCAATGGCATCACGGACCGCTTCGAGAATGCGAAGATCTGACCCCGGAGCCACTTTCACCTTGATGCGTGTGTACCCCTCTGCAACTCGCTGCGATGCACTTTCAGCCATATCACGCAGCGAATCTTTGAGACCAATAACGACTCCTGGCGCCACAGTGGTGCGTGTTCCCCCCAATAATGTCGCCAGACTGATGCCCAGGGAACGAGCACGGGCATCCCACAATGCAGACTCAATTGCATGTTTTGCAAAATGTGCGCCAGGTTCACCCCACCATGTTTCTGAAAACATTTCATCGATATCCACATTGCGATCCTGCAGCCGTGAGCACATCTGACGCATAGACATCAGTGACTCTGCTGCGCTTTCCCCCACGTAGTACACGCCGTCCGGAGCCACGTTTTCACCCCAGCCGACGATTCCATCCGATGTGGTGATCTTAAGAAGAGTTGCCATGCGATTGCCGTGCGAACCTTGCGATGTGTGCAACGGTTCCCGAAGCACCATGGGAACCCTCACTATGTCAGCATGAGATACGCGCATTAAAAACATACTGACAGTCTTTTTTGTAAAGCGCCAATCAAGTTTTGTCACAGATATCCATTGCCCTGCGGAGCATCTAACACTTGTGCGGAAATTACGGTTACCGTCACCGTGTGACAATTCGTGTTCTTATCTGCGATGACCACGCCATGGTCCAAGAAGCGCTCACGGTTGTTCTGAATACGGATCCCGACATCACCGTCACGCACTCGGCCCAATCTGTCGCCGAGTCGCTTCACCTCCTAGAAGAGCACAATCTCGAGGTTGATGTTGCTGTACTTGATGTTCGACTTGGTGACGGCAGTGGGCATGACATCACGCGAGTTATTACATCGACCTACCCTCACATCAAAGTTGTACTGCTCACATCATTTCTCAATGACGATGTCGTAGTGAATGGCTATTCAAGTCGAGCGTCCGCCATCGTGTTGAAGGGCGCACCCACCAACGAATTGATTACTGCCATCAAGGACGCTGCGGCTGGACTACATCTCATTAATCCCACAGATGCACGAGTTGCTGCTCAACGCCTTCAACACTTACCCACAACATCACTCTCAATGTTGAGCAGAAGCGACTATGGAATTGCCGAGTTGATCTCACGTGGACGTACCGATCGCGAGATTGCTGACGAACTTCATTTCAGTCTTCAAACAGTAAAAAACAAAGTGTCACGAATCCTGAGTGCTGTTGGCGTCGAGAACAGGACTCAGTTAGCAGTTCTTGTTGCCACACAACCAGTGATCAAAGGTGACGTGCTGTGAATCGACCAATGTCGATACCCACGCAGTTGTCACACGAGGAGATTCACCACATTCTTGCTTCACTCCCCGATTACATGGGCATTCATACGGTCGACCTCACCGAACCCAACACTGTTATCGACGCACATCTGCAATGGTGGAACGACTCATACGAGGCAATTCGAACACGACCTCCGTTTGTTGGCCAATCATTGATCGAGACATATTTTGAGCCGCAAAATGCAATGGAATTTGTCAACGAAGCGTGGCGAAATGGCACTGCTCGACAGATATTTGAACTGTCTGATGCCACAGTTGATCGATACCGTCCACCCAACACCTTTGTTCGTCTGGAAATTACATGGATGCGGGTTGGCGACTTCATCGTGGAAATTGGCGCAGATACCAGCGAACTGCGTGAACTTGAACGAGACCTTGCCGAGGAACGGCGCGCCTACAACGATGCATCTCGTGAAGCATTTCTGAATATGGAGCGCGCCCGTATTGGTCATGATCTGCACGACTCGGTTATCCAAAATCTTTTCGCAATCTCACTTCGACTTCAATCTCAACAATCTGAACCATGGGCTGTTAGTGCCATCCATGAGGTCATTAACGAAATTCGCGACACCATCTTCAAAATTGAGCCCAGCAGTAGGCCTCCTGCTCGAACACGCATTGAAAAAATTATTGAGTCATTCAGTAGTGCATGGACAACACCGATTCATACGGTGATACACATCGAAAGAGAATTTCCCGACGACATCATTGACGATGTGGAGTGTGTCTTGCGGGAGGGACTGTCAAACTCGGCTCGACATGCGAAGGCATCCGAGGTCCACGTGAATATCAACGCCACAAACGACAGCGTCGTCATCACAATTTCTGACAACGGAGTTGGTCCAGATGGGCGACGTCGGAGAAAAGCAGGAACTCTGTCACTAGCGCATCGAGCAGAGACCCACGGGGGCGACTTCTCTCTGACGAAGGCACGTAATGGTGGGACTGTTCTCACATGGAAGTGCCCCCTCAACTAAGTATCTCGGTACCTGCGTTGAGTACTAACGCCGAGTAACTCGCGTATTCAACAGTGATTGAGTGTGCTCATGAGAAGCAACACATCACTCACATCACACATCGGACGCCTTTTGTTGTCACTGTCAACGCTTGCCGTTGCGGGTGCAGGAATCGCAACAGCAGCCTCGGGGGCCATGTTCACAGACACTGCCGACTCCACCATGGATGTTTCGTCTGGCTGGGTTGACGTTGCCCTTGGCGGACCAACAGTTGTTGCGTTGGCCAACCTGAAGCCTGGTGACGTTTTCTTTCGCCCAATCAACATTGCAAACGCTGGTTCACTGGACTTCAGTTACGAACTCACGGCGTCGCGCCCCACTGGTAGCGGTGCACCACTAGTCGATGCATTGCAAGTTGAGTCATGGAAAACAGCAACCGCGGGTGACTGCACAGCGGCTTTGTATCAAACAGGCGCCAAAATTGGCACTGCGTCATCGCTCACAGCACTCTCTGTTGCCAATGCAAATCTGATAGCCGGCACATCGGAAACCGTCTGCCTTCGAATTTCACTACCAGCATCGACACCTAACGCCATTGCAGGTAAGTCGTCAACCGTGACTCTCACAGTGGCCTCACAGCAGCTGTAATGCAAATACGAGCAATTCTGAAATGGAGCGTGCGAATATGCACGTTGCTAGGAATTGCAGGATCGCTCGCCATAGTGGGAGTCACCAAGTTCAGCTCGGCCGTTGAGCACCGCCATTTCAAAATTGAGGGTGGATCAATGCGGCCAACTCTCGACATGGGGGATGTGATTACAGTTCGCACCACAGTGTCCCCCGAAGTGGGCGACGTCATCACTTTCCTCCGCGACGGCAAGACCACCACCCATCGCGTGATGCGCCAGTGGGACTCGGTCACACCATCTGGCAAGACTCACACGTTGTATGCAACTCGCGGAGATGCCAACACTCACGACGACCCATGGGTGGTTGTTGATAATCAGATCATTGGCACAGTGCTACCGACACCGCTGTACACACTGATTGCAGTAAAACTCGCCGAGCATCCCACCGTGTTGGCATTGCTCTTTCTGCCAGTCCTACTGAGTGTGTTCATTACGGAACTGAAGAATGTGTGGACACTGCTGAGAAGTTCGGGAGACGAAGAAGAGTGCCCGGAGCGGGAATCGAACCCGCAAGGTGTTGCCACCCGGGGGGTTTAAGCCCCCTGCGTCTGCCAGTTCCGCCATCCGGGCTGGAACATCTTTAGGCTACGCGCGAACTTGGCCGAGTAGTACTTGTTTCCACAGTGAACTGCAGCATGGTGCGCCACAACAAAGTTCTGACTCGGTCAGCTTCGGTGGGTGACAATTGGTTGAGAACGATGACACCTTCAATCATGTCGCCGACAGCAGCCGTAAAAGGACGGTCGACCAGACGAATCGCGACAACTCCACCTTCGCCGTTGCGGTGACGCCTGATAGTGCGATTCACCCCCACTATGCGGGGCGGACTACGAAACCCAGGGACTACCAGATCTAGTTCACCAACACGCTGCGCAAGCACTCGCGCCGCTGCAGTGAACTTCATGGTGGCCGATGTGGTCATGTGCACAGTGTGCCAAAAGGGTGTTTCAGACATGTCGGCTCGTCACACCCCGCGCATAGTGTGGAAGGGACGTGGACATCGAACTCAACCCATTGCAACAGGCCGTCATCGATTCTCTTGGTGTCCCCGACGACTGGGAACCACTACCCGACCACATCGTGACCGATGTTGAACAACAGCTCGCTGTCGCACTTGCCCCTCTTGAAGGTCTCTTCACATCCGAAAAACCCCTTCGCATCAACAAGCATTTCATTGCAACAGTGCTGGGCTGCGAGGAATACCACGTTCTCAATAAACAACAGGCCTTTGCGTGGAATGTCAACACAGTGCGCGGAACTATCGCGCACAAAAGCATCGAACTTCTCCTTAACTGGCGCGGTCCGGTAGTACCGAGCGAACTAGTTGATGCCGCCATCACAAGCGTGGCAGACAACCCTCGACAAAGTGCTTCTGAATTTATTTCCACCTTGTCCGCACATGAACTCGCCGAGCTCCGTGGTGCCGTCGTTAATGCTGTCACTACGTTCATTGAATGTTTTCCGCCCATCAAACCTCAGTGGCGACCAATGGTGGAGTACTCCGCTGCGTATTCGCTGTTCAATGGTTCTGTCATCTTGTCGTCACGCATGGATCTTGTGTTAGGTGGACCTGGCCGCAAAGTTCTTATCGACCTCAAGACCGGCCTTCTCACACCCACTCATCGTGACGACCTTCGCTTCTACGCACTCATCGAAACATTGCGCAGCCGCCAACCTCCACGAAGTCTCGGCTCATACTCACTCGACCACGCACGTTTAGACAACGAAGATGTCACCGAGGGAGTCCTGCAGTCGGCCGTGCGACGCACTGCCCACGGAGCTCTACTCATTGCAGACCTCGAACTAAAAACGCGCCAACCTGAACGCCGCGCCGGTTTCCAATGCAGATGGTGTCCGAAAAACGAAGAGTGCGCCGAAGGAATTCACTTCCTACGCCAACTCAGTGGCGACGACGAAAACTAAAAGCTTCACTTACCCAATTTCTGTCCACTGTTATGGATGGCCAGCAGGGTGATTGAGTGAAGAACCGCAATCCCAAGATTGCTGATCACCACAGGATTCGCAAAAGTCCCGACGGTAATCGGCGTTGTTACTTTGTATACAACCTGCATTGCGAGAACTGTCGTGACCATTTTGTCGTCTGGTTTTGCCAATAGGAACGCGGACATGACCACGATGGCGAGATAGATGGAAAGAAGAATTGCCCGACCTTGCGTCGCTGCCCCAAAGACCCTGTGAACACGCTCGACATCAAGAATCAATGCAGAACAGATTGGCACAAGTGCGACGATGTTAAGCCCTAAAGAAACTCGGACCAATTTGTTTTTCATTCGAGATGCTCCGATTTCGTTGTGTTCATTGGTTGACAATGGAATCAATTTTCATTTCCGAAACGTGCGGGGTCATCAGCGCAAGAGGAACACCCAGACCAACGTCGCCACGCACCGTTGAAATAAATCGACCTGGCTGGGTGGCTTTCTTCGGCGGTGATGCCACTGTGTCGCCCACTTCTTCGCAGTAGTCAAACAAGTCGTCCACGCTGATCACCATTCCCCATAACGACGCTCCGGGCGTGGTGACGTGTGGTCCGGTTACGACCTCAAGAATGGTGTTGTCAAGTTTGTGAAAACGTTGTACCACACCGTTTCCTACCTCTCGCTCGCGGCGCACTTCGCAGCCAAGAACCTCGGTGATTGCAGCACACGTGCGATCAAGATTGTCAGTGTTGACCACTACATGATCGAGACCAGTAATTTTCTGCGAGCCAAGTACCCACGATTCACCGTCTGGTATCGAGTGAGTAGTGAGAGACGTAGGGATTCCGTCGATATGTGTTTCAACATCGTGGCCGGAAAGAAAGGACCACGCATGAAGCCCCACTACCCCGTCAAAAAAACGAAGGGAAACATCGCCTATCAAGCATGCATGATCGGTACTCGTGAGCCCGAGCGATTTCCACAGTGAGCGTTGGCCGCCCGCCACCAAGGAAACGAGTCGTGCCACAACAGGAAGGCGGTGTTAGCCGCGACCCATGTTTGGACGCTTGCCGTGGTTGGCCTTCGAGCGGCGCATGCGCGCCTTGCGCTTCTTGGTCTTCTTCGACATAGGAGACAACGCTATCGGGCGAGAGCCCACGCCCCACCCTGGCTATGAAACAGGCCGCCAGCGGGCCCGACCGTCCGAGTACGGCTCACCGGTGACCTTGGTTGTGGAGCAGATGTAACGATTGCCATTTTTGTTACCCGTTCCAAATGCTCCTACGGGCTTGCACCACGAACCCGGGTTGACGAGAGGCAAATCCCCCGGCTGACCTTGGGGCGCGGCACTGCTTGTGGAGGATGAGTTGGGTGCAGGCGCCACTGTGCCCACGGGCGCTGCGGTCCCCGGTGTAGCTGCCGAGCCCCATGGAGCGATCGTGGCACCAGCGCAGTTGTTGGTGAGGATGTTTTTGATGCGCCCCCATTCGCTGGAGTCCATCGACAATTTCCAACGTGCTTTCACCGCGACCCAGTCGGTCACATAGGTGCAAATGGCCTCACGTCGAGGTGGCAGCCAATTGGACGGGTCTTTGTCGCCCTTTGATCGATTTACCCCTGCTGTCACCGCAATGAGAGAACGAGGATCCGACAAATCATTGGCGAATTTTTGCCTTTGAGACGACGACCATCTCCATGCACCTGAGTCCCACGCTTCCTTCAGTGCAACCATGTGGTCAATGTCAAGATTGGAGGGGTCGGTATGAGTAAGCCCGTCATAAGTGGAAAACCAGTCGCCTTCAATCACTTTGCAGCCATATGGGTCGACCTGGGCAGGTGATGTGGATTCGGCAATCAATACTTCTTCGCGAGTGTTACAACCATTTTTGTTGTCGTCGGTCCAGTGGCGAAAGAAATCTCGCTTGTAACCCTGAGGGCGTTCTCGTTCTTGAGTGATGCCAGCCAATACTGCCAGTGCCTCGGTTCTGGCCGTTCCTTTTGGCGCTTTGGTGGTAGTAGGTGGTTTCTTTCGCTTCACAGTGGTGGTGGTCTTTTTGGCAATTGCCGAGTCACTGCTATCGGCCTGTGATGCCGACACACACCCCAAAGACACCACCATGGCAATTGCGGGAAAAACCACGATGGCTTTATGCATTGTTCGCGAAGAGAACATCACCATTGTCTACTACACCGTCGCTCAGGGCTTACCGACACACTGCACATTCCGACGAACTACTACCATCTAAACGCGAGCCGGTGAGCCAGCAAGTCCGTCGTCGTCATCGCCAAACCACCTATCGCCCCATTGACTTAAGTCATTGAGGATGGGAATGAGTTCGCGTGCTTTGTCGGTGAGGTGATACTCGTAACGGCGCGGACGAGAGCTGTATTCCTCTTTGCGCACCAAATCGTGAAACACCAACGTATTCAAACGATCGGTGAGGATGTTGCGTGCAATGTCTAATGATGACTGAATTGACTCGAAACGATGATTGCCCTCGTGGATTGATGCAATCACCAGCGGTGTCCACCACTCACCCATGACCGAAAGTGCCTTTGCCAATCCATAGGGAAGATGGTCGAAATTCTTGCGCGGAGTCATGAGCCGCCACATTAAGTGAAGGGTGAGTCATATTTGGGGAATTACGCGCTTGTCATTTCATCAAATACTGGATCAAGTTCAATGAAAATGCATTCACCTGGGCACACATCGGCAGCCAGCACCACTGCTGCCACATCTCGGTCCGCCACGAAGGCCAAAGACCCGGACCCGCCTGGATCATTTAGGGCGTGACCGTTTTCGGCCACGTATGCGATGCCGTCCTCCATTTGGACAAAGACATCTGGGCAGTGGTCCACACATAGTCCATCGCCGGTACAGAGGTCTTGGTCGATCCACACACGCACGTGCTTCACGGTATCTGAGGACTGCGCATAGTCTTCCCGCCATGACTTCTGCCACCCCCTCGGCACCCCGTTTTCCGCACACGTGGCAACGCCCCACTGGACCAGTTGACGACCCATATGCCTGGCTTCGTGACCCGAAGAACCCCAATACCCTCGCCTATTTGGCATCTGAGAATGACTACGCCGACTTGTGGTTCACATCACACACTCCCCTGATTGATGACATCTACAACGAGATCAAGGAACGGGTGAAAGAAGACGACTCCACGTACCCCGTCCAGCACGGTTCATGGTGGTATGCATCGCGAACAGAAACAGGAAAGTCGTATGCCATTCATACTCGGGGCACGTCGGTCGAGACAGCACACACCCAACTCTTGCTTGACGAAAATACAGAAGCAGGAGATGGTGAGTACTTCGCGCTGAGCGCATTTGATGTCTCGCCCAACGGACATCTTCTCGCCTGGTCAAGCGATAGAGATGGCGGAGAGAAGTACACCCTTCGTATCAGAGATCTACGCACAGGTGATGATCTGCCCGACGAAATTTCAAACACGACGTGGGGCGGTGTTGCGTGGTCACAACACAGCACGCACATTTTTTACGTCCTGCCAGACGATGCAATGCGTCCGTTTCAAGTGTGGCGACATGAAATTGGCACCCCTGTTGACAGCGATGTTCTGGTTCTTGAAGATGCAGATGAACGCTTCTTTGTTGGGGTGGGAGCCACTCGTTCAGGAGAGTGGATTGTTATTGAATCATCCAGTAAGACATCGAGTGAATGCTGGGTCATAAATGCCTTATCCCCCACCGATGCACCGCGTTCGCTAGCGGAACGCCGGGACAATATTGAATATCAAGTAGATCACTGGGGCGACGTCTTTGCCATCACAACAAATGACAATGCCCCCGATTTTCGCGTCATGACCACACCTCTTGAAGGTGGCGAGTGGACCGAATTGGTTCCCCATGTTCCGTCTCACCGCATTGTGCAGTTTGATTGCTTCAGCTCTTTCGCCGTGATGCAACGTTGGGAGAACGCTCAACAAGTGATTTCAATTGTTGATAAGTCGGGCGACCTAACTTCAATTCACATTGCGGACGAACCGCACGAGGTGGAACTTGATGTCAACCCCAATTATTCGACTGACGGAATTCGGCTTCAACACCAATCGTTAACCCATCCCCTCACAACTGCGTGGTACTCCATAGCGCAATCATCGATGACCGTTCTGAAACAGCAAGAAGTGCGCAATTGTGATCTGTCTCAATACACGTCATCGCGAACATGGTCTCTCTCACCTGACGGAACCCGCGTGCCAATTGACATTGTGCATCACGTAAGCACGCCACTCGACGGCACCGCACCCGCTTTGCTGTATGGCTACGGGGCATACGAGATTTCACTGGCGCCGTGGTTTTCCATTGCACGATTGTCACTTCTAGACCGTGGTTGGGTGTGGGCACTTGTGCATCCACGCGGTGGTGGCGAAATGGGTCGACAGTGGTACGACGATGGAAAGTTATTGAAGAAACGAAACACATTCATTGACACAATTTCGGCAGCTGAGCATCTTGGCTCAACACGAGTGTGTGATCCGCACAAGATCGTTCTTCGCGGCGGGAGTGCAGGCGGACTTCTGGTGGGAGCTTGCGTTACAACAAGTCCTGAAACGTTCGCGGGTGGAATTGCAGAAGTTCCGTTTGTTGATGTTGTGACCACGATGAGCGATCCATCGCTGCCTCTCACGGTGACCGAGTGGGAGGAATGGGGTGACCCACGCACAGAACCGTACGCCTCCTACATCGAGTCGTATTCACCGTATGACAACACCACTTCCCGGTCATATCCCACGATGTACATCACGGCAGGCCTGAATGACCCACGCGTCAGCTACCACGAACCCGCAAAGTGGGTCGCACGATTACGCGAAGTCTCCTCACATACAACTGTTGTCTTCAAGTGTGAAATGGGCGCCGGACACGGAGGTCCATCTGGTCGGTATGAACAGTGGCGCGACGAAGCACGCACGTTGGTCTTCGCTTGTCACTGTGTTGCTTAGATGAAGCAGTTGAATTAACTGAGAGCAGCCGACACAAACAGTGCGAGCATTAACCCCACATTTCGGAAAATGTCACGCCACGACGGCGGACGAGTGACCCGCGCTCCAAAACACGCACATGGCACCGTGGACTTTGTTGCCACCATCACAAAGAGAAAAGTGGTGAAAATCAACAACAACAGTGTGGCACTACCCAAAACCAGCGCATGAGGCTTCAGCACAATAAGGAGTGCACCAATCACCAATTCAGCCAATGGCAACGTAACCACAACAACTGGCCATAACGATTGCGCATTCGCTTGACGCTTCCACTCTTCTCGACCAGTGATTTTTGTAGCACCTGCGAAAAGGATGACAACTCCGACTCCTGCGGCCAGTAATCGCGCCAACATCACGCCGTTGGGTACGTGGCCGATACAACTTTTCCGCGGAAAAAGACCATGGCATTGTTGGCATTGTCGGCATGCGACATATCAACAACACGGCCCACCACGAAATAGTGATCACCCATCTGATGTTCTGCGTCAATGGAGCAATCAATCGTTGCAACACAGTGAGAAAGAACCGGGTTACCCAACCCGGATACCGATACATCAAGGCCGGCGAACTTGTCGTCACCTTCTTTTGCAAACTTCCAACACAACTCTTCTTGATCAGCACTCAAGATGTTGACGCAGAAGGAACCAGATTCCTTGATGCCGGCCCACGAACGCGACGATGTTCCTGGCAAAAAACCCACCAACGGTGGTTCAAGTGAAACAGAGACAAACGACCCGATGGTGATGCCGAGGAATTCTCCCGCTTTGTTGCGACCCGTCACAACAACAACCGATGTGGGTGCATGCCCAAGAACTGAGCGGAACAGTGCGGGAGTTATTTCTGTGGTCACATGCCCACAGTAGACGACACGTCTCAGACCGAGACAGTTCCACCTTCGCGAGCAAAGAAAACATCCATGCCATTTGTTGCAACACACGATGACGCCATTGCGTCGAGCGCGGTGTCCGTGCGGTCTGGGTCATGGTGATATAGGGCCAATCGTTTGGCAGAGACAGCTGATGCAATGCCCTTTGCGAAATCAACCGTGCAGTGCCCCCAATGTGCCTTCACAGCAAATTCCTGCGGGGTGTACTGCGAGTCATGAATCAGCAAATCGACATCTTGTGCCAACTCGCGAACACCATCGGGCAAATGAAATGATCCATCGAGGGGTTGCTGATGATCCGAAATGTACGCAATGGATGAACCAGCAAATTCAATGCGATACCCAACGGTCGGCCCGTTGTGTGGAACAAATCGCGACATGATGCGATAGTCGTCCATCTCCCATTCAGTATCGCCCACATCAGTGAATGAGAAGTTTCCGGGAAAGTCCTTCAATCCAACAGGAAACGTTGGTGGCGACACTGCATCGTGCATTGCCGACTCAAACGTGTGGCCGTCATCTTGTTGCGGTCCGAAAATTTCAAGTCGAGCTCCTTCACGCAACATGGGAGTAAAGAAGGGCAAACCTTGCACGTGATCCCAATGAAGGTGAGTCACAAGTGCGATTGCGTTCAGTGGTGTTTCGGTTCCGGCCGAATACTGTTTGCCGAAGTAGCGCAGTCCAGTTCCGAGATCTAACAGAATGGGGCGACGACCGGGCGCTCGTACCGACACACACGATGTATTGCCGCCGTACTTTGCGGTGGACGGGCCATGACACGGCGTTGAACCCCGCACACCGTGAAACGTAACGTTCAACATGGCCTAGCCCCCATTCGCAAAACGCTACGGAGTAACTGGGCGGTAATGCATCGTTCATTCAAGTGACGCCTGTCGCATCACACGCACTACGGTGCAGTCATGGCCTCTCCAATCACAACGAGCACAGTCACAGCGAACGGAATCGATTTCACGTATCTCGAATGCGGCACCGGTCCGCTTGCCATGTGTTTTCACGGGTTCCCTGATTCCCCGCACAGTTGGCGACACCTCATGCCTGCCCTTGCCGAAGCTGGATTTCGAGCAGTGGCGCCATTCACTCGTGGGTACGCACCAACGTCACTGGCTGCAGATGGCTGCTACCAAACTGGCGCACTGTCTGCAGATGCCAATGCGCTACACGACGCACTAGGCGGAGACGGCAACGCCGTCATAATCGGACATGACTGGGGCGCACCAACGGTTTATGGCGCAGCCGCATCGCAACCCGACCGTTGGCGTCGCGTCGTTGGAATGGCCGTCCCACCTGGAGGCGCAATGAACATGGCTTTCATCAACAACCTCGACCAAGTCAAGCGCAGTTGGTACATGTTCTATTTCCAGCACCCCTTGTCTGACCTGGTTGTGCCATCACAAGATCTTGCGTTTATTGACATGTTGTGGCGCGATTGGTCACCTGGATACCTGGGTGATGCAGATTCTGAGAACTGCAAAGCATGTCTGCGCGACCCAGCACACCTGGCCGCAGCATTGGGCTATTACCGATGCACATTGGGTAACGGACCACGAGATGAAAAATATGATGCGATTCAATCGGCAGGAGGCGGGCAGTTACCGCAACCCACTTTGTATTTGCACGGCGAAAATGACGGATGCATTGGTAAAGAGGTTGCAGAATCAGTCAACACCGTTGCGCCATGGGCAAAAGTTCACGTTGTTGAAAATGCTGGTCACTTCTTGCAGTTAGAGCAGCCAGACGTAGTGAACTCACTCATCATCGACTGGGTTACGGCAAGCTAAATCTGTCGCCAGTACGCCGCAACAATCCTTCAGCGACAAGAGCCCGCAGCAATGCATCAGCGCGAGCAACATTGTTTTCCAGTTTCATGGCCGCCACAACTTCGGTTGGCGTGACGAGTCCATCGCCCACCGCACGCATTGCGCGGCCGCGCGCTTGACGATCCGAGCCTTCAAATCGCGCTTGCGGTTTACTAGCTCCCGCCGACGCAGGAGCAGGATCGTCACCGTTACCACGCCAAGAACACAGAGAGTTCAACGGACATTCAGCGCAGTGTGGAATGCGAGCCGTGCACTGGCGCGCACCAAAATCCATGATGACCTGGTTCCATTCCCATCCAAGACCTTTGGGAACAAGTTCATCTGCGGTGACCTGCAGTTCTTTCGCAGTCATTGACCGACCGTGTATACGCGACAACACGCGAGACACATTGGTGTCAACCACCGCTACGTCTTGGTCAAAGGCAAAAGCAAGTACCGCTCGGGCGGTGTATTGACCAATTCCAGGCAATGACAACAACAAGTCGAGCGTGTTAGGGAAAACGCCTCCGAAATCGGACTCAATGACCCGCGCCGTTTCCCACAGATTTCTGCAGCGCCGCGGATATCCGAGCCCAGTCCACAACTTCAAAGCTTCACCCAGTGGAGATGCGGCAAGGTCACGTGTTGTTGGAAACTCTGTGATGAAGGCATCGAACTTCGGCAAGACACGTGCAACAGATGTCTGTTGCAACATAACCTCACTCACCAATATGTGCCACGGCTCACGTGTACGTCTCCATGGCAAGTCACGAAGCGACCCACTCCCCCATGCGAGAAGTTCTGCCGCAATACGGTCTGAGCGACTTAGCCTTCCCACACGTTCTGACCGTCGTATGGACGTTGGCGCTCGGGAGCAAATTCACGCTTCCACACCATGACCCGACGACGGAAGTAGCACACTTCTTTACCGTCCTGATTGAAACCCTTGGTCTCAACAGTGACAATGCCACGATCATTTTTCGACTTGCTCTCGGCAACTTCTAAGACGCGTGTTTCTGCATGAATGGTGTCGCCATGAAACGTGGGGAACTTGTGTTGCAAAGTCTCAACTTCCAAGTTCGCAATTGCGGCGCCACTGACATCGGGAACGCTCATTCCGAGAACCAATGAATACACAAGGTTTCCGACCACAACGTTGCGGCCCTGCACACTTTCTTTTGCGAACCAGTCGTTGGTGTGCAAGGGGTGGTGGTTCATTGTGATCATGCAAAACAGATGGTCGTCGTACTCAGTAATTGTTTTGCCGGGCCAATGGCGAAATACATCGCCGGGAACAAAATCTTCTAAGTAGCGACCAAAGGGGCGTTCATGTGTTGTCATGGAATGAAACGCTAGTCAGGACGAGTGGAACCATCCGTATCGTCCGTGTATTCAAGTTCGGTGGGGTCGATTTTGGGCATGGAGAACTGCCCGGTTCGGTCTTGTGGAGCAAACTTCTCGACCCAATCCACAGTGGACAGTCGCCGATCAGTCTGAGACTGTGCAATCTGCGGGAACGGAGCAAGTTTGTGACGGCGGTCAATTGACCATGGACCAAACTGCAAAGAGAGATAGCACAGCCAACCCACCAAAATGGGCAGCCAGTACTGTGCGACGCGATACGAGATAACGCCCACTGTTGCGGTGCCCTGAGCTAGTCCAAAACCAACAAGGGTTGGAATGTAGATGCCCTCAATGATTCCCAAACCGCCCGGCGTAATGGGCACAACAGAAAACACATTCGCAATTCCAAATGCAACGATGAGTCCGTCGATGCCAATGTCTCCACCAAATGCACGCAAGAACACCCACAGCGACACTGCGTCAAGAACCCAATTCACTGTCGCCCATCCGACAACGCGTCGCAACAACTGCTTATCGGCATACAAACCTTCAATACGTGCTGCAAGATGAGCCAACACCTCTGCGGCATGCTGCTCGTTAAATCGGAGTCGCCGCGCTATTGCTCGAACGACGCGCTCTGAACGTCCTTGACCTTCCACCAATCCAAAAATGAGGAACGCTGCAAAAGCCATCAAGATGACACCCACAACTGCGGCAGTTCCATACGCGGGGTTTACACCTCGCGTTGGAATGGACACAATCAATCCGAACCACAGAATGAGGTTCAGAACAACGGCAGAACCGATACCTGCCGTCGCAAGCGCAAAGCCAGCATCGGGGCCACGAATTCCACACAAAGTGATGAGTTTGAATCCCAAGGCAGAACTTGCGGCGCTACCACCCGGCACGATGTTTCCCAGTGCCTTGGTACTGAGTTGGATGCGATACAGCCGCAAAGTACTGATGTGGTCTCCACTGTCACCAAGTGCCGCCTTGGTGAGCAACGAATACGCGAACAACGACAGTGCTTGAAACCCGACTCCGATGAGCAACAGAGACGGATCAATGTTGTCGAGTTCTCGAACCGCATCGCGGAAACCTGGAATAAGAGGGAGGACAAAGAAGTACACCACGGCCGCTATCAGCACAATCTGAATTGGCCGTATATACGCCCTGCGCTTCTTCTCTGGCTTCTCCATCTCTACCATCGTGTCCCAATTCTCATGGAAGAACAGGGAATTGACACACAATGTCGTGCAAACGCTGACGCAATAAGGCTGCGTGTTCTGCTGGAGTCTTACCTAGGTGCAGTACAAGCACGTCCCGACGCGGAGATACCCACATCACCTGACCTTCATACCCGTGAGCAATCATTGAGTCAGCATCAGTGGGCCACGTCCACCATTGCGTGCTGTACCCCATATTTGTTATGGGATCGATAACAAGTGCTCGTTGTGCGTTGCGCACCCATTCGCCCGACACAACTCGTTGATTGCCCCAGACACCGTCGGCTAGATAGAGATAACCAAATCGTGCAAAATCTCGCGCAGTTGCGTACACGAACGACGATGCAACAAATGTTCCCGCGTCGTCGAATTTCGGTATCGCAGTCATCCCAATTGGCTCGAACAAACGTCGTTGCATGAACTCTTCCGTGACTCGACGCTCTCCTGGTTTTTCACCTAATGCATTCGCCAAGATTCGCGCCAAAATATTTGTTGTTCCTGATGAATATTCCCAATGTGTGCCTGGCTGACAAATCAGGGGTTGATGCGCTGCATATGCCGCATGGTCACCCGTGAAATCCGAATCTCCGAACAACATGCGAATGACATCAGACACCTCCCCGTCGACATAGTCCTCATTCCACGACAAACCACTTCGCATCGTGAGCAAATCGTGAAGAGTGATTGATGCGCGCGCATCCGATTCCCATTGCGGCATCAGATTCGACTGAGACAGCGACAAGACGCCGTCGTCAATCGCAATACCAATCAATGCGTGAGTCATGCTTTTTGCCATCGACCACGAGATATGGGTGGACTCTTTCGCAAAGCCATCGCCGTACCACTCATGCACTACATGACCGCTCGCAATCACCAACAGAGCATGAGTGAGCCCTTCGTGCGCAGCTCTGCCTTCTACGGCCGAGCACATCTCCCGAAAAAGCGAGGCATCCACCGCCGGCGGCAACGACCCAGATACCCACTCTGACCCGGGAAACGCTCGCTGCGACACACTGTGACCTTAGGCGCCACCCCCGAGAACCACACGCGTCGTGCGTGACCGAATACCACTCGTAGAAGGCATCAAAATTCTCAGAAATGGTCACGCGGATATGCCGAACAGACCTGTGGCTCACTAGCGTTTCTAGCCATGAGTATCGCGCCAGACCTCCAAACCGCAGCCTCCGT
>CAZCZM010000023.1:0-6407 GCA_964503445.1 uncultured Bifidobacterium sp.
GAAACATTCATGGCGTCAGCCACATCTTCAACCGCCCGCCGCAAAATAAAGGCACCCCGTTGGTCCAGCAATTTCACCGCCAGTTGTTTCTCGGTGCGCGACAGATTTGGTAACGGCGAGCCCAGCTCTTTCTCCACTTGTTCAATCAGGCGATCAAGAGCCCCGTACAACTTGGGAAGCCGAACAGCGGCAATGATTTCGCCTTCCCACTCGAGCGCCATGTCACTGATGCGTGCGTCATCGACTGAAATCAATTGAGCCCCCACTGCATCAAGAATGGGTTTCACAGCAGTCAACAACGGATGTTGAATGAAGGTCACTGCGACACCACCTCTGTGTCAATCGTGATGTGAGTTGCACCGTTCTGGTACGCCACGGTGGTCAAGGCATTCAGAGCAGGACCCACCATGTCGGGTGCTGCCACAAACGACGAACCAAAGACACCTATTTCCACCGGTATACCCAGAGCCTCAATAGCCGCCACAGCCAGAGTGACACGTTGGGGCGGATCGCCTGCCTCGAAGGGCTCAATGGTGAACTCAACTTTGATCACAGAACAAGCCTAAGCCCAACTGTGGTGAGCACTACATGGAAAGAAGTGGCAAAACCAGCGCAATGCTGTCGGGCAACGCTTGATGGCTACGCAACCAAGGCAATAAGTCACCGCGAGAGACCCATTCAATTCCCACTACTTCGTCATCGGTAAATGCGAATGGACCATCATGTACGCAGACAAAGCACGATGCGTGAACAGCAACCGAAGAGTCCACAAAAACACCAGTCCCTAACGCCGTTAGTTCAACACCGCGAATTCCCAGCTCTTCGTCCAGTTCACGATGAGCGGCATCCATGGCGTGTTCTCCTGGCTGCATCACGCCGCCAACGGCTACATCCCACCAACTCGGCCAGATGTCTTTCGTAGCGGCACGTTGATGAACAAGAACGTCGCCCTTCGTCGACAGCACAGCAATGAACACCGAGCGATGACGAGCCTTTCGGGCTCTCATCTCGGCGCGCGAAATAACACCAATGACATTTCCCTGAAGATCCAACTCTTCCACCAGTTCATTCGGGGAGTTCTGTGGGTACGCCACGGTATTGACCATCGCCATCTGCCTACCATTGAGCATGAGCAAAAACACTCTCACCACCGACAACGCTCGCGACCAACACGGCACACCAAACGGATTGTTGGAACAAGCGAACGATGTGTTTGACGACATGGTGGAACTACGCCGCGACCTTCACCAGTGGCCAGAAATTAGTAACCATCTGCCACGCACTCGCGAACGAGTGTTGGAAGCATTAGAAGGTCTTCCTCTTGACATCACTCTGCACGAAACAACTAGTGGTATTGCTGCAATGTTGACCGGCGATAAGCCAGGCCCCACCGTGTTGTTGCGCGCCGACATGGACGCATTACCTATGCCCGAGGACACCAACGTTGATTTCAAGTCCAAAGTGGAAAACGCCATGCATGCATGTGGCCACGACACTCACACATCAATGTTGGTCGGCGCTGCAAAAATCTTGTCGTCACGCAAGTCAGACATTCCTGGCCGCGTTTTGTTCATGTTTCAGCCAGGCGAAGAGGGATACAACGGCGCCAGTGAAATGTTGAAAGAAGGTCTTCTTGACGTGGGCACCGAATCGCCTGTGACAGGTGCATTCGCAATTCATGCCGCATCAAACATTCCTGGTGGCTTCTTGGGCATCAAGGGTGGCACCATGATGGCATCGAGCGACTTTTTCAACATCACCATCAAAGGTAAAGGCGGACATGGAAGTGCTCCTCACTTCACATTGGACCCAATTCCAGTTGCATGCGAAATTGTTCAAGCACTGCAAACACTTGTAACACGACGCGTTGACGTGTTTGATCCTGGTGTTCTCACAGTGACGCAAATTCACACTGGCACCGCCAGCAATGTCATTCCAGAAACAGCGTTTATCAATGGAACAATTCGCGCCGTCAGTGAACGCACCCGTTCGCTCATTCACGACGGTGTTCGACGAGTTGCAGAAGGAATCGTTGCGGCTCACGACATGAACGTAGACGTTGAGGTCAACCTCGGATACGACGTCACCGTGAACAACGATGACTTTGCGTCATTTGCTGCAGATGTCTCCACCGCAGTTGCCGGCGACCGCAATGTGCGCATCATGGACAACCCCGTGATGGGAGCAGAAGACTTCAGTTACGTATTGAATCGCGTACAAGGATCAATGATGTTCTTGGGTCTCATGCCTGCAGGTATGGACATTATGAAGGCAGCCCCCAACCACAGCAACCGCGCCATTTATGAAGAAGACTTCATGCGACGTGGTACTGCGGTGTATTCCGCTATCGCACTTCGACACCTCGGCGTGCCACTGAGCTGATGTATCAGTCAACTCGCGATTGGATCGAAAACAACTGGGATGACTCACTGACCTTGCGTCAGTGGTGGCAGTTGATGAGCGATTCTCGATTGTCATTTCCTCGTTGGCCACGTGCGTGGTTTGGTCAAGACTGCACGCAGAAGGAACAACAAGAAATTTCCCGAGCATTTGCCGACGCTGGCGTGATTGGTGCGCCAAGTGGACTGGGTGTACTTATGGGTGCACCGGTCACGATGACGTTTGGTACGGAAGAGCAGAAGCAACGCTGGCTCCCCTCACTGGCTACAGGCGTTGAGGGTTGGTGTCAGTTATTCAGCGAACCAGGTGCTGGGTCAGATCTCGCAAGCGTTTCATGTAAGGCAGAGCGCGATGGCGATGAATGGATTATCAACGGCCAAAAAGTGTGGACATCTGGGGCCCTTCATTCTCAGCGCGGAATGCTTGTTGCACGTAGTGACTTTGACCAACCAAAGCACAAAGGAATGACGTACTTCATTATCGATCTTGAACAACCCGGAGTAGATATTCGACCAATCAAGCAAATGAATGGCGCGGCCCACTTCAATGAAGTCTTCTTTACTGATGCGCGGGTGAGTGATGCAGACAGAGTCTCGGATATCAACAATGGATGGGCAATCACCGCCGCCACATTGGGATTTGAACGAAGTGGATTATCTGAAGGTGCTGGTGGTGGAGTTCGCGTGCCAACAGGAAAGCAGGCTGGCTATCTAGACCGTGAAGTGGGGGAAATTCTCGAACGTGTCAAGGCGACAAAGTCTCATCCTGATGAATATGGCGGTCTGTACTCCACGTTGTTGACGTTGAAAGACACCAACGCACTTCACAGCACGCAACGAGACAACATGATGCAACTCCTCACTAACGAGAAAATTGCAGAAATGACCCGCGACCGCATTACTTCCATTGCGAAGAAGGGCGGGTCTCCCGGCCCTGAAGCATCAACAATGAAACTGCATTGGACCAACGGGCTTCGCATTTCTCGTGATCTTGGAGTGGAACTGATGGGCGCCGAAGGAATGTTGACTGGGCCCGATTTACCCGCCGAAGGAAAAGTGCAACACTTCTTACTCTCAATGCCTTCAGCCTCGATTGCTGGAGGAAGTGATGAAGTGCAGAGAAACATCATTGGTGAAAAGACTCTCGGATTACCCAAGGATGCTCAACTAGATCCAAGCACTCCATTCAAAGACATCCCAAAGAACTGACATGGCCATCATCTCAAGCGGACTATGCACACCACGTAACTTGTCCATCAACTCAAAAGGCAGTATCCACGACGACGCCACCGCGACTGAACTTGGTTTTCGTGCCGGAACAGTTGCCGGTGATATCCATATGGAACAATTTGGCGGAATTCTGCTGTCCACGTTTGGAAAAGAGTGGTGGGAATCGGGAACTCTCAGCATGTATTTCATGCATGCCACTGCCGATGCAGAACCAGTCGAGGCAACACTCGACACAGGCCACCTAGTCGTCCCGCTGCAGCACGTGCAGATTCCAGCCAAAATGCTTACTCCTGACGGCATCACCGTTGCAGAAGGAACCGCAAGTGTTGGCACAACAACCGACCTCACGGCGTTGTATGCACGACCACGTCGATCAGTAGACGCGTCTTCTTTGAAGATGTTGCGGCACGCACAACCTGGTCGACCATTAGAAACATTGACGCGACATATCCGCGAAGACGACCAAACACGCAGAATTTCAAATGGCTCAATGACGGCGCCACTCGATTGGTACGTCAACAATTCGCCATGGGGAGCACCTATTTGTTCTCCATTGTCGTCATGTCGATTGCTTGTGGCGGGCATGACGGAATCAATCGAGCAAGAGTGCGGTGAGTTCGTTGGGCTGTACGGCGCAATTGAGATTCGTCACCACACCGGACCTCTTCTTCTCAACACTGACTACACCGTTACTGGAAGAGTCCTTGATGTCTCCGACTCCCCAAAAACAGAAATTCTGTGGTTCACCACAGAAGCTCGACGCTCTGATGATCCGACTGGCGCGCCTGTTGCCAGCCTCACCATGATGACGCGACTACTGAAGGACTCCTCTCCTCTGTATTCGTAACGTCCCAGAGCGAAGACCGATTAAGGTTCGGCCATGGCGAACTCCACAGTAAAACTCGGATACAACACTGGCTATTGGGGAAGCGGACCACCTCAGGGCGCATTAGAAGCAATTAAAGAAGCCGACCGTTTGGGCTACGACAGCGTGTGGACAGCCGAAGCATATGGAAGCGATGCAATCACTCCTTTGGCGTGGTGGGGTTCACACACACAAAATGTTCGCCTCGGTACATCGATTGTTCAAATGAGTGCACGTACTCCCGCTGCCACTGCAATGGCTGCAATGACCATGGACCACCTCAGTGATGGTCGATTCATCTTGGGTCTCGGTGCGTCAGGACCACAAGTTGTCGAAGGCTGGTACGGACAGCCGTATCCAAAGCCACTTGCGCGCACACGTGAATATGTCGAGATTGTTCGCCAAATCATCGCTCGTCGTGAACCGATTGATTATCACGGCGCGTTTTATGACATGCCATATAAAGGTGGCACTGGTTTAGGAAAACCATTGAAGAGCACCATTCATCCACGCCGCCCAGAGATTCCCATTTTCCTTGGTGCAGAAGGACCAAAGAATGTGGCGTTGTCAGCAGAAATTTGTGATGGTTGGTTGCCGTTGTTCTTCAGTCCCAAAGAAGATCACTTCTATCGCGAATGCCTCAACAACGGATTCGCAGCAAGTGGAGATGCCACCAAAGCCGACAGGTTTGAAGTTGCAGCAGTTCTCACAGTGGTTCCTGGCGATGACATTGAAAAATGTGCAGACATGGTGCGGCCCTTCCTTGCTCTCTACGCCGGTGGAATGGGTGCGCGGGGCGCAAACTTCCACTTTGAGGTGTTCGCACGAATGGGATACGAAGATGTTGCACTAAAGGTGCAAGACCTGTATCTGGCCGGCAAGAAAGCTGAAGCGGCAGCAGCAATTCCATTGTCAATGGTGGAAGATGTTGCGCTGGTCGGACCACCGGCGAAAATTAAAGAGGAAGCTGCGAAGTGGCGCGACACATGCATCACCACATTCCTGGTTGGCGGTCCGGCACAAGCATTAGAGATGTACGCCGACTTACTGCTGTAATTCCCGTGTTTGCGTAATCTCTGTGTGCTTGCGCAATTTCATGGTGTCATTCCACGACACCTAGGGTGAAGACATGCCAGACATCTCCGTTCAGCGTTTAGATGTAGACCTTCCGCTTCCCCGTCGGGCTCACGATGGAGACGCTGGTGTAGATCTGTACGCCCGCGAAGACACAGTGCTTGCCCCAAACGGTGGACGTGCACTGATGCCCACTGGTATCGCAATTGCAATTCCACTTGGATTTGCAGGATTTGTTCTTCCGCGAAGTGGTCTTGCACTGCACCACGGCATCAGTGTGGTCAATGCTCCTGGTCTTATTGATTCGCATTATCGGGGCGAGTTGAAAGTTGTTCTTCTCAATACTGACCCCACCCGTCCCTATCACGTCTATCGCGGTGATCGAATTGCGCAGTTGGTCATTCAACGTGTTGAAGATGTGACGTGGATAGAAGTTGAATCCCTTGACGAAAATAATCGCGGTGGCGGATTCGGCCACTCAGGCCGTTAAATCACTGACGCGGCAGGCGAATAGAAAGCACGCCGCGCGCGGTCAACTCATCGACTTCATCAGCTGACAAACCCGCGAGCGAAGTGAGAACTTCAGCATTGTCTTCTCCGCGAAATTTGGGAACGCCACGTGTGCTTGTGTCGGAACCAGAAAATACCCATGGCGAATTTGGAACACGAAATGTGGCGCCACTTCTGTCATCAACATCGATAATCACATTCCGTTCGTCAGCCCAATCGGTGTCAGCAATGTCAGACATTGTGCGAACAACTCCCATGGCAAGACCAGCTTCGGCCATCACATCTTCAATCTCTTGCGCAGTCTGAATAGTGGAGGCCCACTCGCGAAT
>CAZCZM010000023.1:6507-27990 GCA_964503445.1 uncultured Bifidobacterium sp.
TCGTTCACATACAGCATGGTCTGTGCCATTGAAACATCAATGAACTGACCAACACCCGTGTGCTCGCGTTGATACAACGCAGCAAGTACTGCTGCTGCGCACTCCATCCCGGTGTAAACATCTGCGTGGCTATGCGGATCATTTGTTGCATCCCCACCACGAAAGCGAGCTTGTAGACCCGTCATACCAGTTTCGGCATTAACAACAGTTGCGTACGCGCGACGATGACTCCACGGTCCGGTATTCCCATAACCGCTGATTGCTGCGTAGATAAGGCGCGGATTAATGGCGGACATGTCATTCCACCCAAGTCCTAACTTGTCCATCACGCCGCCGCGATAGTTCTCCACCAAGACGTCACATTGTTCCACCAACTTCTTGATGATGTGCACGGCTTCGGGCTGCTTGAGATCAAGAGAAATGTTCTTTTTTCCCACGTTTTGTTGCGCGAAGTACGTGGACATTGAACCAACTCGTGGATATGCGAAACGAGTGAGATCCCCATCTGGTGGTTCCACTTTGATGACATCGGCTCCCAAGTCAGACAGCATTCGAGTGCAATGAGGGCCCGACAAGACCCGTGTGAAATCAAGGACCCGAATTCCTTCTAACGGTCGTGCTGAAGACGAAGGTGCCATGCCCTAGCGACTGTAGTGAACACACGTGTGGTGCATCACATGCGAGCCCCATTCATCGACTCAATGGCACCAATCAAAGGCGCGGTCTACTGCCCCACTAGATTTGACCAAGTGAGGCACACGGCATGTTGATTTGGATGGACCTGGAAATGACAGGCCTCGACCCCGAGCGCCACGTGATTGTAGAAATTGCCACGCTTGTCACAGATGATGACCTCAACATCATTGCCGAAGGCCCAGACTTGGTGATTCACCAGCCAGACTCGGCACTTGCACACATGGATGACTTTGTCACCAACATGCACATCACTTCGGGCCTATTAGACCTCATCAAGACATCAACGGTCACAGAAGCAGAAGCCATGCAGCAAACACTGGACTTCATCAAGCAGCACAGCCCCGAACCACAGAAGATTCCGTTGTGCGGAAATTCCATACGCACCGATCGAACATTCCTCGCCAAGTACATGCCAGACATTGATAACTGGCTGCACTACCGCATTGTCGATGTTTCCACTATTAAAGAATTGGTCAAGCGCTGGTATCCCGGACTTGAACATGCTCGTCCAAAAACTGAAGGCATTACACATCGCGCCATGGACGACGTGCGTGACAGTATCGAAGAATTGAAGTTCTACCGCGAGAAAGCGTTTCGCCACATTGATGGTGGTAGTTCATCGTGACATCACCTTCTCCGCGCCCAATGAAATCGGAGCAATTACAAGCCACCGATGACATCGCGGAAGTAGCGCCCAATGTCTACCGCACGCAATTGCCTGCGAACATCACCGGCCTCGGTCACGTGAACATGTACGTCATGGAAGACGAACGTGGTGTTGCAGTTGTTGATCCTGGCTTGCCAACAAAAGAATCATGGAGTGCCGTTCTTCAGCGCTTGGGACAACTTGGTGTTCCCCTGAAGCGTGTGCATTCTGTCATTGTCACACACAGCCATCCCGATCATTACGGAGGCGCAGAACGACTTCGAAATGAGTCAGGCGCAGACGTCATCACCCACCGTCTGTTCAAAACGTTTTATGACCCCACCGAACCCCCCGACGTTGATCTAGAAGAGCTCGCATTGATGATGCGCAGTCCCTTCGACGCACCGCCCTGGGGTGGACCAGCAATGGACATGCCGTGGCAACGCAAAGTGAAACTGCGCATTGGTCGCGCGTTTCCAAAATTGATGCGCATTCCGCGACCTTCCATCCGTCTGAATGAAACCGACCGAATGTCATTTGCGAAACGCGAATGGATGGCCGTTCACACCCCAGGCCACACACACGACCATTTGTGCCTTTTTGACCCAGAAACAGGCACTTTGCTCAGTGGGGACCATGTTTTGCCCAACATCACACCACATATCAGTGGCCTCACTGGGCATGGCGACCCATTGACATTGTTCTTTGATTCGCTGGACAAGATTGGTCGCTTTGCTCACGACATCTCCATCGCTCTCCCTGCGCACGGCACACCTTTCACCAATGTCGGCGATCGTGTTGCAGCAATCAAAGAGCACCATGCTGAGCGCTTACAGAAGCTTCGCGACACAAGTGCTGAACTTGGGCGACCTGCAACCGTCATGGAATTCGCCACCCACCTCTTCTCTCCACGAGCTCAAGGTTCTATGGCCGACAGCGAAGCGTTTGCTCATCTAGAGCACTTACGTTTACTCGGTGATTTTCAACGCATTGATTCTGGTGATGCGTATGAATACGTCTTGCGCGACTAAGCCTGCGTAATTCGACCGCACCACATTGCAGCGTGAACGGTCTCGCCCACTAACAATTGCAACGAAACATCATCAGATGGTTGTTCTGACCATTGTGTGGGCTCTTGTCCTTGTTCCACCTGAATGACATGTTCCACCACGCCACGCAAAGGTGCACGAAGATCACGACGTGCCGCCAGATGTTGCTCGACAATTTCCCAATAGGCGGCGTTATTCATATGACCGACTGCGTCAAAGTCGCTGAAACGCAAAGTCCACGGTGCAGGAACAAGTGTCTTGTCTGTGCCGAACTCTTTTGCACGCAACAACAACCGTGCGCCAACCGTGCGACCACCAGCCGATTCACCCAGTAATTGCACAACGTCTTCAGGCACGCGACTTGGTTGCAGATTTTCTTTATCAACATGCACCCACAATGCAGCGGCGTCAACCAGCACTTTCCCGTCTACCGACGTAATGCGGGTGCGCCGTTCGGCCCAATGCGATCCCAATCCGCCACACCATGTGGTGAGGTCAATCTCTTCCAAATATTTTGGGAACTCATAGACATCAATCACGGTGCGCCGCACCACCCACCAATGTGGATCACTCCAATTGGCATCCCTGGTGTCGTCATTCGAGACGTCCTGTAAGTAACGAGCGATGGCATCAAGCCGAAGTCGGCCGTTGGGGGTGGCGTCGCCCAAGCGCACCCTGCGACGAGCAGTGAATTCGCGGCCGGCATGAGTGGGAGCAACCATTTCGAATGACTCAGATGCCTGCCGAAATGCCATCTGGACACCCTATCTGTGTTGCCCAAACCCTTATAAATATTGGATTTCGTTAAATAAGTTGAATCTGGCTGTCGCGAGTGGTTTCATAGACACCGATATGCGTACCCAGACCACCACTGCATTCATGGCAACCGCGGCAGCAGCCGTGGCGTTCGCCTATGCACAAACGGTGGCCACCCGTGCGTTCTCAATGTGGTCATCACCGGTCGTGAAGCATTCCAATAAGCGTTTCACCCGGTGGCCCAGTGGGGTTCTGAACTAAGTCGTTCAGAAAATATCTCGCCAGAGGCCGCCGGGTTCCCAGCCCGAGCGGCCTTTTTGTTTTCTCCCGTTCCCGAAAGGACACATCACATGTACACAACAATTGACATCGAAGCCGGCAGCGTCAGCACCCTCGAAGCCCCAGCTGCCATCGCCTCTCGTCGGTGTGCCGACGGCAATGGCACCCTCAGCTACCTGTTCTTCTCCGAGGAGTGGGTTGATGTCCAACGTGCCAAGGCCATCTGCGCCAAGTGTTCAGACGCTGCTGACTGCCTGAGGGGAGCTCTGGAGCGGGAGGAGCCCTGGGGTGTCTGGGGTGGCGAGCAACTTGAGATGGGCCGGGTGGTGGCCGTGCGGCGCCCCCGTGGACGCCCACCCGTGAAGTCCACCACTGTCACACAGATCGAAGAGGTACCGATTCCGCGTCACCTCGTAGCCTGAGTACATGGGACACAACCGAAAAAAGGTCGTTGTTGCGGTTGCGTCCATCGTGCTACTTGTCAGCGTCGTCGGTGGGTGGGCCCTTAGCCGACCTACCGATGACGTTGACGCCAAACTCACCAATCCTGGGGTCGAACAGACCCCAGGAATTGGTACCAACGCCAACAACACCGGCAAGAAATTCTCCTTCGCCGAAGTGACCGATCTCCTCTCGGGTCAGCGCGTTGTCTTGCAGACCATGGGTCGGCCCATGGTGGTCAATTTCTGGTTCTCTACGTGTGAACCATGTAAACGCGAGATGCCCGCTCTTTCAGAGGCAGCCCGAACGTATGGAGACAATGTCAGTTTCGTTGGCGTCAATCCAAACGACACGCCCGAGTCAGCCAACGCGTTCATCAAGAAATACAACGTCTCATTTGCGAACTACCTCGATGAAGGCGACCAGCTAGCCGCTGCAGGTGTGACCACCATGCCCACCACCGTCTTCATTGACGCAAACGGTTTTATTGTGAAGACACACGCCGGAGAAATTACGTCCTCCGACTTGCAGAAAATCATCACACAAGATTTAGGCGTTGTTGGATGATTGCACTGGAGGGCGACTTCGCATACAACTTCATTCTCGGAGTTGTCTCTGCAGTGAATCCATGTGGCTTTGTACTTCTGCCCACATACCTTGTGTATTACTTAGGCACAGAACTACAGCGCAGCCAATCACGCGTCGCCACATTGCAGCGTGGTCTCTTAGTAGGCAGCGCAGTTTCGTCGGGTTTTGTTGGTCTGTTTCTCATTGTTGGCATTATCACGCAGTCATTCACATCCGCCATCCAAGACAACGCAAAGTATCTGGCGTTTATCATCGGACTCGCATTAGTCATCATGGGTTCATTCATGTTGTTTGGGTGGAAACCACGGATTTTTCAACCACAGGTCTCCATTGAACGCGAACGCACGTATCGCAACATGTTCGTGTTTGGTATTGCCTATGCGGTGGCATCTATCGGCTGCACCATCGGGTTCGTGACATCCGCTGTATTCGGATCCGTTGGGCGCCACGGATTTGTCTCGGGAGTCATCAGTATCTCGTTGTATGGAGTGGGAACGGCAGCATTTGTTATTGCCCTCACTGTCGCACTGGCCTTTGCACAATTGGGCATCATTAAGACCCTCAAGAAGAGTTTTCAATTCTTCGACAAGGTTGCAGCAGCGTTTGTGTTGTTGACCGGGTTGTATCTCAGTTGGTACTGGTTCGGCGCCATTACAGACCGCGGAAGTGACGGTGTTATTCGCCGAGTTGATTCATGGCAATCGTCTGTTGTCAGTTTCCTCACCTCAGTCGGGGCATTCCGCCTTGCTGTCGCCTTCGTCATCGTCATCGTTGCTGCCCTGTGGTTAGTCCGACGACCCGCTAAGGCCGTATAACAATGCAGTTATCTGAATTGCTTACCTACGACGGGGTCACCGAAGAGTGTGTCTTACGTTCGTCATTTGGCTTCATGGCATTTCATGGCGGTGCATTAGAAGAAATGACCGACGTCATTGCGTCTCGTGCCGCAGAGCAGGCTGGCGCGTCGTATTACGGCATTCAATTACCCGACAATCTTGAATGGCATATCCCCTCTCACAAAGTGACTGCTGACCAGTCCCCATTGCTGAACACTTTTTTGTCGCACGTCAACATCGTGATCACAGTGCATGGATTCGGCCGCGCCGGTTTCTTCACATCGCTCTTACTTGGCGGGCGCAATCGACGCCTTGCATCACACGTGGGACAACATCTTCGTCACCATCTTCCTGCGTATCGCATCATTGATGAGCTAAATGACATCCCAGAGAATCTCCGCGGCATACATCAGGACAACCCCGTCAACGTTGTGGAACATGCAGGAGTTCAGTTAGAACTGCCGCCACGGGTACGTGGGTCTAGTCCTCTGTGGTGGGACTGGGAGGGTCCTGGCGTCACCCCACACACTGAAGCTTTAATTACTGCGCTCGCAGAGTCAGCAACAGCCTGGCAGGGTTAGCTATTCCGCAATCTCGACTGTAGGGATAGAAACTGGCATCCCTGCAATAATCTCGTCCACTACTTTCTCATTTAGTCCACACGCACGAATTTGAGCCAATGAACGGCGTCCACCCATTGATCTCACGAGATCAAATTCACTAATGTCCGCAGAGATAATGTCACCTGCTTGTGGATGTCTATGGCGTGCCAAGAAGTTACGCACCCAATTTGCCGACACACGCGCAGACAATGCCTCTCGAGCTCCACGCGCGCCGATGGCATAACGAATGTCTTGTTCATGTGAATAGGAGTCAAAGACAAATTGTGAGTTAATCGGCTCTGGAAACTGAGGAATCAAATCATCAATGGTGTCACCAATCGAATCCCATTTATCTAACAAAGTCTCTAGCGAATCGTTCGCGTGTCTATCAACCTGTGCTTGTGTCCACTGCTCAGTGGTGACACCGTGCATGTTGCCTGCCAGAACATCTTCTGGAACTCCCACCATATGGCTAACTGTTTCTCTCACTGTCCACGCTGGGCAATGCGGCACTTTCTTCTCCGCTGATTCTGCAGGGAGGCCACGAAGCATCTCAATAACGCGGCGGCGAAGCTCGCCATATGACTGTGCAACTTCTTCAGGTGGAGACAGATACGACATGTTTTTCCTTATGGGGCGAGGCGTTCAACACGCCACACATTTCCATTGAGCGAATAACGAAAACGGTCGTGAAGACGACTTGGTCGGCCTTGCCAGAATTCAATGGAATCAATAGACAACACGTATCCACCCCAATGCGGTGGCCGCGGAACATCACCGTCTGCGAATTGCTCTTCCATTTCTTCGACACGTTCCGTCAAGTCATGACGAGTGCCCAGTGTTTGCGATTGCGGCGATGCCCATGCACCAATCTGTGACGAGCGAGGACGCGATGCAAAGTAGGCGTCGCTGACATCGTCGCTGGCCAATGACACATGGCCTTGAACACGAACCGAACGGTGAAGTTCTAACCACGCAAACGTTGCCGCTGCGCGATTATCACGCGCTAAGTGAAGACCTTTTGACGATTGTCTATTTGTATAAAAGGTGATGCCATTTCGGTCGATTCCGCGAGCCAACACAACTCGCGCATCTGGATGACCAGTGAGGTCAAGCGTGGACAACACCATGGCATTGGGCTCAGTTGCACCAGCATCTTCAGCTTGTGAATACCACTGGATTAACTGATCAACGGGATGTGGAAGCAGATCATCAATGTCAAGACCAGCTGTCTCGTACTGAATTCGCCGGTCGGAAATTCCCACGGTTACGCCTTAGGTGAGATTCGAGTTGCACCGCGCATGTATGGCCACAGCACCTCGGGAATGCTGACACTGCCGTCGTCATTGCGGAAGTTCTCACAGATTGCAGCCCACACGCGTGGTACGGCCAATGCAGAACCATTCAATGTGTTTGCCATCTCGGTTCCCTTTTGGCCAGTTCGCTTGAAGCGAATGTCTGCACGGCGGGCTTGATAATCACTAAACCAACTAACACTGCTGACTTCCAACCAGCTATCGCATCCTGGTGCATACACCTCTAGGTCGAAACTGCGGTGGTGGCTACCACCCATATCTCCCGTGCAAATTTCAATGATGCGATAGGGCAAACCAAGTCCGGCAATCAAGCGCTCAGCGCGATCACGAAGTTCAATCAATAAATCGGGAGATTGTTCAGGCGTAGCTAACGCCAAAATTTCCACTTTGTCGAATTCATGTGCGCGCAACATGCCGCGCGTGTCTCGACCCGCAGACCCTGCTTCACGCCGATAACAACTGCTGTATGCCATGAAACGCGCGGGGAGTTGATCTTCGTCAACAACTTCTCCCGCATACAACGACGTCAATGGAACTTCAGCAGTAGGGATAGCCCACAAGTCGTCGCGTTCAATGGCGTACGCATCGTCTGCGAACTTTGGTAACTGGCCAGTTGAGGTGAGAGTAGCGGTTGTTACCAGTGATGGCGGACGAATTTCTTCAAATGCATCTGCGTTCATGTCTAATGCGTATTGACACAGAGCGCGCGACAAAGTTGCCCCAAGGCCACGTTGCATGGTGAACATGGCACCAGAAATCTTGGTGGCACGTTCGTTGTCGAGAATGCCCAGTTCAACTGCTGTCTCCCAGTGTGGAACGCGCTGGTAGTCAGCGAACGACGAGGGCAGATTGATAGGGCCCTTGATCACTGGGTTGTCATGGTCGCTAGCGCCGTTTGGTGCATCAGGATGAGGAAGGTTGGGTACCCGCAACAGAATCTGACGTAGTGATTCGCTGAGTTCTTCGGCTTCGGCCTGAAGTGACTTTTCCTTCTCACCCAATGCCCGACTGCGCTCCATCAGCACTTCGGCCTCATCGTTCTTCTTGTCACGACGCAAGAGACCGACCTGCTTAGAGATGTCATTTACTTCTGCACGCACCGCATCGCGTTCGGACGTGAGATCGCGAAGGCGAGAATCGAGAACCACCGCTTCATCGATCTGTTGCAGCACCTCAGGCTTCCCACGGCGAGCAAGTGCGGCTTTGACGCCGTCGAGGTCGGTGCGCAGGAGTCGGACATCAATCACAGTGAGTCAGGCTACCTTGCCCTGCTTTCCTGACCCGAGGCGTTTGTTCGTAAGGTAGGAGGCGTGTCAGTGGTGGTTCAGAATCTCAGCGTTCAATACGGTTCGCTGACCGCCGTGAACAATGTCTCGTTTAACGCACCCGCTGGTCAGGTCACTGTGATTCTGGGGCCTAATGGAGCTGGCAAAACAAGCACCATTGAAGTATGTGAGGGATTTCGTACCGCATCTGCTGGGTCTGTACGTGTGTTGGGATTAGATCCACGTGCCGATCACACCGCCCTTACTCAACGTATGGGTGTCATGTTGCAAGGCGGTGGCGTGTATCCCAGTGCCAAAGTAAGAGACGTCATTTCCCACTTCTGTGCGCTGTACGGCAAGCGTGTGTCTGCCAACGAACTCATCGAGCGCGTAGGGCTTTCTCATAAAGCAAAAAGCACCTGGCGGCGACTGTCTGGTGGCGAGCAACAACGGGTCTCTCTCGCTCTCGCACTTGCTGGCAATCCGAACGTTGTGTTTTTGGATGAACCCACATCTGGTGTTGACATTGACGGCCGCGACATCATCCGCGACATTGTTCGTGATTTGGCACACGGCGGAGCCACTGTCATCCTGGCGTCACATGACATGGCTGAAGCCCAAAAAGTTGCCGACCACGTTGTGTTGTTTCAAGCGGGCTCCGTTATTGCAGAATCTCCACTACATGACATTCTTGGTGTTCGGAGACGACTTCGATTCACTAGTGCCGAAGGTATCGACCTCGTGCAATTGGGTGCTGCCGTGGGTAGCCCCGCACACCAAATGGGACATGGCGTGTACGAGATTGCTGCCGAAACATCGCCGCGTCTCATTGCACGAGTCACTGAATGGCTCGACTCACAGCAACTACCACTACTCGGCATTGACATGGGCACCGAGTCTCTTGAAGACGCATACCGCCGACTCACAGGTGGCGCCCAATGAGCCGCGTGTTTCTTCAACTTCGCGCAGAACTTGCAATACTTCTACGAAATGGTGAGCAGCTTCTTCTCACGCTCATCATTCCCATCATTTTGTTGACATTCTTTGGTTCAGTTGATGTTCTGCCAACAAGTGACGATGAGCCGTTGAACTTTCTTGTTCCAGGTGTCTATGCCGTGGCCATTATGTCCACTGCCATGGTCAGCACCGGAATAGCTACTGGATTTGAACGTTCATATTTAGTGTTGAAGAGATTAGGCGCAACGCCATTACGACGACATGAGTTGGTGTTTGCGAAAGCGCTCTCTGTGTTTGTAGTGCAAATCATCCAAGCCCTAGTTCTCTTCCCCATCGGAATTGCATTGGGTTGGCGCCCACAAGGAAATACATGGCCAATCGCTGTTGCAGCGGTATTTCTTGGAACACTCGCATTCGCTGGAATCGGATTGTTGCTTGCGGGTCGCCTGAAAGCTGAAATTAACTTGGCTGCCCAAAATGGCCTGTATTTATTGCTTCTTTTGCTAGGCGGAATGATTATTCCAATTGATTCTCTTCCTGATGCCATAGGTTCGGTTGCCCAATACCTCCCGTCCACGGGGCTTGCAGATCTTTTGCGACACTCATTGAATGGTGAGGGTGAGCTACTTGTACCGGCTGTCACGTTAGGAGCATGGTCACTCGCTATGCCGCCACTTGCAGCTCGCCTGTTCCGTTGGAGTTAACTTCAATCGTTACTTGATAACGGAATACATCATCACTGTGACTTCGTGATCTGATAGTTGTGCTGTGCGCACGGAAGTCCACCCCATGGCTTCATACCACTCAACGGTTGACTCTGTGTATAAATACACCGTTGCGATACCAAGAACACGTGCGCGATCAACAAGTTCCTTCACTAACGCTGTACCCACACCACAACCACGACGCTCCGGCTGTACGAGAACGGCCGCCATCCACGGTCCAGGCTCGACTGCATCGGGTAGTTCGTCATCTGCGATGAGGGATGCGGTTCCGATGTACTGATCGCCGTCCATTGCTACAAGAACAATGGGTAACGAATCTGTCGCAAGCGCCTCGCGATATAGGTTCACGTACCAATAATCGGTATCTAATGGAAAGTCGCGACGCCAATAGTTCACGCAGTCGCGCGCGACGCGTTGCTGAAGTTCTTTGTCATCGGGAATATCGATGACTCGAAAAGTCATGGCGACTGAGATGGAGTGGGATTGTCAGGCGCTGGACGTGTTCGCTCAAAAGCGCGCTCGACATCTTCGTACAAGAGGTGCTTTTCGGTTCCTACAATTTCAGACTCTGGCATTGCTTGGTCGGGCGAATACGACTGTTGCTCATAGAAGCCCTTCATGAATCTCTTGAAATAGATGTAGATGATGATGCACCACATGTACACCGAGCCACCCAACTTCATGATTCCACCGGCAGCTTGCTGGTCACCAAGAACCGAGATGCCACCCACACGCACGAGAGTGTCGTAGTGGTTGTACACCGAACCCTCGGCAAAGGTCAACCACCCTGCAGGAATAGTGGGAATCAGTGATGTGCCGAAGAGATAAATCATCTTGGCACCATCGGCCATGTGCCATTCACGAATAGGGCCACACACCGGCATCCAGAACATCAATGACGTCACCACAATGAGTACGTGAAGTGAATAGTGAAGTGGACCACCGTCGGCACTGCGATTCACCAGTTGTGGAATGTGGGTAATGAGCAGAGTGAGGTTGTAGACCACAACACCCACTACAGGTCGGCTGAGTGCACGCACAACCTTGTACAACTTGCCGTTGCCGATGAGGATCCGGAATAACCATTCTGGTGTTGCGAGCAAAGCGAGCGGTGGAACCATGTAGGTAATCACCAAGTGCTGCACCATATGAACGGAGTACAGATACTCCTCTGCAAGGTCGTGCACAGGCCAGTCGCTGAATACCCACAGCAACACAATCATGACAATGAAAGTGCGCTTTTGACGTTTCGTCACTGCTACGCCGTTTGGCGCAGCCTTCGGGCCAAGAACCTTGACCGTATAGACAAACGCAAGGATCAGTCCAAGAATGAGTACCCACACTTCTGGATGCGGTTGCCATCTCCAGGGGTTGGGGTTTGTGGTGGGTTCTAGTGCCGCGAACAACACTGGGGAACCGCCTTTACGTGTTAGCCAAAGAACTTAAATGTGGCAAGAGCGACGAAGTACACCGCTAGCGCCAATCCCAAGCCTATGTAGAACATGTAGCTGAAAATCTTGTTGTCGAATTTCAAGTGCATGAAATAGGACACCACCATGACGAACTTGATGATCATCAAAATGATGAGAGACGGCATAAAGAACGGCCCAAAGTCCACATAGTGAGTGGATACCTCGAGCGCCGTGAGGGCAGCGAGAATGAGAGCAATCTTGATGTAACCGGCATCTGACATGCCGTGCTGATGGTGCTCGGTGGTCTCGTGCTTCTTTTCGTCAGTTGTTCCGCTCATGGTTCCTCCTGCCTTACGCCGGAATCAGGTAGACCAAGGTGAAGATGATGATCCACACGATGTCCACGAAGTGCCAATACAAGCCCACTAACTCAACAGACTCTGCCTTGTTGCCGACCACTTTGTTCTTTTTGATGATGCCCACGGTGGAAAGCAGCATGATGATGCCGACCGATACGTGTACACCGTGGAAGCCCGTCAATGTGTAGAAGCTAGATCCAAACAAGCTGGTGGTGAAGCCCAAACCTTCGCGAACGAAGGTAGTGAATTCATACACCTGTCCACCAATGAACGTGGCGCCGAGGATGGCAGTAACGGTGAGCCACAAATTTGTGCGCTGGTCGTCATTGCGTTGTGCTGCAGATACTGCCAGCACCATGGTGAGAGATGAGGTTAACAACACAAAACTGCTGACCGAGGTGAACGGAATGTCGTAAATAGCCGATGGGTGTGGGCCATCCGACACGCGACCGCGGTAGAGCATGTATGTGGAAATGAGGCCACCAAACAACAAACATTCCGAACCGAGGAACAGCCACATCGCCAACTTGTTGTTAGACAAGCCAGTCGACGAGTGATGACCGTGGTCCGACGCGTGGTCGGCGGGGTGGGTTGCTACATCAGCCAAGGGGAGCTATCTCCTTCGTGGAGCCGTCTGTCGACGGCGGATCAAAATCGCTTTCTTCGGCTGTGCCTGGTTCAAGAATCCAACCGTAAATGGACCACAGCACCACAGCGCCACCAATCACCATGACGGGAGTTCCATAGATGACTCCCAAGGCAAGAACCGTCACTCCCACTGCCAACACGATTGGCCAGTACGACGGCGATGGCATGTGAATATGAGACTCTGCTGCAGCTTCCTCTGCACGTACCAAGTCCTCACCTTCGGCCACTTTCTTCATGGTGTGAGTTGCTGTGTCTTCCACATACTTGCGGTGGAAGAACTCGTCGAGGTGACGAACCACAGGAATGCGATCGAAGTTGTGTGGCTTTGGTGGGCTGGTGGTCAGCCACTCAAGCGTGCGTGCATCCCACGGATCAAGTGGCGCCTGCTGACCCTTGCGAGCGGTGTAGACGATGTTAATCAAGAAGAACAACACACCGACGGCCAAGATCAATGAACCGACGGTGGCAACCTGGTTCCAGAATCCCAAGTTGAAGAAACCTTCACCAGCGCGTTGTTCGGTCCAGATGTACATACGGCGTGGCTGACCTTGCAGACCAAGAATGTGCATTGGTCCGAATGTGAGGTTCATACCGATGAACATCAACCAGAAGTTCCACGAACCAAGCTTTTCGTTCAGCAACTTGCCGAAAACTTTGGGCCACCAGTAGTAGAAGCCGGAGAACAAACCGAACACCATTCCACCGAACAGCACATAGTGGAAGTGCGCAACGATGTAGTACGTGTCAGTCTGCTGAGTATCAGATGGTGCGATGGAGTGCGTTACACCAGACAAACCACCGAACGTAAACAAGATGACCAAACCAATGGCGAACTTCATTGCAGTGGTGTACCAAATCTTGCCGCCCCACATGGTGAGCAGCCAGTTGAAGATCTTGACACCAGTGGGGATAGCAATGGCCATCGTTGCGATGGAGAACACTGCAACAGAGACGGGTCCCAAACCTGCGGCGAACATGTGGTGAGCCCACACGCCGAAGCCCACAAGTCCGATTGCTGCGCCCGAGAACACCACGAACGGATATCCGAACAACGGCTTACGAGCGAAAGTGGGAAGAACTTCAGAGATAATGCCGAACGCAGGCAAAATCAGCACGTACACCTCTGGGTGACCGAAGATCCAGAACAAGTGCTGCCACAACAGTGGGTCGGCACCTTGGGAGACATCGAAGAATGTGGCTCCGTACGATCGCTGCAACATCAACAAGAACAACGCAACGGTGATAACGGGCAGTGAGAACACCAAGAGGAACTGCACCACCACAATCATCCATGTGAAGACAGGCAACTTCATCATGGTCATGCCAGGTGCGCGCATGTTAAGAACAGTGACGATGAGGTTGATGGAACCAATCAGCGACGCCACACCGGCAACCTGAAGACCCAACACCCAGAAGTCAACGCCGTTGCTTGGCGAGAAGACTGGGCCGGAGTTTGGTGCGTACATGAACCAACCGCCGTCTGCAGCGCCACCTAAGAACCATGAAGCGTTCAAGATGATTCCGCCAGCAACCAGCAACCACAACGAAAGAGCGTTGAGTCGCGGGAAGGCAACGTCGCGAGCGCCAATCTGCAATGGCAGGAAATAGTTGGCGAATGCAGCGGCCATCGGCATACCGAACAAGAACACCATGGTGGTGCCGTGCATGGTGAACATCTGGTTGTACTGGTCTGCACTCAAGATTGTTCCGTTTGGCGCAGCCAATTGCAGACGAATCAGGATTGCTTCCAAGCCGCCCACAATGAAGAAGAACAGCGCTACTGCGCCATACATGATTCCAATCTTCTTGTGGTCAACAGTGAAAATCCACTCTTTCCAACCAGTGGTTTCCACGGGTCGCTTCACTGCGCCCAATGACTGGGACGGCGTCACCACTGCTGGTGTGGTGTCTGAGCCGGGTCGTTCAATAATCGCCATGATGTTCTCCGATTACTTCAGCGTCAATAGGTAGGCAACGAGCTTGTCGATGTCGTCTTCAGTAAGACCCAAGTTGGGCATACCGCGGTACTTGCCGTTGGTCTTTTCCAACTTGTTGGGATCTGCATACATCGGCTTCATAGCTGGAGCATTGCGCAACCAAGCACGAAGGTCCGTCTGATTCAGACAATCTTCAGAAACACCCGCCAAGTACTTGGCTCCAAACTCTTCTGGCTTGGCTTCCCAAATATCTGCACGACATTCTTCGGTGACCAAGTCGAACATGGCACCAGCGAAGGTGTTACGTGTGAGGAAGTAGGTCATGTTGGGTGCTGCACCGGAGTACACGTTTTCGTCGGGAGCCGAAATGATGGGCTTGCCCTGTGCGTCCTTAATGCCGTTGACCTGGTGACAACGTGAACACTGACTAATGAAGGTGGTTTCACCCTCGGCGGCCAACGTGTTAGCTGCTGGTGGTGTGTATGGCTTTTGCTGACCAGCCACCCACTTCGCAAAATCCTCTTTTGACAACGCAACTGCTTCCATGCGCATGTTTGCATGTGACAATCCGCAGAATTCAGTGCACTGTCCGGCGTAAATACCTGGCTTATCTGCTTCAAGACGGAGCAAGTGGATACGACCAGGGACAGCGTCTTTCTTTCCATTCAATGCGGGAATCCAGTACGAGTGAATAACGTCGCGGCTTGTTTCGCGAAGCAACACTTTGGTGCCCACAGGAATGACCAATTGACCCGACGTAATGATGGGCTGATCGATTCCTGCTTGGACGGGATAGTCGTATTCCCACCACCATTGTTGTCCGGTGACGTTGATGATCAATTCAGTGTCGTCAGTCTTTGCCAAATCAAAGATGGCTCGGAACGTGAACACGCCCACCACCGTAAGAATTAGTGCAGGAATGATGGTGAGAGTGATCTCCACCACGGGCTTTCCATGCGCTTGCGCAGGAATTGCCTGACCGCGGTCGCGGAACTTGAAGACCACGTAGATAGCAAACGCGATAACCAACACACCCACCACACCAGCGATGGGGAAGACCAACATGTTGAGGTCATCAATGATTTGCGCGTTAGGACCCGCTGGTTGGAAGGTGTCTTGTGCTGCATTCTGTGCACAGCCAGCCAAGAACACGGCTGACATTGCACCAGCCAGAGCGGTGATGTTTCGTCGGCGTGAAGACTTCACAGGTGTCACGGTATCTACTGCCTTCTCTGTTGTCTCTACTGAATCATTGTGGCTCACGGCACTACCACCCGAATTTCACCCTCAACTCCTGGAACGGTCAAAGAATATGACTGCTCTGGAGTGGTTGGCTTAGGAATATTGATGGTGAGAACTTGTTCCTGGTTCTTTCCGGTCATCTGCGTGCACGTACCGATGTTCTCTTTGACCCCGTCGGTCACTTCACGAGTTCCCAAATTGGCGACCAGGCGATAGTCCTTGTCGTCCAAGTTACGGAACAAGATGTTGGTGTCGTTGGCACGAGGAACGGTGATGGTGTCGAGACCTTGCTTCAGGCCAATCATCTCCGCGCGCAACTTTCCGTTCTCCACAAAGATTGTGGCAAGAACTGCGGAACGAAGGGAAACGGTGTTGTTTGCCTTCTTGTCGTAGTACTTATCTTTTTCTTCGCCGCACTCGCGATGAACCTTGTCGTAGTGACGCTCTTCGGCGTATTCCACTAACTGCTGACGCTCACCAGTAATTGCTGTTGCTATTCCGCCCACTGCTAGCAGCAGTGTTCCCGCCACAACAGAGACAGCAATTGACTTGCCATTTAGTGATGGCTGCTTTGCATAGTAGAAGGCCGCCACGATGATGATGGTCGCCACGATGATGAAAATGACTGAAGCGCCATTCTTCGATGACGCCAACATGATGCGCGAGAACAAATACGCGATAACACCGAGAACCACTGCAGCGAGACCGGGATAGTCAAGTGCACCAATTGCCTTGTGACGCACCAAACCGTTGTATGACGAATCTGCTGACGCGCGCTCGGCCCAACTTTGAATGACCCATTCAAGACCGCCGCCCGCGATAACCGCAATACCCAACACATACACGATCGGGTGTGTCACCAGACCCAAGAACAACACTGCGATGCCAAGTGCGAAAACGATTGGCCAGAACGATGGTTGTGGTGCATTTGCTGCGGCTTCAACAGCTTCTGCCTCGTTATCGGCGTCCCCGTCACGTGTGAAGACGGAGAATCCTGCGATGAGTGCACCTGTAACCAACAAACCAAACAAGGCATACGAACCAATGTCTGATGGGTTGATGAACGCCGTGTAGAACACAGCGGACACAAGCGATAGTCCGGTGAGACCAAAGAAGTACTTGGAACCTGTAGTAAACATTGCGCCCTACTTCTGCACGTAAACGAAGAACCACATTGCGGTGAATGCCGCCATGAGGAAGTACCAATACAACGCGTGAGCAGAGATGAGTTGTTGATCATCATCTCGGCCGCCGACCGAACGGAAGAATGCAACGAGCGAGAACGCCATGCCACCGATCACCATGACCATCATGGTTCCGGTGATTGCGTAGAACATGGTCTGATATTGACCATCGGCCAATCCGATGCCCATCTTCATGTACACAGCAAGCTGTGCGTTGACGAGCGCAACACCAATGCCGAATGTGATGAGCAACGCCAATGAACGATGACCGCGATCATTGCGCTTTGCCGAGTACACAGCCCACTGTGCCATGAGAGCGGCGAATGGGAATGTGCTGAACATGGTGTTTGCAGCAACCTCTGGAATCTTCACTGATTCGGGCAACCAGTCTTTGATCATGTACAGACCGTCACTGGATTCACGCACAGGTGCACCTGCACGGAACTTCATCCACATGGCAAGCATTCCTGCCATCAACATGCCCAGTCCACCAGCGACGAGCGCGGTGGAGACGAGAAGCTGACGACGTGATGATTGCTGTGGTGCTGCGGGCAATGCGATGCTCATGCCGAGACCCCCTGTGAAGGCTTTGCGTCGAGAAGTGGTTCGCTGGAATGCACGGTGGGCAACGCAACGAAGTTATTGAGCGGTGCTGGTGATGGCACTGACCACTCGAGAGTGTGTGCGTCCCACGGATCATCCGTTGCGCCTGCGCCAGAACGAACTGCTTGCAGCAACAAGCCACTGAAACCAAGAACAACCACTGCGATCAAGGCACAACCTGCACCGGATGCAAGGTTCCACAGACCAACTGGGCCGTCGTAGTCGAATCCGCCCAGTGACACTGCTGGCTGATTTGCAAAGCCTGCGATGTAGAGCGGGAACGCAGCAAGAACAGTTCCGATGACTCCGAGGCCAGCGAGACCCAAGACTTTCTTGTCGTCGAGAACAACACCCCACAGTTTGGGTGCCCAATATGTGAGCGCGCCCAACGCACTGAGTACTCCACCGAAGACGACATACAAAGTGACACCGTCGCCGAATGATGTTCCAACAAGTTCAAGATCTTCAATGTGCTGAACGAAGCTTCCGGCAACACCAACGAAAATCATGAGTGCGCCAAGTACTGCAAACGCAAATGATGCGTTCACTGAAGGACGTCCTTCTTTCATGCACAACAACGACACTGCAATGGTGACAAGAACACCTAACAGTGGAAGGCCGTTGAACAACAAGAACGCGATGACACTTGCGAATGTGTCGCTGCCAGAACCGTCGAGGTTCAGCGTGTGGCTGCTCTGTGTGACTGCACCAAATACTCCAGCTGATGCAAGACCAAGTCCGGTGAGGAGAACGGGACGAAGTGGCTGACGAACGCGCGCAGTCACTGGTGCAATTTCAGCCAGCACACCGAGTGCCATGACGATGAAGATGAATGACTGTGGCTGACCGTAGATCCAGCTAATCCACTTTTCAATGTCTTTGTTGGAGCCGAATGCTTTTTGTGCACCCGTGTGATCGACATACACATAAATGAGTGTTCCGATAGCAACGGGAAGGCTCAGCACGGTGGTCACTGAACCAATGAGTGCCGACCATGAGAACGCTGGAACCATGTCCATGGTCATTCCGGGAGCACGCGATGTCATGACTGTTGTGGCAACGGAAACGCTGCCTGCGACAAGTGCTGCAGCAATAAGTCCTGCACCCAAAATGAACAGATCGACCATGTCGGCGTTGCCGCCACCTGGTCCACCATTACCAATGATGGAAATGAGAACGAGGCCAGAACCAAACAACCATGCCCAGAAGCTGAACTGTGCGAAGCGTGGAAGTGACAATGCACGCGACCCAACTTGCAATGGAACAATTGAAATTGCAATTCCCAAGAACAACGGTGCAACAAGGCCAAGAATGAGAACGTGACGCACCAACCATGTGAGTTGTAGTGCGGAATCCCCAGTGACGATGCTGAAGCCCGATGGACTCATTCGTTCGAAACCAAAGATGGCGGAGAGGACGGCAACTTCAATCGCATGGAGAAGTGACCAACCGATGAACAGTCTTCCGATCTTTTTATGATCGCTGCTGGTCACCCATTGGCCGACTGCGCCAAGCAACGAAGGTGATGCCTTCGTTGATGTGCCGACGTGTGTGTCGTTGGTGGTCATTTTCCGATGGTCTCCCGGTGCACCCCTTTAATCCACAGGACCTCGGGGGTGAGTACGCCTAGATGTAACGCACTAACACTACCCATCGGCCTTGTTCTGAACGTAAATCCCCGACAGAGGAATGTTTGTGCAATTGAGAAGTCCTAGCGGACCAGAACGTCCACGGTGAGGGCCACAAACAGAAGTGAGATGTATGAGATAGAGAAGGAGAACAGCTTCATGGACGCTGAAGGCGTGGAAACACGGCCTAGTGCGATTGTGCCCCACAGGAAGGCGGCCCCCAGGACCCCGGCGGTGACCCCATAGACCCAGCCCATGTTGGCCACGGGGATGACGGCCAGACTGCAGGCCACCAATGCCACGGTGTAGCGCACCATCGAGGCAATAACCCGCTTGTGGGACTCGACCACGGGCAGCATCGGGACGCCAGCGGCCTTGTAGTCATCGCTGTGCTTAATGGCCAAAGCCCAAAAATGAGGCGGTGTCCACAGGAAAATCAGCAAAAACAGCAGCCAGGGTGTCCATTCCAGCGAATTTGTGACCGCAGCCCACCCCACCAAGACGGGGACAGCACCGGCCGCCCCACCGATGACGATGTTCTGCTTACTGGACCTCTTTAGCCACAGGGAGTAGACGAACACGTAGAAGAACGTGGCCGACAACGCCAGCAGGCCTGACAACAGGTTGGCGCCTGCCCACAAAATGGCGAAAGCGATGACTTCCAAGGAAATTGCGAAAATCAACGCGTTGCGAGGCTTGATGAGACCAGTGACGAGAGGGCGATTCTTGGTGCGCTCCATTAATGCGTCGATGTCGCGATCGATGTACATGTTGATGGCATTTGCGCCGCCAGCAGCCAATGATCCACCCACCAACGTGACTGCAATGAGCCACAGCGACGGCCAGCCACCTTCGGCCACCACCATGGTGGGCACCGTTGTGATCAACAAAAGCTCAATGATTCTGGGCTTTGTGAGCGCTATGTAGCCACCTATGACAGAACGAGGGGCGCGACCTGCTTCGTGATTACGCGCGGTAATCCGTGAAGGCACAACGGGACGAACATTGAGGGGCACGGGTACTCATCGTATGTGGGGTGAGCATTAACGACCAATCACAAGCAGAATGATTGCGTGTCATTCACCACACCGCTTCCCATTCGTGGCTCTTCGCCCCAGGTTGCCGAGCCAGATGTGGTGGAACGAACCGATGAAGTCCCCGACCATGATGTGCCGTGGATTGTCCTTGTGTGGAATGACCCCATCAACCTCATGTCGTATGTGTCGTTCGTCTTTCAGAAACTATTTGGGTACTCGAAGGAAAAAGCGGACGAACTGATGCTGGACGTCCATGAGAAAGGTCGCGCTGTTGTCTCTAGTGGACCGCGTGAGAAAGCTGAAATGGACGTTTTTCGCCTGCACGAACATGGTCTATGGGCCACAATGCAGCAGGATTCATGAGACGCAAACGCAACGCTGGACCCGTCGAGCCACTCGACAATGGCACGTACTCACTTCGCCTCTCTCCCGACGAACGCGAAACTCTCTTGGGATTCGTCACCCAGCTTGAAGACGTGATTTCGTCTCCGCCCGACGATCCACGCATTACTCGGCTTTTCCCTGTCGCATATCACCAAGATGCTGAATTGAACGACGAGTACCAGCAGTTCATGCGAGATGAACTTGTGCAATCGCGACTCGCTGCCACGCAGACTGTCCGCACAGTTCTGTCCGACGATTCGCCCATGACCGAAGGCCAGCTTTATGCCTTTATGACTGTGCTGAACAGCCTTCGTCTTGTACTGGGCACTCTTCTTGATGTGTCAGAAGACGACGATGGAGATGATCTCGATGATGATGATCCCGCTTTTGGACAGGCCCAGCTGTACGGATACTTGGGTTGGCTTCTCGAGTGGGTGGTGTGGGCACTCTCCGGCGACGAGAGGTGATTGCTCGTTCTGGGCGTAATGTGGTGTGGCTCCCGATAGTGTCATAGTGCTCTCAACCGGAGTCGTTCTAGCCCCCATCGTCTAGAGGCCTAGGACACCACCCTTTCAAGGTGGCGGCACGGGTTCGAATCCCGTTGGGGGTGCAAAGAGACCAAGAGGTTTTCTCGCAAGAGGTTCTCTCTAGGTCCCGTGGTGAAGTTGGAGTTCACGCCGGCCTGTCAAGCCGGAGGTCGCGGGTTCGAGTCCCGTCGGGACCGCCATCAATGGCGGAAGCGTCATTGACTATCTGTTCAAACAACGTGAGTTGATTGCAACACGGTCGAGTAGCTCAGTTGGCAGAGCACACGCCTGAAAAGCGTGGGGTCACCGGATCGACGCCGGTCTCGACCACCATCTACGACGACCTTCGGGTCGTCGTTTTTGTTT
>CAZCZM010000024.1:0-20824 GCA_964503445.1 uncultured Bifidobacterium sp.
CACGGCCTCGTTCCGCGCCGTACTTGCCGCATACGAACGCCACTCCAGCAAGTAGTTTGTAGACGAAGCCAAGGAGGGCGACATGAAAGTTGTTGTCGATTTTGATGTGTGCGCATCAACTGGTGCCTGCACCCAGATCGCACCTGAAGTGTTTGAAGTACGTTCAGACGGATATCTCTACATCCTGCAAGAGAACCCCGAGGGCGCGAATGCAGACCTTGCTCGCCAAGCTGCAGACATGTGCCCCACTGCGGCAATCACTATCGAAGAGTGACATTGAAGTTTCGGTCGCTTCTTCAACAACGCTGGTCAGAATCGAATTCGCTTCTATGCGTCGGGCTTGACCCCGATGTCACTCGCATTCCATCGCACTACCTGTCAATGCCTAACAGCATCGCCGCATTCTGCCGCGACATTGTTGATGCCACAGCGGAATACGCGTGCGCATTCAAGCCACAGATTGCGTACTTTGCTGCCGCATCCGCTGAACAGCAACTAGAAGATCTGTGTCACTACATTCGTGAGAACCATCCCACAATCCCCATCATTCTCGACGCCAAACGGGGCGACATTGGCGATACCGCACAGATGTATGCACGCGAAGCATTTGATCGCTACGGAGCGCACGCCGTTACCGTGAACCCGTACATGGGCGGCGACACCATTCAGCCATATCTGCAACATCAACACGGCGCAGCAATCGTGCTGTGCCGAACATCTAATGCGGGCAGTGGTGAATTTCAGTCTCAACTCATTGACGGATCACCTCTCTACCAGCACGTTGCACGACGCGCTGCAGATGAATGGTCAACGATGGGCGATGTCTCGCTTGTTGTTGGCGCCACATACCCCGAAGAGTTGGCCGAAGTACGAGCAATTGTCGGTGACATGCCTCTCCTCGTTCCAGGAGTCGGCGCACAAGGTGGCGACCCAGTCACTGTGGTGAAGAACGGCGCAACGCACAATGGAACCGGCCTTATCGTGAACTCCTCACGAGCCATCTTGTACGCAGAAGGTGGAATTGACGGTTCGGCGCGCGTTGCACAAGAAACTCGCGACTCTCTCAACGCCGCGCGTTAACGACTACGCGTACAGCGACGTCACTTCAATGATGCCAGGCTGGGCGCGCAACTCTGCCAATACCTCATCGGTGATTTCTGCCGTGGGCGAGATCACCATCAACGCAGTTCCAGGCGTATCGGCGCGACCCACATCCATGTCGGCAATGTTGACGTTGTATGAACCCAACAGTGTTCCCACCAAACCAATCACGCCCGGGCGGTCATCGTTGCGGACCACCAACATGTGGTCAGACGGTGGAACATCGGTGACGTGGTCATCCACCATGACAATGCGAGCTTGACGACGGGGCCCCACCAACGTTGCCGCAATGCTGTGTGAACCAGCGCGCAATGTAATGAGGTTGACATAGTCGCTATTGGCGCCGGCACCCGAAACAAGCGTTTCCTTAATAGCCACATTCTGCGATTCCGCAATTTGTGGTGCGTTCACATATGTCACTGCATCACTGTGGCGCGCCGAGAAAAATCCCTTCAATGCCGACAGTGTGAGAATTCGCGTGTCGTAACCGGCAATCTCACCAGTGGCAATGATTTCCAATTCAGAAATGTTGTTACCAGCAGCCGCCGAGAACAAACGGCCAAGTCGTTCAGCAAGTGGCAGGTAGGGCTTCAATGTTTCGTTTGCGTCAGCTGCCGAAATGTTGACGGCGTAGGGAACAAAATCTCCGGCTAGTGCCAAGATGATTTGATCGGCAATGTCGAGACCCGCGCGGTCTTGTGCCTCAGTGGTGCTGGCGCCAAGGTGTGGTGTCACCACAATTCCTGGTACCTCAAACAATGGAGACTCCGTTGTGGGTTCTTTGTCGAACACGTCGAGCGCAGCACCGGCGATGACTCCGCTCTTCACTGCTTCTGCAAGGTCTGCCTCATTAATGATGCCGCCACGTGCCACGTTGATGATGCGCAACGACGACTTAGCTCGTGTGAACATTTCTGCATTGAACAAGTTGATGGTGTCTTTATTCTTCGGCAGGTGAACCGTGATGAAGTCGGCTCGCTCGACCAACGTATTTAGATCGAGAAGTTCTATGTTCATTGCACGAGCACGTTCTTCTGAAACAAATGGGTCATACGCAACTACGCGCATGCCAAAAGCAGCGGCTCGCTGTGCCACCAACTTGCCAATTCGGCCAAGGCCCACAACACCGAGAACTTTGTCGAACAGTTCGACACCTTCCCACTTGCTGCGCTCCCAACGACCTTGCGTCAACGCTGCGTGCGCTTGTGGAACATTTCGCGCAACAGCCAACAACATGGCCATGGTGTGCTCGGCAGCGGACACAATGTTTGACTCGGGCGCGTTTGCCACCATGACGCCGCGGCGTGTCGCTGACTCAACATCAACATTGTCAAGACCAACACCAGCGCGGCCCACCACCATCAAGGCATCTGCAGCGCCGAGCAAGGCGTCGTCAACTTGTGTGGCTGAACGAACGATGAGGGCATGCGCCCCTTTGATGGCGGTGTGCAACTGCTCTGGAGATAATCCGGTCTGAACATCTACCTCGTGCCCAGCTGCCCTCAATTTGTTGAGACCACCTTCAGCGAGTTCTTCGGAAACCAGAATTCGTGCCATTGGTCAATTCTCGCTGTTCCTCCCCTATATTGCGACATTGATTTGACATTCCGTAAAGCAATGTCATCAAAAGGACTCCATGACTCACGCATTTCTCTCAGATCAGTGGATTGAAGCAGCCCGCGACATCCGTCACAGGTACTCAGGCGATGTTCCAGCGATCGAGGCAAGCATTCGTATCAATGTGGTCACCACCAAAGTTCCCTTCGGTGACGGCACCATCAACGCATACATCGACACATCCTCTGGCACTCTGGACATGGAGCTTGGTTCACTCGACTCAGCCGATCTCACCATCACTACCGACTACGACACGGCGCGCGAATTGTTTGTGAATCAGGACCCCACTGCCAGCATGCAAGCGTTCATGCAAGGACGCATCAAGGTCGAGGGAGACATCACTCGTTTGATGATGATGCAAACAGCAATTCCCGCTTCGGATGCGGCCGACAAAGTCGCAGCCGAAATCAAAAGCATTACTGCTTAATCTTTATTGGTCGATGCACTTCGGTCTGTAGGAGTGAGCTTCATTGCCAACAGCACTCCCACCACTGCGGTAACAGCACCCGACAACAATCCGTAGGCGTAGCTCTCTACAACTCCGCTCTTCGAGGTCATCTCTTGGATGGAGATCATCACAGTGGAACCAAGAACTGCACCCATCTGGCTGAGCAATTGTTGCATCGCGCCCGCAACACCGACTGAATCGTCATCAACAGCATTCGATACCAATGCTGACAATGCTGGGCCAGCAATACCGAATCCCAATCCAGACAGTCCCAGTCCAATAATCACAAGAAGGTCTGATGCGCCGCCACGAATGGTGCTGAGTAACAGCATCGACGCAAGAATTCCCGATGAGCCGAGCACACCAGATACGCGCTCGCCAACACGCATGGTGAAGAAGCTTGCTAATGGCGCAATGATTGAGAACGTTAGAGGGCGCGCAATGACCAACAAACCAATATGGGCAGTGGTCATGCCCAAACCTTTTTCCAACATTTGTGGGACAACAATGAATCCGCCCATGTAGGCAAAGTTCAACAACGCCTGAATAACCATTGGCAACACGATGTTGCCTTCTTTTAGCCATCCCAAAGGCAATAGCGGCGCTTCCACGCGTTGTTCAACACGAACAAACACATACAACGCCAAGATTGCAATCAGTCCACATCCGATGATGGCCGGAGATGTCCAGCCCCACGAATGACCTCTGTTGATGGTGAGCAACAGGAATGTTGCACCGAGGCCAAGTGTGACCGAACCCCACACGTCAAACTTCACGTTCTTCATACGACTGGTTTGCGGTAACAAGTTCCATGCCAACAATGACGCGCCAAGCAAGAGCGGTGCTTGAATCACAAAGATCATGCGCCATCCAATGCTTTCCACCAGTGGACCACCCAACACAACTCCCAACACCGGCGCACCAGCGGTAGTGAAGCTCCACAGACCCATCGGACGAACACGCTCTTGCGGATCAAACAATCGATTGATGTAGGCCATTGCTGCTGGGCCTGTTGCAGACCCTGCCACTGCAGACATCAACCGGAAAAACACCATGCTGGATGCATTCCACGCGAACACGGTGGCAAGAGCGAACACGCCCGAGAACAAGAGTCCGTAGACATAGACCTTCTTGTGTCCAAAGAGGTCTCCAATTTTTCCGTATGCAGGACCAACAACTCCAAAGGCCAACATTGGCCCCGTGATGGACCAGTTCAGAACACTGACAGACGAATTCAGATCGCGCGCGATGGTCTCGAGTGACACCACCAACACCGTGATGGTGGAACTGGTGGTAAACAATCCCGCAAGAACAACGATGAAAGTGGCCCATTTGCGTGTGAGTCCCACCTTGCGCGCAACGCGCCGTGGAATCATCTGAGTCCATGGGACCACAGAGACTTCATCGACACCAGCCTGATCGACGGTCACCGTGGACCGACCGTGTGGCGTTAGTTCTTCGTTATCGCGTTGTGAGGGGTTCATGGGGCACCTACCGAGGGTAGTGCCCTATTTGTTCACCTTCGCAGCCATATCTTTCATGGCCACTGTGAGTTCGGACACTTTCCAACGATCATTCTGTTCCACGGTTTCGGCACGTTCCCAACTGCGAACCCGAGTGACCTCGCCGCCCTTCACGAAGAATGTCTCACCAGTGAAGTGGCAATCAGCCGAAGCGAGATATGCAACAAGTGGGGAGATGTTTGCGGGATCCCAATCGTCGAACTGTGCAGCATTTTCTGGAGCCGCAATACGGTCGCCAAGCCCTGGCGTTGCCTCGGTGAGTCGTGTGCGTGCAGCGGGCGCAATGGAATTGCTCTTGACGTTGTAGCGAGCAAGTTCCTTCGCAAGAATTTGACTGAATGTTGCAATGCCGGTTTTGGCTGCGCCGTAGTTCGATTGTCCTGGGTTTGCAAACAAACCAGATGTTGACGAAGTGTGCACAATGTTGCGCGGACGAGTGCTTCCTGCCTTGTGTTGTTCGCGCCAGTATGCGGCTGCCCAACGTGACGGCGCAAAATGCCCCTTCAAGTGAACTGCAATGACAGCGTCCCATTCGGCCTCGGTCATGTTGACAAGCACACGATCTCGCAAGATGCCAGCGTTGTTCACCAAAATGTCAAGGTCGCCAAATGCTTCAACAGCTGCATTCACCATGCGCTGTGCGCCTTCCCAATCTGCAACGTTGTCGTAGTTGGCAACTGCCTCGCCACCCATCGCAATGATCTCATTCACCACTTGCTGTGCAGGTGTTGCGTCTTCGCCAGTGCCGTCGTTCGCACCACCCAAGTCATTAACAACAACTTTTGCGCCCTCTGCTGCAAACAGCAATGCGTGTTCCCTACCAATTCCGCGACCTGCGCCGGTAATGATTGCTACGCGTCCGTCTAATGCACCCATGTGTTTCCCCTTTATGCGGCGCGGCTACAGCCGCACATCACGAGATTAGGGGAACTTCAAGTCCACAGTCTTACCGACGACAACGCGGGTGTAATCACGCACAACCTTGCCATCGATGCTGGCCGACACCAGTCCACGCTTCTTATTACCGGTGACCGAACCAACCACCATTCCCGCATCTTCAAGACGCTTCTTCACGGTGTCAAAGTCGCGGCCATAGATGGTGGGAATCAAAGTGGTGACTTGACCCTTCGAAACGGTAATGGTCACTGTGCCACCCTTGGCCAACTTCTCGCCCGCAACGGGGAGCTGTACGGAAATCTTTCCTGCAGCGATCTCTGGGTGGCCAGCGGTGGGTGCTTCAGCAACAACCAGACCCATCTCGGTCAGCTTCGCCGTCGCTTCTTCAAGCGTGAGCCCAATGAGGTTTGGCACATCACGCAATGCGGGACCCGTAGACACATTCAGCGCAACCGTTGTTCCCTTCACAACAGAGTCGCCTACTTTCAATGTGGGTTGATCAGGAATGCTCCATGTCACCACCACGCCTACCGGAATGGTTTCATCAGGCACATCGACTTGTGCTGCTTGTAGACCTAGTTCAGCCAGCTTGGCCTTCGCTGCGTCCACCGTTAGTCCATTGAACTCTTCCAAGACCGACAGCGTTGGTCCTTCGGACACAACCAGAGTTAGTGAACTGCGCTTTGCGAGGTTTGCACCCAACACCGGATTAGTGCGGATGACTTGTCCTGCCGCCACTTCGTCACTGCGCTCTTTTTCAACAACAACGTTCCAGCCAAATTGCGACACCTGATTGCGCGCCTCAGCTTCGGTCAAACCAATCAATTGCGGAACAGGGTTTTTCGGATTCAACACTGTGAAGTACGCACCAACACCTACTCCAGCCAACACAACACACACGATGGCCGCAATAACTATTCGCTTCCCCCACTTTTTCTTTGGACGAACAACTTGGGTAGTTGCATCTTCAGCAGCTAGCGCACGCAATGCATCGGCATCAAGTGCAATAGGGCCGGTGTCGTCGCCGCCAATCGTGAGTGGTGTGCCCGTGGGATCAGTGGGGTCAATGATTGGCGACACAACAACTGGCGCAGTGTTGTCGGTTTTTGGAGTGGTACGAATCAAGATGGGTTCATCGGGTGCCACGTTGTGAATTGGCTCAACAACTGGTTCTTCAACACGAGGTGTTGGCGTTGACGAATCTGAGGTGACGTCATCAAACAATCCCCCGCCAACAATGTCGATGGGAGTTGGTCGCGCCATGGACTCTGCAGCCTGCACCAACGCAGTTCCCATTTCACGTGGCGAGAAGCGCTCGGTGGAATCAGGTCGACCAGCGCGTTCAAGAACCTGTGCCAACGCACCGAAGTCTGCGCTCACTGGCAACAACTTTCCGGCACGCGCGGCGAAGCAAGCAGCCACAGTGTCACCTGCGAATGGAACAGCACCTGTCATTGCCTCGATGAGAATGAGAGCCAGCGAATACACATCGGACGATGCACCCCGTGCACCGCCTTCGGCGAGTTCGGGCGCGGCATACAGGGCTTGGTCAACACCGATGGCATCAACAGGGCGAAGTGGCGCCCCAAATCCCACCAGGCGAACGCGGCGATCAAGGCCGAACACCAGTCGCGACGGGCGAAGGTCTCCGTGAGTGATTCCCTGCTTTGCCGCAGCATCGAGTGCACGACAGATGTCGACACCCACAATGAGAGCCTGTGACGGCGTCAGGCGACGGCCACGATCGAGGAAATCTCGTAGTGATCCACCCGCGAGGCGCTCGCTCACGGAATAGACATACTTTTCTCCGTCTAGCACTGCATCGCCGTGGTCGATCACCGATTCAATGCAGGGGTGACGCAAGCTGGATGCAACATCGAATTGCCGTTCAAAGGCTTCCTCGGCATCAGAGACTGTGGTTGTTCCAAGTGTTGGGTCCACCAAGCGCTCAATAGGAATGATGCGCACCGCCACTTCTTGTTGCGATGACACGTCCGTGGCGTCAAACAACATGGCGCCAGAGAGCGACTGGGCAGCCTCGAGCCTGAGTTGGTCGAGGTGGTACCGGCCTCCGAGGACGGTGCCTGGCATGTTCTCTGGGTCTCGCATGACCCCTGAGAACCTAGCGTGTGACGCTTGGGGAGGTGTATCGAGACGGGTTTTCGGCGAGAATGGAGCCGTGAAACGCCCAATAAATAAGCAAAATCTCCTAATCAGCACGGGAGTGGCCCTGGGCCTCACCATCATGATTTTGGGGTTCAGGGCAGGCATCACCGGCCGCGAAGCTCAGCGCCTACCCGCCAGCATTGAACAGATGAAGCCAGGTCCCGGTGACCAGGTGTTGCAGCAAACCCAAATCTTCATCGACTTCGTCGATGGGTACGAGGCCCGACTGACCGTCGACGGAATTGAACTTGAAACCACACGCCTCGATGAACTGACCTCGCAAGGAAATGGATTGGAACCTGGTCAGCAAGTAGAGATTCCGCCCACAGCTATCTACGACCCCGGCAACTTCACCATTAGTTTCACACCGCAAAAAGGTGCGCCCATTGAGTCGTTCTCACAAGGCGAACACGAAGCCGAAGTGACCTACTGGAAAATTGAAGATGGTCCCAACAAGGCGCGCAGCTTTAAGTGGACCTTCCAAGCTGACTAAGTCGCTGGCAGTTCACCAGTACGAAGAAGTTCATCAAATCCCGCCTCGTCAAGAACGGGGATTCCCAATTGTTCTGCTTTGGTGATTTTGCTTGCCCCCGGCGACTCTCCCACCACTACAGCGAATGTTTTGGCGCTAACGCTTCCGGGGCTCTTGCCACCTCGCGATTTGATGGCAGATTCAGCACCTTCGCGTGAATAATTTGCCAACGTTCCCGTGACCACCACTGCCTTACCCGCCAATGTTTGTGGTTCATCACTTCGCTCAACCCGACCGAAGTCGACTCCGGCGTCGCGCAACTTGTTGATGACAACCATGTTGTCGGCTTGTTGAAACCATGACGAGATTGATTCAGCAATGATGCCGCCCACTCCGTCCACCGATGACAGATCTTCGGCGGTTGCTGCTGCAATTGCATCGAGCGTTCCGAATGCTTGTGACAGCGATTCCGATGCAGCAGGACCGAGATGCTTGATCCCCAACGCGGTCAGAAGTTTGGGAAGTGGTCGAGTGCGAGATGCCTGAATTGATGTCACAAGATTTTGTGCACTTGCCTCTGCAAATCCTTCAAGTGTTAACAACTGTTCTGTGGTCAGCGAGTACAAGTCACCTACATCTGCAACCATGCCAGCGTCTGACAACGCAAAGACGGTGCGTTCTCCTAAACCTTCAATATCCATTCCACCACGCGATGCGAAATAGATGATGCGTTGATCGCGCTGAAACGGACACGATGGTTCAATGCAACGTGTGTCTGCTTGGTCTTCTAACTTGACCAACTGCGACTTGAGCGAACACGGACACGTTGCGGGAAACTCCCACGGTTCTGAATTCTTTGGGCGCTTCGACAAAACAGGCCCAACAACTTCGGGAATAACATCGCCTGCTTTTCTCACCACAACCGTGTCACCAGGGCGGACATCTTTGGCGGCCACTTGATCCCGATTGTGCAGTGTTGCCATGGTGACGTTGGATCCACCAACAAACACTGTCTCTAACACAGCAAATGGAGTAACACGACCAGTACGACCCACCGAAATTTGAATGTCTTTCAGCAGTGTGTGCTTTTCTTCGGGTGGAAATTTAAATGCAATGGCCCATCGCGGTGCACGTGACGTAAACCCAAGCACTTCGCGCTGATCAAGGTTGTCCACTTTGACAACCGCACCGTCAATCTCGTAGCCAAGTTGGTGACGCTTCTCTTGCCACTCGCGGCAGAATTCCATGACTTCTTCAAGAGAATGCACCACTCGTATTTCAGGATTCACGGGGAATCCAAGCGACGTGAGGAACTGCAACGTTTGATGGTGGCTTGTGAACTGCGGACCACCAACAACTTCACCAAGTTGATACGACCACAATGACAGATCTCGTTGTGCAGTAATTGTTGGATCTTTCTGCCGCAAGCTTCCTGCGCCAGCATTGCGCGGATTGACGGGAACAGCGAGAGGTGCACGACCCTTTTTCACGCGTTCGGCGTTTTCTACCTCACGCTCGGCTTTCAATTTCTGAAAGGCCGCAATGGACATATAAATCTCACCGCGTACTTCTAGAACGGGTGGAAAATCTCCGGACAACTTTTTTGGTAACGACGCAATTGTGGCGACGTTTGCGGTGACGTCTTCACCCACCTTGCCGTCGCCGCGCGTTGCAGCCTGCACAAGAATGCCGTTTTCATAACGAATACTGATGGCAAGGCCATCAATCTTCAATTCACAGACATAATCAACAGCTGCATCACCTAAACCTTTTGCGACACGCTCACCCCATGCATGGAGTTCGTCTTCATCCATGGCGTTATCAAGGCTGGTCATGGGAACCGCGTGTGTAACGGGGTCGAATGTGGTCACCGTTGCGGACCCAACAGCTTCTGTGGGTGACTGAGCATCGGCCAATTCAGGATGTGCAGCTTCTAAGTCGCGAAGTTCACGCACCATGAGGTCATACTCGGCATCACTGATCTCGGGCTGATCACTGCCGTAATACAGCTCGTTGTGGCGCTGAATAAGTGCGCGCAGTTCTTGCACTCGTTTCTTCGGAGAGGGTGTTCGCGCCATCCCCTACAAACTACTCACGGGGTGGTGAACCAGACCTATGAGCCCAAGGTCAAGCGAGATGCTGTGGCTTGTTCGGCCACTTTGACGCTGACGTCTCGTGTGTGAGCAAAGACCCTCTGTGCAACACCTTCTGAATGCGTTCCCAAACCGCAAGCCGGAGTCACAAAACTCTGACGCCGCAAAAGCACCGGATCAACTCCAGCTTTCACTAGCGCGCACATCACTTCCACAATGGATTTCCACGAACGTTCAGCACTCATCGCAATGGGCCCGTCTGTGCGCACTGCACCCCACGCAATGCGACCACCGCGCTCTAACAAATCAGAAATCCGACTGGCAGCAACCAACATTTCAGACATTGCAATCTCGTCGTTCACCGACGGAACTGGCACCGACAACACGTGTGCACCCGTTGCCAGCAGAGCGTTCCAATGCGTCGGCGCACAACAGTGAACTCCGCCAATGTGGCGCTGTTCCACTGTTGCCAAGGCACCCGAAATGAGGTCAATGACATGCTCCACACCGACGACATAACCAGGTTCGAGCGCTTCTGCAAGTGACGGCTCATCCAACATGATGATTTGAGTGATATCACCGCACGCGTGGGCAACAGCTTCCTCCAACGCAAGAACGTGGGCACGAACAGCTTGAAGCGCCAAAGGAAATGCGATTGATGCATCGAGGCCAGCGCGCAACAACTGTGCCCCCAACGTGACAGGGCCAACGAACTGCCACTTCACAACATCAGTGCCGTTTGTTCGTTCAGCGAATGTTGAAAGGAAATATTCAAATGCACCGTAGGCATCGGACGACACATCGGTGGTGATGAACTGATCGACATCTAAATGGGCAATGTCAACACTGATTCCCCCATATTGACCAACTGACACTCCTTCAATTCCGACAAGTGCCTGAGCAATCATTCCTTCAGATGGACTTCTCCGCGGCAATGAGGGAATAGTGGGGATGTCGGTCGATGACCACACGAAATCAATGGCATCGGCCATGCTGCGGTGCGGCAAACTTCCCACTCCAAAGGTGGCGCCTGGTTTTAATTGTGTATGTAACTCATCCATAACGCCCCCTTTCATCTGTCGACGCCCATCCACATTGGTAGCAGCACACGCACATCCCTCACGAACCGTGGATGTGACAATTTGTCCCTCTTTCGGGCAGGCTATGAGTGTGACTGTTCGCTCCTTCTTGTCTCCCGCACGCGTCATTGTGGGAATCGCAGCCGTGGCGTGGATTTTGGTGGCTGTGGCGCCGTGGCAGTCACTTGCTGATTCGGAATCCACTCCGGTTGCAGTCACACTCATGATCTGGGGCTGGACTCTGTGGGTAGTGGCAGCAGTCGCACTGCTTGTGCCATCGCCGCCATCGCTCACCACACTTCGATGCATCACGCCTGTTGCCGTCGTGTGCAGTGTGTGGGACGCATCACCATTGGCGGTCTTTGGCTCAGTGGTTGCACTGATCATCAGTTTCTCGCCATTGTTCGCAGATGTCATGGTGCAAGGCGGTGCCTATGGTGACGAACAACGTTTTGCACTACGCACTCCTGTTCCGCACATGGCTCCCACATGTGTTGCATGGACTCTCTTTACGGGCTCGCTCATCGGTGGCACATTGCTGCTTGCCTCTGGGCAGTACATCGCAGGAATTCCACTCACCATCATTGGTGTTGTCCTCGCTACGCGTGTGCCACGACTCCTCCACCGACATGCACGGAGATGGCTTGTCGTTGTTCCTGCCGGAATTGTCGCCCACGACCACTTGGTCCTGGCAGAAACCGTCATGTCAATGCGCTCGAAAGTTGCGAATGTTGACATTGTTTCTGATTCAGGCGAAGCAGCAGACTTCACGGGTGGCGTCGCCGGCCAACGTCTCGTTATTCAATTAAAAGAAGCCGACAAAGTGGTCATGTCACCAATCACAGCGCGCATGCTGGGGACCACCGAAGCACTTCACGTGATGTCATACGCCATTGCACCGCGCCGCATTTCAGCCGCACGTGCTGCGCTCAAGATGTAACGATTGCGCCACCCATGACATACATGTCGGATTGGTCGTAGAACACCACCGTCTGTCCTGGCGCAATTCGGCGTGTGGGCCGAACCCACCGCAATGCATATCCAGTATCGGTACGTACCAATTGTGCCGCTGACCGCTCACCGTGCGCACTGCCCTGCACCAACACTTCGTTGTGCAACACAAACTCCTCGTCTTCAGCGTGAGGCCACACAAGTGTTGTTAGCGGAGTTTCTGTGACATACAACTGTGCTTCATCACCCACGGTGACACGACGCGCAGGCACGTCGACAGCCACTACGTATCGTTTGTCGCCGCCACCGAGACCAAGTCCGCGTCGCTGGCCAAGCGTGACCAACTCGACCGCTGGAACTTCGCCAACTTTTGCACCAGATGAATCAACAACGTCAGCGGGGTTAAATGTGAGTCGTGGTTCCAAGAATCCGGCACGACCAATAGTGGATCCGATGAAGCACACATCTTGACTGTCCGGCTTTGACGCAGTGCGAAGTCCAGCTCGCTCTGCCTCTTGTCGAACTTGTGATTTCTCCATAGTGCCGACCGGAAACAACACATAGTCAAGGTCTGCGCCAGCCAACATGTGCACCACATAGCTTTGATCTTTTTGCGCGTCTTCTCCGCGGGCTAGACGTGGCTTACCGTTGAACATTTCAATGCGGGCATGGTGTCCAGTTGCAACAGCGTCAAAACCCAGCGTGCGTCCACGCTCGATTAAACGATCAAACTTCAAGTGGCGATTGCACTCGATACAGGGATTAGGAGTTGTACCGGCGACGTGTGACGCCACATACGGTTCCACAACATGCTGGTTGAAATCGTCGGAGAAGTTGAAGACCAAATGATCGACACCAACTTGTTGTGCTACGCGGCGAGCATCATCAACATCAGAGACAGAACAGCATCCGGTGTCGCTTTCACCACCCCACAGACGCATGGTGACACCCACCACTTCGTGACCTTGCTCTTTCAAAATGAGCGCGGCCGCCGATGAGTCAACACCGCCAGACATTGCCACCAAAATCTTCACTTCTTCACCGCCATCAATCGTTCTGCGGCTGCAACCGTTGCCTTTACGGCTGCGTCGATATCGGCTTCGGTTGTGGTGTGCCCAAGACTGAATCGCAATGAACCATTAATGCGCGATTTGGGAACACCCATTGCTTCCAGAACATGTGAGGGCTCCATGGCACCACTGGCACATGCAGATGCTGCAGACACACAGACGCCTTCGGTGTCCAACAAGTACAACAATGATTCGCTCTCTAGACCTTCTAAGCACACATGCGCAGTTCCCGCACTACCAACACCAGGCTGCAGTGTGGCGACTGCACACTCAATCTTTTGTGTGAGTTGGTCAACCAACTTGTCGCGCAATGCTGCAACACGAGCCACTTCACTCTCACGTTCAGCATCGGTTGCATGAAGTGCAGCGGCTGTGCCGACAATGCCTGCAACATTGTGCGTACCGCTGCGGCGATCACGCTCTTGTCCGCCACCGAAGATGAGCGGTTCGACATGCACGCCATCACGCACCACCATGACACCCACACCTTTTGGTCCGCCGAACTTATGTGCTGACAACGTGAGGATGTCAACGTGGGGCCAAATGGTGCGAAGATCAATCCAGCAGGCGGCCTGCACAGCATCGGTATGGAAGATGGCATTCTCCGCGCGACCACGTACCGCGTGCGATACCAATTCAATGTTGTTAATGGCACCTGTTTCGTTGTTGACAGCCATGACTGACACCACGGACACGTTGTCTGTACGCGCTAGGTGCTCTCGAACCACATCGGGGTCAACAGGGCCCTGAGATGTCACCGGCACAACCACGCCATCAACATGTTCAACACAATGAAGTACTGCATGATGTTCAGTAGCAGTGCACACTGCGCGACCACCGTTACGACGCACTGCACCTAAGACTGCCGTGTTGGCACCCTCGGTTCCACCGCTTGTGAAGATGACTTCGCCCGGGCGACATCCGATAGACGCCGCCACAAGATCGCGAGCTTCGTCAACGGCGCGACGAGCTTCGCGCGCGAACTTGTGCGACCCTGACGGATTTGCAAATACTTGGTCACCGAATGGCTCCATTGCACGACGTGCCTCAGACCGCAGAGGCGACGTTGCAGCGTGATCGAGATACACATATCCCGAAGGTGAAGTCTGCGACGGTGCCATATGGTCAGGCTACCGATGCAGACTGTGCTGGGTTCGCGTGGTGAACTACATGGGTGCCCGAACCGCCACAAGCATCGCCACAACACCACGACCCGGCGCTGTATGGCGACGCGTTCGCCGATGTATATGACGATTGGTATTCCCAGCTTGGCGATGACGACTTTGTTGAAGCCGTCGCACGCGAGATGGGGCCACAGCCATGTCGAGTTCTGGAATTGGGCGTAGGAACTGGACGCCTGATGCATGCCCTACATGCGCTGCGCACCCCAATTGTCGACCTGATGACGGGAGTGGATTCATCCGCCAAGATGCTTCAGGTTGCTACTGAACGCGGCACGTCTTCCATTTCGACTCTTCACCAACTGGATTTCTCCGCAGAACTTCCCACGGGACCCTTTGACGTGATCTTTGTGGGATACAACACCCTTTTCAATCTGCCCAGCACCGATGCAATTGCCGCATGTCTTTCATTGGTCAGCAATTCACTAAGTCCGACAGGAATTTTCATGACGGACCTTGTTATTCCCCATGGCGACTTTGATGGTGAATACTCAGAAGTACGCACCATGGCAAATGGAGACCATGTACGCAGCGTCAGTATTCATGACCCTCAGGCACACACGATCTCGGGATATTTCGAACACCTCACTGACGAAACAGCCACTCGCCAACGTCCATGGTTTGTGCATTACCTCCTACCGCACGAACTAGACACCGCGGCGACACGCGCTGGGCTTGTTCTGCGCCATCGTTGGGCCGATGGCCACGGCAGCCCGTTCAGCGCCGACAGTACGCGCCACATCAGTACCTATACGAGGGTGAACTCTGACTGAACACCACCAGCCTCCACATAAAGAGGTCAAATCCGACCTATCCTGAAAGCACCGTGAGTCAACTACGCCTGAATCTCCTCACCGGCCGATGGGTAACGGTGGTACCGAACAGGGCAAAGCGCAGTACCGACTTTGCCCCACGTGCACAGCAAGTGGAAACAGACACCACTGCAGAATGTCCGTTCTGTCCTGGTTCTTCTCGGCCCGATATCGCTTTGTACGAACAATCAGACTCCAGTGGCGATTGGAAAATGCGAGTCGTCGCTAATCGATACCCCGCATTCGAAGGTGACGAGTCTCTGGCAGTGCGAAACCTTGGCCCTGTTCATGTCATGGCAGAGGCAAGCGGAACGCACGAAGTCTTCGTGTTCTCACCCGAGCACACAGTTCGTCTCGACATGTTCTCCGACGAAAAAATTGCAGAGCTCATGTCGGCCTTAAAGAGTCGCTTCATTGCGCATGCAAACACACCGAACATTCGCTACACCCAAGCAATCGTCAATCACGGGCGTGAAGCCGGCGCATCGCTTGCACACCCACACGGACAGCTATTGGGGCTTCCGTTTGTTCCGGGCGAAATTCTTGAAGAAGAAAAAGCATTCGAGCGTTTCAAGGGTGGTTGCATCGTGTGCACCACAGTTGAAGCCGAGGCACAGAGCGAACGCTTTGTCCTCGACAACGAACATGCCGTTGTGGTGTGTCCGTTCTGGAGCTCTAGTCCATTTGAACTTCTCATCATGCCAAAGGCACACCATCAACACCTCACTGATTCATCTGATGAAGCCCTCACCGCAATGGGTATTGCAATTCGCGACTCACTCGCACACCTCGTACAAGTACTTGGCGATATTGCGTTCAACTTGGTGTTCCATACAGCGCCGTCGCACCACGAAGGTATGTACCACTGGCACGCACACTTGTGGCCAAAACTCACCACCGCAGCTGGGTTCGAACGTGGCACCGGAGTCATGATCAACATCGTTGCTCCCGAAACCGCAGCCGCTGAGTTGCGCAGCGTATCGGTGCAGGCATAACCCGTGCCACAAATTCAAGTCTCCATCGACCTCAACGCAACTCCGCAAAAAGTGTGGGAAATCGTTGAACCCATCGAACGCCACATTGACTGGATGGCCGATGCTGTTGCCATTCGATTCCAGACAGAACAAACACGTGGCACTGGCACAAAGTTTTTCTGCGACACCAAAGTCGGCCCCATCAAATTGGTCGATGTCATGACCATTACTGCATGGGAACCAGAGAAGGTGATGGGCGTCACCCACACAGGCGTCGTGACTGGCACTGGTGAATTCACACTTGACCCAATCGGTACAACCGGAACTCGCTTCACATGGACCGAATCACTTGTGTTTCCGTGGTGGCTCGGCGGTCCATTGGGTGCTCTTGTTGGTGGGCAAATTGTTATGAAAGCAATTTGGCGACGCAACCTGCGCGAACTGAAGAAGCTTGTAGAAGCCGCTTAAGCAAATAAGCGAATCAGGGCTGTTGTTCCAACGCCCAGCACAATAATCACCGCAAACGGAAGTTTCTTCCACGTCGCCAATACAGCAACCGCCAGGCCCGCAGCTCGCGCATCGATACCGATGGTCTGACCAGTTGTAAATGTGTCTTTGGCAATAAGACCAGCCAAGAGCGCAGCTGGAATGAGCAGTAAACATCGTTCCAACACAGGCGGAACCGCACGCTGTCCGATAACGACAGAGCCCAACAATTTGAAGCCATATGCGACACCTGCCAACAGGAAAATAAAAGACCAACTCACGGTGCACCATCGCTGACATTGGTGTCGATGGGTTCAGCAGGAGAAATTCCAAACAACATGCCAAAAGCTGAAATCAAGATTGGCAAACCAATTGGCATGAATGGTGCCAACAGCACAGCGGCGCCAGCTCCAAAAAATGCGGCGCGACGGCCAGCGACCGTGCGCAAATGAGGAGCCACCATCGCGGTGAACATCACAGGAAATGCAGCATCAAGGCCAAAATCACTTGGATTGATATTTGATCCAATCACTGCACCTATGAATGTTCCGCCACACCAACTTGCATACAAGATCGGTGCCGAAATCCAAAAAGCCATTCGACGCGTTTCGTCATTGTCTTCTGCAGTGACCAATGCTGTCGTCTCATCAATCACCCACTGTGCGCCAAGCAGTCGAACGGGCAAGGAACTGCGCCGTAGAACCGGAGCCAATGCAAGTCCATACACCGCGTTGCGCCCCGATAACAAAGCAGCTCCGCCGAGAGCACTCGCAGCTGTTCCACCAGATGCAAAAACACTGACGGCCGACATTTGCGATGCGCCAGTGAAGACCAAGAGCGACATCACGGTTGCCTGGGCAACTGATGCGTCGGCAGTGACAGCGAGAACACCAAACGACATTCCGAAAATGACAAAGGCAACACCAATGATGAGTGATGCGCTGACAAAACGGCGCGCATCAGGTGCGCGAAACATATGCACGTTAATGACCGGTAAACGTGGCCTTGCCAGGTCCGTTCTCTAAGAAACTCTTGACGCCGATTTGGCTGTCGTGCGTAGTGAACACGTGACGGAATGCATCAAGTTCGCGGCGAAGACCATCTTCCAATGTGGTATTCATTCCATCATCCACTAGTCGCTTAATGAGGCGAGAGGCTTGTGTCGCACCGCCTGCGATGCCATCAGCCAACTCGCGCGCACGAATCATTAATTGGTCTGGTTCGACCACTTCATCGGCAAGCCCAATCCGCAGTGCTTCGTCGGCCTTTACTTGACGACCTGTCATCATCAATTCCTTGGCCTTACTTGCACCCACCAAACGAGGCAAGCGCTGTGTGCCGCCACCGCCGGGGATAATGCCGAGAAGAATTTCTGGTTGACCAAAGACTGCTTTTGTTGAGGCAATGCGATAGTCACAGGCCATTGCTAACTCGCAACCACCGCCCAATGCGTAACCACTGATTGCAGCAATAGTGAAAGCGGGAAGTGCGGCAACAGCATTGAGCGCTTGGTGGAAAAGACCACCGATAGTGGTGGCTTCATCGGGTCCACCGAATTCGGAAATTTCTGCACCCGCAGCAAACAATCTGTCTCCACCAGTGATGATGACCGCGTGAGCATCCTGCAGTTGAACACTGGTTGCAAGAGAGTGAATTGTGGTCAGCATGTGCGATGACAACGCATTCACTTTTGGTGCATTCAGTGTGAGAACTACAACACCTTTCGCAGGAGAATCAACAAGGACTACTTCATCGGCAGACATCTATGCACCAACACCCTTCAGCATTTCGTCCGCAGCTGACCACGGATCGATTGTTCTGTTCAACACATCACGCTGTAACGCATCCCATTTTTCGCCCGTGCAAATGTCACGTGCGCGTTGTTCAAGTCGTCGCGCCACAATTTCGCGCAGTTCTTCTCGTAAACGAAACTCGCGGCGCTTTACCAATTCACCAGATACTTCAATAGATGCACGATGCTCTTGAATTGCATTCCACAAGTCAGGCACGCCCTCGCCGGTATTGCCCACTGTTGCAACAATCGGTGGACGCCAGGCATCGTGCGGTAAATCGCTGAGTTCCAACATTTGCTCAATGTCGCGGCGAGTTTCTTCTACACCTTTACGGTCTGCCTTGTTGATGACAAAAATGTCGGCAATTTCCATGAGGCCTGCTTTGTTGGCTTGAACAGAGTCACCCCATCCGGGGTTCAGCACCACCACGGTTGTGTCAGCCTTGCCAGCAATTTCAACTTCGACCTGACCAACACCAACGGTTTCCACCAAAATCCACTCGCGTCCCACTGCATCCAACATGCGAATGGCCTCGGGTGTGGAGAGTGATAATCCGCCAAGATGCCCACGCGTTGCCATTGAGCGAATGAAGACGCCTGGGTCTGTGGCATGGTCTTGCATTCGCACGCGGTCACCCAAAATTGCACCACCGGTGAACGGTGACGAAGGATCAATCGCCAACACTGCGATTTCCATCTGAAGAGCACGCAGATGTTTAATGACCGCACTGGTCAGTGTGCTTTTTCCAGCGCCGGGTGCGCCAGTAATGCCCACGGTGTAACCCTTGCCGCCACGTTGATAGGCAAGTCGACCCACTTCGCGCGCCACAACATCTCCGCGCTCAAGCAACGACAACACACGCGCTAGTGCTGCGCGGTCTCCGGCACATGCCGCATCAAACAATTCCGCGGGACTGAGATTTCTCCGGCTCACTTACGCGACCTGCACAACCTCGGTCACACCGTCGATTCGGTCACGCATGATGCGCTCGATGCCAGCCTTCAACGTTTGATCGGATGCCGGACATGTCGTGCACGCACCAGTGAGAGTGACAGTGACAACACCGGTCTCTTCATTGACCTCGCGCAAAATGATGTCTCCACCGTCGGCCTGCAATGCGGGCCTGATGACCTCGATTGTCTCTTCAACCTGCTGAAGCATCGACATGACGCCCTCCAATTCCCCTAGAACGATACCCACCAACAGCACCTACTCGCCTACGCTCGTGGGCATGCTGGCGCACCAAGGTGGATGGGACGAGTTCCTCTATGCCGCGGTCCCCATCCTGCTCATCGTTGGCCTGCTACGCCTCGCCACAAAACGAGCCAAGCAACAACAACAGTCGTCGGAACAAGAACCGGCCGAATCGGCAGTTACGACGGACGAACTCGACTAATCGAGGCACCCAGCGAAGCCAGTCGACCCACAATGTCGTCATAACCACGATCAATGTGGAACACGTCACCGATTTCGGTTATCCCTGGTGCTGCCAACCCCGCCACCACCAATGCGGCACCGGCGCGAATATCGGGAGCCACGACCGACGCACCATGCAGATGCGCAACGCCTCGCACCACAGCATGATGGCCATCAATGGTGATATCGGCACCTAACTTGCGAAGCTCTTCCACATATCGAAAACGACCGGGATACAGATTTTCGGTGACAATCCCTACCCCGTCAGCAATGGACAACATGGCGACGATTAGCGGCTTGTAGTCGGTGGCAACGCCCGGGTACGGAAGCGTGGCGACATCGATGGAATGCAATCGCTCTGGGGCGGTTGCAGTAATGCCATCGGTGTCTATGTGAAATGCGATTCCCATATCTGTGAATCGAGACAACATCATCCCCATATGTTCAGCATTTGCACGCGTCACACGAATTGTTCCACCACACATGGCAACTGCAGCAATGTACGTAGCCGCCTGCACACGGTCAGTCACAACCTCGTGAGTCACCGCCTGCAATGACGAGGGTTCAACTCCCGTGACCACCAATGTTGATGTTGCAACGCCATCAATCCGCGCACCCATCTTCTTCAACATCTCACACAAGTCAACAATTTCTGGTTCGCGCGCAGCGTTACGAATTGTTGTCACACCGTCTGCGAGCACCGCTGCCATCAAGATGTTTTCTGTTGCTCCAACGCTGGGGAATT
>CAZCZM010000024.1:20924-22767 GCA_964503445.1 uncultured Bifidobacterium sp.
TCTGCGAGCACCGCTGCCATCAAGATGTTTTCTGTTGCTCCAACGCTGGGGAATTCAAAATCGATATCTGCACCGTGCAACCGCGAACAACGACCAGTGATTCCTTCAGAGGTCACATCGAACTCAGCACCCATTGCTTCAAGCCCACGGAGATGCATGTCGATGGGTCTGCCACCAAAGTCGTCGCCACCAGGAAGTGCGATATCAATCTGCCCAAAACGACCAAGCAGTGGGCCCACCACATTCACAGACGCTCGAATTCGATCTGCCAGTTCAAACGGGGCAACCGGAGTGATGTTGCCCGAGTTGCGAATGACCAGATGCTGACCCACTTCCCCCTGTGGTGCGGGTCGACGTTCAATCTGTAGACCAAGCGCCATCAGCAAGTCGGCCATGATGACCACATCGTCAATCACCGGAGCATTGGTGAGCACATACTGCCCATCGGCGAGCAAGGCGGCCGCCATCAACTTCAGTACCGAATTCTTTGCCCCCGGAACCACAACTTCGCCAGAAAGCGGACCACTGTGAGCCGCGACAATGATGTCGTCTTCACGAGTGGACTCTTCAAGCATGGCTATCAGTATGCTCCCGCCGTGCCCTCCAATGGGAGTACCTCCCGATTCCGCTTGCCCACATGGGCCTCCCCCAGTGATTCCTTCACGCCCCGCCAGCGCCATGTACTGATCTTGATGGCATTGGCATCAATGTCATCAGCCTTTGTCAACACGCTGTTCACACAGACAGTCGCCTATGCCGCAGACGAATTCAACATCGGCAATTCAGGACAAGGAATTGGAGCTGCCATTGTTCGATGGGGAATCATCATCTGCTTACCCATCGTGGCGCTCGCCGACAAACGCGGCCGTCGACCCATGATGATTGCAACTGCGTGGGCCGCACCCATCATTACGGCACTCGGTGCACTATCGCCATCGTTCCCCTTCTTGGTGGCGACTCAAACAGTGGGACGTCCACTGGGACTCACGTTGGACATCTTGATTGCGGTTGTTGCTATTGAAGAGATGCCGCGCAACTCACGGGCGTACGCCACGGGCTTCCTCGCCGTAGTGAGCGGTATTGGGGCAGGTGTGGCTGTTGCATCACTTCCACTCGCAGACATCAGCGAAACATCATGGCGCTATGCCTACGTGGTCACTTTGGTGTGGCTTGTAGTGGCGTTGGCATTAATGAAGTGGTTACCAGAATCGGAGAGATTCACACAACACATCACAACACGCCTTAGTCGTTTTGAAGCACGTGCAATTCTTCGCAACAACATCGGCAGAATCTGCAGTGTGGTGTTCTTGACGAATCTCTACATCGCAACTGCTTCTATCTTTCAGAATCGCTACCTGAAGGAAGACCGTGGATACTCGGCCGCTCTTGTTGCGCTCTTCACTGTTGTCACAAGCGCCCCTGCATCACTCGGACTAATAATTGGCGGGCGCGTGGCTGATGAACGTGGCCGGCGTGTTCTGGGCGCAGTACTTGTTCCATTAGGCGCCTTGTTGCTGGCCCTGTCGTTTAACACCTCGGGTGTGTTGATGTGGACTGTGGCCATTGCAGGCGGGCTTTCCTTCGGCGTGTCGTATCCCGCCATGGCGGTGTACCGCGGAGAGTTGTTCCCCACGGCGGTTCGCAGTCTTGCTGGCGGCATCATCATGACATCGGCGTTGATTGGCGGAAGTTTTGGCCTCATTGCCGGAGGACACATTATTGATACTGGCGTGCGCTACGGAACCGTCATGTTGTGGTTGGTGCTTGGCCCTGCGGTTGCATCACTTGTTGTGTGGTTTCGTTATCCAGAAACGGCACACAAGGAACTTGAGGAGATCACCCC
>CAZCZM010000025.1:0-1451 GCA_964503445.1 uncultured Bifidobacterium sp.
ACAAATGCGATTAAAAATCCTTACCGCTTAATCAGCGTTGCGTGGAGTTCAGTAAACGCAGACGGCAATGGTCACGACAATCCATCACACGACGGACCAGTCTTTAATGTGGCAGACCCAATTGGCACCCACGGAACTACGCCTCGAGACTCTGGACTTGGAAATCAAGCCGGGGGTGGCAATGACCGGTGGGGCGATATTTTCCGGGCTGTCAGACCTGTCGGTAACCAAAGTAACGAGAACAACTGGACCACCGCCGGTCAAGCCATCTTTAACGGTGCAACGTTCACCATAGGCGGTGTCACAAAGCCCGCATGTCGCGCCATGAGTGCGACCGACTACATCAAGGCCGAGCGCGAAGAAAATCCCAACAAACCAATGTCTGACCTGATGGCGGAACTTGATGAAATGGGTGCGTCCGAAGATGAAGCATTGAAGCAATCGCTGGGTGGATCTTTCGGAACGTGGTACGCAAGTTGTAACCAAGCCACGACCGATTGTGAAAACACCACAGTGATTACTGCGGCTATTGCTGCAGAATCTCCATCGGTTACAACTGAACCGCCAACGCCGGTCAGTACTGGAACATCGACCAACGCCGAGACTGCAACATTGCGGGGCACCGTGTCACCACAGGGTGTTGCAATGGTGTGGTACTTCGAATTTGACGATGACCCCAACCTTGAACCCAGCGGTAGTGATAACACCGATGTCGATGAAGTGCCTGGAACACCTGGATCAATTCCGATTAACACAAACTCAACGGTCAATATCAGCTTCAATGCCACAGGGTTGAATCACACGAAGACGTACTACTACCGAACCGTCGGCGTGGCATCTTCAGGATCTGGTGACACACTCGTTGAGACGTACGTGTATGGAGTGACACGACAGTTTTCCTTTGGTGCACCAGCTGCCCCCACAATTACGGGAATCTCATGTGGCAACACCACATTGACCGTCAACTTCACTGCCGGATCGGCCAATGGTGGAACAATCACCAACTATCAGTATTCAATTGATGGCGGAAACACATTCACATCTTTAGGTACACCGGCAACAACAAGCCCAATCACTATTTCTGGTCTCACAAACGGAACTGAATACTCAGTCTCTATTCGTGCAATCACGTCATCCAAGACTGGTGCTGACAGTGCAACATCATTGGGAACACCATGTGGAACCCCAACATCTACAACAACAGCAGCCACAAGTGTTCAACCCACAACAGCAACATTGAACGGTCATCTGACCGGACTTGGTAATGCACTGGCAAGCATTTCGTTCACATGGGGAACATCGTCAACATTGTCCTCTGGTAACACCACAACAAACGCGAACATCACCACATTGCCGGGGACGGCAAACGAGTTTCCCGTCTTAGCAAATCTCACAGGATTAACCGGTGGCACAACGTACTACTTCAGAGTCAGTGGTACGTACAACGGCGG
>CAZCZM010000025.1:1551-3340 GCA_964503445.1 uncultured Bifidobacterium sp.
CTGCAACTTCAACTGCAACAACATCAGCTTCTGGTTCTTTCACGTTTACAAATCTTGTACCGGGCTCGTACACCGCCACTGCTGTGTTGCCATCCGGGCTTGGTCTGAACATTTCATGGGACTCACAAGGCACCTCAGATTGGGTCGCAGTTGTCACCGTCGTGTCAGGACAAACTGCCAGGGCCGACTTTGCAGCAATTGGAAACGTTGAAGTTGTTGGACGAGTACGCAATCTTCCACCTGGGACTGACGTGAATATCGACTGGAGCGGAGTAGATAAAGAGTTGGATACTCAAGACGACGTCACCTACACCACGAAGTTGTCCACGAACCGATCTTTTGGAATTCAAAGCATTCCCACTGGAAAGTACCGAGTGCGAATTCAGTCAGCGCGAGTCAACCTCACGGTGAACTCTGCTGGAGCAACGTACGACAACGGAAACATCAGCATTGTTGCTAGGGCTGCTGTCATTCCTGCAACAGGCGCATCACTGCCGTCAACAATGTTGCCGTTGTCTCTCGCACTTGTCGCGTCCGGTGCGCTGGTGATGTGGATGACTCGTCGCCGACGTGTGGTGTAACTCGTCAGACTGACGCGTCCACCATCCAAAAACTCAAAAGACCTATTGGTGATTCGTTAATGGTCACCGACACATCTATTTGACCCGCATGCGGTGCTGCGATGCCATTCAACGGCAAAGCAAAATGAAAGTTCAAGCCTTCGCCTGGGTGTAGTTCTGCGTCTCCGTGAAACTGAAACTCAATCCGAGCAATCTCTTCCACAGTGTCTGGGTAGCGCAACACCACACGACCTGTGTGTGTTGCGGCCACCTTGTCGGGGTGTACATACACAGACATGGCGAGGTGGGCATCGATACCAGTGGGGAAGCCAGCTGAACTTCCTATGCGAGTAATGCCGCCACTGACAATGTTGATCATGCCTTCGCGAATATTCGCGTAGTCACAGAGCAACAGTGTGGTGAGGTCTATCCCAGAATCGCTGAGTGGGTTGAGGTCCATGACCTCACGGTACTTACTCTGTGGCAGGAACGATGACGACTGGCACCTTGGAATGGCGTGACACATAATCTGCCACTGATCCCAGCAGGAGTCCCATGACCCCACCGTGTCCGCGTGCTCCCACCACAATCATGTCGCATGTGGTGGACAGAAGTGCATTACGTGGATCGTTGTTCTCGAAATGTTGAGCCAAAGCAACGCCACGATTTGCTGCCGCTTGTGCTACTCGCTTTGCCTCGTCTTCAAGAACATTTCGCGCACCAGTGTCATCGAAGGTATATGTGGTTGCCATTTCGGCGGGCACCACAATGGGGCTCCAAGCCGACAACAGAATCACAGTGTCTCCCGAGTGAGCAAATGCAATAGCCCAATCGACTGCCTTTGCACTGTTGGGTGAGCCATCAATTCCCACCACAATCCGACGCTTACCTGAAGTTGCTGTTGCCATGTTTTCAACTTAGTGCGTGATGCACGTGCTGTGAAGAGGCAACTGAAAAGAGGTATTTACATCATGCGAATAGTGAAATGTTTCGTCCAGTTAGTGCTGATGTTCGTGCGTGTGATGCACGTACGTGCGGTCAGATGTCGCAAACCTCACCGTGTACACAATGACAAAGACAGACGTTGCACCAACAGTGATGGTTGGGCCGGGCGCAAGATTGAGATGGTATGCCGCCACGAATCCTGCAACTACTTCAACTAGCCCGATTGCGATTGCACCCTTGCTGATGGAGGAGACATTGTTGAAGAAAAGCCGAGCTGTTGCTGT
>CAZCZM010000025.1:3440-7891 GCA_964503445.1 uncultured Bifidobacterium sp.
AACTGACCAAACAAGAAATGAGTGATTGACACGGTGGTGTCAATCTTGCTGAGAAGAAGTACTCCGAATGCAAACATGCCACTTCCCACCACAGCAATCACTGAGTCGTGGCTAACACGGCGGTTTTGTGAGAGGTAGTGAATGACTACTGCCATAAAGATTCCTGCGACTAAGGCGCCGGGAAGCACTGCTTGTGATCCGAACCAGGCAAACCCAAGCGCAACTCCACCAAGCACACTGTGAGACATTGCATCTCCCATATACGCAAGGCGTCGTAGCGATACCCATGTGCCAACGGTGGGTGCGAGAACACCCACCATGATGCAAATGAGTCCAGCGCGTTGAGAAAAGTCTGATTGAAATGGATCGAGAAGCCAGTTCATGGTGCACCTTCCGTTGCGGAGGCGGTGAAAAGTTGCTCCAGTTTGTCTTCTGCCAGTTCCGTTGAGGGGTGACCATCGCCGATGACACGACGGTTCACTGTTAGGCATCGCTCAAATCTTTGGCGTACCAATGACAGATCGTGTGTTGAAACAAGGATGCTGGTTCCTGTCGCAGCAAGATTGCCAAACAAAGAAATCAATTCGTTGGTATGCACTGCGTCCACCCCAGACAACGCTTCGTCGAGAAGCAAAACGTCTGCTTCTTGTGCGAGGGCTCGCGCAAGAAGAACGCGTTGCACTTGTCCCCCCGACAATGTTGCCAACGAACGATCTTCCATGCCGTCGAGATCAACTTGTGAGAGCGCAGCCATTACTTGGGTGACGTCTGCTTGTGTAGTGCGCATACGACGTCCGTGAAAACGGCGACGCCCAGCCATCACCACTTCGCTGACGGTGATGGGGAAGCGGAGATCAATGTCGGATTGTTGAGGAATGTATGCAATGGATTGACGTTCCAAGTGGTGGCAATGGTGGCCATGAATCACCACGTCGCCATCGTGGTCCACGAATCCTGCAAGCGCTTTGAACAATGTGGATTTTCCTGCGCCGTTGGGGCCAACCACAGCGACGAGCTCGCCATTTCCTACTGAGAACGATGCGTCTACGAGTGCGCGAAATGAATTGTTGTACGTAACTGTCACCTGCGATGCTTCAAGAACTGCAGTGTTCATGATGAGCAGCGTAAGCCTTTGGCAATACTCGCGATGTTGTCGCGCTGAATGGAAAGATAGTTTTTGCCTGCATTGAGGTCTGCAGAAGAGATGGTTTCAATCGGATCAATCACCGAAACGCCGGCACCAATAGAAGAGGCAATTGTTTTCGCAAGCCCGTCTGGTAGTTGAGTTTCAAAGAACACAGTGCTGGCTTGAGCATTCTTGGCACTACGTGCTATTTCTTCAAGCTGCTGTGCAGATGGTTCGTTCGTGGGGTCAACTCCGGCAATCGGAACAGTGTCTAATTTGGCGCGTGTAGCAAAGTATGCAAAGGCATCATGCGATGTCACTAATGCTCGTGACACACACTGCACAAATGCGGTGTCTAGTTCCTTGCCGAGAGTTGTCAGTTCGGCAATGTACGTACTGCCGTTGTCTTCAAATGTGGCTGCTAGATCTGCCGATAATCCAGCCAACGTAGAGATGACAGCCTGTGTCATTGATGCCATGTTCGCCGGGTCTAGCCAGACGTGTGGATCCGTGTCGCCATGATCATCATGGTTGTGATCACCGTGGTTGTGGCCATCATCGTCTTTGGTGCTTTTTTCAGCTGACGTGATGGTCTGTGCATGATCCATCAGATTGACAACCGCAACAGAGCTTCCCAACTGTTTCACGGCCTTTTCCACGCTTGGTTGAATTCCGCCCCCCAGATAAAACACTGCGTCAACTTGTGTGAGGTCATCAAGTTGACGAGCTGTGAGTTCATGATCATGAGCACCGACTCCTGGGGGAGTCAGCCCCACAATGTCAATGCTGGTGCCGGCAGAAACGCGTTCAACAATCTCTGTGATCGGATAGAAGGCCGTTGCAATGGTGAGCTCTGCTGTAGGGGTCAATGTGGTGTCTGGAGTTGATGTTCCACTCCCGCATGCGGAAAGAACGGGAACAGCTACCAACAGGGCCGAGGCGAGAAGGCGAGATGTCATGTCCCCACCATACTGATAATGAGAACGATTATCAAAATAGAACTCCAAGAATCTCAAACTCGGCGTTCTATGGTGGCGGGGTGGCCAAGCGCGGATACCTCTTTTTTGACTTGGACGGCACAATCGCCGACTCTGGCGCTGGAATCACAGCTTCTGTCAACGAGATGTTCGCAGCAGTGGGTGCGGCACCACTGAGCCAAGCGGAAGTCACCCGAATAATCGGGCCGCCATTTCAGACCACCATGCCTGAACTGCTCCGTGCACGCGGTCTTGACGAATCACGATCACAGGAATTCATCAACGAGTACAGACGTATTTATAAGGCGCATCATCTACCGCACACACCTGTCATCGATGGAATGCGCGAAGTGGTGACTGCGTTGGCCGAGCACTGGTATCTCTCTGTGGTGACTGCGAAGCCTCAGTCACAGGCCGACGTGGCGGTGGGTGCAACGGGGTTAGAGCATCACATGGTCACAGTGGTCGGTCCCGGTGACGATGCACCAGTGCACAAGTCGGTTCTGCTCGAGCAAGCATTACGTGATGTGGAGCGTCACCATGGCGAACGCCCCAACGTGGCCTCATGTTGGATGATTGGCGACCGACACCACGACATTGAGGCGGGAGTGCACGTGGGCACGCATTCAGCTGGAGTGTTGTGGGGCTTCGGAGATCATCACGAACTCACAAGCGCTGGTGCAACTGTGGTGGTCAGCACGCCGCCCGACTTGTTGCAGTTGCTGTTGTCGTGAACAGTCAGTGCCCGGCGTTCCTGCCTCGGTACACTCGTTTTCCCCGGCCGAATGAAGGACATCATCATGGCAAATGATTGGTTTGAGACAGTCGCAGAAGCGCAACGACGTGCAAAGGCACGCTTGCCAAAGTCTGTGTACGGCGCGCTCATCGCGGGTTCTGAAAAGGGTTTGTCGTCTGCCGACAACTTGGCATCATTCGACCAACTGGGTTTCGCCCCTCACGTTGCAGGCCTCTCGAACACTCGCGAGATGCACACCACGGTCATGGGTCAAGACATTTCCATGCCAGTTCTTATTTCCCCCACTGGTGTGCAAGCGGTTCACCCACAAGGTGAAGTTGCTATCGCCCGCGCCGCTCAGAACCGCGGTATTCCTATGGGTCTTAGTTCGTTTGCATCAAAGTCTGTTGAAGAAGTAGCAGCTGCAAATGACAAAACGTTCTTTCAGATGTATTGGTGCGGCGATAAGGACACACTTGTTCAGCGCATGGAACGTGCGCGTGCAGCAGGTGCCAAGGGATTAATCGTCACGCTCGACTGGTCTTTTTCAAATGGTCGTGACTGGGGAAGTCCATGGATTCCCGAGAAGATTGATATCAAGGCGGCAATCAAACTTGCGCCAGAGGTTCTACAGAAGCCGGGCTGGTTGTGGACTTTTGCCAAGACGGGACGCATCCCAGATCTCACTGCCCCCAACATGGCCAAGCCAGGTGAAAAAGCACCCACCTTCTTCGGTGCCTATTACGAATGGATGCAAACGCCACTTCCATCATGGGAAGACATTGCATGGTTGCGTCAGCAGTGGGGTGGACCCTTCATGGTGAAGGGTGTCAGTCGCGTTGACGACGCGAAGCGTTGTGTAGACCTTGGAGCGACTGCATTGTCAGTGTCAAATCACGGCGGAAACAATCTTGACGGAACGCCTGCACCAATTCGTGCGCTACCTGCGGTGGCAGACGCAGTGGGTACACAGATCGAGGTTCTCCTTGACGGCGGAGTTCGTCGCGGTTCTGATGTTGTGAAGGCAGTTGCGCTTGGTGCGCGTGCAGTCATGATTGGTCGTGCGTACTTGTGGGGCTTGGCCGCAAATGGTCAAGCTGGTGTTGAAAACGTTCTTGACTTGTTGCGTGGCGGAATTGATTCGGCACTTCTTGGTTTGGGCAAGTCATCAATTCAAGAACTTACTCGCGACGATGTTGTTGCGCCCGAGGGCTTCTTTCGTCCACTCGGCACGAAGTAGGACTTTTTAGAACGACAAGATGTGGCCGGTTTCGGCCGCAATCTTTCCACTGACTAATTCGTCGTATGCGGCGACTACTGCGTCTGCACCATGAGACTCGACAACATTCATCCACCGACGAGAATCTGCAATGAAATCACTCAATGCGGCATTCATTTTTGAATTCAATTCATCTCGGCCCCATTCTTTCCCGCGTTTTGCCAATTGGCTGGGAGCGAAAAAGAACGCAGGCGTCGGACCAGGAATGTTGTCGAGCGATCCGTTTTGATCCCAATGAGTCGCACCGATGCGGCATGAATGCATGAGTGATTCGCCAAAGTGGTGATGAACTCGTGAAATCACCGATGAGTTACCAGCCATGTCAACAAACAC
>CAZCZM010000025.1:7991-21929 GCA_964503445.1 uncultured Bifidobacterium sp.
AGTGGTGATGAACTCGTGAAATCACCGATGAGTTACCAGCCATGTCAACAAACACTGTGGGAGCCCATTCAGCAAGCGACTCGATGTCGTCGTATGTGGCGACTTCGTCGTAAAGATTCACTTTCTCAACGAACGAGACGTTGTTTGCTGATGTCAGTGCAATGCAGTGAGTGTTGCCTCGCGCACGAATTCGATGAGCAAGTGCGATGGCGGTCTTGCTCGATGCGCTACTCACCACAATTTGTCCGGCGCCAAACATCGCATTTTCGAAAAGAAAATCTTCAGCCAAGAACGAGGTAACAAATAGGCCTCGCAAAAGGAGATACGCGTTGTCGTCGTCGCCTGGTGTGGGGCTGACCGAGTCAAATGCTCGATACGCCATTGCGTGCTTCTCACGATGTGGCGCAGCATCAACAAAACCACCACTGGTCCGCTCTGCAGCGACAACGTGTTCCTTTCCAACGGGGAAGAATCCGAAATAACGACCGCCCACGGGAAGCGCTTCATTTAGTGATTCGGTGATGACACCAAATCCCATGGCAGGCAAGCGCCCCCAGCCATCGTCGGTAGGAAAGAATCCCCAATAATCCAAAAAGTCTCCACTGAGTGCATAACTGATGTTGTTCGACGTCAGCGCAAAACTCTCAAGCGATAGCCGTATCTCGCCTTCGCGAAGCGGAGTGGTGGGCGGCTGTGCAATTCGGTGAATTCGAATGTCACTTCTGTTGATCTCCAAATACATCACACACTCCCTCAGATGGCTGCCTGCAACATGGTTCCATGAGAGTACTCATCACGAGTAGATGGCGTGGAACAGCCTGTATTTTCCGTCAATTCTTTCCGTGAGACGGATGGCGATGAGAATGGCATGATTAGCCGTACGAACTGGGGAGTGCGACGATGGCTCAGAAATATGAATTCAAGGGAAAAATTGGTCGATACGTCACCGATTCCGAGGCGTGGTTTGCAGAACCACCGCATCCTGGCTCAGAAGCGCCAAATGTCATCATCGTGCTTCTTGACGACACAGGCTTTGCGCAGATGGGTTGTTTTGGCTCAGACATCGACACACCACACCTTGATCAACTAGCCGCTAACGGATTGCAGTTCACCAACTTCCACGTCACTCCATTGTGTTCACCCACTCGAGCAGCGTTGATGACAGGCCGTTCGAATCATGCGGTCGGAATGCGCACCGTCTCAAACTTCTCTACTGGCTTTCCCAACCAACTTGGACACATCAGCAATCACGCTGCCACTGTTGCCGAGGTATTGGGTGACGCTGGCTATGGAACTTTTTGCGTGGGGAAGTGGCACCTTGCGCCCATGGAACAGTGTTCGGCAGCCGGACCTTTTGACCAATGGCCGCTTGCACGTGGCTTCAATCGCTTCTACGGATTTCTTGATGGCGAGACTGACCAATTCTTCCCTGAACTAGTTGCCGATAATCACCCCGTTGATCCACCAGCTGGCCCAGAAGATGGCTACCACTTATCAGCTGACCTTGTTGACAATGCATTGAAAATCATTGCTGACTTCAAAGGAGTGCGACCTGATCGTCCGTTCCTTGGGTATGTGGCCTTTGGAGCAACTCATGCTCCGCATCAAGCACCACCTGAATACATGGCCAAGTATCGAGGAAAGTTTGACGAGGGCTGGGACGTTATTCGTGAACGCTGGTTCAAAAAACAAATTGAGACCGGAGTTATTCCGCCAAACACCACTCTGGCGCCAAGAAATCCTGGCGTAAAGGCATGGGATGACTTGTCCGACAATGAGCGTCGACTAGCTGCTCGGATGCAAGAGGCGTTCGCTGCGTTCCTTGACCACACCGACGACCAAATTGGTCGCTTGGTAGAAGGTCTTCGTGCACTTGGTCAATTAGACAACACCATTTTTGTGGTGCATGCCGACAACGGGGCATCGCAAGAAGGCGGGCCATTTGGCGTGATGCACGAAATGAAATTCTTCAATGGAATTATCGAGATGCCTGATGAGGCAATCAAACACATTGACGACATTGGTGGACCAAACAGCCACTGCAACTACCCGTGGGGGTGGGCTCAGTGCGGTAACACTCCGTATCGCTGGTACAAGCAGAACACCCATGAAGGTGGTGTGCATGTACCCATGATTTTTCATTGGCCGAATGGCATTGCGGAGAAAGAAAAAGGAACGAAACGAGATCAGTTTGTTTTCGTAGCCGACATTGTTCCCACCATTTATGACTTGGTGGGAGTTACCCCTCCCGATGTGCGTAATGGATTAGAGCAGCTTCCCGTAACTGGTCACTCATTTGCATCTGTCTTGGGAAATGCAACGGCTCCGGCATGCAACACCGTGCAATATTTTGAGAACGCAGGAAGTTTGGCAATTGTCGCCGATGGATGGAAGGCAGTGTTGAAACACACTCCAGGCCAGGACTACGGAAACGAGAAGTGGGAGTTGTACCACTTGGCAGAAGATCGTTCTGAATGTAATGACCTTGCGTCATCGCAATCTGACAAGTTGGAAGAGCTTGTTGCGTTGTGGTGGGACCAAGCAGAAACACATGGTGTTCTGCCTTTAGATGATCGCGGCGTTCAGTTATTCGGCGCTCGCTTCAGAAAGAATTCTCCGCATCCTGAAGACAGGCGTTACGTGTATCGACCACCTATGTCTCCAATGCCAGGTCAAGCGTCTGCCGGCTTGGGCGGTCGCAATGTTGATTTGTCTGCCACGGTGACATTCACGAAAGGTGATGAAGGTGTTTTGTATGCAACGGGCACACAGAACTCTGGATTAAGTCTCTTTATACAAAACAATCAGGTTGTACTGGATTACAACGCTTTCGGTGACCACAGCATTCTTGAATCACCACAGTCGCTCCCAGAGGGACATCACGAGATTCGAGTTCTTCTGCGTCGTGGCGAGAAGATGGCGGGAACATTGTCGCTTGCTATTGACGGCGACGTGGTCGCAACCACGGACGTGCCGTTGTACATGCGCATGATGTCGTCTGTGGGCCCGAGTATTGGATACGACCATGGCTCACCGGTTTCCGAGCGATACGCAGCACCCTTTGCGTTCACCGGAACGTTGCACGAAGTGGTGATTGATGCCAGCAAGCCCCGATCCGATGTGCAGGCTGCAGAGGCAGCGAACGAAATGAGACGTCAGTAGTTATTCCTGCGTGATGGAGTCGAGGGTGACCTGAACTCCCATGACATATGCATCGCCGTCCACAGTGGAAACTCGTTCGGCAATTGCGGCAATGTCATCAACGCTGTTGACATGTATGAACTGCACTGTGTCCCACTTGCGACCATCTCCGATGATGGTTCCTTCTGCAGAAAAATGAACTGCTTCTGGTAGGTCTGTGAAGGCACGCTGTCTGTTTGATGATTGCCGCACAATCATCGCTACCAGTCGGCTTTCAAGTGGAGACGGCCGGTGACGTGTGTCAAGTGATTCATCTTCGGGGCGGCAACACACGAGAGTGGTGCGAGCCATACCCGCAGCTTTATGAACATGTTTTGCACCAAAATCTTGGCGACTTTGCATGTCAATAAATGATTTGCGTGTTGCATAGCGAACAATTCCGATGCGGTCCCAATCTTCTTCACCAATGTGGTTACTGATGACATCGCCGTAAAACACAACGTCAGCACCAATTTTGTTCAGAATTGATGAGGGGTTGTAACGGTCATCAGCTTCTTTGCCGCTGATTTCTTTTCCCACCCCAGTGCCGTCGTCATACTGGGCCACCTCGTGATACTTCATGAGGTTCACCATGTAGATCGGACCATCTTCATCTGGTGGACACGTGGCAAGGAACATCCCGTAGTCCTTGTCAATTGTGCCGTACTTGTGCTTGAGCGGCTTTCCGTCAGTCATGACATTCCCCTTCCCCCTGAGGTAGTAGTGGTGACCGTATCAATGAATGAGCGGCTAGTTGGTACGCGCCTGAAACACATCGCATTCGTTCTGTGGGGTGCTCAGGCGTGATTTAGTGTCAGACAGAGCACATTGGGGGAAATTGATGAGTGAACAGCGTCCACAGCGAATCTTTTCAGACATGCGCAACGTACGGTACGGCGAGGTGTTGCTTGTATTTGCCAAAGACGACACGTTGATTGCCGAGGTGTACGGCACGCAGATGCTGAACGATTGCCCCGCAGAATTGTGGGACACCTTAAAAGCTGACGAGATTGCGAAAGAGCGCGGTGCCGTTTTTGCCAAACTCAACGGGCCGCGACACTGGTGCTTGGACGGTCTGGGAACCAAGGTGGCCGTGGTGGACCCTGTCATCACAGAGTTCAACGGTCTCACAATGCGACGAATTGCAACCGTTGATCTGAAAGATTCTCCAGGCACAATTCCTTACGCCGAACGTTTTGTGAATAGAGGATCAACATTCTTTTGGGATGCTGGTTCAAAAGTGTGGGAGTTGGTCAACCCAGAAGGCAAGGCCTACGTCATGCAAGCATTGTGCATTGGAGTTGACCCTTCAATCTCGTTGGACACGCTTGATTCGCTGGGAAACAAATTGAATTTGCCCGATGGATGGTCGTACCGCTCGCGAATCTTGGAGAAGGAATTGATTTCTGACACCACAACCAGTGACGCCACTGTTGTGCAAGACGAGTTTGAAAACACCTACACAGTGGCCGAGTAATTTGCGATTTCTATAGCGTGCCAGCGTCAAGACGCGACAAGATGCGCACTGCGGTCGCTTGTACTTCGTCCACATCTGACAGTTTTTGTGCCGCCCTCACCTGACGAGCAACGCGAGGGTTCTTCACAAACGCATCTTGGTGTCGAAGCATGAAATCCCAATACAAATTGGTGAATGGGCATGCATCGTCTCCGGTGCGCTTTTTGCGGTCATATGTGCACGATTTGCAGTGATTGCTCATCTTGTCCATGTAGGCACCGCCAGCGGCATATGGCTTGGTTGCCAGCACGCCTCCATCGGCATACAGAGACATGCCCACCACATTTGGCACCATGACCCATTCGGCAGCATCGATATAGCTGTTCCACATCCATTGCGTGAACTGTTGAGGGTTGGTGCCAGTGATGAGTGCAAAGTTCCCCAGCACCATCAAACGCTCAATATGGTGTGAATAAGAACGTGCGTTCATGCCATTCAGCACACTGGACATGCACTTCATTGACGTTGCACCCGGATTGGTGAATAACGGCGCAAGGTTGCGCTGTGCATTAAGACCGTTGCGTTGCGCGTACTCAGCACCGAATTTCCAATAGAAATTCCAGATGTATTCGCGCCAACCAAGAATTTGACGAACAAATCCTTCAATACTGTTCAAAGGAACTCGACCAGCGTTGTATTCAGCAACAGCGGCATCAAGTACTTCTGCTGGCATCAGTAGGCCGTTGTTCAAGTATGGCGACAACAATGAATGTGCAAGATGCCAATTCGTGTTCAACATGGCATCTTCATGTTCGCCAAACACGGGAAGTAGATGTTGAACGAAGTACGTCAAACGTTCTAGAGCACCCACTCGCGTGGTGGCCCACAGCCCACTTGGCGCTTCGCCCCACACCGTCTGGGGTAAGTCGTGAAGAACCTCGTGGTCAATGTCATCTAACTCGGCCATTGTCGGTGCGGGCCAGCGATCGTGTCCGTCTTTCGGGGGAGGAAGACGGTTGTCTTCATCGAAATTCCAACGGCCGCCAACTGGATCATTTCCATCCATGAGATAGTTCAGACGCACGCGTTGCCAGCGATAAAAGTCTTCCATCTTGAATGACTTACGAGTTGCGGCGAATTCTGCGAATTGATCGGGATGGCACAGAAACTGATTCGACGTCACCTGGGTGACACCCAATGTTGTGAGCAACTGTCGTGCGGCGTAGCTATTCGGTTCTGTTGCAACCACAGAACGTGGTGAATACATGGCCACATGATTGTTGAAGCCCTGCGTCATTGTGGCGGCACGTTGATAATCCACCTCAAACCCTTCGGCGCGAAGTTCGTCTGCAAAGCGACGCATGGAGGCGATGTAGAAATGCGCACGTTGCACATGCCATGGCCGAGACGACAGTTTCAGTTGTGACTCCACCATCAGAATGCGATGTGTTGACGGAGTAGCGCCGTGAAGAGCACCAATCTGTCGGTTCAACTGGTCGCCAAAGACCCACACCGTTGTCTTCCGGTCACCACTCATGCCCTTCAGTCTCCCTCGGGCAATACCCCTAGGGGCATATTCCTACAAAGTTGATTGTTTTTGTCGGATTTTCTAAAGTTGACCTGTATCATCAACTTTCAACCCACCCGGTCAGGCCGCGGTGGTCAGACAAGAAGGAACTTCCATGGCGCTGTTTTTGACTGAAATCTCCAACATTTCCAACACTGACGAGGCGCTTGCTTCGGTTCATGCGGCGGTGCAGTCGGCGAAGGCCGAGGTCATTGAAGTGCAAGTCACCGCTGACCGCAGCCATGCCTTCATCATCGTGGAGGCTGACGATTCGGCTCCAGTATCTGCCGCTTTGGCTGCAACGTCTGTGACGGCCAGCGCACTGGCTCCTGTGCGTTTGGTAGGCGCCGATCTTGAAACAGTGAAAGCATCTCGTCCCCCAACTGGCTACTTGGTGGAGTGGGACATTCCATCGGGAATCACCATGGATCAGTACTTGGCCCGCAAGAAGGAAAAGTCGCCGCTGTACGCACAAGTTCCTGAAACCACTTTCCAGCGCACATATGTGCGTGAAGACATGATGAAGTGCTTGTGCTTCTACGACGCACCAGATGAAGAGGCAGTCGTGCGTGCACGTGAAGTTGTGAGCACACCCATTGACCGTTTGCACAAGCTCGACACATCTATTGCGGTCAACAATGACTAACGCAGTCAACGTTTTTCGCACTCGTCAAGGTGTCTCTGCAGAAGTCCTTGATCGTGTTGCTGAATTAGCTGTGGCAGTGGATTGCGATTCCACAGCCGATCGTCGCCCAATCTTGCGCGAACTTGCAGTAACCGGAGTTCTCGATTTGGGTCTTCCTGGTTCGGACAGTACACATCTTGATCAGGTGCGGGTGTTGGCAGAACTTGCAAGCGCATGCATGACCACGGCATTCAGTGCATGGGCACATCGAATGACCACTGAGTACTTGGTGCGGCACGGTGGAGAGAATCTCTCGGTGTTGGCACACGAAGTTCGCACTGGGGCACGCCCTGGTTCCACTGCTATGGCAGGAACATTTCGCGCAGCAACTGGCCAAAGCGAACTGACGGTGACGTTGAGCGAAGACGAAAATGGTGAGCTTCGCGCGAATGGCTTTATCTCGTGGGCAAGCAATTTGTATGACAACGCAGTTGTTGTCACGGGGATGCTGTTCAACGATGTGCGTCGAATTGTTGCATTTGAATTGCATCAAGAAGGCGTAGAGGTATTGCCTGCTGAAGGTCTTTTGGCCTTGGATGCATCAAAGTCGGGCGGTATTCGCTTGAACAATGTGTTGGTGAATCCCGACCATGTTTTTGCGGTGGACTTCACTGAGTTTGTGAAAGCTGTTCGCCCAGTGTTCCTTACCTTCCAAAGTGCATTTTGCGTTGGTCTTTCCGCCGCATCACTTGCTGGTATTCACGAATTGAGCGGCGTTGGTGTGGCATTGGAAGATGCAGTTGCGCAGCGTCGTGCAGATCTTGCTCGTGTCAGTAGCGAAGTAGAAGATGTTGCTGTGTGGTTAGACCACCGCACTGGCGACATTCCTCACCATGTTGTGCGTGTTCGTCTTGATGCAGCGCACTTGGCAACTGCATCAACTCAATTAGAACTTGCGGTTCGTGGCGGCCAGGCGTTTGGCGCGAAGACTCCTACTGCACGTCGCGTTCGTGAAGCTCTTTTTCTCCCTGTTCAATCTCCAACCGAAGCACAGTTGCAATGGGAACTTCAGCAGCAATCCGCATAGAGAATCTCTCTGTTTCGTTAGGTCAACCGGCCGTTGACATTTTGCGCGGCGTTTCGATTGACGTACTGCACGGTGAGACACTTGCCCTTGTTGGCAAAAGTGGGTCTGGCAAGAGCACATTGGTGGGAGTTCTTTCAGGACTCATCACACCTGTCGGGGGAGACATCGTCAAGGCTCCTGGTCGATATGGGCAGTTGCGCACCGCCACAGTGTTTCAAGACGCCAACCTTTTCCCGTGGTTATCGGCTGTTGACAACGTTGCTCTCAGCCTTTCGTTGAAGAGTCATCCCACTCGAATCACCTCACGCGCGGCGCGTCGTCGTCGCGCACTCGAAATCATGGATTTATTGGGTATCGCGGAGTTTGCACACCGGCGCCCGCATGAATTGTCGGGCGGACAGCAACAACGCGTCTCTATTGCGCGTGCCGTTGCAGCAGAGCCAGATGTGCTGTTGCTCGACGAACCCTTCTCGGCGCTTGACGTTGCAACTCGTGCGTCGCTGCAAGAGTGGCTGGTGGAGCATCGACATGATCTTGCACCAACCGTATTGCTGGTCACTCACGATTTGTCCGAAGCCCTATACGTTGCCGATCGCATTGCATTGTTGTCGTCTGACTCCAATGCACTTCGCGTGTGGACATCTGATGTTCGCGACCGTGACCAAGTAGGCATCAGTTCTGTTCGTGCAGAAATTGAACAGCAATTCTTTGCTGCAAGTAACTGACACGTTCACATTTCCAAAAACAAACAAGAAAGAAAGAAAACTCATGAACACCATTCCTGACCGTCGCAATTTCTTGCGACTTGCCGGACTTACTGGACTTGCAGTTGCAAGCGGACCCAGCATTCTGGCTGCATGTGGTGGCTCTGATTCGTCGCCTGACTCAACAGTCGCAGGTTCAGCATCGTTAGGTGCGCTGTCTGTTGGCTATTTGCCCATCACTGATGCATCACCATTGTTGATTGCTCATGCCAATGGTGCGTTGAAGAATCAAGGATTCACTCCATCTGATCCCGTCTTGTTCCGGTCGTGGCCAGACTTGGTAGAAGCATTTCAAGGTGGATCAGTTGATGTTGTGCACATGTTGATGCCATTGGCGGTGCAGTTGCGTTTTGGTGCGAAGCTTCCGTTGAAAGTTGTTGCATGGAACCACACCAATGGTTCAGCCCTGACCGCAGCAGAGCGCATTAATTCAGTTGCCGACCTTGCAGGCGAAACCGTCGCAATTCCATTCTGGTGGAGTATCCACAACGTGGTCCTTCAGAAGCTTCTACGCGCCAATGGGATTGAGCCGATTCTTGAGGGGAATGCATCAAAGTCTGGGAAGACAACAAAACTGATTGTTCTGCCACCAGCAGACATGGTTCCGGCACTGTCATCAGGATCAATTGCTGCATTCATCGTCGCTGACCCATTTAACGCGTTAGCTGAGGTGAAGGATGCTGGAAAGATCCTTCGATTCACTGGAGACGTGTGGCAAGACCATGCATGCTGCGTGACGGTTGTTCGCGAAGATTTCATTGCGAAGTCTGGTGCTGCCCAAGGTTTGGTGAATGCATTGGCGTCAGCACAGTTGGCAATCAACGCTGACCGTAAAGCTGCTGCCGAGGTGTTATCTGTTGGCAAGTATCTGCCGCAACCACTTCCTGCAATTGAGCGTGCACTGACTCATTACGTCACGTCTGAATACGAGCCAGCAGGTGCAATTAAGAATGCTGAATGGGGTTCGCAACGAATCGGATTCCAGCCATATGCATTCCCGTCATATACGCAAGAGCTGATTGGTGCTTTACGCGAGACACGTATTGATGGCGACTCGGCGTTCCTTGCAAATATCGATGACAAGAAAGCACATGCCGAACTTGTTGCGGAAGGACTTGCAAAGAGTGCAATTGAATCAAATGGCGGATTGTCGAAGTTTGGTCTTGCTTCATTTGAGCGCGTGGAGACCATCGCGCCGTGAACATTCGTCGCGCGGCAATCCGTAGTGTCACTGTGTGTGGCGCTATCGGTGTCTGGTGGGCGCTCACTCATTTGGTGTGGTCGGATAATCCGGTTCTGTCAAAAGTGGGGCCCACCGATGCTGTGCCTGCGTTGTGGGAGATTGTGACAACGAGCGATGGCTGGGCCGATATTCGAGCATCGTTTAGTCGGCTTTTGCTGGGGCTAGTTATTGCTGCCGGAATCGGAGTTCCGGTGGGAATTTTGTTCGGTTCGTTTCGCCGCGTTGAAGAAGCAGCAACTCCATTAGTCAATTTCTTCCGAATGATCTCGCCCCTTGCATGGGCGCCACTGGTCATCATCGCGTTCGGCGTGGGCACAGCCCCTGTCGTCTTCCTTATCGCAGTGACCGCAGTATGGCCGTTAGTGCTGGGAACATCTGCAGGCGTGAAGGCCATTCAGCCCGGATGGAGAGCCGTGACCACCTCGTTGGGTGCAACGAAAGGGGAGTCGTTGCGTCTTGTTACAGTTCCGGCAGTTCGCGGACACGTGCTCACCGCGCTTCGACTAGCACTTGGAGTTGCGTGGATTGTGCTTGTGCCAGCCGAGATGTTGGGCGTTGATTCGGGGCTGGGCTATGCAGTGTTGAATGCGCGAGATCAGTTGGACTACGGCGCCTTGGGTGGAACAGTGCTGTTGATCGGTGTGATTGGTTACATCTTGGACAGCATCTTCCGAGCTGTATTGACCACCAACTGACCTTCACCGAAATTGGACAATTTGTCCGACGTGGCCAAGTGGGCACGTTGGAACGGCGTTGCGATGGACGAGATGTGGCGTGAGAGATTCTCATTAGTAAACATCAATTAGTAACACTGTTAAGTAATGGACTAAATTTTCCCGAGTTACCCGTGAGGAGAATTTGTGAAACTACTGACTTTTCGTCGTGTCGCGGTGGTTGGGCTGATGTTGTCGGCAGTTGCCGCAGTCTTTGTTCCAACGGTCTCTGAGCCAGCAGAAGCTGAATTTGGCTTTCCCGCCACAGGTAATGCTCAGCGAATTGCGGCAATGCAAAAGTTTTCTCTAGGAAGCCATTCAACATGTGTGATGCGCGCAGATGGTTATCCAGTCTGCTGGGGCTATGACAACAACAACTCTTTCGGAAATGGGTGGCGACAAGTAGAACGAGGTGACGCTTCATCCGAAATGGGTGGTGCTCTTCCTCGTACAGTCCCTACTTCCAGCACTGGGGCTTTTTATCGTCGGTCTTCTGCGGTGTTTGCAGGTGGAGATCAGACATGTCTGATCGACACTTCATCAATCTTGCGTTGTGTAGGCGTTGCACAAAACGGGTCTTTGGGTCGTAGCGACGGACTCGCATCTGCCGGTGCCGGTTACAGCTTTGCCTTTAATGACTCAAACATTGTCAATCTTGGGACTGGGCGTAGCGCTGTTGACGTTGCACCTGGCGGTTCAAGTCCGCAAGCAGGAAGTGGCGGGGTCTTCAACTGTGCTCTCCTCGATGACGGTTCAGTGAAATGCTGGGGAACCAACACAAATGGTCAACTTGGTTTGGGCGACACTAACCATCGTGGTGATCAATCGGGAGAGATGGGAGACGCTCTTCCTGCAGTGAATTTAGGAACCGGCGTTACGGCAACAGCGATTGCAGCAGGCCAAAGTTTTGCATGCGCAATTGTGGGTGGTGGGTCTGTTCCCGCTGGTTCTGTGAAGTGCTGGGGAGCAAACACTGATGGTCAGCTGGGCCAAGGCGATACAAATGCTCGTGGTGATGGCGCTAATGAAATGGGTGATGCTTTGTCGCCCATCAACCTTGGTGTTGGTCGAACTGCAAAAATGATTGCAACTGGCTCCAGTTACGCGTGCGCAATTCGCGACAACGACACAGTGGTGTGTTGGGGTTCCAACCAATCTCTCCAAATTGGACGCGATGGAGCGAATAACACCACGCCCAACGACAAAATCGGCGATGGCGCCAATGAGATGGGCAGCAATTTGGTTGCAGTCAACCTTGGACAAGGAGCCGCGCAACTTGCCCTGGGAGGTTCTCACGCATGCGCACTGCTCGTTGACTCGGTCAGTGTGAAGTGCTGGGGTGCCAACTTCAGCGGTCAACTTGGTGTTGGCGATACAACAAATCGTGGGTCGTCTGCTGCTTCGGTGGCTTCACTCTCTGCCCTTGATCTAGGACTCAATGGAGGGGAGACCGTTGCCGTTGTTGCTGCGGGTGGTTCGCACTCATGTGTGTATACATCAGCCACGCGAGTGAAGTGTTGGGGTGGCAATAGTCATGGTCAGTTAGGAATCGGCCAAGCGACGTCGGTGCGAATTGGTGATGCAGCCAATGAAATGGGTGCCAACTTGGCAGCGGTTGACTATGCAGCCACAAGCCCCACAGAAGTCGCCAACATCGTGACGACATCAACTGCAACATCGGTGACCTTCTCATGGGATCCACCGGCCTTCGCGCACGGAACTATTACTGCATATGAAGCATCGTGTGGTTCGCGTGGCTCGTTTGGAAGCACATGGAACGGAACGAATACGGGCTGGACTTCGTTGGGCTTACAACAGACAGTCACGGTGACCAGCACGATGTACGGAAACGTAGCTGGCGAAGGTCTCATTGAATGCCAGATTCGTGCACGCACGATTGCGGGCACAACTGGTGAGGGACTCATAATGCGCGCCGGACGAAATGCGGGCATTCCATTGGCCGTGACTGCGTCGTCGCACACCGTGCTCGTGGGTGCGTCAACTCCAACAATTACGGGAACGCCGTCAGTCAATGGTGTGTCTCGCACGGGAGAAACATGCACGACCACATACACATCGTCGTCGCCTGCTGGTTCGTATCCAACAACATGTTCAGGTGGAACGGCCGCTGGTTATTCAATTGATTACGTAGCTGGTGTTGTCAACGCGACATTGCCGTTGACTGTGACTGCTTCATCGCACACTGTCACAGCGGGTGCATCCGTCCCAACAATTACGGGAACGCCGTCAGTCAATGGTGTGTCTCGCACGGGAGAAACATGCACGACCACATACACATCGTCGTCGCCTGCTGGTTCGTATCCAACAACATGTTCAGGTGGAACAGCTGCTGGATACACAATCACGTATGTTGCAGGAACTGTCACCGTCAATGCTGCGCCAACCACAACAACGACCGCACCACCAGTCACAGGGACAACTCCAGCATCAGGTGGAGTGTCAGTAACAGGATCTGGTCCATCGTTGGTGACGTCCGCAAATCAGTCGGCATTGACAGCTACTCCCGGGAAGGCTTCGGTTTTGGTGAATGGTGTTGCAGTCACGCCGCAAATTCTGACTGCGTCAAATTCGACAGCGGCGCAAACAGATCCGGACGAGCGCACCGCAGCACAAATTCGTGAATTGCAACAGACAGCTAACGCAATTGAGACTCGTCTGGACACCATTGCTGGTGGAGACTCGGGAGTATCAGTGGTGCGTACAGACTCGGGCGCTGTATTGACTGGCGTTTTCTCTGGCACACGAGTGCCTGTGGAAGACGTGGTGGTTGTATCGGCATCAAACACCGCAACGTTGTTCGCTGCGCGCGATGTTCGCGGAAATGTGGTTGAAGTAAAGCCAGGTGCCGTGATTGAAGTTGAACCAAACGGTGATGTGGCTGTTCAAGCTTTTGGGCTTCGCGCCGGCGAGAACGTAGAACTCGTCGTGATGTCAACTCCGCGACTTCTCGGCAAATTTGCGGTCAGTGCGAATGGGACCATCAAGACCACCACGAAACTTCCCGGTGCAATTGGATCGGGCAACCATACGTTGGTTGTCGCATCGCCCTCTGTAAAGGCTTCTCTTGGCCTGAAGTTAGTGAAATCAACAGGTGTGCTACCAACAACAGGTTCGTCCACATCGAGCAGCACAAACATCGCGGTTGTGTTGCTGCTGAGTGGTGCATATGTGACTTTGGTGGCGCGCTCTCGTCGCCGAGTCGTCCACTGACGTACATCAGGGCTGGGTTTCAACTACGGGTGAATTACCTGTTGCGCACGACCATTACCCACCGTTAAGTCG
>CAZCZM010000026.1:0-21720 GCA_964503445.1 uncultured Bifidobacterium sp.
ATTGGGAAATGTGGTGCTGGGAACTTGAAGTCCAATCTTCATGGGCTAAAAGTACTGCTCAGGTCAATCAATGGACGAGATGGACTTCGTTGCAATCACATAACTGGTCGTCGTCGGTCAACTGACGAAAGTGAACGCCAGTTGTATCCGAAGTAATTCGCGAGGCCACAAATGCAAGTTCGGGTTATCTGCATAAATCTCTGACAGTGGGAGTAGGTCCATCAAGGCAGATGAATCCTTGCAATTAACCTGTGACCGTGCTTAGATTCAATTCGATTTAGCTAAATGGGGGGCCAATTAATGCAGTGTATAAACGGTCATGAAAATCCTGAATCGGCACGTTTTTGTGGATTGTGTGGACAGGAAATCGTGTCGTCATTTCAGACGGGCAATCCAAATGGCGCTGGAGGAACGGCTAGTTTCCAAAGTTTTCAAGTTCAGGGCCCGTCGCTTCAGTCTTTGCGCGCATCTTTACTGGGGGACCTACAGACACATCGACACACTGGCTATCCTGTTAACTTCCAGTCAATTCTTGCGATGGTAAGCGGCGCTCTTTTTGCAATCGCTTTTGCCTTGATTGCGCTCACTGCAGTCGCTGACTCAGACTCGGACTCCCCTTATGCCGCAGGGTTTTTCTGGGCGACACTTGGTTGTGTTGCCGTGTATCTTTTTACACGTTTTGTTAGTTCTGGACTACTTGCGGGGGCAACAACGGCCTTTGTTTCTCTCTCTGCTTTGTCGCTACTTCTGCTATTCGGATCCTCGGTTGAAGATGGCAACATTGGCGGTGCATTGATTTTGCTTGGAGTCGTGTATGCCTTGGCCTGGGCGATGCCAATTCTTCGAGGGCGACCTGCACTTCTAGCAGCGTCACTGGTCACCTTTTTTTCTGGATTAGTTGTACTGGTCCTTCAATCCGCGATTGCTGATGCAGCTCGGTGTGGAACATCTGAATACACAGACTGTCTAGATGATCCAACTGAATTCTTGACATCGATTGCGCAAAAGTCGTCCACATTATTCCTAGTCGTTGGGATTATTCTGCTCGCCATAGCGTGGACCCTTGATCGTAAAGACTGGCCTGAGATTGCAAGGGTTTTTGTTGGTGTTGGAATTTTTTTTGAAATCAATGGGGCTTTTGGCGTGTGGCAATCAAGCGGTGATAGGACTGCAGCTTCGATTCTTCTTACCTTGGCGGGTGCTTTGCTAGTGCTAGTTGCGGTTCAGCGTTCGCGGAAGACGTCGTTGATTCTTGGGGCTCTGGGAGCTCTCATAGGAATCGTTGCGTTTATTTCAGCTATAACGGACTCAAATGACAGTGCAACTGGCTTCATCTTTTTGACGTTGTTGGCGTCCGTTGGCGTCGGTTTTCTCTGTGTTAGACAATCATCAAAGATACAAGCTCTTCTTCAATCAGTGGGTAATCCATGAGCAAGTTTTGTACATCATGTGGCGCCATAAGCACCGGAGCGCCGTTCTGCACATCATGTGGTACCGCAGTAGCGAAGGCAGCCGTTCCGTCCTCTCCCGCATTTAGCGAGCAACCATCGGTCGCACCAGAGGCTCGGCCACCGCTTTCCACTGAATCCATTGAGCAAGTGTCCACTCGCACTGAGGCGACACATAAGAAGTTGAAGACACTTACCGCAGTTGGCTTATTTGTTTTGGTTGTCGGCAGTGGCGTGGGTGCGTTTTTTGCGGGTCGACAGTCACTTGATTTGGAAAAAGAGCGTCAAATTGGCTATCAACTCGGATTAGACGAAGGCCAAAGGACTGGTGAAAATACTGGTTACCAGCGGGGCCTTAGAGAAGGTAGAACTATTGGTTGTCGTGATGTGTTTAGGTTTGACGACGGTGTGTATGACTTCTTGGTTCCATACAACCCTTACAGTGTCTATAACAGATATCCAGGCGGACAATATACGAGCAAGACCAGTTGTTAATGAGGCAGGCTGCGGTCTAGTCGTCGTCGGTTTGATTACGCAAAAACTCTTCGAGTTCGGCAGCTAAATCGTCACCAGTTGGCATAGAGCGTTCCACCAGTTGATCGTGACGTCGTTCGAGCATGTGTACATATGCCGAGGCCTGCGCATCTCCTTCAACGGCAGCATCGTGAAGTTCTTGCCAACGGCTGATTTCTTTTTGCAAGTTGGCGTGATCGGTGGGAATTCCCAACACGTGCTGCAAGTGCTGCAATAACGCGGCGGCACTCTTTGGATGCTGCGCGTGCATCAAATAGTGGGGAACACCAACGCGCAAACTGACGCTGGGCACAGCGGCTCGATCTAGCGCATCAAGCATGACTCCGGCAACACCAGTAGGTCCTTGGTATTGAGGACGAGATAATCCGAGTCGTGCGGCTAATTCTGAGTGCGTGGTACTTCCCACAACAAACGGCACGCGTGAATGTGGAACTTGTTCAGCAGCTGCACCCAAACTGACCACCAAGTTGCATCCGAGACCCTTTGCCACGCTGACAACACATTGTGTGAACACATTCCATGACACGTGTGGTTCAACGCCATTCAGCACCACCATGTCGCGCGCACCTTCCGGATAACGAATAATCATGAATTCGTTTTCTGGCCAACGGATTTGTCGTTCACCATTTTCATCGAAGTATGCCTCTGGACGTTCTTGCGTGAAATCGAAGAATGGGTCGGGGTCAATGTCTGCAACAACTGTGGCGTCACGTTCTTTCAACATCCAATCAAGTGCAGATGTAGCAACACCGCCAATGTCGAATAGGCCACGCAATGCCACCAACATGACGGGATTACGTAACGGGGAGATGTCGTCCCAATACGTCTCTAGAACCTCGTCAACGGTGATTGCCATTAGGCATCACTCTACGAACGGAGATGGTCAACAACCACGTCAATGCAGGCCGTGAGGGCTGCAATATCTGATGGGTCAATGGCGGGGAACATACCCACTCGTAATTGATTACGGCCCAATTTGCGGTAACTGTCGGTGTCGACAATTCCATTGGCCCGCAAGATCTTGTTGATGTCGTTTGCGTCAACACCGTCCACGTCAATAGTGGCAACAACGTCTGAGCGATGTGCAGGATTTGTGACGAATGGATTGGTGTAATCGCGTGATTCTGCCCACGAATACATTGTGCGTGCAGATTCTGCGGAGCGAGCAGCGGCCCATGACAAACCACCATTGTCGTTCATCCACTTCACTTGTTCATCCAACATGATCAATGTTGCAAGAGCTGGTGTGTTGTAGGTCTGATTGGCAACTGAATTATCAAGTGCGATGGACATGTCCAGCGATGCTGGCACCCAACGCTGTGATGCCTTGATTTCTTTGATTCGTTCAATTGCTGCTGGTGAGCACGCTGCAAACCAAATGCCTCCGTCGGAAGCAAAACACTTTTGTGGGGCGAAGTAGTACACATCAACATCGGATGGGTTCCACATGAGGCCACCGGCTGCTGATGTGGCGTCCACCACCACAAGTCCATTCGTTGCAGGACGCACTGGAGTCATGGCAACTCCGGTTGATGTTTCGTTGTGCGGGTATGCGTACACATCGCATGTTGCATCGGCTTCTGCTGTGGGGTGTGAGCCTGGGTCTGACGACAACACAACAGGCGACTGCAAGTGGGGGGCAGCGGCTGATGCTTCGGCGAACTTGGACGAGAACTCGCCAAACACCAAGTGGTGGCTTCGCTCGCGAATGAGGCTGAATGTGGCCACATCCCAGAACACTGTGGAGCCACCATTGCCCATCACAATTTCCCAACCATCGGGCAACTGAAACAGCGATGACAGTCCGTCACGCACTGATCCCACGATGTTCTTCACGGGGGCTTGCCGGTGAGATGTTCCCATCACCGATGTGACGCGCGCCATGACGGCCTCTAGTTGCTGTGGGCGTACTTTCGAGGGGCCGCAACCAAATCGGCCATCAGCCGGCAAAAGGTCTGCAGGAATTCGAAAATCAGGTTTGTTTTTATCGCTCACTCTGTAATCCTTGCATTTATGCCTGGTCCAACAGAATTGCGACGTGTTTCCGCCCGCCTCGGCGCCATTGCCGAATCAGCCACATTGGCAGTCGACGCTAAAGCCAAGGCGCTGAAGGCCCAGGGACAGAATGTCATAGGTTTCGGCGCAGGCGAGCCTGATTTTCCTACTCCCGCTCACGTCGTGGAAGCCGCCATCAAAGCATGCGGCGAAGTGAAGTACCACCGTTACACACCAGCTGCTGGTTTGCCCGAGCTTCGCGAAGCAATTGCGGCAAAAACATTGCGCGACAGTGGCTTTGCGTGCACCGCAGACCAAGTGTTGGTCACCAATGGCGGTAAGCACGCGGTGTTCACGGCATTTGCGGCGTTATGCGACCCAGGCGATGAGATCATTTGCCCTGCTCCGTTCTGGACCACATATCCCGAAGCCATCACATTGGCTGGCGGTGTTGCAAAGATTATTGATACCGATGAAGCCAATGGTTTCCGTGTCACTGTTGAACAACTTGACGCAGCGCTCACCCCGCGCACCAAGGCGTTGTTGTTTGTGTCGCCCGACAACCCAAGTGGTTCTGTGTACCCACCCGAAGAAGTCAAAGCAATCGGCGAGTGGGCTGTGAAGAACAAGGTGTGGGTCATCACCGATGAAATTTATGAACACCTCACATACGGTGACCATACGTTCACATCAATGCCAACTCTTGTTCCAGAACTTGCAGAACAGTGCCTCATTCTGAATGGTGTTGCGAAAACCTATGCAATGACCGGTTGGCGCGTTGGCTGGATGATTGGTCCGAAAGATGTCATGAAGGCATCAATCAACTATCAATCGCATTCCACATCGAATGTGTCGAACATTGCACAGGTAGCGGCAATGGCGGCGGTCAGTGGTGATTTGTCGGCTGTGCACATGATGCGCGAGGCGTTTGAGCGTCGTGGCAAGAAGATGCATCAAATGCTCACGTCTATTCCTGGTGTCACCTGCATGGAACCACAGGGTGCGTTCTATTGCTATCCCAATTTCAGTGCGTTGCTCAACCGCGACATTCGCGGCAAGAAAGCGGCAAACACGCTTGAATTGGCAGACCTCATTTTGAGTGAAGCGCAAGTGGCAATTGTGCCAGGTGAAGCGTTTGGCACTCCTGGGTTTGCCCGTTTCTCATTTGCCTTGGGCGATGACGACCTTGTGGAAGGCGTTCAGCGCATCATCGATTTGGTGTCATAACTCATAAGTTCCGCGGCGGGTTCATGCCGTGCTACTTTCATCTGTGCACCTCAATAGGGGTGTTGCAGAAGCATCAGCGAAGTCCGGTGAGATTCCGGCACTGTCCCGCAACGGTGGTTCTGAACAGGGAAACCTGATTCAGACAAGTCCGGTCGCCTGATCTTTCTGTGCGAAAAACCAGTCCTCGAAGGAAGGGCGGTCCGCGGAGGCAACCGGTGCACACCGGATTCTGTGACCCACTCTTCTTTCTCCAGACACGTACTTGGAGGAAGATCCATTATGAAACACACCCGTTCACTGCGGAAGCGCGCATTCAGTTTGATTGCAGCTTCCGTTTTCGCTCTCAGCGCGTGCGGAGGTTCGTCTGAATCATCAGATACCACTGTTGCGTCTGCAGAAAACTCATTGAAGATTGTCAGCTTGTCGCCAACTGCAACAGAAATGTTGTACGCAATTGGTGCAGGTGACCAAGTAGTTGCAGTTGACAGTCTCAGCACGTACCCCGCAGAAGTAGCACCAAAGGTCACCAAGATTTCTGCCTATGAACCAAGCGCGGAAGCCATCTTGGCGTATGAGCCAGATGTGGTTCTGATTTCAAATGACATGAACAAGATCACTGAGCAACTCACCACAGCAAATCCAGACATTCAAGTGTGGACTGGTGCGGCAGCTGCATCTCTTGATGATGTGTACAAGCAAATCACTGAGTTGGGTGATCTCACTGGTCGCGCAGACGCAGCAGAAGATGTCATTGAAGACATGCAAGAGCGCATTAAAGCTGCAATTCCAGAAAATCTGGATGACGTGACGTTCAGTGCGTTCTACGAACTCGACAACACCTATTACAGCCTCACCTCAAACACCTTCGTTGGTGCATTGATGAAGCAGTTGGGCTTCAACAGCATCGCCGATGGTGTTGAAGAAGGAAACGACTACCCACAATTAAGTGCTGAAGCAATTGTTGCTGCTGATCCAGCAGTGATTTTCCTTGCCGACACAAAGTGCTGTCAACAGTCTGCAGAGACTGTTGCTGCTCGTCCGGGTTGGTCTGGCGTGGCTGCAGTGAAGAACAACATGGTCGTGGAATTGGACGATGACATTGCGTCTCGCTGGGGTCCACGTGTTGTCGACCTCATTGAACAAATGGCAGCAGCTCGCGAATCGTTGCGCAAGTAGGGCTGAACGCGTTATGTCAGTCATGGCGCCGTCTGGCCCAGTGCATCAGAACACCATCCATGGCGCAAGCCGATGGTGGATTCCCGCCTCTGTGGTGGTGCTTCTGTGCGCCGTGTTGGGTGGCGTCATGATTGGCCCTGCGGGTCCTGAATGGTGGCGTGTGCCGCTTGAGTTTCTGAATCGATTGCCGTTCATCACCATTGACAGCGGACTCACCTCCACCGAGTGGGCCATTGTGTGGAACATTCGTGCGCCGCGAGTGGTGTTGGCGGCCCTTGTGGGTTCCACGCTGTCCCTCGCGGGAGCCAGTTATCAAGGTGTGTTCCGCAACCCACTGGTGGATCCGTATCTGTTAGGCGTTGCTGCTGGTGCTGGTTTGGGCGCAACGGTGGTCATCACCGTGAATCGATCGGGCAGCAGCACGTGGATTATTGACCCATTGCCGCTTGCTGCCTTCATTGGTGGATTGGTAGCTGTTCTTGTTACGTACGTGGTGGGAACAACAGTGCGTGGTGAACGTACATCAACATCATTGGTGTTGGCCGGTGTTGCGGTGACATCTCTGACAACGGCGCTTCAAACATTCTTGTTACAACGCAACTCTGACGTAGTGCGGCAAGTGTATTCATGGATTCTTGGCCGGTTGTCGTCGGCAACATGGGGCGACGTGCGTTTGGTTCTGCCATATGTGTTGTTGTCCACTGTTGCGTTGTTGTTGCATCGTAGGTTGCTCGATGTTTTGCGAGTGGGCGACGAAGAAGCTTCGGCACTTGGTGTGAACGTGTCGCGTGTGCGGCTTGTTGTGGTGATTGCCGCAACGTTGGGAACAGCCTCGGTTGTTGCCGTCAGCGGTTTGATTGGTTTCGTTGGCATCATTGTGCCGCACGCAGTTCGCCTTGTAGTGGGCGCGTCGTATCGAATTGTGTTGCCCATGTCCATTCTGGTGGGAGCGGCATTTTTGATTGTCGCCGATATTCCTGGTCGCGTTCTTGATAACCCAGCAGAAACTCCTATCGGCGTAGTCACTGCGTTTTTAGGCGCACCATTTTTCTTGTTAATTCTTCGCACACGACAGGCTCCACGATGACATCACTTGCATTTGACAATGTTCGCGTTTCTTACAACGGACGCACCGCGGTTGCAGGTTTCACTGACTCTGTGAAGCCAGGTGAATGGTTATGTGTGATTGGCCCGAACGGTGCCGGTAAGTCGTCGTTGTTGCGCGCGATTGCGGGAGTGACGTCACATGATGGGCGAATTCTTGTGGATGGCTCACCTCTCTCGGCGCGATCATCACGTCGGCGTGCGCAATTGATTGCATTTGTCCCGCAGTCACCTGTTCTTCCGTCTGGCATGACGGGTGCTGAATACGTTGTGTTGGGGCGTAATCCTTTTGTTACTCACTTTGGTCGTGAAACTCATCACGACTACTCAATGGCCCGCGATGTTATTGAACGTCTTGACCTTGTGCATTTGGCATCACGCGATGTCGAGACGTTGTCGGGTGGCGAACGTCAACGCTTAGTGATTGCGCGTGCCATCGCACAGGAAGCACCCATCTTGTTGTTGGACGAACCCACTAGCGCACTAGACATTGGCCACCAGCAACAAGCTCTCGAGCTAGTTGACAAATTACGTCGAGAGCACGGCCTCACGGTGGTGAGCGCAATGCATGATCTCACCCTTGCTGGCATCTATTCGGATCGATTGGTGTTGATGCACGCTGGGCACTGTGTGGCACAGGGCAGCGCTGAAGATGTGCTGCGTCCTGAAACTCTTGGTGAGTTCTACGGCGTGTCTGTACGTGTTCATCGTGAAGCGGACGGCACCATCGTTGTGGTGCCACATCGCGACCGCATGCCGTAATTGTTGCGTTTCCCTGCGGTGGCACACGTCGCCTGTGGCTCACGGGACAAGGCGAGTACCGTTACAGAGGTGCCCCGCCCGCTTGATCCCCGCCAATTGGACGCCTGCGTTGAAGGGTGTGCGGCCACTCATCAAACTCTTCTCGATGTTGTCGATGCCTTGTCACCAGAAGCTTGGGCGGGTCCGTCATTGTTGGAGGGCTGGTCTCGGGGAACAGTGGCGGGCCATCTTGCGTTGAACGCAGAGAGTTTCATTCATTTGTTGTCGTGTGCTTCGCGTGGTGAAAGTGGTCTGCAGTATCCCGGTGGTCCTGGTGCACGGGAGGCTGCAATTGCTGATGCATCAACATGGACGCAGACGGATGCCACTGCACGGTTGCGTCGCGCGGTGTACACCTTGGAGGGTGCGTGGGCTGGCGCCACATATGAGATGTGGGAGTCCACCGGGACTCTTGCGTCGGGCGCAGTGGTTGCCATGCACGACCTGGTGTTCTTGCGTTGGCGTGAGTGTGTCGTCCATCTGACAGACCTTGATGTGGGGATGGGATGGGAGACATGGCCATCGTTGTATGTGCGGTTAGAACTTGATCGTCAAAAAATGGCATGGGCTGCAAGTCATGCGATGGGTCTCACCCTGTTGCCGAAAGCTGCATTGCAGTTACCAGAGAATCAACGCCTTGCATGGCTGTTACAACGGACAGAAGTAGACGGTCTACCGCAGGGTCCTGGATTGTCGTGAAGTTCGTACGCACTGTTGTTGTTGCAGCACTTTCAGTGATGGTGTTGGCATGGCCCTCTGGTGCGTCGGCCCACGCAATTCTCGAAGAGTCAACACCGGTCTCATCATCGGTTTTAGAGGCGTCTCCTGCTGAAATCAGACTTGACTTCAATGAGTCAATTGAAGACGCGTTGCTGTCTATTCAATTGTTTGATGCAGAGCAACGTGAGGTCAGGCTCACTGACATTCAACGAGACAACACCGACACTTCGATTGCCCGTGCTCAGGTTCCGAAACTAGGTAACGGTGTCTTCGTGGTGGTGTGGCGTGCGGTGAGTGCAGATGGACATCCTGTGAGTGGCGCTTTTCCATTTCAAGTAGGTAACAACGCAACAGTCAGTCTGAATGATGTGTTGACGCAAGTGTTGAATGGATTAGACACGCAGTCACCGTTGGGTGTGCCACTGGCGGTGTCTCGTTTTCTTGCCTACATCGCACTTGTGGCCCTGATTGGCGTGGTTGCATTCGCGTGGAACAGACCACATTTGCGGACTCCACAATTGGTGCAATGGATGCCACGTGCATTGATTGCCTTTGTTGTGGGTTCGCTCGGTGTGTTGTTCCTGCAAGGCCCCTATGCAGTAGGCCGTGGCTGGGAAGCAGTGACTGACGGTGGGTTATTGGTAGATGTTCTCGGTACGCGTATCGGTCTGGCATCGCTTGCTCGCGTGGCGTTGGCGGCAGGGTGGGGAGCATTGATTGTGACCACGGCTCGTTCATCAACGTTGTGGTGGCGTGGTACTGCCGTGCTGACGGGTCTGTTGTCTGTCGTGACATTCTCTGTGTCGGGTCACGCAAGTGCAGCGTCACTGCCCGGTGTTTTTGTTCCCGTTGGTGTTGTTCACTTCAGCGCAGTTGCAGTGTGGGTCGGTTCTTTCTTCTCGGCCACAGTGGTGCGCACCGAGGAAGGTGTGGCCAGGTTGTCGGTGCTGGGAACAGTGGCGATGCCTGTTGCAGTGGTGACAGGTGCGGTGCAGTCGTGGCATTTGTTGGGCGGTGTGTCCGACGTTTTTGACACCAACTACGGCAACTTGTTGTTCACCAAAGTATTCATTATTGGTGCGTGTCTGCTGATTGGTCTTCAGTTGCGACGTCGATTGAAGAGTGGCCAGTCCACTGTGACACGCATGCTCACTGTGGAAGCTGTTCTTCTCGCAATAGTGATTGCCGTGACTGCGTTCATGGTGGGCACATCACCGCAGGCAACTGCTGCATCCACCACCTATAGCTCTACTCACATTCAGTCTGATGTTGTGGTGGACTTCTCTATTCTTCCCACGCGGGTCGGTGCGGCAGAAGTTCACGTGTATCTCACGCCACCTGGTGGGTCTTTGTCTCCAGTGGAGAATGTAGAGATGTCGTTCTCGCTGCCAGCACGGAGCATTCCTGCTATCCCCGTTGATCTGATTGAAGTGGGGCCAAATCACTGGAGTGGAATCATGCAGTTTCCGTACGACGGTGAATGGACTATGGAAACGCGAGTGCGACCCACGGCAACTTCCACGTTGCTGTACACATCGGTTGTGCCGGTTGCTGAATGACAGCGGGAGTGTTTTTCTGCACAACGCATACATGTAGACGGTGAATCTCATTACGCGCGAGGTGTTTACCATTCACGCGTTAGCGAACGGTGTCAACATCAACAGAATTGCCGTTGCTGCGAGCGCTGCGGTACATGGCTTCAACAATGCGATGTGCTTCCAGCGCAATAGAGAAATCTGGGAAAGCAGGCTGTTGGGATGCCGCATCACGGACAAATGCGCCATCAGGATTGGCATCGGTGGGGGCAAGTGGTGCTGTCTTCTCGAGTAACTCATCGCCGCCGAGCGTCCCAGTCGTGCCATCTGCATTGCTCCAGGTGACAGGCCCAAACCAGTCGTCACCCGCAATGATGATCGTGCGGTTCTGGCAGAACACTTCGACGTGCCGCAAACTTGGTCGTGACAAGTTGTCGTGCCAAATGGTGGTGAGTGTGCCAACTGCGCCGTTTTTGAATTGGACAGACGCCGCAACGCAGTCCTCAATACTGTCGAGTCCATGCTTGTATGTGGCTCGCGCACTGACCGACTCCACATCACCAATCAAGAATCGCAACATGTCAACGTCGTGAATGCTGTGCTCAAGCAACGTTCCTGCGCCGGCTTTGTTCTTGTCGCTACGCCACGTTGATTTGTAGTGGCCCTGAATGGGGATGAATTGATCATCACGAAAGACCACCGACATCACATCGCCAGCGGCAGGATCGGTGATGAGTTCACGCGCCCACAAATATGCGGGTGACCGACGCAAAATCAGCCCGCATTGATGTGTGAGCTGTGATTGTTGTGCAGCGTCGTACATCTGCTGTGCTTGTTGAAACGAGATACCTAACGGTTTCTCGCAAAAGAACGGTTTTCCCGCAGCGATGCATTTATTAACCAGTGGTTGGTGTTCGCTTGTCCAGGTGCAGATGTACACAAGATCGCTCGATGCGATCACCTCATCGGCTGATGACATCACTGTGCTTCCTGAAGCGTGAGCAAACGCGGTTGCTCTTTCTGTGTCGATGTCGAAACATCCGCCGCGCACCATATTCACACCACTTCGCTTCAACATCTTTGAGTGAAATGTTGCAATGTGGCCTGTGCCAATGAATCCAACAACAGGTGGTGAGTTCGTCACGAGTGTCACGCTAGTTGTTGATGGAGTGGGAGAAATGAAACAGCCCGGCGGCTCGCAGTGTTGTCACTACGGCCACCGGGCTGTTCCCAGTGCTTGTTACGAAGCGATTAGCGCTTCTTTGCGCCCTTCTTTGCAGCCTTCTTTGGTGCTGCCTTCTTGGCGGTCTTCTTTGCAACTGTCTTCTTAGCAGCCTTCTTAGGAGCTGCTTTCTTTGCAGGTGCTGCCTTCTTTGCAGGAGCCGCAACGATTGGCTTGGTGTTCAGCTTTGGAGCTGGTGCAACACCAAGTGCAATGTCTTTGAATCCCTTGAGTGCGGTGATCTTGGCAACAGTCTTTGCCTTGATCTTGATCTGCTCACCGGTGGCTGGGTTACGACCCATGCGTGCTGGACGCTTGATCTTCGCAAACTTTGCGAAACCGGAAAGGTTAACGACTTCACCTTTAGCGACGTTCGCAAGGATGACGTCGATGGTTCCTTCGACGGCTTTTGCGGCATCTTTTGGAGTGAGGCCTGTGTGTAGTGCTACTGCTTGAATGAGTTCACGCTTCTTCATGGGAGTAACCGTATTCCATTCAGCCAGTGAAAACGGGGATATCTGACGTCATTTTTCTGTCACACCTGTGATGGTCACGGAGTCATCAAGACGCGACCAAACGCCTGACGACTTTCGATGTAGCGGTGTGCGTCGGCTGCTTCGGCCAAGTGGAACACCTTGTCGATGACCACCGTGAGTTCCCGTGATGCGACCCGATCGAGAAGAGACGCAATGAGCGGATGAGTGCGGCGACCATTCATTGCCATCTCTGCACCCAAGAAAACACCCGTAATTGAGGCGTTTTTCTGCATTATTGGCCATATTTCGGGTGGTTGTGGCTCTCGGCCAGCGCGACCGACCCAACTAATGCGACCGCGGTAGGCCAGTGATGCCACACTCGCTTCCAGTGTTTTTCCTCCCACAGGGTCCACCACAAGATTGACGCCGGCTCCGTTTGTGAGTTCCATGATCGCTTGTGAAGGATTCGTCGTGGCGTAGTTGATGGCGTGGTCAAGTCCGTATTTCTTGAGTTTTTCTAATCGCTCGTCACTGGAGGCGGTGGCGTACACGGTGGCACCAGCAGCCTTTGCCAACTGAATGGCGGCGAGGCCAACTCCACCCGCGCCGGCATGAATGAGGACATGTTCGCCCGCCTGCAGATGACCGAATTCAAAAAGGCAGTCGTGTGCGGTACCGAATTCAATGGGAACGCCTGCACCTTCTTCCAGAGACGCACCATCGGGAATCACCCAGACGGATTGTTCGGGAACGCACACAACTTCTGCGTGTGACCCGAATCCCATCGTTGCAACAACCGGTTGTCCTGGTGCAATGCGAGTAACACCATCGCCAACATCGCGAACGATTCCTGCAGCTTGATAACCAACAATGTGTGGTGTTGTTGCTAAGACGCCACCTTGACGATGCAGGAGGTCGCCACCTTGAATGGCGATTGCTTTCACATCAATGCGTACGAAACCTTTCCGCAATTCTGGTTCAGGAACGTCTTCGTAACGGAATACTTCGGGACCACCCACGTGGTCATACACAGCAGCTTTCATGTGTGTGACCGTACTCGCTGGTGTTACGCGGCGCGTAAGGCAAGGGTGAAGGTGATGACGCAGAGCGCAGCAAGTGCGTAGGCGGAATGATGCAACGTGCTGCCAGGTTGTCCTAAGAGCTGATTGATGGCGATCGGAATGGTGGTGGAGTCGCTCCGGGTCAGAAACGATGTGGCGCCAAACTCGCCCAACGAGATGGCAGCAGAGAGTCCTGCCGTGCGACGGAGAGCAGGTTGAAGGAGGGGGAGTTCTATTGTGCGCCACGTACGCCATGGTGATGCGCCCAGTGATGCAGCTGCGTATTTGGTCTCGTTCGGAATTGCTCGCACTGCTCCGTCGAGTGTTCGCAAGGCAAGTGGTAATGCAATCACGCAATGCAAAATGGGGATGAGCCAACGTTCGCCACGCCAGTTGATGACGCCGTGGTTAAACGTGATGATGACGCCAAGTCCCAGCGTGACAGCAGATGTCATGAGCGGCACTGCGGTGATGGTGTTCATTAATGACCCGCTGTTCTGTGCAGTAGCAATCACGAGAGCACAGAGAGAGGTGATGACAGCGCACGCGATGGCAAATGTGAGAGAAGTAAGCAGTGTGCTGGCGGTGTTGATTCCGATTGATTCAGTAGTTCCGTCGAACAGCCAGCGGTAACTGTTGAGCGACAGCGAGTCATTCACGATGAACGATCTGACGATGACCCCACAGAGTGGAGAGATCACAATGAGGGTGGGTACGGCAACCGCAATCGCGACGGTGACCCTGTGGTGGCGCGAGATAGTGCGCTGTTGTGACGTGAGTGTCAACTCTGCGTTTTCGTGATGTGATGTACGGGTTCCCAGTGTGTAGACGATCAAAATGACCACCGCTTGGAGGGTCGACAGTGCAACTGCTGTTGACGTATCGCCAAGGTTCACCGCTTGCGTAAAGACTTCTGATTCAACAGTTCGTCGTGAGAGTCCGCCGAGAACAGCGATGACTCCAAAACTAGAAAAGCAAAACATGAACACAATGGCTGTCGCTTGTTTCAGTGAGTTGCCGATGTAGGGCAGGGTGACGTAACGAAATGTCCGCCACGTATGTGCGCCTAAGTCTGCGGCAGTGTCCTCTAGGGCAGGATCCATGAGGGCCCACCGGGGTCCAACAATGCGCACAATGACTGCCACATTGAAAACAACGTGCGCCCACAGAATTCCCGCAATGCCTTCAGATACGAGCACCGCTTTCACGCCTGTTGCCACAACTACTGCGGGCATAAAGAACGGAACAGTGACGAGGCCGGTGATTGTGCGTGAACCAGGAAATGTGTAGCGCGCCAGTGCCCACGTCAGTGGAAGTCCAATTGCGACTGTGAGAAGTGTGGATGCTGTGGCTTGCCATGTGGTGAACCACCACACCTGCACAAGAGATGATTCGGTGAGAGCTTGAGAGACGGCGCTTGGACGCACAAACCGCACCAGCATTGATGCGACAGGAAATCCAAAGAACAGGATGAGTGCAGATATGGGGAGAATCTGCACCCATCGCATAGTTCTTTGGACGGCGTGCATCCTCTGAACCGAGTGCGTCACAATGCGATTGCTCTCCATGCATCAATCCATGCACTGCGATTCTTTTCAATTGATTCTGGTGCAACGGTGAGTGGCTTCTGTGGGCGAACTGCAAAGTCGGTGAAGACTTTGGGAATTTCTGCATTCGGATTCACCGGCCAGACAAACAGAGTGAGTGGCATTGACTCTTGGAATTTCTTTCCCAACAAGTAGTCGACCAGTTGTTGCGCAATTTTCTCGTTCTTCGTGCCTCGTAGAACGCCGACGTATTCAGTTTGACGGAAACATGTCTGTTCCATTACTGCCGTTGGCGGTTCATCAATGGGAGTTGCTGAATAGACAACTTCTGCGGGTGGGCTAGAGCCATAAGACACGACCAGTGGATACTTTCCCTTGCCGCTAGAGCCCGAGAATTCAACGGTGTATGCACTCGTCCAGTCGGGTGTGATCTTGACGCCATTGTCGATGAGTTGCTCCCAGTAGGGCTGCCAGTTGTTTTCACCGAAATGTGCAATTGTGGCAAGGAGAAACCCGAGTCCAGGTGATGATGTTGTTGGGTTCTGGACAACAAGCAGATTCTTGTATCTGGGATCGATCAAATCATCGAATGTCTGAGGCGGTGTGATGTTGCGCGACGCAAACCATTGCTTGTCGTAGTTCACACAAATATCGCCCTCGTCAACAGGTTCGTACGAGGTGAGAAGGTCTGCATCTTGTGCCCGTGAGAGAAATGTGTTGTCAATTCCCCACATAACGTCACCTTCGGGGTTTCCTGCAGTCAGGATTGCTTTGCTCACCATGGTGCCGGTGTCGCCAGCGGTGACGACCTTAACGGTGACCCCAGTGTCGTTCGTGAAGTCATCAAAGATTCCTTCCTGCGGTGTGAAGGAGTCGTAGGCGACCAACACAACTTCGGTGGGTGCTGGAGCTGTGGCCGGGGTGGAACACGCGGCAACGAGTGCACTCAGCGCGGCGATGAGTGTGGTGGAGATGAGGGTTCGCTTCATTGTGTTTCTCCTGTGTTTACGAATGTTGTGGTGTGTTGAGGTTGTTGTTGTTGTTGTTGATCAGTGTTGTTCGGTGTTGTGATGGCTGCGAGAACTCCCGTGCGAATGGTGATGCTGACGGTGTCACTGATGGCGACATTGCTCACCCCTCGCGATGCGAATGATTTCAACGTGTCACGTGTGAGATTCCATTTCAGTCCCGCTGTCGTCACGCCTTTTGCATGACCGCCCAGGGGAATGAGCGAAATAGTGTCGCCCGGGTGCGTTGAGATACGTGTGATTGTCTGAGGTGTTGCAATGCGAATCAGTGATGTGCCGACATGGGCTGTCACGGTGGCGTCTTCTGCATGTGCCACGAGAGCATGCACCATTGACAGAACGTGATCAAATCTGTCGCCACCTCCAGAGATGACGTGAATGTTTTTGTATCCGAGATCTGCCGCCATGTGCAACGCGAGTTCAGTATCGGTGTGGTCTTTGTCTTGCGGATGCTCGATGATTTCCACGTCGCGCGAGCGCGCATCGTGGAGGTGGGCGGGGGAGATGGAATCCATGTCGCCGATCAAGATGTCGGGAGTTCTGTTCGCAGCGATGGCGTGTTCCCACCCCGAGTCAGCAGCAATGACCAACGCATCGGTTGATGCGTAGGTGAGCGCGACATCGTGGGGTGCGTCGCCTCCGATGAAGATGAGTGCTTGGCGAGTTGCCATATCCGATTCCCTCCGCCGGCATTACCCGGATCAGGTTCTTGGGTCGATGGCCGCGGCCACCCTCTCAGCCCGTCGAGTCGTACGAGCTCCCCATTGGTTGTGTTGTGGTGTTGAGGTTAGCCAGATTTCTGTCGGAGTTGATAGCGAATCGTGACTGGGTCGACTGTGGTCACGGGCGCAACGGTGGGTGTCACAGGGTGGCGGTATCCCGCTATTCCGTGTGGCCTTGTTCGTTGTTGTGTGGGTGTCGGTCCCCGCATTTCCGTGTCGCTTAGTTCGTTGTCGCGTAAGTGTCGGTATCCCGTCGTTGCAGCCCACCCAATGCATCATGAGATCTGTCGGTATCCCCACATCTTTTGTACCAAAAGCCGTCATGCCGCATTGCCGTCATACCGCCCCCTGTCACCCCATGCCGTCATGACGCCATGCCGTCGGTGCGTCACTGGGTCGAGCTAGATGAACATGCCGTCATGCCGTCAGTGCGTCACCATGTTGAAGCTGTAGTTATGCAGACGTGCCGTCATGCCGTCAATGCGGCGTTGGAATGGTGGTGCGAACATGGCGGGATGCCGTCTAGTCGGTAATGCGGCGCGAAAGTGGTGGGATACCGCTGGTTGCGCGGGGTGGTCCGGGGGATTGAATGTCGGGATACCGCCACATTGTCAGACATTGTCAGACATTGTCGACCAGTGAACGACCCACTGATATAACACGTTCTCAGACGTTGTCGATCAGACGATGACCCACTGATGCAACACGTTCTCAGACGTTGTCGACCAGACGATGACCCACTGACACAACTCCAGACGACATCACCCCTCAGTTCCGCTGCAGTAACGACTCAGTCCGCAATTTGGAATACGGTCACTGACAACGCAGTGGCCGTTCACAACGACAACAGCACACTGCACATCACTCATCACGAAAAAGGGGCATGTCAGGTGAGCACATTGAAGGGGAAAGTTGCACTCGTTACGGGCGGCGGTCGCGGAATTGGTCGCGCAATTTCAGAAATGCTTGCCGCACACGGTGCAACCGTGGCTATTAACTACAAGCGCGATAAAGAATCCGCAGAAGAAACACAACGAGCAATCGAAGAACATGGCGGAACCGCAACCATCCACCAGGGTTCGAATGACGTTCCTGAGGAGAACAGAAACCTCATCAATGACATCATCGCAACGCACAACGGCATTGACATCGTTGTTGTGAATGGTGGCGTCGCATCAAAAGGTCGATCTGTTGTCGATACCGAAGCAGAAGAGATCTGGAATCTTGTTGCCACTCACGCGCTTGGGCCACATCAACTCTGCAGAGCGTTTCTTCCACACATGCGTCAACGCGGCGAAGGGCACGTGGTCTTCATTTCGTCAGTCGCCACTTCAGGGATGGCAGCAAATGGTGCTCCGTACAACATGGGGAAAGCCGCAATGGAAGCACTCGCATTCACATTGGCAAAAGAAGAAGAACCCCACAACATCCACGTGAACATCGTCGCCCCAGGACTCGTGGAAACCGACATGGGAGTCCGCCTCGCCAGAGCAATCACTGGCCGTAAAGAAATGGCAGACCTTCGTTCTATGGATGCCCATTCACCATTTGGTCGTGTGTGCCAGCCCGAAGACATCGCCAACGCAGTGCTTTTCTTCTGCTCGCCGCAGGCCTCTTATGTCACAGGCCAACGCCTACAGGTCAACGGTGGCGGCAACAGCCTCCGAGTGGGTCAATAACCGGTCAATAGCGGGCCTAGCGCGGGCCAATAACCGGTCAATAGCGAACCAGCTTTCGCACACCTCTCACCAGTACCCCCCGCTATCCTTCGTGGCGTGAGCCCACTTGCACCGCAAAATTCAGACACCATTATCGAGATCACTGACGAGGCACTCGCGCAGCTCATCACCCTTCGTGACGAAGAGCCAGACAAAGAACGTCTCGGCCTTCGTCTTGAAGTCATTGCAACACCTGGCGAAGAATTCAAGTACGACTTGTCGTTCGAGGTGGTGACACAAGCAGCGTTCTCTGACGAAGTGCGCACCATCGGCGGATTAAAGATCATCATTCCGCTGCAAACGTTTGAACACATCAATGGTGCCGTTCTCGATTACTCAGAACGGCAAGGCCTCATCATTCGCAATCCGAACAAACCACCAGCACCAATGATCGATGGCTTGACGAATGATGACGAACTGTCGGCAGCAGTGGAAGCGGTCATCTCCACCGATATCAACCCATCACTCGCAGCACATGGCGGATTTGTCACCTTCATCGGTCACGACACCGAAGGCGTGGCATACCTCACCATGGGCGGGGGATGCCATGGATGCTCCATGAGCAAGATGACCATGCTGGAAGGCGTACAAACCACATTGGTGGAACAAGTACCCGGCATCATCAAGGTGCGCGACGTGACCGACCATGCAACTGGTGCAAACCCGTACTACAGCTAACTCATGAAGGTTGCCCAACTGTGGACGTACCCCGTCAAGTCGATGGTGGGCAACACGGTTGCATCGGTACAACTCACTGAATTAGGAATTGTCGGCGATCGACGATGGGCTTTGCGAGATCTTGAGCGCGGCGGAATTCGTGGTGCAAAGAAAATCGGCAACATCATGCAGTTTTCTGCACGGCGTGACGGTAACAACGTCGTCATCACATGCCCGAACGGTGATGTCATTTCATCGACGGACGCAGACATCAATCAAAAACTGTCTGCCGCACTTGGCCATCCTGTAGCACTCGAGTCACTTCCTGTTGACAACAACGTGGAGCACTTCCGACGCGGACCTGGCGACAGTGACGATCCACTGACTGAATTGCGCAACATCTTTGGTCGTGAAGAGCACGAACCACTTCCAAATTTCGCTGCGTTCCCACCTGAAGTTGTCGAATTTGAATCCCCACCGGGAACACATCACGATTGCTGGCCATTAATGGTGATGACCACATCGGCTTTTGATGCGTTGAAAAAAGCGTTGCCTGATTCGGTTATCGACGAGCGTCGTTTTCGTCCCAGCATTGTGATTGACGGTGCTCAACCTGGTCATCCTGAATTTCACTGGAAGGGTCGAATCGCACAATTGGGGACAGCGCGCGTGGAGTTTCTTGACCCGTGTCCGCGATGCATCATGATCACTCGTCATATCAATGACGATGTGCCCGAAGACAGGGCAATTCTCAGACATGTCGTACGTGATCTCGACCAGAACGTGGGTGTGTATGCACGCATCCTCACACCTGGCACGGTGGCATTAGGCGACTCACTCACATTTGTGTGAGTCACGAATCTTTATGACGGTGTCCAATACAACGCAACTCGACGGTAGAGACCGTCGTCAGCAACTTTGTCTCTCACAACAAAACCTTGATACGAGATCCACATCGTGAGGCCTTTGCCCGAGAGATAGTCCGCTACGGCTTTTGCTCGGAAGTCGGCCAAGTTCTGCAGGTATCGCGGTGCATTTCTCGTGTTGTGGCGCGCGAAACCTGAAACATACAGAGTCCCGCACTTGCCCTTCATCTCCTTGAGAGCTTTATCAAGTTGCGCCCTGTCGTTGCGATCAAGCTCAATCTCCGATGGTCCAAAATCGATTCTTGGGAGAACAAGTTGTCCCGCCAATTCAGGAATGTTGGTTCCCTTGTCAAGGGAGATTGCTGTCTTGCCAGGTCTGACATTAAAACTCTTTGGCGCACCGTCTGACACGCCACATTGATTGGTGGTGATGACACGCACGCGCGCACCTTTGACTGATGCTGGAACAATGATTCGTGCGCCAGTATCTGTGGGCTTCACTCTGACAGTGGCCCTTCGCACGACTTTTCCAGACTGGTCGAACACGATAAATGAGACCGATTGCACTCCTGCCAGGGCTGCAGAAGACCCAAATTTCACTGCGACCACATTCTCTGAGCGATTCTTCGTAGGAGTTGGTGCGACGGCAGATCGTGCGACGGTAACTGGTGCCAAACCAGCACTAATGATGATTTGTGTTGGTGAAGACGCCGCGGAGGCGTTGCCAGCTAGGTCAGAGACCACAGCTGTCAAAGTCCATGTACCACTAGGCATCGGACTCATCTCGCAGAAATTAAGAATGGGTGACGATGAAAATGAGCACGTTGAGATTTCTGATTTTGAACTGACGCCTGTAATTGTGACGATGTCGGATGTGGCAACAGATGCAACAGAAATATTTGGAGTGGCGTCAAGAGAGGTCAGAGCCCCATTGTCCTGTGCATTGAATGGCGCATTGCTAACTGCGGGTGTGATTGTGTCAATTGTGACTGCAAAATTAGGCGTAGGGGCCGACGTGTTGTTTGCCCGATCAGTGAGAATTGCAGTGACACTCCACACCCCGTCAGTCATGGTTGGCAATGTGCATGAGCGAATCGCTTCTGATGTGGTGAAGGTGCATTGCAATAACTGACTACCTGATGTGGCCGAAACAATCACGCGGTCATTCGAGCTTGCTTCGGAAACAATGACCGTTGGTGTGCTGTCGTTCGTAATTCCATCAGTGGGACTCACTCCGGAATCGGAGCTGGACGCAAATGACACGGGTCGGGTGGCCGATGGGGCGGTTGTATCAATTGTGATAGTGAATTGCTCTGATGCTGCCACCATGAGCCCAGCAATCAACTGTCGTGCTCGGTAAGTCCATACGCCGTCAACGAGCGAGGTGGAGGTGCATGACTCTTCCACAGTCTGTGGGACGAGACTGCATACAACAGGTGTGAATCCGCTGCGAGTAAATGTCACTGTGGTGTCAACAGACGGTACGAGGTCGCCAATAATCACTGTTGGTGTTGAATCCGATAACAGCTCGTCGTCAATCATGTCTGCAATACGAGCAGAGATTTCTCGAACCGTGATATCTCCGCTCGAGAGGGCTGTGCCATTCGGTTGATAATTGTCAGCATCATTGCCCATCAGGGTGATGTTTGTGATGGTGACTGGCTTATTGCGGCCAAGTTCTGCGTCGTCATAGAGGGCCGTACTTGAAATTTCAAACACATCACCAGCAATGCGATTATCGCTGTATGTGACCGTCGCAGTGTTCGTCGCGTCGTAGGTCTTGTTATTGGCGATGGCAGTGACGACAAGGGGGCGTCGAGTGATGTTCGCGGTTGTGGTGGCGGTGGTGTTTGGTGTGTAGTTGGCTGCGTCTGTTCCTGTTA
>CAZCZM010000027.1:0-20737 GCA_964503445.1 uncultured Bifidobacterium sp.
ACCGGTTATGAGTGTAGTTCGGACCCACCCAATCCAAACAAGGGCGGGACGGGTGCGGAGAGATCGCACGAAAGTCAGTTTGAATCAGCGAACAAAGTCATCTTGGTAGAGACTTGGCCATCCGCCACCGTCGAAATGGGTGGGGCTCCTGCTCCACGAGCACCTGCTGCACCACTTATCAACGTGTGTGTTTATGACAATTCGTCTGCGTCAACAGGAAACATCAGCACACCAAGTCTGTTTGTTTCAAGCGCATCAGACATCCGTCGAAGCGCTTCAGGTGGCGCCCCTGGTACAGCCATTTCCTGCCAGAGCGCATACGACTCCTTCGACTCCCAATGACCGATGACAAAGTATTGGTTAGAGCCATCGGTTGACTGATAGAGCCGAGTGTCTAGACATCCTTTCAATAATGAGGATCTCGTCAACATTCCCGCATCGTGAAACCCGCGTTCAAAATCGTCGTTTCGACCTGCTTTTACCTTGAACCACGCAACACTTGTGTAGGGCTCGCTCATATCAATTCACTTTCTTTTGAAGTAACAAAATTTCGAATTACTGAAAAACTTTGAGTTGGCTCGTCCAGCCACACGCCATGTCCAGCGTGTGCAAATCTTTCGTAACGCAAAATGAGAGGGTTGATGTGCATCTTCATGTCTTCGCTGTCTTGCAGTGGCGTCACAGGATCTTGCTCACCAACCATAATCATTGTTGGACATGTGATTGCTTTGAGGTCGTCAAGAAAATTCATCTGATGCCACACGCCACCTAGTTGATGAAATGCATCTGCACATTTCCGTCGAAAAATTGAATGTCGAGCTCTCGTCTGAGGTGTTGTGTTGTAAAGCGGCATACATCTAGCGGCGTATTCAATAAATGACTTCAGGTCGCCGTCAGTAACCAATGCCTTATGGGCAATCAAGCGTGCCTCAGGACCACCCAATCTCTCAAACATCTCTAAACAACGATCCACGTTTAGCTTTGCTTGCGTGCTCGACAAAATCAACTTTCCTGCATGACCTGGGTAACGAATGCCATACATGGCAGCAACCATTCCACCTGCTGAATTTCCCAGAACAATTGGCTTCTCAATTCCAAGTGCATCGCAGAATTCCTTGAGGTCATCTGCCCACGCCTCGAGGCTGAACACACCGTCGACGGGATCATCGCTACGACCTGATCCCGCCAAGTCAAGATAAACGATCTGGGCAACATCAGCGAGCACTCCAAACATCGGCTTAAACACGGTGTGGTCAGAGTTACCCGGTGACCCGTGAAGCAAAATCAGAGTTGGTTTTGCTACAAGTTCGGCACCGTCAGGCGAAAGCGCCTGCCCATCGATATCGAAGTACAACTCTTTGCCGTTGACTTTGACTTTCATCGTTAGCGTGACACGATGACTTTGCCACGTTGGAGCACGTGCGTTAACGAGTTGGCGTGATCGGCAAACTTCACGATGTTCTCAAGTGGATTCACGCTGCTGACCAGAATGTCTCCGAATGCACCAGGAGCAAGGACACCGATTTTTCCGCCGAGATGGCACAATTCTGCGTTGATAACCCACATAGACCGAAGAATGTCGGCTGCAGATTGAACTTCTGCTCGGATTGCCATTTCGGTGTTCTGATACGACTGTGTCTCACCGATGAGGTCAGTTCCCAAACCAAGTGTGACGCCAGCTTGAACCGCGATTTCAAGAGACTCAAGACCAGACTCATATACGACAATGTTTTTCTGTTGATTTGCAGCAGGTAGACCCAATCGACCACCCACGTCGTTCATCGCTTTATATGTTGCGAGGGTGGGAACCATCACAGCACCTTTCGCAGCCATCAATTCAGCAGACGCTTTGTCGATCAAGTTTGCATGTTCTACAGAATGAACCCCGTTCTGAACGGCCATCGTGATTGCCTCTGGTGAATATGCATGGGCAGCGACATAGGTTCCGCGATGTGATGCCTCTGTCACAGCGGCAGTGATTTCCTCGGGGGTGTACTGGATGCTGTCAATTGGATCTGTGGGAGACGCAACACCTCCAGACACATGAATCTTGATGAAGTCACTACCGTCACGCAACAAGTGACGTGCTGCCTTTCGTATTGCATCTGGGCCATCGGCAACAATCGAGAAATTGTCGGAACGGAAAGAGCAAGCGCATGTTGGGACATCAAGTTGCCCACCAGCTGTATCGCCATGACCACCGGTCTGACTCAGCATGCGACCAGCACGCACGATTCTCGGGCCGACCGTATGGCCGTGGCGAATTGCACTCATCAAACCCGAAACTTCTCCGCCGAGGTCTCGCACTGTCGTAAACCCGCGCTCGACTGTCTCGCGAGCTAAACGGGCCATCACCACTCCGAATTCCACTTCAGACCATGCAGTCAATGCACGAAAATCCATTGTGGCCAATCGGAAGTGAACATGACCATCAATTAAGCCGGGAACGATGTACTTACCTTTTGCATCGATTGATACCTCGGCTTTCGTCGACAATCCTCGACCAATTTCGGCAATCACCCCGCCTTCAATGACGACGTCTAACTCGTCTGAGAAGGTCATGGTTGACGTGTCAAGCACGTGCCCGTTTCTGATAATCGTTGTCATTGGTATTCCCCCTAGCACGGCACGCTCGCCGATTTCTTATTTAAACGTTACGCATCACTTTTCGTGAGTTTGACTCTAGTTAGTTCTTCATCGGGATGATTCGTCCATGCCGATGAAGCGTTCGCGCAATTGCTTGCTCCCGCGACCAATGGCGTAACTCCACCTCAGGAACCACAACAGGGTCATCGTCCGACATCGCAACTTGCGCCTCGTGAAGTACGGAAAGTGCCTGATCGCTCACCGGACAGAGAAGTCGAACTCTGTCGGAGCACAATGCCTGCAACAGGAATTGTGACTCGCTCTCAGAGCGAGCATCAGATACCACTAATTCCACTCCAGTCACCCGGGACAGAAGTTTCAACACTTCAATTCCACGAGGTTTAGATCCATCATGTCGAACGCACACACGCTTTAGTGGCACGCTGCGCAAGATGTTTGCTTCGGACTCCAACCCTGTGGGGTCGAAAACGCCAGATATGCGCTTTGACCATTCAGTTGTCAGGGCTGATGTCTCGTTAGTTAGATCATTCACACCATTTTCAATCTGTGCGAACTGAGAGACATAGTCAGGTCCACCAGCTTTTGCACCTCCACCGACCGAGGACTGCTTCCAACCGCCGAACGGTTGACGTTGCACAATTGCTCCCGTGATGTGCCGATTCACGTAGATATTGCCCACTTCAACTGACTCAAGCCACTTTTCAATTTCATTGTCATCTAACGAGTGGATTCCCCCAGTGAGACCATATGAAGTGGCGTTCTGCAAGCGAATCGCATGATGTAGATCTGTTGCCCGCATCAGTCCAAGAACAGGACCGAAACACTCTGTCACATGGAACCATGATCCTTCACGAACTCCTATCCGAACTCCGGGCGACCACATCTGAACATCACCATCAACCATGCGCGGTTCAACCAGCCATGATTCTCCCGCATCAAGAACGGTTAGAGCTCGTCTGAGTGCACCTGTTGGTTCACTAATCACTGGACCCATCATTGACGCTGGATTCGTTGCTGGCAACACGCGAATGCTGCGTACTGCATCAGCAAGTCGAGTCATGAAGTTCGGATCGTCATACAACGAAGCCTCGATGATTCCCAAGCTTGCAGCAGAACACTTCTGACCAGCATGTCCGAATGCTGATCGCACCAGATCTGCAATCGCTTGGTCTACATCTGCTGAAGATGTGATGACTAGTGCATTCTTACCGCTCGTCTCTGCGAACAATCTCAGTGATGGCTTCCAACTCAAAAACATCCTCGAGGTTTCGAACGATCCAGTAAGGACAACCGTGTCAATTAGGTCATGAGTCACTAGGTATTGACCAATTTCGTTATCAGGACATACAACTAATTGAAGTGCTTCTTTCGGAATACCGGCTGCGTGGAATTGCTGAACAATATGCGCGCCCACCTCCCTTGCCTCTGGAGCAGGTTTAAGGATGACATTGTTCCCGGCCGCAAGTGCCGCGGCAACACCTCCAATAGGAATGGCATACGGAAAATTCCACGGGCCAACAACAAGAACTGTTCCGCGCGGTCTGACCGTACAACCAGACTTTGCTGCCGATTCGAGTGAAGATATTCCCACTTGTGCGTAGTAGCGACAAAAATCAATTGCTTCGCTGATCTCTGGGTCAGATTCTCGCAATGTCTTTCCAACCGTATGTGCAAGAAGTCCAATGGTTCTAGCTCGATCATTGGCCATTACATCAGCTACACCCAATAACCATGACCTTCGTTCGTCGAAGTTGATGGAAGCGGATTTAGTTGACATTGCTGCCTTGTTCACAACATCATCAATCTCTGCCACTGTGTTGTACTCAACATACAGTGGCATCTCACATGTGGCTAACGCATGACGAACACCTGCTCGAAAGTTCTCGTCGGTTGCGTCACCATCAGGCTCATTGCCAAATCCAGACGACGTAATAGTCATGCGGCCATGTCTTTTTCGCGACGATGACACAGTATGGCTCTGCTTCACTGCAGTTCTAAATTTTGACGCTTGTGTTTCAAATTCATCTGAATCAGGGGTAAGCGAAAAAAGGGCGCGTAAGAAATTGTCGGGTTGGGTATTTTCATCTAGACGCCGCGTGAGGTACGCAATGCTGGCTGCAAAATCATCGTCGGACACGGTCGGTGAGTACATCAACAATGGTGTTTTGCGACTCAACAACACGCGTGCCTGAGACGGTGCCATGCCCTCAAGCATCTCAATCTCAATCCGCTCTAATGCTCCCCTATTTTCAGCAACAACGAGCGCCCATGCCACATCAAATAGGTTGTGACTGGCCACACCAATACGTACGGCATTTGCCCAATCATCACGCAAAGCGCTAGCAAGAAGTTTCTTGTAACTCGCGTCTACCTCTTCCTTTGTTGAATACGGTGCCGGAGTCCAACAATGCATTTCTGCTTCGACTAATTCCATGGCGAGGTTTGCACCTTTCACTAACCTCACTTTGATACAACCGCCACCTTGCGCACGCCTCGCCGCAGCCCATGTACCCAGCCGCTCTAAAGCATTGTGTGAATCTGGAAGATAGGCCTGAAGGACAATACCTGCATCATTCGACACGAACTCAGGTTCCGATAGCACACGCATAAATGACTGCAATGTGAGCTCGAGATCTCTGTACTCCTCCATGTCCAAATTGATGAAGGTTTGCGGCTCCGACGATTTCGCGAGTCGATAAATGGTTCGTAATCGATCACAGATCCATTCAAGACTTTCATCAAATGCCATTGCATCGAGGTTGGCCACAATTGCTGAAATTTTGACCGACACATAGTCGACATCAGCACGCATGATTCGATCACACACTGAGTTCATCCGCTCATCAGCCTCTGTATTGCTGAGAATTGCCTCACCGAGCAAGTTCACATTGAGATGTGCGCCTTCGGACCTACGTCGTTTCAGATACTGCGCGAACCTTGGATCATCAGCAGAGATGACCATGCCATCGGTCTCCATACGAATACGGCGAGTAACCAGCGGCATTACGATGCTGGGCATTAATCGGGCAACACTTGCACCAGATCGCAATAGTACAGAGTCAATGAATCCAAACCCATCGGTTGAATGACCGCGAACAAGTGCCGCGAATCGACGAGCCGCCGGACGCGGCGAACGGAATCGCAACACTTCGTCAGTGAGACTGAAGATCAACCCACGAGCCTCGTTATTTTCAATAAGCATGGCAAGACGAGTCAGTCGACGACGTTCACGCTTTGTCGACGCTTGAAGACTTGATTCCAGCAACACACGAGCTAGCTCGACGGCACGCTCTGCTAATACGTCGTCTGTAACAGTGTCCATCATTGCGATATTCGAACACGTCCACGTCACATTCTCTTGTACGATTCCAACGGAAATTCTGCTGATTTCGTCCAATCAGGCAGATTCACATGGAAAGTCACGCAATACAGGGGTGAATCGATGCTTGAACGTTCGCTTATCGCCGTCACCGATGTGCTCGCCACAACTCCAGGTGTGATGTTTTGTATTAAGTCGGTTGACGGGGTCTATATCTATGCAAATCTCGCCTTCGCCGAACGAGCAGGCAAAAAATCACCGGGCGATGTTGTCGGCAAATCTGCTCACGATATTTTCCCGACCGAGTTAGCCGAGAGTTACCAAGAACAAGATGCCGAAATTCTTGCGACGGGACGAATGCTCACCAACGAACTTGAAGTGATTACTCGGCCAAATGGAGACGTCGGCTGGTTCTTAACGTCGAAATCTCGGTGGACTGATGCTGACGGAATTCCTGTTGGCATTGTGAGCGTCAGTGTTGATTTGCGTACTTCCGTGAGTGATGCCTCTACCCATAAGAATTTGTCACGTGCAGTTGATGTCGTGAGGAAGAGATTTTCAGAACATATAGCAGTCGCCGATATGGCTACAGCAGCAGACCTCACCGTGCCACAACTAGAACGCTTATCTAACCGTGTGCTGGGAATCTCACCCAAACAAATCATCATGAGATTTCGATTAGAAGAGGCCCTGCGACTGCTGGAAACCACCGACAAGTCTCTCGTAGAAATTTCCTCTCTATGCGGGTACTACGACCAGAGTGACTTCACACGACATTTTCGGCGCGCCGTTGGTTGGTCACCTTCAGGATGGCGTTCGTTAACACGACCATAGATTGGGTAAAGAGCGTCCTTATTCGGATGTATTGAATACCAACAAAGTGTTCTCAGAGTCACGTGATCACATCAGAGTGATATCAGAAGCCTCAACATATCTAAGCAGACAATGTGTTCCCGTAAATCTGCCACGCAAGCGCACTCTTCGCGAAAAGACTAAGCCACAGATACATCTTCTCTCCGTATACGTAATCGGCCCACTTACCTACCTTTCGGTATTGCAAGTATTGGTTCAACGCAAACAAGTTGAAGAAAATGAAAATGCTGACGAAGATGCCATAGACAAATCCGGGCATGTCATCGCCAGGCCCAAGAAGATAAATCACTAGACCTATCCAAGGAGTGATACCAACAATGCATCCGAACCAAAAAGGTGTCCACCACACTTTTTGACCCGGTCGATTAACGACTTCCATAATCCAACCAAACAAGATCATGGCAATATTGGCACCTGCGATTCCGATCAGCCCCGCGATATCGCCAATCCCGAAGACCAATGCAATTGACAAAATCATCACTGTTGATGAGATTGAGTACTCCACCCAACGAAATCTGTTCTGTTGTTGCGCAATTTCTGATTCATATTTTGACCGACCAACTGTTGCAACAATTCCATGAAACAATGCGGACAACAACAAAAACACTGCGGCTGCCCAGGCGATAGACACGTCAAACATGCGGTCAAGTCGAGCAATATCTAGCGAGTTGTTTGGAACGTCGTTCCAGAAAAAACTGGTCACTGGTAACGCAAAATCGTTAGCCAATACAAGTACCGCGACTGCCTGAACAAGATGAAGCACAGTGGCAATCCCATTTAGCCGCAATAGTTTTTGGTAGTCAGTTGACACATCCATCACAGTACACGGATTCATCTATCTTGAAATCACATCCGACCGACTCGGTACCGTGACTGTGATTATCTAACAGAAATCATCTGTTCAGATTGATTGTTATTCTCGGTTGACACGTTTCCATATTCGTCACTGATACTGCCGGTCAGGTGCACAAAGTACAGATACGGCCAATCAACATCGTTGTAATGATTACGTAGGTTGGACGACATATCTGCCTGCCAGGTCTTATTGTCTTGTGAGATTGACACGAGGTTCGACAACTGCGATGTTAAATACCCTTGGAATTGTGGCCCATGAACAGTGTCTGAATATTGAGCAACTGACAAGTCAGCAAGAACAAAGTCAAACGGCTCTTCATCAAAGTGGAATCTAAGTTGTGTCCCATTGACGACTTCTACAGTAAAGAGGGGTCCGTACATGTCATACAGAATGGGAATTCCGTTGTAGAGAGCGTTTGGATTACCAGCAATGTCCGTAAAGACATCGGCAAGTACTTGAATCTGCCCACCGTTGGCCTGATTATTCACGGTTCCCCATGTAAATGTGTAATTTTGCTGTGAGCCAGAGAACTGAGACACATAGCATGCGTCGGGCATGGTGCAAATCACTCGAATATCCTGAATCGAGAAGTCGTTCGACTCTTCAGACAGAGTTGCTGTGATCGTCGTTGATGCCGTGGCTCCAATTGCCTGTCGGGGCGAGGAGAATTGCACGGTTGGTCGCGTGCGATCGACTGTCACAGCTAAGGGTGCCGAGAACGGTGAAGTACTTGAACCCACAGTGCTCTGTGCTGTCACAGAGTGACTACCTTCCACAACATTCGTCACGCTGCATGAAAATTGTCCCGAACTATTCGCGGTGCATGGGCTGCCAGCCGGGGAACTATTGAAATAGATCTGTACTGTTGCCCCGCCTGTCGTTGTGCCCTCAATCGACAAATTTGAAGCATTTGTAATTCCATCGTTTGATGACGTGCCGGTGTCGGTGGCGGTCGACAGGCGAAGCTGAGAAGGAGTTATCGCACTAGGTGCCGGTGGAACGGTTGAGGAAGGGACGCTTGGAACAGTTGAAGTAGGTGTACTGGGAACCGTCGTTGGCACTGGGACAACAGATGCATCAGAAACTGGTGGCAAATATCCGCAACCTGATAGTTGTGTGGCGCGAGCAATTTTGCGTGTTGAAATGATTCTGTTTCCACTTCGTACCCGCAGTGTTGACTTTGCCGGTAATCGCTGCGAGGAACACACAGACGACTTACCTGATTTGTCAGTGGTAACTGTTGCGACGCGTCGATATGTCATGCGTTTTGTTTTTGTATTGACGGTGCCAATCTCAATAATGACTTTTTTGTTCTTCCACTTGGTTCCAAGCGCAACGACGAGATGAGTTCCGCGTAACTCATTCGAAGTCACTTTGACGGACGATGCACTCACAGTCGGCCGTGCATGCACTCGGTTGCTTGGCAACGAACACACAGCCATCACAACTGCCATGGCAACGGCCACAACTTGACGCTGTCGCATTTTTAACCACGGGGAATCGGCTAACACACACTTAGATTATTCATACACAAAATCAGATACAACCCTAGAGAAGCCAGAACTTCATCATTTCCTGACCACGGCACCCAAACTTCGGTCGAAAAGGACCCTCCGCGCGTGAAGCACGAACACGCAATCAGTGACATATGTAATCAGTTGCGGGGAATAACCATGAAGCTCACGGCGGTTGACACGTGGGCTGTTGATGTTCAACAGTTTCCATCCCCCCAGGAGAAACACATGAAAAAGAAGATTGCAGCTATTGCCATCGCGTCCGTATTTGCACTTTCAGCATGCGGATCAGATGATTCAAGCTCAGACACCACAGTGCCCGCATCGGACACCACCGAAATGTCCACAGAGCCAGGAACCATCGTTGAGGTTGCCCAAGGCAACGAAGACTTCTCAACCTTGGTCGCAGCAGTGACTGCTGCCGGACTTGGCGAAGCATTGTCAGGTGAAGGTCCACTCACCGTCTTTGCACCAACCAATGCAGCATTTGAAGCATTGCCAGAAGGTCTCTTGGAGAAGTTGCTTCTTCCAGAAAACAAAGAAGTACTGACCAAGATTCTGACCTACCACGTTGTATCAGGAAAGATCATGGCCGCTGACGTTGCTGCTGGTGATGTCACCACGCTTGAAGGCTCAACATTTGCAGTCACCACAGATGGTGGCGTGAAGGTTGGAACCGCAAATGTGACAGCGACAGATGTCCCAGCATCGAATGGCGTCATCCACGTCATTGACGCAGTGATTGTCCCACCAACAGTGGATCTGTCTTCTCTCTAAGACACTTACTCAAAAAGACCGGTCGGGGCGTTTGCTTCGACCGGTTTTTTTGTTGCCAAAATCACATGTCGTTGTTTCACAGACCAAAAAGAAGTTTGTCGATGGCATCCAACATGATGATGTCCCAGTCGTGCGAACTTAACGTTGAACCCTCCAACTCCACCAATAGGCCGCCAATGAGAGCTCCGTTGTACCAAGCAACAACTGCTTCCACATTCACATCAGAACGGATGAGTCCTTTAGCTTGAAGCGGCTGTAACGCCTGCACAACTTCAGCCACCATTGATTCATGGGCGTCAACAATTTTTTTTGCCAAGTCTGGTCGCGCGTATGCTGCGCCTAACGCGTTCAGACGCTGAAGTCGATGCTCAATGCGAGCCTTATCACTGCGCATCGCTAACGCCTGCTGTACAGCGAGTCGTAGTTCTTCAACAGAGGTGCTGTTGCGACACGCATTCACGAATTCTTGGACTCCCGTCTGAATTGATCGTGAAAAACGTTCGGCCTGTGCCTCTACCATGAGCCCTTCACGGCTTCCGAAATGGTGATACAGCGAAGGTGCAGCGACGTTCACTTCGGCCAAAAGCTCATCAATTCGCACACCAGCTTCACCTTTTTCATTAATGGTGCGCACGGCAGCATTCAGAATTCGCTGCTTGGTCGACTCTTTCGCCACATCGTCAATGTACATCGCCCGTCATCTGCACCATTATCTGGGCTTTTGTAATGCCGGCGCACGCCGCCGTCAAAGGCAGAGATACCCTGACCTCATGAGTTCTGACATTGTTGAGTTCATCGGAATTTACGATGCCGACTCCACACTCATCGGTGAAGTGACCTATTGGATACAGGCTCGAATCGGAGGCACTCACTGCGCCTTGTGCGACATAACTCATGGCATGTTCATGCAGAAACGCAGTTGGCAAGACTGCCAGAAACAACTACCGGTCCCGTTTCGCACATTTCACCGAAATGACGCACCCAGCGATGCATTAGACGCTGCAGGCGGAATGTACCCCATAGTCCTGGCAAAGTCGCCGCAAGGACTGTCCGTCATCCTGACACCACAAGAATTAAACACTTTCAACGGTGACCCCGTTCAATTTGTGGAACGCTTGCAAACTTTTCTTTAACTATTTAAAAAAGATTGCGTACTGCCCATAAATCAGGAAACACTGGATTGAACAACGTGGATGCCAAATACCCCACTCCGCTAGACCCACCAGTTCCCATCTTGTTGCCGATTGTGCGCTCCACCATTTTGACGTGTCGATAGCGCCACTCTTGGACACCCTCGTCAAGATCTACAAGCCGCTCAAGTAATAGGGCAGCTTCAGCATCGGTGCGATACACAGTCGCCAAAACTTTTTGAACAGACTCATCAGCGCCAGTGATTTCTGACGTCTCGTCATCTAGACGACGCTGCGGAATTGCATGCTGACGACCTGCCAGAAGAACAAGAGTGCTACCCCATAACGAACGGCGCGAAGTAGCAGCAGCAACACTCGCCTTCTGCGCGGCATCAAGGAATTCTGTAGGAATGTCACCACGACGACCCAGGACAGCTTCAAACTCTCGAAATTGAGCAGATTGAAACCCACTCGACGACGCAAGTCGCGATCGAAATGAATTGAACTGGAGTGGTGTCATTGTTTCAAGGATGTCTACCTGCGACACAAGTGTCTTCAGAATAGTTCGCACACGCCCGACCAATGCAAGCGACCGATGAAGATCACAAGATTCCATTGCATTTTGCGTGGCTACAAGTTCGTGAAGAATTTGCTTGAACCACAGTTCGTACGTTTGATGAATAACAATAAATAACAATTCATCATGTTCTGGCCCATCTGACAATGGCTGTTGTAAAGCCAGAAGTTCTGGAACTTTGAGATACGACCCATACGTCAATTCAGACACGGTTCACTACTTTCGAACTTGCACAGTTAATTTGCGGACTGATTTCACATTTGGAGTTGATTTGTAAGTAATCGTGACGACCACAGTCCGTACCCGTGTAAATCGATAGCGCTTTGCAGAATATGTCATGCCATTTTTTTTGTTGATGCTGATTTTTGCAGTCCCAAATTTCAGCGTTTGGTGAATTCCTGCAGCTTTCAACATTGCCGTTGCGGTGACTCTTGCATTGCGCCTGACGATTAAGACACGCTGCACAGTCATAGTAGGAATAGAAAATCCAATCCCGGTAGATGACACCAAAAGGCCGTCCGGTTGTGCCAGATACTCAGTGAGAGGAGTTGTCGATCCGTTTCCTACAGTTCGACGGACTGGCAAGGTGGTTGCATTGGCTTCATTTGGGCGCAATCCGAATGATCTGTCTAGATAAGCGCTTGGCAAAAACATGCGGAAATAGGACAGGTTTAGTTCAGTTGCACCGTTAACGGGCGTCTTGTAGTGAGGTCCAGCAATTTTTAGCTGTGCCGCACCTGTGTACCGATCCATCGACGTGAGTCCGAATACTGATGCGTCAGTATCCACCCATCCTCCTCGACTTGTTTCGTCAAAGACATTAATGAGGCATTCATTTGTCGGATCCCGCTGTTTACATGTTTCATCAGCTGCGTCAGGTGGCACTACAGAACTACGCATTGCAGGCAACAACAACACGGACAATCTGTTGGTGACTTTCTGAGTTCCCACATCACCTATTACACATTGGTCAATTTTGACTCCCCAACCAACACAAAACCCAGAGGATGCATGATGAGTCTCAGTTGACTTTGCACGAATCGTCGCGATGTCGCGTACACCAGGTGCTGCGGGGGTAAATGACTGAAGTGAGCCGTTCACAATGGCGGCATTAATTGCTGAAGTTGGATGATTACCTAATTGACGACGAAAATTGATAACAACATCATCAAGAAATGCACTAGCTCGTGGTCTAGTTGGAGATAGAACCAGATATGGATATTCACACTGATTAATTGACGTGTCTACATATCGGCATGGTCCGCTGTACAAGCCGCCACCCAGGAAAAAACTGGCTGCACCCATTGATTGCACAGGGGTCAAGGCGACGCCATCAACAATGACAGAGTCGATACAGCCCTTCGTGATGTCGGGCGTACAGAATGTAAGCCCAATATTGCTTGACAATGTTGTGTTCGAAACAAAAACACCGACTGAATTTGCCGAGACATGTCCTTGGGGTGATGCCACATTGACAACGAATGTTGAAATCAGCAGCAAGACAACTGCACAGATTTTTCGCTTCATTATGTGACCTCCATAGGGTGTTACGCACAATCATGTATGAACGTAACGAACGTCCAGGAATTTGACCACAATTCAGTCTATTTGATACCTCTGAGTGAGAGAATTAATCACTTCTTCGCCCCAATCACGAAAGATGCCATGATTGACAAGTAGTTTGCAGTGATGAAAGAGAACTCGTGTCGCTGAATAGACGCACAGAAATCGCTCGTTCTCTCTATCTTGATGCAGAAGTTCGCAGTCTTGGTGAACGAATTACCTCTTTGGCAAAGGAAGTACTACATGCAGAGCAGTGCTCGCTCGTACTCAGCATGGGTTATGACATCACCACCATCACTGGCGGAACGTCGTTGACATCCTTAATGGATGAACGGCAAATGGTCCTAGGTGATGGGCCCACGGTGTCCTCTATTCGAGAATCCACCCCGATAATTCTTGCCGATACAAATGGTTTTATCGAACGAGAACGATGGCCCATTTTCTGTGACGAAGCATCAAAAGCTGGTGTTCGCGCCGTTCTGAGCTTCCCCATTCACACTGGCGCAATTCGCTTAGGAGCATTTACGGCATATTGGACAACACCTCACTCACCAACGCCCAGTGAGTATTTGGATGGCGGACTCCTCGCCGATATCGCATTAGAGGCAATTTTGAACGACCTTGCTGGCGTGTCATTGGACGCGGTCTTGGCTGAATTAGGACAAGATGTACAACATCACACTGTTGTTCAGCAAGCTGTCGGAATGATCTCAGAACATCTCTCCGTTCCTGTCCTCGAAGCCATGGTGCGACTTCGTAGCGCTGCCTTCGTCTCCCATCGTCCACTTATCGATGTTGCCCGCGCCATCATCGCCCGAGAAGAATCTCTAGAGAAATAGGTACACCATGTCAACACATGACAAAGACACTCCTAGTGACCGTGATTCAGATACCAATCATCTAGCCACAACACTGATTGACATCGGACAAATGACAACTCGCGGTGCGAGCATCGTGAATGTCTTTTCTGTTCTCACGTCTAAGTGCATTGAACTTCTTCCAATTACTGCAGCAGGAATTCTTTTACTTGACAACAGCAATTCACTACATGTCATCGGATCATCAAGCCACGCAGCAAAACTGTTAGACCTTTTTCAAGTACAGAATGATGAAGGTCCTTGCCGAGATTGCTGCAAGTTGAAGAACGACGTGATTTGCGATGACCTCTCTTCTGATTCACGGTGGCCTAATTTTGCAATTCTGGCTAGCGAACAAAACTTCTCATCGGTATATGCCATCCCACTTCAGGCACAAGAATCAGTTGTGGGTGCATTGAACCTGTTTTCGACGAGTCCGCTCACAAATGATCAGTTACAGACTGCCCACTCCCTGGCCGATGCAGCGACACTTGTGTTCCTGCAAGCGGACACACAACAAGATCAAATGCTGATCGCGCGAAAACTACGCATGGCAGTTGAAGGTCGCAACGCCATTGAGCAAGCAAAGGGTGTTCTAAGCGAGCGTCACGGCATTGCCATGATGGAGGCGTATTGGAAACTCAGAGATGCCAGTATCGCTCAAGACATGGACATCGTCGATCTTGCAAAATCAGTTGTGAACAGAGAAATATCTCTGTAACTGATCGTTATCCGTGACCGGGGATGAGCTTCCACGGACCACCGTCGGCACGTGGCTCTTTCGGCAAACCAAGAACTTGTTCACCAACAATTCCACGTTGAACCTGGCTTGTACCTGCGTAAATAGTTCCAGCACGCGCATTCAAGAAGACGCCAACCCAGTTTGCCGAATCATTTGGTGATCCTGGCGAGTCAGTAGTGAAGGCTGTGTGTGGTGTTTGACCAACCGGAACAAGCGCGTCGGCACCAAGAATGTCCACAGCAAGTTCAGTGACTTCCTTGTGATACTCAGACCACCACAACTTTCCGATTGACGCATCTGCACCTGGTTGACTTCCGTTCATGAATGCAGTCAAGACCCGATATCCAAGGAAGCGCATGATCTCTACCTTGGTATGAGCCTTTGCCAATCGCTGACGGATGTATGGATCGGTGGTGAGTCCTTTTTGCTGCGCCAGTTGCGTCAACTTGTCGAGTTCGCCACGGAACGAAATGCTGTTCACTGCTGCACCTGCTCCGCGCTCGTTACCCAACAAAGTCATTGCGACCATCCAGCCGCCGTTGACTTCACCAACAACGTTCTCCTTGGGACAACGTGCATCAGTAAAGAACACTTCGTTGAATTCTGAATCGCCTGACATCATCTTGATAGGACGAACTTCAACACCGGGTTGACGCATGTCAACCAACAAGAACGTGATGCCGCGATGCTTCACTTCGTCTGGAGCAGTACGTGCCAGAACAAAAATGTGATTCGCTAAGTGTCCTGCTGATGTCCAAATCTTTTGACCGTTAATGATCCATTCATCACCATCGAGCACTGCACGACAACCCAAGTTGCCAAGGTCTGAGCCGGCTGCAGGCTCTGAGTACCCCTGACACCAACGGTCTTCGCCTGACAGAACACGTGGCAGAAAATGCTTCTTCTGCTCTTCGGTACCAACAGCAATGATGGTGTTACCCAACATGCCGATGCCGAAACCGTCATTCGGTCCACCGCTAGGAACACCGGCCTTTGCAAACTCTTCAGCAAGAACCAATTGTTCGATGTGGCCAAGCCCAGCACCGCCATATGCCTTCGGCCATGTCACTGCGAGGAAGTCATTGTCGCGCAACTTGTTTCGCCACTCTTCGGTGAACGCCGCGGCATCGGCATGGTTCATCGCGCCAATGCCTTTCCAATCCTTGGGCAAATTCGCATCAAGAAATGAACGAACTTTCGCGCGGTAGCTATCGGCCTCTGGTGGGTAAACAAAATCCATGGCGTCACCCTATGTGATGACCCGTAGGCCACATCCAACCGAGTGCTCAGCAGTGGGAAATCTGAAAGCCCTGCCTAGGATGAAAAGGTGACCAAACTACTCAACTTTCCATCCGAGGTGAACGACACGTCGGCGCGCATTGTTGCAACTGGTGCCGTGGCAATGTCCCTTGGCTATGCAGTCACTGGCTGGGCGTGGCTTCTCATACCTCTTACGTATGGATTTATTGCTCGAGTCGCATCGGGGCCACGATTTAGCCCTCTTGGCCGCCTTGCAACCCAAGTCATTACTCCCCGACTCGCAGGCCCTCACCGCATTGTTCCCGGACCACCCAAGCGCTTCGCTCAGGGAATCGGTGCCCTGTTCAGTGTTGCTGCATCTGTCTTGTTTCTTTTGGATCTTGGTACCGCATCACGATGGGTGGCAGCCGCATTGGCTGGCCCAGCATTTCTTGAAGCTGCATTCGCATTCTGCATTGGTTGCAAAATGTTTGCCGGTCTTATGAAGATTGGGGTCATCCCCGAAAGTGTGTGCGTGGAATGTAGCGACATCTCTGCTCGCCTTCGCTCACAGGGAGTACAACTGTAAGCAACATCTACTCACGGCTGTTTCGCACATGCCGAGTACCGTGAGCTCGTGAACGATTTTCATGGATTGTCCTCACATGACGTTCAGATACGCCAACAGTCCGGGCTCATAAACAACGTTCATCTCCGTACGTCACGCTCGCTTCGAGAAATATTCATTGCGAATGTCTTTACTCGATTCAACCTCATCTTGGGGCTGCTACTTGTGGTTGTGCTGGTTGCTGGTTCACCAGCCGATGGTCTTTTCGGAATAGTCCTTATTGCAAACTCCACAATTGGAGTACTTCAAGAATGGCTGGCAAAGCGCAAACTAGATGCGCTCACAATTATCCACGCACCGCACACAACGGTTCTTCGCAATGGAGTTGAAGAAAACATTCCTACATCAGAGATAGTTCTTGATGATTATGTTCTCTTGCGTGCAGGAGACGAAGTACCAGTTGACGGTGTAGTACTACGCAGCAACGAATTAGAAATCAACGAAGCAAACCTCACAGGAGAAATAGATTCAGTTCATAAGTCGACTGACGACACAGTTCTCTCTGGCACCATTGCCACCGCTGGACATGGACTGATTCAAGCAACCTCAATAGGACCCAATGCCTACGCCCATCGATTAGCTACAGAAGCACGAGTTTTTTCGCGAGCACCGTCGGAGGTTCAAGAAAGTATCAACACATTGTTGAAGTGGGTCACTTGGGTTCTTGTTGGTGCCATTCCCCTTCAGATTTGGTCATATCTGCGACGAGACGTAACGGATACTTGGCAAGACCACGCAATACGCAGTGTTTCTGGGTTAGTTGGTCTGGTACCTGAGGGCCTAGTCCTTCTCGCAACGTTGGCATTTCTCAGTGCTGCGGTCAGTGTGGCTCGCCACAACGTCCTGGTCCAAGAACTTCCCTCTGTTGAAATACTCGCCCGCGTCAATGTTGTGTGTTTGGACAAGACGGGGACTCTCACTTCGGGAGAGATTGTTCTGGAAAGATACGAAATACTTCAACCTGACCTTCATGTCACCGCACCCATTGCACTTTCAGAATTGGTCAACGACTCTGCATCAAACAACACACAACTTGCCATCGCGCGAGAATTTAAAAAGCGATCAGATTGGAAACATGAGGAACACATTCCATTTGATTCATCACGCAAATGGAAAGCGGTTCGTTTCACGAATAATGGTTCGTGGTATTTGGGCGCACCAGAAGTACTGCTTCCCGATTCACATTCATTACGCGCAACGGTCAATGAATTAGCCCAGACCGGAAGGAGAGTCATGTTGTTGAGCACATCAGCGACAGACAATCTCGGCTCTACCCTTCCTAATGACCTAACACCCGCGATGCTTCTCGTCCTCAAAGAAGAGGTTCGCGGCGATGCTGCTGAGACGTTGGAATATTTTGCTCAACAAGGTGTACGAATCATGGTGCTGTCGGGAGACAATCCACACACTGTTGCCGCTATCGCGCACTCCCTTGGTCTAGAGGTAGGCACGCCAGTAGATGCTCGAACAATCGGCGAATCCGTGGAAGAACTACGCGACATAGCCGCACATGCCACAGTTCTTGGTCGCGTCTCTCCACAACAGAAACGCAATCTTGTACATGCACTGCAAGATTCAGGTGATGTTGTTGCAATGACAGGTGATGGAGTTAACGACGCACTTGCTCTCAAACGAGCTGACATCGGAATAGCTATGAGTAATGCCGCGCCCGCAACAAAAGCAGTTGCTCAACTCATACTTCTTGACGGAAAGTTCTCCCACCTTCCACACGTTTTGTTGGAAGGACGCCGTGTCATCGCCAATATTGAACGTGTATCACATTTGTTCGTAGCAAAGAATGCCATGAGCGCAATGGCGATCGTGTTGGCTGCCGTATTCGGCACTTCATTCCCCATTCTCCCCCGACAGATGACACTTCTTTCCTCCGTCACTATCGGTATTCCTGCGTTCTTTCTTGCACTCGGACCGAATGCGCGCTTGTACACGCCAGGGTTCTTGAGACGAATCGTGCGATTTGCGGTTCCAATGGGATTAGCGACGGGAGTCAGCGTCATTGCTGCCGAAGCATTCAGTAACGACTCAAGCGGCACCGCTGCCACTCTGACCGGACTCGTCTGTTTCTTTGGACTGCTGACATATCTCTCTCGCCCATTGACAATCAACAAGAGCGCCGTCATCGTTGTGATGATGTTTGTCGCTGCACTCGCAATGACCTTCAGGAATCTCCAGGATTTCTTTGGGTTCACTATGTCGGCTCACGCCATCACAGTGGCCGTGATAGCAACTGCGCCGCTTATGTTTTTAATGGCTCTTCGCGCCTTCAAAAATTCTCAAGAAATTCCCTGAATTGAATTTCTCCACTGAAGACGCAGGCAAGTCCTGCATGCACGACTCGAAACGTGCAATTGGGTCTCGTCCGCCTTCGGTATGTGGATAATCGCTTGAGAACAGGTACAAATCGTCATTTGAGTGATGAATAAGGCGTGAAACATCCTCAAACACGAACGGCGTAAATGCCATTTGTTCGCGTATTTGTTCTGATGGTACGCGGCCAAAACTCTTGAGGCGGTCATCAACACGCGAATACGCCTTATGAATCTGATCAAGACGTACGAGCATCTCTGGCACCCATCCAGCTCCAAGTTCAACTGAAGCAAGTTTCAAGTTTGGAAACTCTTCAAGGACTCCGTCCAACACGAACATACTGACAAATGTTTCAATTCCTTGATGCAGCACTGCCGCATCACGCGCGCGAACATTCTCACCGCCGCCCATCCAATCGCGTGTCACTCCGCGACCTGTATTGCTCCATCCTGGAGGTAACTGCAATGGATTGCCGCCCACATGGAAAACAACGGGTACTCGCGCTTCTTGCAGCAGAGCCCAGATGGGATTGTAGTCAACATGCGTCGGTGAGCGATCACCGGCAAGTCGGTGTGGAATCCAAATAGCACTGAGACCATTGTCCAACGCAAACTGCACTTCCTGTAGAGCGAGATCTGGGTTTTCCAAAGGAACCGCTGCGACTCCCATCAGTCGATCATCAACAGAGCAAAAATCAATCATGTGTCTGTTGTGCGCACGCGCGGCACCGTACCGAAGATTGTCAGGAATCGTGGCATTTGGCGAAAACGGCATGTGCAGACTGTGTGTGGCAAACACCAACTGTTTAATGAAACCGAGCATGTCATTAGCAATGACACGATCATGTTTGTCGAATGAACCAAGAGCTTGAATCTCTTTGACTTCTGTAATCATTCGATCACCGAGTGCAATGAGGGACTGCTTGTGAGCATCACTATGTTGCGCACCATTAGCCATGATGACTTCGACTTCCTCATCGGTCACAATGGAGCGCCCGTAGCTCACTAATGGAAGTTGGTCACGAATCTCAGGGTCAGCAAACTTCCTCAAGAAATCTGGCAACTCCATAATGTGGGTGTCTGCGTCATACAAAATACGGTCACCGGCGTAGGTCATTGTTTATCTCCCTCAATGATTAGGTGGAACCGTATCAGCCCTGTCAAGTGAAATGAATTGGCTACTTTCCCGTAGGAATCAGTTCATGTACATGAGGCACAATGAAGTCATGAGAATTCTGGTGACAAATGATGACGGCATTGATTCCGTAGGGCTTCATGTTCTCGCCCGAGCGATGCGGCCGTTTGGCGATGTTGTTATCGCTGCCCCAGATCAGGAATATTCCGGAGCTGGTGCCGCAATCGGTGCACTGCACATCATCCAACCCGAAGTTCACAAACGACACATAGAAGGTATTGACGAATCGTGGGCGGTCAGCGGACCACCTGCACTGTGTGTCTTCTTTGCTCGACTCGGTCTGTACGGCGGACCCTTCGATCTAGTTGTGTCGGGCATTAACCCTGGAGCAAATGTGGGGCGTTCGGTGTACCACTCCGGAACCGTTGGTGCGGCAATCACCGCGCGAAACGGTGGCGTGTCGGGAATTGCAATCAGTCAAGCAGTGACTGGTTTTGGAATTGAAGGACAGGGCTGGGATGACGCGGTGCGGGGACAGAAGTGGCACTCTGCTGCAGAAGTTGCTGCGCGAGTTGTTGAGGGATACATCGCCAACA
>CAZCZM010000028.1:0-8720 GCA_964503445.1 uncultured Bifidobacterium sp.
GATGCCGATCAAGTGCTGGATTTCTCTGGCACAAGTCGCGCAACAATGGCGCGCGACTAACGCGTTGCCGACATTGCAGGAACATCGCGAAATGGCATGTCCCTATCCATCTGCGGTTCTTTGGGAAGACCCAAAATCAATTCGCCAATGATGTTGCGCTGAATTTGATCTGTGCCTCCACCGATTGAGGTGAAATACGCGTTCAACTGTGAATAATTGGCGTCTCGCGATCGCGGGTTCTGGTCGCCGTCCAATGCCCCTTCTGCACCGAGTAGATGGCCCTGAACGCGACCGGCATAGTGAAGTAGTCCGGACATCGCAAGTTTCCCCAGTGATGCAAGCGGAGATGAACCGCCTGCTTCACTCACTGCCTTTGCTCTATCGCCATTCCAATCATTCACCATTCGCATGCAATACAAACGCGCGAGGTGTTGACGAACAACTGGGTCATTGTTCTTCTGCATGTCTTGAGAAAGTGACACCAAGGACAAGTCAGGTGACGGAATGCTGCCGTGTGCTGCAGATGTCGCGCCACCAGGACCTTTGGGTCCTCGACGCGAGACACCCATTGCTGCACGTTCATAAGCCAAAGCAGATTGCAGCACCCACCAGCCCTTATTGAGATCACCAAGAACGTGAGAGTTCGGAACGCGCGCATCAGTGAGGAACACTTCGTTGAATCGTGAGTCACCAGTTGCTTGACGAAGTGGACGAACCTCGACCCCAGGCTGTTTCATGGGAAGCCAGAAAAATGTGATGCCACGATGTTTTGGTTGGTCCCAATCGGTTCGGGCAATCAACATTCCAATGTCCGCAGCATGTGCGCCCGATGTCCATACTTTTTGACCGTTAATTACCCATTCATCACCGTCGCGAACTGCAGTTGTTCGAATTCCCGCCAAGTCCGAGCCTGCTCCCGGCTCGCTATACAACAAACACATAGCAACTTCGTCAAGCAGCAGAGACCTCATGTATTTCTGCTTCAGTTCGTCGCTACCAAACCCCACCATGGTTCCCGCCCACAGGTTCCACTTGTCTTGACCAGGCCCAGGAACCTTGGCGTCACTGAACACCTTCTCAACCGCTTCAGCATCATCGTCAGACAGTCCGCGGCCCCACCACTCGGTTGGCCACCTCAGTGCCGCCCACTTATTGTCAACAACAATTTCTCGCCATTGCGCCAAGTCAATACCTGGAACCCAATGGGTCTTGATGAATTCGTGAGCCTCGTCCACCACGTTTGTCATGCTGTTTCCCCCTGACGTGTGACATGGTATTCCAACACTCGCGACACATTCGCCTCGAGATGCCTCAGTCACTATGGTGAGTCATTGAAGGGGGACGCATGAAAGCTTTGGTATTCCACGGTCCGCGAGACATTCGCTACGAAGACTATGCCGACCCATCGTTGACATTCGACCACGCAGTCATTATCAAGGTGACGCATTGCAGTATCTGCGGAAGCGATCTTCACATTTATCACGGAGACAAAATTGGTAAGACCGATTACTCCGGTGACATCGCACCCTTCTGCGTGGGGCATGAATTCATTGGCGAAGTCGTGGAAGCTGGAAAAGGAGTCCACAGATTCAGGCAGGGTGACCGTGTTATCGCCGCTGGCGGTAGTGGATGTGGCGAATGCGATGCATGCTTGTCTCGAGTTGGGCGTTGTTCACGCAGTACGGCATTCGGACTCAGTACTCGTCTACAAGGCGGTCAAGCAGAATTCGTTCAAGTTCCCAATGCGGATTTGACATTAATGAAGATTCCAGACGGCATCTCCAATGATCAAGCGGTTCTTTTAACTGATGCATTAGCCACTGCAAACTTCGGGGTATCACGAGCCGATATCTCTCCCGGAGCCACCGTGTGCATTGTTGGTCTTGGTCCAATTGGACTGCTGGGTATTGAACTGGCATTTGCTCGGGGTGCGGCTCGGGTTTTCGCAATTGACCCTGTGGTGACCCGACAAAATCATGCAACATCGCTCGGAGCAATTGCGCTTTCGCCTGAGGATGCCCGCGAGTCTGTTCGTCACCACACCCAGGGAAAAATGTGCGATGCAATTTTCGAAGCATCTGGTGCTCGAAGCGCCATTGGACTAGTTCCCACTCTTGCGCGTCACGGCGCAACTACTTCGTTTATTGGACTTCCGCAAGGTGACACTGCCATTCCCATGCGCGACATCATGTATCGAAACCTCACAGTTCGAGCAGGCATTGCAAATGTTGTTGCCCAATGGGACACTCTTGTTCCACTTCTGCAAAACGGCCGAGTGACCGGCGACGCAATTTTCACCCACCGAATGAAACTCGCCGATGGTGCTGAGGGCTACCGGATGTTCGATGCGCGCGAAGAAGGTGTGTTGAAAATTATGTTTGAGCTGTAGGCATCGCCTACAACGACATAAAGGCTTTCACGAATCGTGATGGTGACTGGGCGTCAGTGTGTAGAAACAGAGACGGTTCGGCCATTTCTAGTTCCATCAACACTGGATATCCGCCAGATCCACGCACCACGTCAACACGCGCATACAGCGGTGCCGTACCAAATTTTTGAGTGACATACTGAAGAATGACATCACCAAGTTCTCGCTCTTCACGTGATGCGTTGCGTGGAGTGATGTCCTCTTCGGTGTACAACCCGTTCTTGACATTTTCTCCTGTTGCGAGTATTGCGCCCTTACGAAATGCGTGACTGTACTCACCATTGAAATACAACATGCCAGTCTCACCGCGTTCGTCGATGAAGCGCTGATACGGCTGCACCATGGCAACTCGCCCAGAGTCAATAAGCGATGCGATGTGGGCCGCAGCAGCTGAAGTGCTGTTGATATGACGCTCGGTGTTATTTGAACCAGCACTAATTGTGGGCTTCACAACAACGTCACCCTTAATGAGGTCATTAGCCAAAACCAAATCTTCGGCACCTTGAACATATGTTGTGGGAATAACAGGAATATTGGCGTCAATAAGTTCCTGCAAATAGGTTTTGTCGGTATTCCATTGAATGATGTCTTGTGAGTTGTGCAATGTAGTCATCTGTGACACTTGCTGCACCCACGAAATGAATTCGCTATATCTACGGTGATAGTCCCACGGCGAACGAACAATGACCGAGCGATATGTTGACCACTGCACCGCAGAGTCATCCCAGTTCACAACATCTGCAATTACTCCCCTGTCACCAAAAGCTCGAACAAGGAAAGGAAGATCGGTGTCGTGGTTGCGTGCTTCGGCACAAGAAACAAGGGCGATAGCGCTAGACACTCGCCTTACGCTATCGCCCTTAGTTCACAGGATTACTTGGTGAGCCGCGTCTTTGTGCTCAATGCCACGGTGACGCCAGATGTACTTAATGCTTTCGCACTAAATGTGTTGACACCCTTCTTGAGGCCTGTCGTTGTGCACGTCACGGTGGTCTTTGCAGACTTACACACGATGTTCTTTCTCGTTGCTCCGCGCACATAAAGGCGATATTTCTTCGCTCCCGCAAACTTGCGGAACGTCACTTTTGCGGTGCGCCCTTTAAAAGTCCACTTCGTTGAACGTAATGATGGCGTCACTACGGCGATAGGTGCTCCGGGCGACACAGCCGGAATGGTCACCACAGGAGACTCTGTTGGAGCCGATTCAGCAGTACCAGGTGATTCCGCCGGTGTTGACGGACGCGAAACAGTCGCATCAGGTGCAGTGGATGAATCACTTGTTGGTGTCGAGGTCGACGTTGTTGTTGTGATTGATGATGCAAGATCAGGCTCCTCTACAACCACAACCGATGACATCTCCGACTGTCCAGTTCCTGCCATGTTCGCTGAGGTGACTGCACATGAGTACTTGCCCTCTTCAGTTGGGACAAAGGTTTCTGATTCTTCACCAGAAATAGGGGTACCTCCAGAGAACCATGTGTATTCACGTACAGATGAAATGGGCGAACGGGAGAGTCGGCTCAGAGGCAAATCCTCACGCCATCCTGCATCCGTGCATGTCAACGTTCCTGACGAATCAAGTGTTGCACGTGGTGCTGCAGTTGCAATGGGTGATTCCACTGCCCACACGGATTGCACTCCCGATGACGCTGCACCGGTGCCAACACCTTTTAACGTCACTGGTGATGACACCCCTGTGGGGTCAACGACAGTGATACCGCCGACTACTCCAGCAGTCTTGATGGCTTCTTGTCCGGTGCCAGCCACAATCATTCCGTCTGAAAACACAGCAAGAGATGCTGGATTTGCCACATTCTCCACTTTCGCAATGGGGATTGTCTTTGTCATATCCATTGAAACAATTTGGCCACTCTGTTGACGTGCCCCGTAATACAGGCTGGATTGTGTGTCGGCAGCAAAGCCCCACAGGTCTGTTGGTGAACCCACCGTGTTCGTTGACGCAAAAATCAATTTGAAGTTCGTGATGTCAATGTCGCGCAGAACATCCCCCTTCGCCACAACAAAATTCTTTCCGTTATACGCAGGAACCATGTAATACGAAATTGTTGATTGGAAAATGGGGGAATTTACGGCATCTACTTCGTGCAGAAGGTACTTCCCTGCTCCAGGGTCGTTGTATCGAAGTACAGCAGTTCGAGACGCTGGGTCATACCCCATACCGAGAGTAAATGAATTCGCAGCTGTAAAGACTTCCTGATTATTCCCCTCAAGGTCGGCGCGGTAAATATATGTGTTACCACCAGAGTCCACTCCGGAGTAAATAATTTCCGATTGCGCTGTATCGGCCGCAACTGCGACGACTGCGTTCGGTAACAATGAATTCGGTTTCACTTCTGCGATAGTGAAGGGTGACACCGTGACGGCCGAGACAGGTAGATCAAATGCCTGAACAAAACCGTCTTGTGTCCCGAATACCACCATCTTTGACGGTACTGACGTGGCTGTCCACACTGCTGAGTTTCGAGTGCGTTCAGTGGAATCGGAGGATTCTGATCCTCCGCTACATGCAGCGACAAGTGCTGACAGAGTCAACGCTGCAACACTTCGTTTCACGATCTTTTGTGACTTCTTCAAAATTTTCTTTTCTTTCGATAGTTGATTATTAGTTATTTCGTGAGACGCGTTTTGGTGCTTAACGCCAACGTTGCACCTGAGCTAGTTAATGCTTTTGCACTAAAAGTATTGATGCCCTTCTTCAACCCAGTCGTTGTACATGTCACCGTGGTCTTTGCCGATTTACACACAATGTTTTTGCGCGTTGCACCTCGAACATAGAGTCGATACTTCTTTGCACCGGCGTATTTGCGGAATGTCACCTTTGCAGTACGACCCTTGAACGTCCACTTGGCCGAACGCAAAGTAGGCGTGACAACAACAACTGGGGTTGCCGGTGCCGCCACAGGGACAGTCACGATTGGTGATTCGACTGGAGCTGCCTCGGATCCACCCGAACCCTCAATGGTTGTTGATGTCGATTCACCGGCACCGCTTCCATCAATGGTTGTTGTTGTTTCGGGTTCGATGTCTTCAGGAATCTCCAATGTGTTCGACAAACTCGACTGACCAGATCCGGCAACATTGCCCGCCGTCACCGCACATTGATAGGACCCGTACGCTGCACTCACATAGGTATCTGACGTCTCACCTTCGATTTGAGTTCCATTCAAAAACCAGGAATATGTGCGAACACCCTCAATTGGTGCTCGCGATAACCGGCTCAATGGCAAGTCACCTCGCCACTGCGCATCCTGACACTGCAAAATTGATCCGAACGACACATCACCAGTTACGACCGGCGCAACTGTTGCAATCGGGGATTCCACCGCCCACACGCTTTGAACACCAGAGGCAGAAGCACCTGACCCAACTCCTGACATCTCAATCGTAGGGCTAGCACCTGATGGGTCATAAATGGCGAGAGCCCCCACGACAGATCTACTAGTAATCAAATTAATTCCGGTACCAATTGCGAGTGTTCCATCCGAAAAAGCTGCGACTGATGCTGCATTTGAGAATGCAGCAATTTTTGTGAGCGATGCAGAAGACGACACTTCAGTTTGAACAATTTCGCCGGCTGTGGGGCGAACCGCATAAATAGAGCTTGATTGCGTATCTTGAGCAAAATTCCATAAGTCAAATGGCGTAGTTGCCAGCGATGGAGAACTATCCATATTGATTTCAGGATTCGTTCTATCTACTTCACGGATCTCGGAACCTGTTGCGATCAGAGTTCTTGTGGAACTGGTATTCGGAAGCATGTAATACATATGAGATGAGTTAATGAGTGGAGATTCAACCTCGTCAACCGAATGAAGTACGTATCTAAAGCGACTGCCGTCGAAATGATTCAGAGTGGCAATACGTGACGATGGGTCATAGCCCATTCCGAATGTTTGGCCAGATGGTGCGGCGAGAACCGTGGAGGAGCCGGGGACACCGATTGTTGCCATTCGAAGTTGAGCATCTGATGATGCAAACATCCCCGCGTAAACAATCTGGGATCGAGCCGAATCAACCGCAACAGACACTACGGATTGGTTGAATGAAGCGTACCTACCCTCGGTTACAACGTTTGTGGGTGTAACTGGTCCAGATTCGCTGGGAACTTGCACGTATTCAATGAGACCGTCTTGAGTGCCATACACAACCACCTTCGTGGGAACTGTTGTGGCCGTCCACAATGTTGAATTCCGAGAACGTTCGGTAGTGGTGTCTGATGATTCTGATCCGCCGCCACATGCCGCAATGAGCGATGTAAGGACTAGTGCAGACAGTGCGCGACGCGCGAGTTGTGGCTGAAGTGCCATGGATTCCCCCTTGAAACTTTTCTTAGAGTAATCACCCAACTATTTTTTTGTAAGTCAATTCATCCAATTAACCCATACAAAGAAAATCGCCGTGGTGATCTTTCGATCACCACGGCGAGAATTCAGTGTGTTCTTTTGCTAAAGGCTTAGAAATCGCCCATGCCGCCATGGTCGTGGCCGGCGTGTGAGGACTCCTCAGGCTTGTCTGCGATAACTGCCTCGGTGGTGAGGAACAGTGCCGCAATGGATGCTGCGTTCTGCAGAGCTGAACGGGTCACCTTGGCGGCATCGATAACACCAAGCTTGACCAGGTCTTCATATTCACCAGTAGCGGCATTCAAGCCTTCGGTGCCCTTCAGGTTCTTCACCTTCTCGACAACAACGCCGCCTTCAAGTCCTGCGTTCTCGGCAATCTGCTTCAAAGGACCTTCGAGCGAACGAGCCACCATACGTGCACCGGTTGCTTCATCGCCCGACAACTTGTCGGCGGCGGCAATAACTGCAGCCTGCGCACGGAGAAGCGCCACACCGCCACCAGGCACAACGCCTTCTTCGATTGCAGCCTTAGTGGTGCTTACGGCGTCTTCAATGCGGTGCTTCTTTTCCTTCAGTTCAACTTCGGTGGCTGCGCCCACCTTCAAGACTGCAACACCACCAGACAACTTGGCGAGGCGCTCCTGCAACTTCTCACGGTCGTAATCGGAGTCGGTGTTGTCAATTTCAGTCTTGATTTGGCTAATGCGACCCTTGATGTCGTCGTCTGCTCCAGCACCTTCGATGATTGTTGTTTCATCCTTGGTAATGACAACTTTCTTTGCGCGACCCAAAAGATCGAGCGTTGCATTCTCGAGCTTGAGACCAACTTCTTCACTGATGACCTGACCGCCAGTGAGAATTGCAATGTCTTGCAGCATTGCCTTGCGACGATCACCAAAGCCTGGCGCCTTTACTGCTGCGCTCTTGAATGTTCCACGAATCTTGTTCACAACCAAAGTTGCGAGAGCTTCGCCTTCAACATCTTCTGCGATAATGCACAACGGACGACCACTCTGCATCACTTTTTCAAGTACGGGAAGCATGTCGCGAACATTGGAGATCTTGCTGGAAACAAGCAAGATGTATGCATCTTCAAGAGTTGCTTCCATGCGGTCCATGTCTGTTGCGAAGTATGGAGAGATGTAGCCCTTGTCGAAGCGCATACCTTCAACAAGGTCCATCTCCATTCCGAAGGTCTGGCTTTCTTCAACGGTGATGACTCCGTCTTTGCCCACTTTGTCGATGGCTTCTGAAATCATTCCGCCAATTTCGGTGTCCGCAGCAGAGATTGACGCAACCTGGGCAATCTGCTCTTTGGAATCAACTTCCTTTGCAAGCGCCTTGATGCTTTCGATTGCTGCAGCGACTGCGGCCTCGATGCCCTTCTTCAGCGACATAGGGTTGGCACCTGCTGCAACGTTGCGCAAACCTTCGCGCACCATGGTCCATGCAAGAACTGTTGCAGTGGTAGTTCCGTCACCAGCGACATCGTCAGTCTTCTTGGCTACTTCTTTGACCAACTCTGCGCCGATGCGCTCGTATGGATCTTCGAGTTCGATGTCTTTGGCGATTGACACACCGTCGTTCGTGATGGTGGGTGCGCCCCACTGCTTTGCAAGAACGACATTGCGTCCCTTTGGTCCGAGCGTGACGCGCACGGCATCGGCCAACTTGTTCATTCCGGCTTCAAGACCGCGGCGGGCCTCTTCGTCAAAAGCAATCATCTTTGCCATGGGTGTTCCTCCGATAGTTGGGGGTATGCCTGTTATTAGGGGGATTCGCACTCGGGCGAATCGACTGCTAGCACTCTACCGCCGAGACTGCTAACCACCACACAGGCCCAATGAAGACCCATACCTTGGACGAAAAGCCGCCAGCAACCAACAACCCCGCTCGGCCCACAGCCTCGCTCGAGTTGCTGCGACTAA
>CAZCZM010000028.1:8820-20519 GCA_964503445.1 uncultured Bifidobacterium sp.
CCCGCTCGGCCCACAGCCTCGCTCGAGTTGCTGCGACTAAAAGCCGCCAGCAACCGCCGGAATAATCGAGACGGTGTCGCCGTCTTTCACGGCGGTGTCGAGGCCATCCATATAACGGACATCGTCATCCGATACGAAGATGTTCACAAACTTATGCAGCTCACCAGCGTCGTCAAACAACCGCTCGTTGAACCCGGCGTGTGCGGCGTTGAGAGCAGCAAGCACGTCGCGCAAGGTGGCGCCTTCTACTTGCACTGTTGATGCTCCACCAGAGATGGGACGCATTGTGGTGGGGATTCGAACGGTAACGGCCATGACCAAAACCCTACCGATTTACTAGTGATTCGCCACCAGAGGCGCAACGCGATCACTCCACGGCATCGCTACTTCTAATTGCGAGGCGAGGCGTACAAGCATGTCTTCTCTAAATGGTGCGGCAACAAATTGCACGCCCATTGGTAACCCCGACTGACTCCAGTGCAACGGGAGACTGATTGCGGGTTGGCCCGTGAGATTGAACTGCGACGTATACGCCAAAATCTCCACCAAGTTGCGACTGCCGTTAGGACCAGCCAAATGCCCAATAGGTGGTGGTGGCCCTGCAACGGTAGGCGTCACCAAAATATCGAAGCCCTGCGATCCATCTCGTGGCTCCCACCACTCAACAACTCGACGGCACCATGCATGCAGCCATTGCATGTTCGCTAAGTAACTGTGAGTGGTAACTGAACGACCGAGTTCACGCATCAACAGGTTGTCGGGCTCAAGATCTCCCTCGCCCAAGTCACGACCAAACACCGATTCGAAATACGACACATCAGTGTGAGTCCATGCCGCCACAACTGCAGTGAACTTTCCTGCGGTTTCTTCTTCCTCCATCGCGCGTGGCCATGACACAGACACGTCGTGTCCGAGCGATGTCAACATGTCCGCAACTCGCTTCACACTTTCACGCGATTCTGCGTGATCAAGTTGGTGCCCATACAGGGGATGATCAAGCACCCCAATGCGCAGTCGTCCAGGCGACACACCAAGTTCTTCAACAAGTGGTCGTGCAAATGGTGGGGCGACGTAGGGATCACCGGGCTCATACCCGCAGATCACATCAAGCACCGCAGCCGTATCGCGCACTGTTCGAGTAACGCAGCCATCAATTGTTGAACCCATCCAACTCTCACCGAGGTCGGGACCTTTACTCACACGTCCACGTGATGGCTTTAAACCCACCAAACCACATTCACTTGCAGGAATACGGATGGAGCCACCACCATCATTTGCATGGCCAACAGGAACAATGTGCGATGCCACACTTGCAGCAGAACCTCCCGATGAACCACCAGTGGAGTGGTCGGTGTTCCATGGATTACGCGAGGGCCCGTAGCTCAATGGCTCAGTTGTAATCGTGTTTCCAAACTCGGGTGTATTCGTTCGGCCGATGACAATGAATCCGGCGCGCAAGAACCGCTCAGTCAAATAACTATTTCGCGGCGCAACAAATTGTTCGTTCTTTAAGAACCTTGTTCCCATGTGATGCGGCTCGCCTGCCATTGCCGCACCAAGGTCTTTCAACACCAATGGAACTCCTGCAAACGACCCATCAACAGGTGTTTGCGCCTCAGCGCGAGCTTTCTCAAACCGTGGATGAATAATGCCGTTGATGACGCCATTCACTTTTTCCGCTTGAGCAATTGCTGCGTCTACAAGTTCTGCGGCCGACACCTTTTTGTTGGCAACGAGGGAAGCTTGTTCAGTGGCGTCAAGTGATGTCAGTTCTGCACTCATACACCGAACCTTATATGCGGCTCGTAAGGTGGAATTCATGCGAGTGCTTGCCGCGGCGGACAAATTCAAAGGGACAGCGTCAGCCGCTCAGGTCTGTGCCGCAATTGGACATGCGTGCTGGTCGCTCAACATTGACTGTACCGAGATGCCAATGGCTGATGGCGGTGAGGGGACCCTTGATGTACTCGGGGGTCCGAATAAAACATCTGTTGTTACGGGACCACTCGGCACACCCGTAGAGGCACAGTGGCGTCTTCATCGTGGAACAGCAGTAATTGAAATGGCTCGCGCATCCGGCCTCACTCTTGCTGGTGGGCCACACCACAACGACCCGTTGAACGCAACCACACGTGGAACTGGCGAACTCATTGACCTTGCACTCACACACGGTGCGAAGAAAATCATTGTGTGTCTTGGTGGTTCTGCAACTACCGATGGCGGACTTGGTGCATTACGTGCAATATCTACTCCAGCTCGTTTAAAAGCTGTTGAGTTTCTTGTGGCATGCGACGTTGACACAAATTTTGTTGATGCAGCACGCGTCTTTGCACCACAAAAGGGTGCCACACGAGCGCAGGTTGATTTTCTCACCAATCGACTAGAAGCGTTAGCGCTGACGTACAAGCGCGACTACAACTGTGATGTCACAACGATGCGTGGGTCAGGTGCTGCTGGTGGTTTGGCAGGCGCACTTGCTTCATTGGGTGCTCAACTTGTTCCTGGATTCGACATCGTTGCCGACGAAGTTGGTTTCTACGACGCCATGAAAGAACATGATCTTGTCATTACTGGCGAAGGTTTACTGGACGACACCAGTTTCGACGGAAAAGTAATTGGCAATGTTGTTCATCATGCGAAAGAAAACAACGTGAAGACACTCGCCGTGGTGGGAGATGTTGACGACAACATGAATCCCGACTTGCGTGCACACATAGACACACTGAACATCACAGAGATGTTTGGTTCACACACCGCCCACAGCCATGTGCTGCGCTGTATCGAAGATGCAGTATTGGAATTCTTGAAGAAGAATTAACCAGCAGGAACCGTTGTGGTTGCTGCCTGACCTTGACCGGTTCCAGTTGCTCCCTGCAATGGCTTTCCAGCCAAGTCCGTTCCCAACAAGATCAAGACACATGCTTCACCAAGTTCACCTGTTTCAGTAGGAACTGGAACTGGCATCGCACCAACATCAACATTCCCGCCAAGTACTTCGGCAACTTTTGCTGCGTTGTTTTCACACCCGGCGGTGTAGAACACGCCAGTCTTCTGACGCTTTGCAGCACCAGGCGCAAGGTTGACTGCAGGGCGAGCGATGAACCCCAAGTTCTGCAATGCAAGAGTCATAGAGCCAGCACTACCTGCCACGCCAGATGCGTTGGCCACGATGAGCTTGAATCCAAGGAGAGAGAACGGAACAGTGGTGGTAGTTGCAGACGGATCAACCGTGCCGCCGCCAGGAACGGTTTCCACTGGTGCAGACGATGATGGGCTCAATGTGGAACCGCTGACATCGCGCAGGACGAGGAATCCGAGAACAAGTGCCACCACAGCAACAACAGCCCCCATGGTTCCCGTAGAGGGTGATGGAAGGCCGGGTCGTGGTGCGCGTGGACGTTGCTGGCTCATGGGTGATGTCCTCCGGTGAGACTCAGGGAGTGCCTCCACCGTAGTAGGTGAATTCGTGCTTCTGTCGCCACTTGACGACGAGACGCCCAAGAAACACAAGGAAAATGGAGCCGGGTGTGGGGGTTGAACCCACGGCCTACGCATTACAAGTGCGTTGCTCTACCACTGAGCTAACCCGGCGAGGACTCTTAGCCTAGGCGCGTCCAGCCTCTCGCACACGGGTGACTTCATATGTGGCAAGCGCGGCCGCAGCCGAGACATTCAGAGACGACACCTGACCGAGCATGGGAATGCTGACAATGGCGTCGCATCGCTCGCGAACAAGGCGTGACAGGCCAGATCCTTCTGCACCCAAAACAATGCAGATGCCGTCATTTGCCAGCTTGCCGATGTCGAACAAGGTGTCACGGCTGGAATCGTCCAACCCGACCACCCAGATTCCCTTATCGCGCATTTGCTGAATAGCGGTGGGCAGACCTGACACCAAGGTCATTGGCACATGCTCAACTGCACCCGCAGATGTTTTTGCAACCGTCGGCGTGACATGCACAGCGCGATGCTTTGGCAGTACTACCCCTGTCACACCTGCGCCATCACAGCAACGCAACAACGCACCCAAGTTGCCTGGATCGGTGACACCGTCAACTGCAACCAAGAACGGGGCGACGCCGTTGTGCGTCTTCAACATGTCTGCAAACGATGCTTCTTCCAGCTGTGCAGCGAACGCGATGATTCCTTGTGGCGCTTCGCTTCGAGCTGTCTCTTCAATCTTGCGACGTGGAACTTCAAGAATTGCGACACGTTGTGCATGAGCAAGTTCTTCGATGTCGTCAAGAATTGGTGCAGGGTCGATGTCAGATGCCATCCAAATTTCGCGAACTTTTCTTTTCTGACCCATTAATAATTCGCGAACTGCCTGACGCCCTTCGATCTGTTCGCCACCTAGACCTTTAGCAACAGGCGCATTACGACGTGGCTCAACACCGCGACGTGCACCGGCGCGTGGAGCACTTGTGCGAGCCTTTCCGCGAGTGGGATCGGGCGCACCACTGCCTTTGCGTCGAACAACTCCCTTGGGTCCTTGCGTGGAGCCCCCACGCGCTGGCTGCGACGACTTCGCTGATGATGTGTTGCGGCTACCTGTGTTGCGACCGCCTGGTTTGCGCCCTGGGGGACCCAGATTCACTTTCGGCTTTGATGATTTACGAGGCGCCATAGCGCTTACTCCTTGATGATGATTGCCGACGCGAAACAGGCAATTCCCTCTGCGCGTCCGATTGCACCGAGACCCTCGGCACGGCGACCCTTCACGCTAACGGGCGCACCCACTGCTTCAGTGAGCAAACGAATCATTTCATCGCGAACTGGCGCAATCTTTGGTTGTTCGCATACAACACTGCAATCAATGTTTCCGATTCTCCAGCCCTGCGCGACCACTTTGCCAGCAACATCACGCAGTATTTGCAAAGAGTCAGCACCCTTCCATGCGGGATCGGTGTCGGGATAGTGCTGACCGATATCCCCCATCCCTGCTGCGCCGAGCAATGCATCAGCCGCGGCGTGCGCAATGACGTCGGCGTCGCTATGGCCTATCAACGCTCGTTCGTGAGGGAACTGAACTCCGCCCAGCACAAGTACACGTCCTTCGATCGGTTGATCAACGAAACGATGAATATCAAAACCCTGCCCAACTCGAATATCCATCATCACACCTCACCATGTAATAGGTGGTCTGCATGTGCAACAGCCCATTCCAAGTCATCGCGTGTCGTGATCTTGCGGTTTACCACTTCACCTTCAACAACTACTACTTCCCCACCGATTTTTTCAATCAGTGTTGCGTCATCTGTGCCTTCGCCACCGTTCGCATGCGCCTTTCGAAGCGACGATGCACGGAACGCTTGTGGGGTCTGAACAGCGCGCAATGTTTCTCGACGTGGAGTCGCAACAACAACGTTTGATTCGTTGACCTGCTTAATGGTGTCAACAACTGGCACTCCTGGCACAGCCGCATCGGCGCCATCGACCACAGCAGAGATCACTCGTTGGAAAACTGTGGCACTGGCAAAGGGGCGCGCGGCGTCGTGAACACACACAATCGTCGCCTCGGCAGGGACAGCATCGAGGCCTTTTCGGACTGATTCACTGCGCGTGGTTCCACCCTCGACCTGACCTGGACCGTTCGCCATTCCCTTTGGTAGCACCACAATGACACCAGCTGAGTGCTTTGCAGCCTCATTCATAGCCCATTGGACTATAGGTTCACCACCGATCGTCTCGAACTGCTTGGCACTTCCAAATCGGAGACCTGAACCTGCCGCTACCACGATTGTCCATACGGTCTCATTTTCAGCCATGACCGAAGGGTAGTACCGTCAGTATTGCTATGGCACACGAACAGGTACTTGCTGACACTGAATTCTTTGCGAACACACCCGCAGACATTCTCTCCTCCATCGCTGGAGCGGGCACGGTGAAAGAACTTGTGCGCGGCGACGTTCTGTTTGAAGCAGGCGATGAACCTGACTCTTTATTTGTTGTTCTTGCAGGCCGTATTGCAATTGCAATTGGCAATCGCCCCTTCGATCATCGCGAAAGCGTGATTGCCCTCATGGACGAAGGCGACCTCTTTGGCGAAATGGGAATGCTCGATACACGGTCACGCTCTGCAGGTGCGCGTGCGCTTGAACCATCAACAGTTCTCGAAATTCCCTACAACGTGGTGCGCGAGCAACTCGATAACTCAACCCACCTGTTGTGGAATGTCATTCGTATGCTCAGCCAACGCTTGCGCGCAATGGATCAAGCACTTGCCGACTCCGTCTTCCTTGACGTCACTGGTCGTACTGCAAAGCGACTTCTTGACTTGTCTGGCGGAAGCGATGAATTCACACTGCCGGTTACGCAAGAAGAACTTGCTGGGATGGTCGGTGCATCACGCGAACGCGTCAATAAGGCAATTGCAAGCTTCATCAAACTGAAGTGGCTTGAACAGCATGATCGCACGTACCACATTTTGGATCGCGCAAAACTTGAGCAGCGCGCAATTTAAAAACTTGCTACAGCGCGCTTAACAACCACGAGCGTGCGCGCGAATATGCATCGGCTGCATCATCAACGCGGTGAGATGGACGCGACGCATCATGTGCGAATGCATGTTCCGCTTCTGGATAAAACACCACTTGTGCACCTGTTGAACGCAGTTGAGCAATATCTGCTTCTGGCGTGTACGGGTCTTTGCCGCCGAGGAACGCGATGACGTTGTCTGCGTATCCATTTATAAGGTTGGCCAACGGCTCGTCGTGGCCAGCGCCTTTCCAGGCTGGTGGCATCACAATCATGCCGTAGAAGCTTGCGATACGAGCGAAACGCTCGTCACGTGCAGCCTTGAAGCAATACATACCGCCCATGCAATAACCCATGAGACCCGTGACGGGTGTGCCCAATTCATCTGCTGCGGCGTGAAGATCGGCCAATAAATCAACATCGCGCAGTTCTGGGATCGCCGCCATACGCGGTTCCACCTCGGGACCCAGATTTCGTCCGGGAAATGGCTCAACAGCAATCACTGACATCTGCCATTCGTCGGACAATTTCTGCACCATCTGGTCATACAACGGACGCAACCCAAAGATGTCTGGTGCAATGACCAGACCCATCACTGGGTTGGCATGACGAACAATTTCTGCTTCGGTTCCCGACGGCAAGGTGATGCGCATCCCATAAGTATTGCCGAAGATTTTCATCGGGTGAGACAGTGGGTGAGAACTAGGGATGAACATCTGGCATGGGTGTTTCCGCACCGTCCCATGCATGACACACACAGCACGCGTTTGGAGCACTATCTCCACAGGACCAGCCCGCGACCTCATTTCCGAATGGGAACGATTGCGATTCAGATCATTCACTTTGCGCCATGTGAATGCCTGGCCATTTATGCCATGCACAGTGACCGATCTTGACGACATTCTGGAGTTAGCGGGTTTCGGGCGAGCAATCGACGATGTCTCAGGCGATCACATGTTGTGGCACTTGGTAAAAGAAGCTGCAACAGACGACATTGCGGCACGCATTGTTCTTCACCGGATACTTCCACCGCTGATGTCAATGGCAAAGCGTCGCGGCCACGGAATGCGCGGCGGCATGGACGCAGCCATGACAGATATTTTGTCCACCGCATGGTGCGTCATTCGTGAGTTTCCACATCACCGCCGCACACACAAGATTGCCGCAAACCTCATTAGAGATATTGAGTACCACGCATTTGTGCGGCACCATCGTTTACGTCACGTTGAAGAGACTGCTGTAGGAGACGAAATGCTTCACCAGATGGTGGGCGATTCTCTTCCATCACATCACGGGGAATATCTGGACATGGTCAGTGATGCAATAGCAATGGGCATAGATCAGCAACACATCACCTTGCTGCAGGCATTCGCAGATGGAAGTGGGAACGAAGACGTGGCAAAGGAATTAGGTGTGTCGTCACGTACAGTGCGAAATCACAAAAGAAATGCCATCGAAGCAATGCGCGAGGCCTATGCCGAATTGAATAATTGTTAACGCGACAATTGCACTCGTCGTAAGCGCAAGCTATTCATAACCACAAACACCGACGACGAAGCCATAGCAAGCCCGGCCCACATTGGATTTAAGCGCCCGCTTGCCGCCAGCGGAATAGCCGCCACGTTGTAGGCAAATGCCCAGAACACGTTGGTGCGAATGGTTTGCAAGGTCGCGCGCGACAATCGAATGGCATCTGGAACCGACCGAAGATCGCCATTCACAATGGTGAGGTCACTCGCTTGCATTGCAACATCGGTGCCACCACCCATCGCAATTCCAACATCTGCTTGCGCGAGTGCCGCGGCGTCATTAACTCCGTCGCCCACCATTGCCACTGCATAGCCACGCTCTTGTAGGTCTTTCACAATGGCAACTTTTTCGTCTGGCAAAACACCTGCATACAAATGATGTTCGTCATTGTCAATACCGACTGATTCAGCAATAGCCCGCGCAGTAATGACGTTGTCTCCGGTGAGTAGAACGGGAGCAAGACCCATCAATTTCAATTGTGCAATTGCATCGGGTGACGTTGCCTTGGGCTGATCAGCAACTGACAACACTGCTTGTGCTTGCCCGTCCCATGCGATAACCACTGCAGTTTCGCCGCGTTCGCGCGACGCCTGCAACGCATCTTTCAGAACACTAGGAATAATGACAAGCCGTTCGCGGAATACTTCTTCGCGCCCTACTGTGATGATGACGCCGCCAATTCGTCCAGTGGCGCCAACACCAGGCATCGCCATGAACTCGTCGAGGGTTGGAACTGTTCCTAATTCAGCTTCAGCAGCGACAACAATGGAACGAGCAATGGGATGTTCACTACCCTTCTCCACTGCTCCCGCATATGACAGAACGGTTTCACGCTGAACTCCGTCAACACAGTGCACACCCACAAGCGACATCTCACCCGTGGTGACAGTTCCTGTTTTGTCTAAAACCACTGTGTCAATACGACGCGTGCTTTGAAGTACATCAATTCCCTTAATGACAATTCCCATTTGGGCCGCACGACCGCTTCCCACCATTAATGCGGTAGGAGTTGCGAGTCCTAACGCACACGGACACGCAATGATGAGAACGCTTACCGCCGCAGTAAAAGCTTTGGTGGAGTCTCCGTCAAAGAACATCCACGCCGCCAAAGTGCCAATACTGATAGCAAAAACTGTTGGAACGAAGATGCTGGAGACTCGATCAGCAATCCGCTGTACAGGTGCTTTTGTGGCTTGAGCCTCTCGCACCAATTTGGCCATGCGAGCAAAAGTTGTTTCTGAACCAACCCGTGTTGCTCGCACCAACAAGCGGCCATTCTGATTGACCGTTGCAGACGTAACAGGGTCTCCTGGCTCAACGTCAACAGGAACACTTTCTCCCGTGATCATGCTCATGTCAATGCTGCTAACACCTTCGGTGACCACACCATCAGCAGCAATTTTTTCGCCAGGACGCACCACAAGGATGTCGTCTACACGCACCACTGATGCAGGGATTGAAACTTCGTGACCATCACGCAGGACCGTGGCGTACTTCGCCCCCATGGCCAATAGTGATCGCAAAGCGTTTCCTGCAGAATCTTTCGCACGCATCTCCAGAAAACGACCCAGCAGGATGAATGCTGTGACTGTTGCGCCCACTTCGAAATACACATGTGACTGTCCCGACATGTCCATTGACATGCCGCCCATACTGTGGGTGCTGTCTAATGCATCTCCCCAAAGCATTGCCCACACACTCCACACAGAGGCAGCAATGACGCCAACACTGATCAGTGTGTCCATGGTGCTCGCACCGCGTAACGCATTCTTGAATGCGGTCTTGTGGAATGGCCATGCGCACCATGTCACTACTGGTGTAGACAACGCCATGGCCCACCACTGCCAACCATCAAACTGCCACGCAGCAAACATGGAAAGTGCCACGACCGGAAGTGAAAAAACTATTGACACGATCAGTCGAATTCGAGCAGAGCGCATTGCGGAAGCAAGATTGTCGTCGTACGAATGGTCATCTACTGGTTGGGCTGAATAACCGATTCCAGAAATCGCCTTTAGTACGTCTTCTTCCGACATGGATGATGCATCAATCGCCACCATGGCAGTTTCTGTTGCATAGTTAACGGCAGCTTCAACACCATCAATCTCGTTAAGAGTTTTTTCAATGCGAGCAGCACACGCAGCACATGTCATCCCTTGAACGGCGAGTTCAACTTCGATGATGTTGTTGGGGGGAACAATGACTGACATTGACTACTTACCTACCACCAAAATCAGGTGTGCGCTTCTGTAGAAACGCCTGAATTCCCTCTTGTGCCACATCTGACAGCGCTGCGTCTGCCATCACGGCAGAAGCGAAGCTGTACGCATCAGGGAGATTCATCCCTACTTGTTCGTAATAGGTCTTCTTCCCAAGTGCTTTTGACTCACGCGACCCACGTGTGACGCGAGACAGCAATGCAGTCACAGCGTCATCAAGATCTTCGTCATTCACCACTTCATTGATGAAACCCCATTCGTAGGCAGTCTCTGCAGTTATCACGTCACCAGTGAGTGCCATCTCTAACGCTCGTTTTGGTGGGAGCGATCGCGCAACTTCCACTAGGGGCGTATGACAAAACAGTCCGCCTTTGCCTCCAGGTAATGCAAAGCCCGCTGAGCGAGCCGCAACTGCAAGATCACACGCAGCCACAAGCTGACATCCAGCTGCGGTTGCTAAGGCATGCACCCGAGCAATGATGGGTTGAGGAAGTGAGTGCATGAGTTGCATCATCTGTGAGCACACGTTGAATAATTGGTATGCATCTTCACGTTGTGCTCCAGCCATGTCACCAAAGTTGTGCCCAGCTGAAAACACTGGGCCCTCTGCCGCCAAGATCACCCCAGTGGTGTTGCTGCTGCCTGCATCGGTCAACGCTTGGATGAGACCGTGTAATACGTCGAGCGATAATGAATTTCGCTTGGCCGGATTCGACAAGGTAATCGTGATTGTGTCGCCTTCACGGCGTGACACAACATGGGCACTCATAACTTCAAATTAGTCGTTGAACCAGTCCACGGGTATCGCCACAAGTCGCAAGCGACCATGATTCACGCGAAAGACGCGCACCTTGCGACGAGGAGTCAGCCACACCCAAGCACGCGCACCACGCTGACCTCGAAGAGAAAACCACCCCATCGCACGCTGACGACTAAATGCTGTTCCACCGATCTTCCAACCCAATAACTTTCCAACTTCGCTGGCGGAGACACACTCTTCTGACTCAATTTCATCAACGGGAATCACAAAAGCCCTGACCGCCATCCCCCACAGACGAGCCCATCCCTGGGGTGTCACGGTCAACTGGACCGAATCGAGATGAGCAGTTGAACGCATATGAAATGGTGCGCCCTCTGGGGCTCGAACCCAGGACCTGCGGATTAAAAGTCCGTTGCTCTACCGACTGAGCTAAAGGCGCGGAGGCGGAACGGAACCCAGAGCGAAACTCGCCTTGGGAGCCGAATACGACCGATAAAGAGTGTAGTTCGGGGGAACTCAATCCAAACAAGGGCGCGACGGGTTCAGATAGATCTAACCAAAGTCAGTTGGATTTATCTGATGAACTCATCTGTGTCGGGGCATAGGTCACCCTTGGCCCTCAAAAAGTACGAGATTCCTTCTCTACGCGGCAGGTGGTGAGGCCGTCCGCGCCAACTGCGTGCGACGCCGGTACAGAACTAGCGCACGGTCAT
>CAZCZM010000029.1:0-20476 GCA_964503445.1 uncultured Bifidobacterium sp.
AGTCCCGTCGCGCCCACTCAATCACAAGTAGTTTCTGTGGTGTGCGACGATTGTGTGAACGACCCGGGTGTGGTGCACCCGCTGAAGTGTCATACGGCATCGATAATGCAACGTTGACGGTCTGGGTGGACAATCGCGCAATTCTTGAACGCGAACATGCGGGACGCCTGTGTCGGCGTCATGCCGATGCACTGGTGGTCCCACGCGGGTGGACACTCGACGATCGGCGACAAGCCATTCCACAACTTTTTCGCACGTCCGATACCGAACAAAAGGCGTCAACGCCACGTACGTCCACACCACGAAAGCCTGCAAAGAGTCGCCCAGCTGATGGTCCATCGCTGTTTGAATCAATTGAAGCCGAATTGGCCGAACAAGAAGCATCTGTTCATCTCTCACTATCCGCACCCATCGACAATGGTGATGACCACGATGCACTTTCGGAGCCCGCACCAGTAGAGATTGATCCGGACGAAACAAAAGCTATTCCGTGGTCACCTCATCTTCGGGGTGATGTTGATGAACCTTCTGATGAAGAAGAAGCACCGGTGTTTGGAAGATTGCTTGGTCGAGCTTTTGGAAAGAAACAACAATGAAGTACTCGTCATTCGTCGATATTTCTGCTGAGAAAGACGCGGTTCATCCGTTTGTCAACGACCTATCGCGCTACCCGTCGTGGATGCCGTTGGTTCATTCCGCTGAACCGTGCGGAGAAGACGTGTGGGACGTTGAATTACGAGCCAAGGTCGGTGTCTTTGCACGGTCAAAACGTTTGCGCATGCGACGCACAATCGACGATGGGACTGTCATTGTCTTTGAGCGAGATGAGGATGACGGCAAACAGCGATCACCATGGATAATGCGAGTGGTGCTTGAGCCTTTGGAAAATGGTTGCCGAGTGCGGATTGACTTGTCCTACGGCGGTTCGCTATGGACTGGTGGAGTTCTCGACAGAGTGCTCGCATCGCATGTTGATGCGGGCAAAGAAGGCCTGCGCTCGGTAGTTCAGGGCGCATAAGCAACAAAGCGGCCATTGCTTCGTCGTTCCACGGTCAATGTGGTGTCAAAACAATGCGACACATTGTGGGATGTGAGGGTTGCATCAATCGGGCCTGCCACAAGTAGTTCACCGTTCTTCATCAGCGCGCAGTGTGTGGTGCTTATTGGAATCTCATCAACATGGTGAGTGACAGTCACTATGGGAAGTTGGGGATGGTTGCGAGAAAACTCATCAACAATTCGCACCACTTGCTCTCTGCCGCCCACATCGAGTCGAGCAGTTGGTTCATCGAGGAGCAAGGCAATGGGTGAGGTCATGAGGGCTCGCGCGAGGAGTACTCGTTGTACTTCACCTGATGACATTGTGGCAATTGGTTGTTGTGCCAAGTGCTCAACTTTCATTTCGCTTAGGCATTGGTACGCACGGAGATCGTCCTCGTTGGTGTATTCGTGCCACCAGGTTTCAAGTGCGCCATTCTTTGCGGTGACCACAACATCACGCGCAGTCAACTCCGATCGCAATTCAGATGCAAGAGACGCAGATACATAGGCAATTCGCGGACGAACCGGACGAATATCGAACGTTCCTAGTCGCTGGCTATTCACAGCTATGTCGCCTGATGATGGGTGTACATACAGCGCCAGCATTCGTAACAATGTGGTCTTGCCGCAACCATTGGGGCCCAAAATGACCCATCGTTCACCCGGATGTATCTGAAGCGATACGTCGTTCACGGTTCGGCGTCCTTCGCGTATCATCGCGACACTACGTGCCTCGAGAACTGGCAGATCTGGTTGCGAGTTCGGCACGCTCACAACGGTAGTGGCGTGGCAAAGTGGGGTATGGGTTCTGCGCCGAACGATGACCTTGCGGCTCGTCTTTGTGGCGTCATGGGTGTGGCTGGCATTGATTCGTTGCAGCGTCTGACGGGTGGTGCATCACGGGAAACATGGCGATTCGCTGTGGGTGCAGAATCTTTCATCTTGCAACGAGTTCGTCCTGGGCGTCCTGATGGGTTGGGACAAGAACCCAAAGTTCTTCATGCGGCGTATAACGCTGGAGTTCCTGTTCCCGAGGTGGTGGTTGACGGTTCTGACTCCACGGCGTTAGATCTGCCATTCATGATTGTGCGAGCAGTAGACGGTGAAACTATTGCTCGAAAGATTCTCCGCGATGAACCATTTGAGCATGCTCGCTCGGTGTTGACGTCTCAACTTGGTGAAGCAGCGGCACAACTGCATCGCGTTGATGTATCCCACATCAACGGATTGGTGTCCGCAGATCAATTGACTATGTATCAGAAGGTGATGGATGACCTTGGTGAACCTCACCCCATCTTCGAGATTGCATTCCGATGGTTGGAGATGAACCGGCCAGCATCTACTGGGAAATGTCTGGTGCATGGAGATTTTCGCCTTGGGAACATGATTGTGAATTCGCAGGGCCTTGCCGCAGTGTTGGATTGGGAGTTGGCACATCTTGGAGACCCAATGGAAGATTTGGGTTGGCTATGTGTTCGTGCATGGCGCTTTGGAGGTGCATCTCCAGTGGCAGGGGTGGGAACTTATGACCAACTGTTCGATGCATATGAAAAGTCATCTGGCGTACGACCCGATCCCAGCGTGGTTCGCTGGTGGGAAATTCTTGGCACTTTAAAGTGGGGAATCATGTGCATCGTGCAAGCGAATACTCATCTCTCGGGAGTTTCGCGAAGCCATGAACTCGCGGCCATCGGACGACGCGTGTGTGAGAACGAATATGACATCGTTCGTTTGTTGCAAGAGGCGTTGTCATGACCAGTCCTCATGACAGGCCGACCGCAAGTGAGCTCATTGAGTCGGTTCGAGAATGGCTCGAGAAAGATGTCGCACGTGCAGTCGATGGTCGGCTTTCGTTCCACACCCGAGTTGCCATCAATTCGCTCAATATCGTGTTGCGCGAATTGGAAGACGGTGAAGCGATGAGTTCGCGTCATCGGGATGTTCTCAAAGGACTTGGGGTTCAGTCCGATTCAGAGTTATCCAAAAGAATTCGTGCAGGAGAATTCGACACATCATTGGGTGCGCTTCTCACAGCATTGGAGCCAGTGATCACTGACAAGGTTGCGGTGGCAAATCCGAATTATCTGCTGTCGTGATGACGGATGGGCTTGGGTGTCACTGTGACAGGTTGACCCGCAGCAAGTTGGCCACACGCAGCGGCAATCTCGGTTCCACGGTTGTTGCGTGTGGTGGCGTTGACACCAAGGTCTCGTAGCAAGCGTTGAAATGCTGCAACACGAGCAGGGGAGCTGCCCACAGTTGGCCAACCTGGGGTGGGGTTCAGCGGAATGAGATTGACATGTGCCGATGGCGTGAGCTGTAAACACAGGTCGGCAAGCTCTCGCGCATCTTGGTCGGTGTCGTTCACGCCATCTATCAGTGCCCATTCAAATGTGACGCGTCGATTTTTTGTGTACAGGTAGTCCTTGCAGGACTGCAACAGCATCTCAAGTGGATATCGCTTATTGATGGGAACCAATTCGTCACGAAGGCTGTTGCGCGCAGCATGAAGTGACACTGCAAGATTGACAGGAAGTGGGCGAGTAGCCAACGTGCGAATACCTGGCACAATTCCGACCGTTGAGATGGTGAGGTGTCGTGCAGAGATTCCGATGTCTCCGTGAATTCGTTCAACTGCTCCCCACACATTTGGTTCGTTGGCCAACGGTTCGCCCATGCCCATGAACACGATGTTGTCAATACGTCGGTTGTGTTGCGCCGCTTCGCGAGCTGCGCGTACCACTTGTTCAACAATCTCGCCTGTGGTGAGGTGACGATTAAAACCAGCTTGTCCTGTGGCGCAGAATCCACACGCCATGGCGCAACCGGCTTGGGTGCTGACACACACTGTGGCGCGGTTCTCGTAGTACATGAGGACCGTCTCAATGGGGTGCTGATCGTGAAGCAGGTTCCATAAGAACTTGATGGTGTCGCCATTGTCGCTCTCGGCACGTTTCACTTCAATGAGGGATTCGGGAAGGTTCTGTGCAAGGCGTTGACGCAGTGCAGCAGGCAGTGTGCTGATGTTGTTGGGGTGAAGAAAGTGGGTATACAACCCTGTCCATAACTGGTCGAGTCTGTATCGGGGTTCGCCCTCAAGAATGTGAGACAAATCTTCCCGAGTGGGTTCATACAGAGTGTTCATGACGGCGCCACATCTCCAACGAAAGCGTGCTCTTCGTGATGTGCAGTGAATCCCAATGATGTGTACAGCGAGATTGCTGGGGTGTTCTCTGCATCGACGTACAACATGGCAATTGGTGCTTCCGCATGATTGATGCTTGCGAGACCTGCAATGGCCATCTTCTTGCCAAGCCCACGTCCGGAAAAGTCGGGATGCACTGCAATGACATAAATCTCACCCATTGCAGGGTCTGTTTCGCGATGAATTTTTGTCCAGCAGAATGCGGTGATTGCGCCGTTGTCGCGATGAATTCGAAATCCGTCCGCATTGAACCATGGCTCACTCTTTCGCGCTTCCAATGTGCTTCGAGTCCATCCGCCTTGTTCTGGGTGATGTTGAAATGCTGCATTGTTCACCGCGAGCCATTCGTCTTCATCGGTTGATGAATTGAACGACGTGGTGGTGAACTGTGATGCAATCTCGAGCAGGTGTGGTTCAAGTGGTAGTGGACGACGAAGCTGCACAATTTTTCGACCCTGACGTAGACCTGCATGTTCAGCCAATTGACGGTGAGTGTTGTTGGGTTCGAACACCCACCAATGAACATGGCCACCTCCTTCGTGTGACACCACACTGAGTGCAGCATCGAGAAGGTCAGGGGCAATTTCCATGGTGTCGTATCGGTGATGGGGGTGGATGACCAGGTCAAGGGTCCACGAGTCATTTCCTCGCGACACCTGGCAGTAGGCCAATGCATGTGAATGCGACGTTTCGCGAGCAATGATTCCAGCGAATCCCTCCTTGCCGCCAGAGTGAAGGTCAAGCCATAAATGGTCATTAAATGGTCGTGCGCCGTCAGCTCGCCATGCGTCGGTGAGAAGTGTGCCAACTTCTTGCATCGTGGCAGCATCCATATGGCGCTTGATGTCATAAGTGGGCACGGTCTCAGGGTACCTTCGAGGTGATGGGAAAGCCGAGAACACCCGCTGGCCGCGCAAAAGAAGTGGCTGCACGATTGGCTGTGCTGTATCCCGGCGCAGAGTGTGAGTTAACTCACTCAAATCCGTATGAATTGCTTGCGGCCACCATTTTGTCTGCACAATGCACTGACGCTCGCGTCAACATGGTGACCCCGGCACTCTTTGCAAAGTATCCAACGCCTCAACTGTTGGCTGAAGCGAATCCTGCCGAACTTGAAACCATCATCAAGTCCACTGGCTTTTATCAAACCAAGGCACGCAACCTGATTGGCATGGCGACTCGTGTGGTGAACGAGTACAACGGCGAGATTCCGAGGGAGTTAGAAGACTTGGTCACATTGCCTGGCGTTGGGCGCAAGACGGGCAATGTACTCCGAAGTGTTGTCTTCGATCTGCCGGGACTTGCCGTTGACACTCACGTGGGGCGATTGTCGCGGCGACTTGGGCTGACCACCGAAGAAGATCCGGTGAAAGTGGAGAAAGTTCTGAATGGGTTCTTGCCCCCGCACGAGTGGGGAAAGTTCAGTTTGCGACTCATTCTTCACGGTCGCCGTGTTTGTGATGCAAAGAAGCCCAAGTGCGCAGTGTGTGAGATGGAAGATATTTGTCCATCATCGCAATTGCCCACGAAGGCAAAGACCAAATGACGCAGTGAAGTAGCGTTTCTGAAATGAGTGAGACTGTTCGCGCCGAACTAGGGGCAGCTGCCGATGCAATTGGTCAATATCGTCAGCGCATCGCTGGGCTACTCGACGCTGTGGGACCGAATCATGAAGATCTCGTTAGTGCAATGTATGAAGCCGAGCGTGCACTAGTGAGCGCAGAGCGTTTGTTGGTGAGAGCCGAAAAACTCGCTCGTTAGGGCGATGGGCAAATGGCTAGGTTGACGTTGTGACACGGTTTGAGCCACGCGATCAGATTCGCGCAATGTCGGGGTATCACTCGCCTCAAGTTGACGTTCCTGTGCGTCTGAACACGAACGAGTCGCCATTTCCGCCACCGACAGAGTGGGTCACCATGCTGGCCGATGTTGCGAACACTGTGTCATGGAATCGCTATCCCGACCGCGAAGCCACTGAATTGCGAACTGTGATTGCGCAACGACACGGCGTCAGCCCAGACAATGTATTTGTCGCTAACGGATCAAACGAGGTTCTACAAACCATCTTGCTCACCTACGGCGGCCACGGTCGAACAGTTGCAACATTTGAACCGACGTATCAGATGTACGGGCAAATTGCCCGAGTCACCGGGGCCAACGTGGTCACTGGTCAACGCGGCGATGACTTCACTCTTGACTCTGCAGAGATAGATCGAATTGTGCAACAACACAACCCTGCAGTCACGTTTTTGTGCAACCCAAATAATCCGACTGGTGTGATTGAGTCTCAAAAGAATTTGGACACGTTGTTGTCGCTCGCATCCGGGATTGTGGTGGTAGACGAGGCATATGCCGAATTTGCGGACTGGTCTGCCATCAACCTTGTGAACGAGGATCTCCCTCTCATTGTCACTCGCACATTCTCAAAGACACTGTCGCTTGCAGCATTGAGGGTGGGCTACGCCATTGCACCTGCATGGGTCATTGAGCAATTGAACATTGCTGTTCTTCCGTATCACCTCGATGCCTTTAAGCAGGCAGCAACGGTGGCTGCATTGTCGTTCACGTCTGAGATGGAGACGCGAGTATCTGTTATCAAGACAGAGCGTTCGCGCATCGAGCTCGCGCTACAGGGTCATGGAATTCGGGTGTGGCCAAGTGGGGCGAACTTTGTTCTCTTCCGACCCCACGGAGAGAACGTGCAAGGTTTCTGGTCTCGGTTATTGGACCACGGAGTGCTTGTGCGTGATTGCAGTGGTTGGCCACGCCTTGAAGGTTGTCTCCGTGTGACAGTGGGAACTCCACAAGAAAACGACATGTTCCTGTCTGCAGTCGAGGCAATTATGGCCTCGCATCGCTGAGCGAGTGTGGAAAACGTAAATATGTCCGCCGATTAGCGGCGAAACCAGCGAGAATAGAGATATGGCACGAATCGCCCACATCTCGCGCACCACCAAAGAGACGTCTATTGATGTCTCACTTGATCTTGACGGAACTGGTCAGTCGCAAATTTCCACCGGAATTCCGTTCTATGACCACATGCTCGAGCAGTTGGCTCGACATGGAGGCTTCGATCTCACAATTGCTGCCACCGGCGACCTACACATCGATACGCACCACACTGTGGAAGATGTAGCTATTGCAGTGGGTGAGGCGTTACGAACTGCATTGGGCGATAAGGCAGGAGTTCGTCGTTTTGCCAGCGGCTTGTATCCGCTAGACGAAGCACTTGTAGAAATCGCATTGGATCTCAGTGGTCGTCCATTCGTGGAGTGGAATGTGGAACTTCCTGAATGCCTTCCGTTGGGTAGTCCAGCTTTTGACCCATCACTCGCAGAACATGCAATCGCATCATTGGCCACCACCGCAGCCATCACACTGCACGTCAATCTGAAAACCGGGCGCAATGTGCATCACATCATTGAGGCCACATTTAAAGGTCTCGCTCGTTGCTTGCGTGATGCGGTCAGAGTTGAGTCGTCAGGAGTCCCGTCCACAAAGGGCGTTCTTTCGTGAGCAATCGGGCTCGCATTGCGGTGCTCGACTACGGAATTGGCAACCTGCGATCTGCACAAAAAGCGCTAGAGCGTGTCGGTGCAGATGCTCGTTTAGTGACAGAGCCGTCACATGCTGAATCGGCAGATGCTGTGGTGCTTCCTGGTGTCGGCGCATTTGGGGCATGCATGGCTGCGCTGCGTCAATCCGGTCTTGATGCTGTGGTTGCCAATGCGGTTGCATCTGGTGTGCCGTTTCTCGGAATTTGTGTCGGAATGCAGATGCTGTTCGATTCCAGTGAAGAAGACACTTCTGCTCGGGGGTTGGGCATCATCCCTGGTGTGGTCTCGTGGTTGCCCACAGATGTTCCACGGCCGCAGATGCAATGGAACCAATTGTCTCTACGTTCCGATGATCCACTATTTCGCGGGTTAGGTACTTCGCCGTGGATGTACTTCGTTCACTCGTTACACGGCATTCCATCGCATGCGGAGCATGTTGCGGCAACGGTCGAATACGGAACCACCGTCAATGTTGCTTTCCGCAAAAACAACGTGTTTGCCACTCAGTTCCATCCCGAGAAATCTGCCACTGCAGGCTTAGGGTTGCTCGCCAATTTTGTGTCATCGGCGGTGGCGGCATGAATCTCTATCCCGCTATCGATCTGCTGGACGGCAAAGTGGTGCGACTTCGTCAAGGTGAGTACAACGACAGCACGGTCTATGGCGAAGATCCCGCGCGTGTCGCAGCATCCTTTGTGGAACAAGGTGCACAGTGGGTGCACATGGTTGATTTGAACGCTGCCCGAAATGACGGACCAGTGAATCGATCCATCATCGCGACCGTTGTGTCATCTGTGCAGGGAAAAGCACGGGTGCAAGTGGGCGGTGGGGTTCGCACGGTGGACGATGCCAAGGCTTTGGCCGATGCTGGAGTTGCACGTGTGGTGATGGGGTCAGCCGCAGTAGCGAATCCAGACATTGTGAATAGCGTTTCTGCAATCGTGCACGTTGCAGTTGGGCTTGATCACAGAGACGGTATTGCGGCCACACACGGTTGGACTCAGTCGTCTGGAGTGTCGGTCATGGAATTGTTGTCACTGTTTCCCGCGGCCTCTGCGTTTGTCATTACCGACATCTCGCGTGACGGAATGTTGAGTGGTCCCGATGTTGAGGGGCTGTCACGTGCGGCGGCAGCAACCACGATTCCTGTGATTGCCAGTGGTGGAGTGGGGAATATCGAACATTTACAGCAATTGGTTGCAGTGTCGGCTCTTGATGGCGTCATTGTTGGTAAAGCTCTTTATGAAGGCCAATTCACGGTGGCTGATGCAGTGGCGGCACTGTCATGACATCCGACATCGTTGCGCGAGTTATTCCTTGTCTCGATGTCACCAACGGCCGAGTAGTCAAGGGCGTGAATTTTGTTGATCTCCGCGACGCGGGTGATCCTGTTGAACTTGCTGCGCGCTACGACACTCAAGGAGCCGATGAATTGGTGTTTCTTGACATTACGGCGTCGTCTGATGGTCGAAAAACAATGGTTGACATGGTGTCGCGTACTGCAGAAGAAGTGTTCATTCCGTTTACTGTCGGCGGAGGAATTCGCGAACTAGCGGACGCTCGCACAATGTTGCGCGCCGGTGCAGACAAGGTCAGCGTCAACACTGCGGCTGTGCAAAGACCAGAAGTTATTGCTGACATTGCGCATGAGTTTGGGGCGCAATGTGTTGTGTGTGCCATTGACGCGAAATGGAATGCTTCAGAGGGTCGCTGGAAAGTCTTTCTGCATGGCGGTCGCACCGAAACAGAGATAGATGCCGTTGAATGGGCGGTGAAGGCAGTTGCTCTGGGGGCAGGTGAAATATTGCTGACCTCTATGGATCGAGACGGAACGCGCGACGGATTTGATGTTGCCCTCACACGTGCAGTGTCCGATGCCGTTTCTGTTCCGGTTATCGCGAGCGGTGGTGTTGGTACCTTGCAACATCTGTCCGATGGTGTTCTGGAGGGGGGTGCCACTGGTGTGCTCGCCGCATCAATTTTTCACTTCGGCGAATTCACTATTGCTCAGGCCAAAGAGTCAATGGCAGCGAGTGGAATTAGAGTTCGCCCAGTGAATTGATTCTGGTTACTGAAGTACTTGACTCAGTGCTTCGACAGCAGCCTTCTCGGCACCTACTGCAATCATGTGATCAACGTTGGGGAGCACACTCACCGTTGTGTTTGTCCAGTCGGCAACATGTGCAATCAGGGCATTCGGATCTGTGAATTGATCATGCTCTGGGGCAACGAGAACTTTGGGAAAGGAATATCGGACCGCTGTTGGCGTGGTCTTTAGCATCGCAAGTGGCGGTGCGATTGCTATCCAGCCTGCGATGAGTGGATGAGTGACATTGAGTGCTACCACCGAGCCAAACGAGTAGCCACTCATCACAATTGCTCCATCGGGGTTCATCATGTCGGCTAGTTCGCACGCCGCAACCAAGTCGAGTCGTTCAGCGTCTCCGTCGTCATGCACCCCGCCAGAGTTTCCTACTCCGCGAAAATCAACTGCGATGGAATGACAATTCATCTGTAGTGCCGCACGCTGGAGAGCGGCAACCACATGATTGTGTCGATCGCCTCCATAGAGGGGATGGGGGTGCCCAATGATGACTGTTCCGCGCACCTCTGGGGCATCGGTCCGCATGACATCGGCCTCAATTTCAATCCCATCGATGGTTTCTAGATAAACGGTTTCCACTCCCATGAATCGAGACGGTACCGTGCTGAGGGTGAGTGAAGACGAAAAGAAGCTCCCCATTCAGATGCTGAACGACCGTCTCTTGGTCCGAATCCCCCAAAGTGAGGGTGAACGGCGCTCATCGGGGGGCATCCTTATCCCCGCTACAGCGCAAATCAGTAAGCGTCTGGTGTGGGCCGAAGTGGTGGCACTTGGGGTCAATGTTCGAGCCGCCGAAGTAGGCGACCAAGTTCTTTTTAGTCCAGAAGATCGGTACGAGGTCGAGGTGCAGGGAACCGACTACATCATGTTGCGTGAACGCGACATTCATGCAGTTGCTGCATCACGCATTGAAGTAGGAACAGGTTTGTACATCTGATGAGCAATGAACCCCAAGGTCGCGTCATTGTGGCCACGCAAGAACAACTTGATGCCGTCACTTACAACGCCGATGGGTTGGTGCCTGCTATTGCGCAGTGCGTCGACACGGGTCAGATTCTGATGATGGCGTGGATGAACAAAGAGTCGCTCGCAATGACCTTTGCCGAAGGTCGCATGGTCTACTGGAGTCGCAGTCGTCAAGAGTTGTGGCGAAAGGGCGATACCAGTGGTGATCGTCAGTTCGTGCGCGAGGCATATTTCGACTGCGATGGCGACACGTTGCTCTTTGTTGTTGAACAAGAAGGGAAGGGTGCTTGCCATACTGGTGAGCGTTCCTGCTTCTATCGCGCTTTCGGATCTCAGGCGTGACTACAGAGATTCGTCCCACTCGTGACGAGTTCATTGCTCTGGCTCACGAACACACCGTGGTGCCGGTGTGGACGCAAATTCTTGCCGACCTAGAAACTCCCGTTGCTGCCTACATCAAGTTGGTGGGCGATGGTGATGGCTTCCTCCTTGAATCAGTCGAACATGGAGAACGGTGGAGTCGCTATTCGTTCGTTGGTCGTCAACCACGTGGAACTCTCACGCTTCGAAATGGAATATTGACAACAACAGGTGAGGTGCCCGACAGCGTCCCGCTTGACAAGGGCATGTTGGCTGCCATGGACGAACTGCTTCGTATCTATCGTGCGCCCATCTTCCCAGACCTGCCACCGTTACAAGGCGGATTAATGGGTCATCTTGGCTATGACGTTGTGCGCGAGGTAGAAAGCCTCCCAAACGTTCCGAATGATGACCGGCAATTACCCGATGCTTCCATCAGCATTATTGGGTCTCTTGCTGCATTCGATCACTGGCGTCAACGCGTGTATCTGTTGGAGAGTGTTCCTGTTGATCGAATGTCAGACGACGAAGTGGGGCGTGCCTATGACGCTGCGGTGCAGCGTGTACAGCAGTTGGTGACAGATCTTGCGCGGCCACTTCCATATGTTGCAGTTGAACCGCCGGTACCAGGGGAAGATTTGCCCACCACCAAATCATCGATGCCCCATGGTGAATATCAACGCGCAGTTGAAGTCGCTAAGGAATACATTCGTGCGGGAGACATCTTCCAAGTTGTGTTGTCGCAACGGTTTGATGTTGACCTGTCGGCAGATCCGTTCGATGTATATCGCGTTTTGCGACAGGTGAACCCAAGTCCCTACATGTATTACGTGAAGCAGCCAGAGCTCACAATTGTGGGAGGGTCTCCAGAGCCAATGGTGCAAGTCATTAATGGCCGGGTCATTTCGCGTCCTATTGCTGGAACACGCAAGCGCGGCTCAAACGATGAACATGATCGTCGATTGGCGGCAGAACTTCGTGAGAATCCGAAAGAAGTTGCAGAGCACATCATGTTGGTTGACCTTGCGCGAAACGATGTAGGTCGCGTTGCAGAATACGGGTCGGTCACCATGGACGAACTGATGACGCTTGAGCGTTATAGCCACGTCATGCATCTCACGTCACAGGTGTCTGGTGATGTACGTCAGGGTCTCAGCCCAATTGACGTATTGCGCGCAACTTTGCCCGCAGGCACGGTGAGTGGAGCACCGAAAGTTCGCGCCATGGAAATCATTGATGAGCTCGAGCCAGTGAAGCGTGGCCCATATGCCGGTGTTGTTGGATATGTGGATTTTTCCGGCAATCTCGATACCGCAATCGCTATTCGCACCATGTTTGTAGGGCCGAAGTTCGCAAGCTTGCAGGCCGGTGCGGGCATCGTGGCCGACAGCGACCCCGTCGATGAAGATCTTGAGTGTGCCAATAAGGCACGAGCACTATTGGCAACAATCCCTGCTGCAGAACGAATGACTGCACGCCGACGAGAAGCGGGAACACACGCATGACACAGACGGTGTGGGCAAACAGTGAGCGTGACGTTGTGCATGTGCGCGGTGCCGACTCGACAATGTTTCTTCACAGTCAATTGGCCCAAGACATCGGCTCAGTAGGGGTGGGGGAAAGCGTTCACAGCTTGTTGTTAGAGCCAACAGGCCATGTTCACTCCATTGTCAGAGTTGTGCGCCACGACGAACACTTCTTCACTCTTGATGTCGATGCCGGATTTGGAGAATCCATCATCACGCGACTTCAGCGATTTGTGTTGCGTTCCGATGTTGTCTTGACATTGAGTGACTGGGTGGTGCGTTCGTATCGCGGTCACCATGTGGCAGAGCAATTGGCCACCCAAAAAGGCCGAGCCGTTGTTGGTTGGGGGCAGCCGGGTGCAGTTGACATTGTCGGCGAAAACGCCGCGTTGCCTGAAGTAGGGGAACCAACGGAGCCTGGGCATATCGACATGTTGCGAGTCGATGCGCAATGGCCTCGATTGGGTGTTGACGTGTTGGTGGGCGACATTCCCGCAACAACGGGAATAGTTCCAGTTGCTGTGAGCTTTACAAAGGGCTGTTATCCCGGCCAAGAGTTGGTGGAACGAATGGACTCACGCGGAGCTGGTGCACCAGTGAATGTGCGTGTTGTGCCGCGCGATGGATTAGGGGTCGGGGCTCGCGTTGAGGTTTCTTCAACAGATAACGGCACCGTCACGTCAGTTGGCTTTACCCACGCATTAGTTCGCGTTGGTCGTCAGTCGTCAATTGGCGAACCACTCGGCGTCAATATCTAGTCTCGGTCGCAATTCTGCGAATTCAGGAAAATGCCGCAGGCTCCGTTGTAATTCTCCGGTGGTGATCTGAGACGACGCAGCGGCTCGTAGCCACGCAGCAGATAGGTCGAGATTGCGTTGGGCCAATGCAGCTCTGGCCGCACCAAATGCGGTATCGAACGATGGGCACAAGATGTACGCCTGCGTGGCGTATGAGAGCGCAAGATTGTGCTCGTTCAGGTCGAGCATGGAAGAAATAACAACACCATCAATCTCTGGATTTCCTTGTGGTGCAAGCTGTGATTGGGTGAGTGCCTTCCGGAGGCGATGTGGAAGGAACAACTGTTGCCATTGCAGAATGAGCATGAAAGCAAAAAGCGGCACAAGCCCCGCCACTCCGGCGAAAAGACTGATTGCTCCACCAATGATTGTGAGGGCGAAACTAATTTGCAGCACCCGCAACTTTCCGCGTTGAGGAAAAATTCGCTCGGCGACTTCGCCCACAATTGCTCCACCATCAAGTGGCGCGATGGGGATGAGGTTGAGTGCACCAAGTGCAATGCCCGCCCACCAGACCGCTGCCGCAAACTCGCTAGATGCAATGTCTTGTCGACTGAAGGGATTGATTCCAAAAGCAACCAGCGCAATCATTGCACTGCCAATCTGCAGTGTTGGACCAGACAGCGTGATGGCAATTTTTTGACGCCATGTCAATGGCGCTGGCGGTTCATATGTTGCGTACGCCACCATGAAATCAAGCGCGATAGATGCGTCACATTTATTGAATCGCGCAGCCAGTGCGTGTCCAAGTTCATGGATAACTGTAAAAAGCGCAACAGCGCCAGCAACCCACAGTCCTAACGGAAACGGATACAGAAAGGCCAAGAGAACGACAAATGCGGCGAACCCTGGTTTGACGGTGGTGGGAAATCCGAAGAGCGGAAATGTCCCTCGAAGTGGCGGGGACGCACTACGGGCCATAGGACGAAGTGTAGAGATGCAGATGGCGTCTCTGGCGTCGGCGGGGTGATGCTCATACTCGGTATCGAGGCGGTGCCTGTGGGTGGGTGTTCCTAGACTGCAGGCGTGCCACTTATCTATGCCTTCGATCACAAGCACCGTCGTGCTCCAATGGACATGAAAGACCTGCTCGGTGGCAAGGGGGCAAACCTTGCAGAGATGATGAGCGTTCTGTCGCTTCCCGTTCCACACGGTTTCACCATCACCACAGACGCTTGCCGTGCCTACATGCATGGTGGCTGGCCCAAAGGGTTAGACGATGAGATTGCGCGGCATGTGGCATCTCTTGAGAAGAAGATGGGGCGCCGTTTAGGTGATGCACGCGACCCGTTGTTGGTATCAGTTCGTTCCGGCGCGAAGTTCTCCATGCCAGGGATGATGGACACGGTGTTGAACCTTGGTCTGAATGACAAAAGCGTGGTGGGTTTGGCGGAATCCACACAAAATGAGCGCTTTGCGTATGACTCGTATCGACGCTTCATCTCCATGTACGGACGCATCGTGTTGGGAATAGACGGTGACATTTTTGAACATGAATTGGTGGCGGCCAAGACCAAGGCTGCGGTTCAGACAGATGCTGAGCTCTCTGCAGATGTTCTTAAGGGTCTCTGCCAGACCTATAAGCAGGCTGTTGCTGCAGCCACGGGAAAGCCATTTCCTCAAGACCCAGTCAAACAATTGCGTGGTGCGGTTGAGGCAGTTTTCCGATCATGGAACGGGCCGCGAGCCATTGCGTATCGCGTGCGCGAAAAAATTAGCCACGAATTGGGTACTGCTGTCAACGTGCAAGCAATGGTGTTTGGAAATCGTGATGACAACTCTGGAACGGGTGTGGGCTTTACGCGCAACGCTGCCACTGGTGAGAATCAACCGTATGGCGACTTTTTGGTGAACGCACAGGGTGAAGATGTTGTTGCAGGAATTCGTAACACTGAAGACCTCAATGCGTTGAAGAAAAAGTTTCCCAACATTCACGCAGAACTGATGGACATTTTTGCGCGCCTTGAACGACACTACAAAGACATGTGTGACACAGAGTTCACCATTGATCAAGGCAAGTTGTGGATGTTGCAGACTCGAGTTGGTAAACGAACCGGAGCAGCAGCACTCAAGATGGCTGTTGACATGACGCGCCCCACGGGAACAGGCAAGAAGGCATGGAAGATTTCGCAACGTGATGCCATCATGCGAGTAACCGCAGATCATCTTGACCAAGTGCTGCATCCGCAATTTGCGCGCAAGACAACTCCCATTACGAAGGGTCTTGCTGCATCACCTGGTGCTGCTGTCGGTCAGGTGTATTTCAGTGCAGACGCGGCCGAAGCCGCTGCAAAAAGCGGTATCGATGTGATTCTGGTGCGCAACGAAACAAGCCCAGAAGATGTTCACGGCATGATGATTTCGCGAGGAATTTTGACTGCACGCGGTGGTTTGGTGAGTCACGCCGCTGTTGTTGCTCGTGGGTGGGGAACACCGGCGATTGTTGGTGCAGATGACATCAAGATCAACGATTCGTCTTTCAGTGTTGGTGACATTGTGGTCCGACAGGGGGAGTGGCTGTCTCTTGACGGAACAACTGGTGAAGTCATGTTGGGTCAATTGGAATTGACAGGTTCGCAGCCTCCGAAAGAGTTCCACACCATTTTGAAATGGGCGGATGCAGTTCGAAAGGGAAAGCTGGCAGTGCGCGCAAATGCCGACACAGATGAAGATGCGCGTAAAGCTCGTGAGTTGGGTGCCGAAGGAATTGGCCTGTGTCGTACAGAGCACATGTTCTTGGCGCCAGATCGGTTGCCAGTTGTTCGGCGCATGATTTTGGCTTCAAACGATGTAGATGAAGCACAAGCACTTGAAGATTTGCGTCAGGCGCAGAAGGAAGACTTCATTGGACTGCTCACCGAAATGTCAGGTCTTCCTGTCACGGTGCGATTGCTTGACCCGCCATTACATGAATTCCTGCCACGTATTGATGAATTAGAGATTCAGAAAGCAAAAGGCGGGTTATCCGCAGAGGAAGAAGAACTTCTGCGGGCTGCGCACGAATGGAGCGAAGTAAATCCCATGTTGGGAACTCGTGGCGTGCGTTTGGGTGTTGTGAAGCCAGGTTTGTATGCCATGCAAGTGCGTGCATTAATGGAAGCGGCAGACGAGGTGGCCTCTCGTGGATTTTCTCCCATCGTAGAAATCATGATTCCACTCACGGTGACACGTGAAGAATTGGCAATGGCTCGCGGATGGGTGGAGGACGTGTTGGCCGAGATGAATTCTCGTCCCGCGCCGCACGCACGAAAAGGCAGCAAGATCACGAAGCGGCCCAAGGTCACTATTGGGACAATGGTGGAGACTCCTCGCGCTGCGCTGAGAGCCGATGAATTAGCCGAAGTTGCTGACTTCTTTAGTTTTGGTACCAACGATCTCACGCAGATGACATTCGGCTTCAGCAGAGACGATGTTGAAGCTCGCATGATGCCGACATATCTGGAAGCGGGGTTGTTGAAGCGCAATCCATTTGAGACCATCGACCAAACCGGGGTGGGTGAGTTGGTGCAACTCGCTGCTCAGCGTGGTCGTAAAACCAAAAAAGACATCAAGTTGGGTGTGTGTGGTGAGCATGGAGGCGATCCAGAGTCAATTGGTTTCTTCTACCGCGCTGGACTCAACTACGTCAGTTGTTCGCCATATCGAGTTCCTATTGCGCGATTATCGGCGGCGCAGGCTGTTATTGGTGGAGCAAAATCCGAGACAAAGTGATTCGTAAATTGCCGCGTCTCTTGCCGCACTAAGGTTGAGACATGGCGATTGCGGAGGAGGACATTCAAAAGGTTCGCTCCGCCATTACTTTGTCCGACGTTGTTTCCCCATATGCGCAACTTCGTCGTGCGGGACGTAGTCAAGTTGGTCTGTGTCCCTTCCATTCCGAGCGAACACCGTCGTTCAATGTCAATGACGACACAGGTCGCTACATGTGTTTCGGATGTGGTGCAAAGGGTGATGTGTTCACTTTCGTGCAACAGATGGAGCACCTCGATTTCATTGCCTCCGTTGAACGCCTTGCATCAAAGGCCGGCATAGAGCTTCACTACACATCGGGTGCGGGTTCTGGTGAACGCAAACACCGCAAAGAATTGCAAGACCTCATGAATCGTGCAGTGGAGTGGTACCACGCTCGATTGTTGGAATCTCCAGATGCACGGGCTGCTAGGGAATATCTGCGCTCTCGCGGACTTGCTGGTGACATTGCACGTACTTTCAAACTTGGTTGGGCGCCCGATGACTGGGATCAGCTGTGTTCATCCCTAGATGCTCCCGCAAAGATGCTCAATGAGATCGGCCTTGGCTTTGTGAACAAGGCGGGACGCTTGCAGGATTCTTTTCGCGCCCGTGTCATGTTTCCCATTTTCGATGAGAATGGGAATGCGGTTGCATTTGGCGGTCGAATTCTTCCGGGTTCGTCTGATCCAGCGAAGTACAAGAACTCCACTGAGACTCCTATCTATACAAAGTCGCGGACGTTGTATGGGTTGAACTGGGCCAAGGGTGCGGTGATCAAAGACGACAAAGTCATCGTGTGTGAGGGCTACACCGATGTCATTGGATTCCACCGCAGTGGGATAACTACTGCGGTTGCAACGTGTGGAACAGCATTGACCGAAGAACACGTAAAACTCATGAAGCGCTATGCCCGAAATGTTGTGTTGGCTTTTGATGCGGACTCGGCTGGACAGGGTGCAGCGGAGAAGTTTTATGCATGGGAGAAGAAGTATGACGTGTCGGTCTCGGTGGCGCAGTTTCCCGATGGGAAAGATCCGGGCGAATTAGCGCAAACAGATCCCGATGCCTTGTCGCGTGCTGTAGAGGGTGCCATGCCATTTCTTGGTTTCCGCCTTCAACGTTTGTTTGATGCGCATCCATTGCGTTCGCCTGAATCTCGTGCACGCTTAGCGAACAAGGCCATGGATCTCATTAACGAACATCCAGACCCGAACGTTCGTCGTTTGTATGCCGGTCAAGTTGCAAGCCACACCGGAGTTTCGGCGGCAGATCTTGTCCGCATCGCAGAAAAAGGTGGCAGCGTGCCCACAGAGGTTGCGGTGCCTGTGCAGCAAGCCCCCGAAGGCGCCGGATTTGTTGCACTTGCCTTACTCATTCACGAATGGGACTCCATTGCACCATGGTTGATTGAAGAACTATTTGTAGAGCCCCATATGCGCGATGCATTTTGTGCCTTGGCCAACAGCGAGGGAGACGTGCATGATGCATTGTCATCAGCATCACCCGAGGCGGCTGCGGTTATTGAACGCGCATCGGTCTATGACGCTGACGCTGACCCATTAGTGGAAGCGCGGGCACTCATTGGTGCTGCAGTGCGGCGTGAATTACAGCGGCGTCGTTCGGTGGCCGATGTTGCCGAGATGCAAGAGCAGCGTTCGGTACGAATTGCTCTTGAAGAACTGGGAAAACCCGACAAGGCTGTTGCTGCCGCGGTGCAGTTGTTGCAGTGGTTGGCGGGAAGTGCGGAGGAGGCATTGTGAATCAGGCTTCTCGCCCCAACATGCCTCATCCCGATATTGACCCCGCTGAATGGACCACGCTTATTGCCTCGCGATCCGAGGATGGAACTGTTGACCCCAACAACGTTGCACATGTTTTTCGAAACGTGGAACTAAACGCAGAACTGCTTCGTCAGATTGAATCGGTGTTAGACGAAATCAATATCTCCATAGCAACAGTAGAACCAGATGTCTCCGGACCAATTGAGCGCAAGGCATCATCGGTTCCGAGGCGACCTTCGGGTGGCAGCAAGACAGCAGTCGTTGAAGCTGGCGATGCAGTGCGGATGTATCTGCAAGAAATTGGACAGGTGGAACTTCTCACTGCCGAAGGAGAACGAACACTTGGTCGCGCAATTCGAGAGATGCAGAATGCAAAAGAAGAGTTGGAACGTGGTGATGTGTCGGCAGTTCGCCGCCGAGAGTTGCGCAACATCATTCGGGAGGGTGATGCAGCATTTGAGCATCTCATCACCGCCAATCTTCGCTTGGTTGTCTCAATTGCGCGCAAGTATGACGGTCGTGAACTTCAACTTCTCGATCTCATTCAAGAAGGAAACATCGGCCTTATGCGAGCAGCCGAGAAGTACGACTGGGAAAAGGGCTTTAAGTTCTCTACGTATGCAACGTGGTGGATTCGCCAAGCCATGATGCGCGCCATGGCGGATCAAGGGCGGACAATTCGTGTGCCAAGCCATGTGGTGGAACTGATTAACCGTCTCACTAAGGCTGATCGTGATTTAACAGTGGAACTTGAGCGCGAGCCGACGGTGCAGGAACTGTCTGAACGCACACTTATTCCGCCCGAAAAAATTGTTGAATTGCGTCAAATCTCTTCCGTCACCAGCAGTCTTGATGAACCGCTCAGCAACGATGAAGATGCAGGAACAGTGGGGGATACGGTCTCAGGTGGAAGTGCCGAAGATTCACCACTTGAAGTTGTTGAAAAGCGTCATCTCATCGCGGCTATTGCTTCAGAACTTGAGCACCTTCCAGATCGAGACCGTCGAATCTTGGACAAGCGTTTTGGAATTTCGACGGGTGAACCCATGACACTTGACGATGTTGCGAAGCAAGAGGGTGTCACCCGCGAACGAATTCGTCAGATTGAACAAAAGACGCTCGCTCGTTTGCGACACCCGAATAACAGCCAACGGCTTCGGGGGTTCCTGGACAACAACTGAGGCCTTCTGTGGTGGCTGGGGCAGGGGCTGGTAACCTGTCCTTTCCCTTCCGGGGTAGCTCAGTTGGCAGAGCAACGGACTGTTAATCCGTGTGTCGTGGGTTCGAGCCCCACCCCCGGAGCCATTCGGTCACCTGTGGCCGCACGTACGGGCCAGTAGCTCAGTTGGTTAGAGCAGGGGACTCATAATCCCTGGGTCGCGGGTTCGATCCCTGCCTGGCCCACCA
>CAZCZM010000030.1:0-20266 GCA_964503445.1 uncultured Bifidobacterium sp.
GTGATTCCTTCACGAATATCTTCACCAAGAAGATTGTCGTCTTTTTCTTTCAACAAGTTCTTTTCGCGCGCGTACTTGTTGAGAACTGACGTAAGAGCAGTCTTGAAGCCTTCAACGTGCATTCCGCCTTCGGTGGTGGAAATGCCGTTGGCGTATCCGTGGATACCTTCGTAGTACCCGGTGTTCCACTGCATGGCGATGTCTAATTGCATGCCTTCGTCTTCGTCTTCGTCTTCAAAGGCGGCGACTTTATTGAACAACGACTCTTTCGATTGATTGAGGTGTTTCACGAAGTCGACAATTCCGCCCTTGTATTGGAATGTGACCTGCTGTTCTTTGCCTGGCCGTTGGTCTTCGAAGACAACTTCAAGACCTTTATTGAGAAATGCCATGGTTTGTAGTCGCTCCATGACGGTGCGGGCTACGAACTCGATTCCTTCGGACGCGAAAATTGTGGGGTCTGGATAGAACGTGACCGATGTGCCGGTTTTGCGTCCGCGCGCTGGGGTTTTGCCCACTTTTTGCAGTTTCTGCTTCAGCTTGCCGCCGTCGCCAAACTCCATGGTGTACTGATCACCGCCGCGGTCGATCTCAAGAAGAACTTTCGTAGAGAGGGCGTTCACCACGCTGACGCCCACACCGTGCAATCCACCCGACACCTTGTAGCCCTCGCCGCCGAATTTGCCACCGGCGTGCAACACGGTGAGCACTACTTCTGCTGCGCTCTTGCCCTTGTGCGGACCTGATGGGTAGGGATCGACAGGGATACCGCGGCCGTTGTCGTCAACCCGGCAACCGCCGTCGGCCAACAAGGTGATACCGACACGATCACAGAAACCAGCCATTGCTTCGTCGACTGAGTTGTCGACCACTTCCCAGATGAGATGGTGAAGCCCAGCGAGGCCAGTTGACCCGATGTACATACCGGGGCGTTTACGAACGGGGTCGAGTCCTTCGAGAACCTGAATGTCTTTTGCGCCGTAGTCAGCAGACGGGTTCTTAGCGGGAGTCTTTTTAGATGAAGACATTGCGTAGACATCCTAACAATGTGGTGACCGTGTTATCGGGAACGTCGAACTGTGATGTTGAGGGAATCCACTTCGTCGCCGATGTGTTCACGCAATGTGGACAACAATTGCGATTCGAGGAACTTCAATTGTGTTGCCCATGCAGCATCGACCACTTCAACAGTGAGCACTCGTTTTTCGAGTTTTCTTGGTGTGACATTTTCCGCCACTGACGCACCAACAATGGAAGGCCAATCAGAGAACACACCTGTTGCACGTGACTGATCGGTCATTTTCATACGTTTCAATACTTGGGCCATGACGTCTGAAAGTGCGCGTGGGGGCTTGCCGGGAGCGAAGTCGTCGTCGTTCATTCACCCTCATTATGTGATGAAGCGTCTGTCACTACTGCGCCGTTGGAAATGTGAATGATGCTGTCAGGGTGCGCTGCACTGGGTAACGCCTGGGCGGTGGTGATGACAACTTGACCAGGGGGCATGTGTCGTAACAGGGCTTCGCATCGGAAAGGGTCAAGTTCTGACAGCACGTCATCCAACACCAACAACGGCGTGGTGCCCACAACTTCTGTCACCAGCCGATGAATTGCCAATTTCAAGGCCAAGGCCAATGTTCGGCACTCCCCTTGTGAGGCATGCGATTTCGCAGGCATGCCTTTTACAAACAAAACGACGTCGTCGCGGTGTGGACCAACCGTGGTGATTCCTCGACGAAGGTCTTCATCGCGCACCTGGCGCAACGCTGATGCAAGACCAATTCTTCGCCATTCGGGTTCATACACCACATCAACTGCAGTGGGTTCGCCAGCCAATTGCTCGTAGGCCTCGCGCACGAGCGGCGTGAGTCGGGCCACCACCTTGGCGCGCGCTTCACCCAAGTACGTGCCTTTTTCAACAAGTTGTGCATCCCAGACATCGAGGGTCATCTCAATGTCGTCCGTTAGTCGACCGTTTGATTGCTTGAGCAAGCTGTTGCGTTGACGAATAATGCGATCTACTTCCACACGCACGGAATCGTTTTTTGTTGCAAGCGCGACCAGTGCATCGTCTAACAAATCGCGTCGTGTTTCGGGGCCCTTGTACACCAGTTCTAAATCTGTTGGCGCAAAAACCGTTGTGCGCACAACGCCTAACAAATCTTTCACTCGTGCAAGTTTTTGCTTGTTGACCAACACACGATTACGACCAGCGCGATTGATTTCTGCTTCAACAAGAATCTCGCGACCATCTGGATGCACTATGTCGGCGCGTATATACGCACTGTCAGCACCAGTTCGAACCAATGCTTCGTTGTTCACGCCGCGAAAACTATGAAGAGTTGACAAGTAACTCATTGCTTCGGCAAGTGATGTTTTGCCTTGTGCATTACGGCCAATAACCGCAGTGACGCCCTCGTTTAGTTCAATGCTCGCGTGTTGATACACACGAAAGTCGGTGAGTTCAATGCGCCTAATCACATCACAGGCGTTGTGGCATTAACAGGTAGAGATACTCGTCGTTGCCCACTGGACTGATGATTGCAGGCTTGTGCGGAACGCTTGTAGAAATTGACACTTCTTCGGTTCCACATGCATCGACACCATCAGACAGATATTCGGAGTTAAACGCAACGGTGATGTCTTCGCCGGTGAACTTTGCGTCGATGTCTTCAACGCTTGTTGATCCGTCAGTCAATGTGACGGTGAGGCGAACACCTTCTTCGCTCATACGCATACGAACAGGCGCGGTCTCTGATGACAACACACGGCTGCGGCGCAGAGCTGCCAAAAGCTCTTCTCTGTTCACGGTCACAACATTTGTGTTGTCTTTTGGAATGATGTTCATGTACGGCGGATACTCGGCGTTAATCAACTTTGTCGCAAGAGTCATGGTTTGCGATTGGAATGATGCGTCAAAGTCGTTAAAGCGAATAGTGATTTCGTCGGAAATATCCAGCAAACGCTGCAGTTCTGCAAATGCTTGTTTTGGAATGAGGAATGAGTCAGACGACAAACCACTTGTTCCGGGAACATCGCGCATTGCTAAGCGATATCCATCGGTCGCCACCAGACGAAGACCTTTGTCGGTTGATGTCATGAGAACTGCTGAAAGATGCAGTTTGTGTGTTTCACCACTTGCGGCAAGAACAACTTGATCGAGTGCTGCTTTGAACAACGATGAAGAAATAACAACTGGTTCACCAGTAGGCGCAGGCGTCCGGGGAAATTCAATTGCGTTCATCGTGGGAATTGTGAACTGCGAACGTTGTGCGGTGACTGTTGCTGTATCACCCGCGAATTCAACAGTGATTTTTCCTGATGGCATGACGCGAATGATGTCGTTCAGTGTTCGCGCACTGACGAGTCCTTGACCGTCAGTATCACCAGCAACGTTGACGGTGAACTGCAACGACAAATCTTGGCTTGTGCTTGATGCAACAAGAGTGTCGCCAGTGAGAATCATTTTGACTCCGGCCAGTGCAGGAGTTCCCGCATTCTTCGAGGTGGCAACGCGAGCTAACGCTGCAAGAGACTCAGAGAGAATTCCTTGTTCGCTTTTGAACTTCATGACGTGGCTTTCGTGATGGTGCGCCCAGTGTAGGTCGGCGCGATTATCGAATCTGATAGGAGGTGTATGTCTGTAATGGTTGTAATAAGTGCTGTGGATTGTGGACGAAGGCCCGCAAACCGTTGTAGTTCATGAAAACTACATGTGCACGGCCGAGAGGGTGAATACACAAGTTTCATGCGTGAAACTTTTCGTGGTGTGGACGACCAGGTGTTTATCCCCGTCTGTGCACATGCCATCCCCAGTGTCGTCCCCACGAGATTCACAGCCCTTATGAGTTCTTAATGCGGCCGATGATGTCGGTCACTTGGTCAAATGTGGCTTTGTCTTCACGCATGAGGCGCTGAGTTTTGTCGACCGCATGAATAACGGTGGTGTGGTCCCGGCCGCCGAACAGACGAGCAATGGCCGGATAACTCAATTCGGTCATGTCGCGGAAGACATACATGGCGATCTGGCGTGCAGACACCAACGGACGCTGACGAGACTTGCCTTTCAGTGCTTCCACGGAAAACCCGAGGTAGCCGGCGATCTCGGTGAGCATCTCTTCATCGGTGCGGTGCTTGGGTGCCGTGGCAGTGAGAAGGTCGGCCAGTTGTTGGGTGGCCATTTCCACTGTCGCTACCTCGCGGGTGAGGTTGGCATAGGCAGTGACTCGGATAAGGGCACCTTCTAGTTCGCGGATGTTCGAGGTGATGTTGCTGGCGATGAACTCCAGAACGTCGGCTGGCAAGGGGGTGTTATCCCGCTCGGCCTTGTTTCGCAAGATGGCAAGGCGAGTTTCCATGTCTGGGGGCTGAATGTCGGTGATGAGGCCCCAGCGGAAGCGGCCACGGAGGCGGTCTTCCAGAGTGGGGATGGCATCTGGCATCCGGTCAGAGGAGATGACGATCTGCTTGTTGGCTCCGTGGAGGCTGTTGAAGGTGTGGAAAAACTCCTCCTGAAGACCCTCTTTGCCTTCCATGAATTGAATGTCGTCAATGAGCAAAACATCTACATCGCGATAGCGCCGTTTGAACGCAGCGGTGGTGTTTGTACGAATTGCGTCGACATATTCGTTCAAGAACGTTTCAGTAGAGACATACCGAACTTCGTAGTGCGCGTAGTGCGCGTGAACGTACCAACCAATTGCTTGGAGAAGGTGTGTCTTGCCTAGACCAGCTGAACCGTAAATGAACAACGGGTTGTATGAACGACCTGGTGTCTCGGCAACACGCAGTGCAGCAGCTAATGCGAACTGGTTCGAGGCGCCTTTGACGAAGTTGTCGAAGGTGTAACGCGGGTTCAAACCAACCGCATTTCCCTTGCCGTTATTGGAGTTTGTGGCCTGTGTGGGGGCAGCCCCAGGGTTCACTATTTCGACGGGTGCATCGTTCGTGATGGTGACATCAGAAATTTCGATGACAAGCTCGCGATCGCTCTCGCCAATTTCATCGAGTGCATCGATGACGAGTGGTCGATAACGCGTGACAATGCGATCTCGTACATGTGCATTCGGAACTTGTAACCGAAGAGATTCACCGGTGCTTGCAAGAGCAACAACATCGTTGAATGTGGAGAACCACACCCCCTCGGAGACTTGCGCTTTGAGTAGTTGCGCAGTGGCATTCCATACCGCTTCGTGATTACTCATTTGGTGCCTCCCAAAGTTCGTCCACAACGAAATCCACAGGGTGTGGACAACGCCCCCAGCCAACTCAACTGGGAATCTGACCGTAGTCATAGCCTGTGGATACTCCAAATTGACCTCCAGCAGCCGAGCTGGATGCAGGCTCGGGAGATGCCGGCGCAGACTTTTGGGGCAACGTTGCCAGAGTGCCCTTGGGGGGCGTTAGCCTGTGGATGCTTTCGTCTCGTGCCGCTGGCACAGGAAAGCCACATAGACCGCGTGCTCCCCCGGGGGCTTGTTTCACAATTGGAGGCGCCATGAAGCGCACCTTTCAACCCAACAATCGACGTAAGGCCCGCAAGCACGGTTTTCGTGCGCGCATGAGCACCCGTGCTGGACGAGCAATCTTGAAGTCCCGCCGCGCTAAGGGCCGCCACCGCCTCAGCGCTTGATCGGCCGTATTCAGAGCCGTTCGGCTTTCCTTCAGGTCCGCCAGAAGGGAACCCATCTTCGCTCTGGACCCTTATCGTGCACCATGTTCGCTGACCCATCTCTCTCTGTTCCCCTTGTGGGCTATGCCCTTGGGCGTTCGTACGGCTCTGCCGTGCGCCGGAACCGCCTACGACGCCAACTTCGTGAACTTGTGAAAATCCGTCACGGCGCCATGGCCCCAGGTGTGTATGTGTTTGGTGCGTCCCCTCGCGCCGGGGCAGCAAGTTTTCAGGAGTTGGGTTCCCACCTTGATCGTCTATTGGAAAAGTGCGCAACGGTCTCGCAGCCGGAGGGTCGTCCATGACATGTGAACACCCCCACCACAACGGAGAACCACAGTTCACGGCAGTGCAGCGTGCAATGTTGCGCGCAATTCGGTTCTATCAAACCGCTCGTGATGGCCGCCCGTCTCCGTGTCGATTCTGGCCATCGTGTTCGCATTACGCGGTGGAGGCCATTGAAACGCACGGGTCTGGTCGTGGCTTGTGGCTGACCATTCGCCGTTTATCTCGTTGTCGTCCCTTTGGTCCGTCCGGGGTCGACCCAGTTCCTGCGCCAAAAGGGCGCACCGAAGAAAGGCTGACGCATGTTTAGAGCCGCAGCATGGCTAATTGACACGTTCTATAGCTGGATCAACAACTACGCCATCGCCATTGGCTTAGTGGCAATCGCCATCATGTTGCTGATTACGCCTCTCACCATCAAGAGCACCAAGGGAATGCTAGAGATGCAGCGTTTGCAGCCCGAGATGAAGAAGCTGCAGAACCAGTACAAAGGCGATCGCCAAAAACTGAACGAAGAAATGATGAAGCTCTATCAAGAGCACAAGGTGAACCCTTTGGCGTCGTGCCTTCCACTATTGGCTCAGATGCCCGTCTTCATCATCATGTTCCAAGTGCTGAACGGCCTTGGTCGCATTGGCGAAGACGGCACGTTTGATCCCAAGCACATCTCAGAAGATTCGGCGCTGTACCAGTCGCTCGACAAGTCCAGTGAAATGTTGTCCTTCGGGTTGGACTTGGCAATCACGCCAGCACGGGCAATGAGCGGCGACATCGTGCGGGGCATCCCCTACGCACTGCTCATCGTGGGTCTTGCCGGGTTGTTCTTCATTCAGCAGCGCATGGTTGCGAGCCGCACCACCAGCGCCACAATGTCGCCCACTCAGGCAAAAATCATGCAGTACTTGCCAGTGGCATTCGCAGTGTTCCAAGTGGTGCTGCCCACTGGTCTGGTCATTTATTACGGAACTCAGGCCATTGTTCGCATTGTGCAGCAGGGGTACATCACCAAGCGCTTCTACGGCGAAGACGGATTGGGTCGTCAGGCCCAAGACGCCAGCGAGAAGGCCCGCGACATGAAAGACGATGACGCTGCCCCTAGCAAGCAGAAGCCTGAACAATCGCAAGCACCCATCCAGAGCAAGCGTGTGACGCCGGCAAAGAATCGACCGACCCCAAGTGGTCGCCCAAGCCGACCTGTCCCACCCAGCAAGCGAAACAAATAGTCAGCGCCGCCGAGCGCACAAAGAAAAGAGGATCCCATGCAATGGGTAGAAACCACTGGTGAAACATTAGAAGCGGCAAAAGAAGCAGCCCTTGATCAATTAGGCGTTGCAGAAGACGATGCCGAATTTGAAGTTCTTGAAGAGCCAAAGCAAGGCTTGTTTGGACGTACTCGCGGCGAGGCACGAGTTCGCGCTCGCGTGAAGCAGTTGTCCCCACGCGGCAAGAACGAGCGTCGCCCACGTCGTGACAAGAAAGAGGGCGGAGATCGTCGTCCACGAAATGATCGCCCTCGCGAAGAGCGCGCACCTCGTGAACCTCGCCCACCACGTGAAAAGGTCGACGTTGACCCCGCAGTCGTGGGCCAAGCCGCGTCTGAATTCTTGTCTGGCTTAGTCACCGCATTTGGTACCACTGGCACAGTCAGTGTGAACCGCGAGGAAGACGAGATTGAAGTACGCGTGGACGGCACTGAATTGGGCCTCATGGTTGGCCCTGGCGGTGCAACCTTGTTGGCCATTCAAGACCTCACCCGTGTTGCTAGCCAGCGTCGCTTGGGTGACCAAGACACTCGCTTGCGTATCGACATCGCCGGATACCGCGAACGTCGTCGTGAGGCGCTGAGCCGTTTCGCCACCAAAGTGGCCGACGAAGTGAAGGAAACAGGATCAGCTCGCATGCTGGAACCAATGACCTCGGCTGACCGCAAGATTGTCCACGACACGTTGGTGGAATACGAAGGTGTGTCCACACGCAGCGAAGGCGAAGAGCCACGCCGCCGCGTGGTTGTTGAACCCGCATAGTTCACAACACAATTCATTGACGAAGGGCCCGCCGCTAGGCGGGCTCTTTGCTGTACCCACTACATTTCACAACGTGACACCGCGCCGCACAGTGACTGAAGTTCTCGAAATGGCCCAACGCGTGGGCACTCTTGGTGACCGACCCATTCCCGATGTCATTGCCCACGCCCGCCAGTTCGTGGACGCACTCACGGATGTATCTGGTCGCATTATCGACATTGGTACGGGGGCTGGAGTACCCGGGTTGGTCATTGCCGATGATCGGCCGGACCTCGAAGTGGTGTTGGCCGACCGTCGCGCGACCCGTATGGACGCCTTACGACTGGGGGTGGCATCGTTGGGTTGGGCCGACCGAGTCAGAGTGATGACGGTCGATATCGCTGACCTCGGGCGCAACCCCGACCACGCCGGTCAGTACGACGCAGTGGTGTGCCGAGGGTTTGGTCCACCGGAGTCCACAGCCCCTCTTGCGAGACCCCTCCTAAAAAACGGAGGAAGGTTAATCGTGTCCGAACCCCCCTCTCCAGACCCCTCCCGGTGGTCAGATTCCCTGCTTTCCGAGGCCCGTTTTGGGTCCCCTGAATACCGCGCTGGCGTGGTGGTTTTGGTCGCAAACCCTTAACCATCAAGGACCCCTTGATGTTTCACGTGAAACAATCAAGGTTTCAAAATGTTTCAGATGTTTCACGTGAAACATTCGTGAAGACAGGTTGAGGGACGGAAGGTTTCACGTGAAACACTCCCCTGAATCCACCCGTTGTCCACAGGCCGCCTCTATGCTGTCGGTGTCCGCCCGCCACGTCATCACGTAGGAGACTCAGCATCATGAGCGAATCAGACACCGTTGTCCTCGCCATCTCCCTCCAAAAAGGTGGGGTGGGCAAAACCACAACGGCCATCAACCTTGGTGCCGCATTGGCCGAATTGGGGTTTCGTACCCTCATCATCGATCTTGACCCGCAAGGGAACGCATCGTCTGGGCTAGGTGTCAATATTCCCGAAGACGCCCCCACCATCGCAGAGGTCCTGCGTCGCGAGGAAACGCTTGACTCCATCGTTGAGCCCACCGCCGAGAAGAACCTCTTTGTCGCCCCCGCTCCGAAAGGCCAGCAACTGGCCGAGGTGGAAGCTCAATTAGTGTCCGAGATGTTCCCTCAGCCCCGCCTGAAAGACGCCATCGATGCATGCCGTGATGACTGGGACTACATCTTGATGGACTGCCCTCCTACCCTCGGTCGCTTGACCGTGAATGCATTCATGGCCGCCGATGCCATCTTGGCGCCGGTCCAGTGTCAGTACTTTGCACTAGAGGGATTGCGAGATCTCAGTGACGTGGTCCGCCAGGTGAAGCAGGCTCTAAACCCGAACCTGGAAATTGCGCATTACTTGTTGACCATGTCTGAAGCAGCCAAGAAGCTGTCGCAAGAGGTGGAAAGCGAACTGCGAAACGCTTTCGGAGAACGAGTCTTCAAGACGGTCATTCCCTACAACGTGAAATTGGCCGAAGCGCCCTCTATGGAAATGTCGGTCTTGAAGCACGCATCCACATCAAAGGGCGCAAAGGCGTACCGAGCTGTTGCAAAGGAGTTGAGCCATGGCAGAACGCCGAAAGCTGGGTAAGGGGTTATCGACTCTCATCCCCACAGAACGAACCGACGCACCCGCTGCTGCATCGAACACACCAGCCACGCCATCGGTGTCTACCGAGTTGCCTGCGTCCGCATTGCGTGATGTTCCCACCAATTCCATTACGCCCAACCCCAACCAGCCTCGCGTTCACTTTGATGAGGAGTCGTTGAACGATCTTGCCAACTCCATTCGCGAGATTGGAGTTCTTCAGCCACTTCTGGTGCGTGAGCTGTCGCCGGGGGAGTATCAACTCATTGCTGGTGAGCGCCGTTGGCGTGCAGCACAGCGAGCAAAATTGGCTGAGGTACCTGTGGTTGTTCGCGAGATCAATCAATTGGAGTCGGTGGAGCAGGCATTGGTGGAAAATCTTCACCGTCAAGACCTCACCGCACTTGAAGAAGCGTCGGCCTATCAGCAATTGGCTGACGACTTTGGTCTCACCCACGAAAAGGTGGCCAAGCGCGTTGGCAAGAGCCGTGCGGCTGTCACCAATGCATTGCGGCTTCTGAGCCTGCCGGCATCTATTCAGGGATACCTAGCCGATGGCCGACTGTCTGCCGGACATGCGAGAGCGCTTTTGGCGTGCAAGGACGCCCAGCACATGGAGAGCCTGGCGGCATCGGCAGTTCGCGAGGACTGGTCAGTACGACAAGTGGAAGAAGCTGTCAAGGGCAACACGCCGTCGACCGGCGGATCAACATCGGGTGGCGGCGGCGGTGGGACAACCACGTCGTTGAAACCAGCTGGATTGCTGGAACTAGAGAGCTTGCTGGCTGAATTCTTGGATACGAAGGTCACCGTGTCGATGAACGGGAAGCGAGGTCGAATTGGCATCGACTTTGCCGACCTCATCGACTTGGAGCGCATTTATCGCCGAATGACCGAGTCGTAACCCTCAAATTTCAACGACGTAACTTTATCCACAACAGTCACTCTCTTGTTGGGGTAGAGACTTCACGGTTTCCCACATGTGTGGATGACCTGTGGATAACTACACCTCGGCGGTGGGGTCGGCACGCCAGGCATCAACGGCATCGGCGATTGCTGCAGAAATGGCAGATGTTTTCAGGGACACCAACGTGGTTGGTCCCATTGAACACAACACGGCAGGCATTCGGGTCTCTCTCAAGATGGGATGACGAACACCTTGTATCCGCACAGATAACTCAGGTGCTCGGTCCGCGAGTGCCGCAACAATTCGACGAGCCAAATTACGACCACCCACACTGACAAACGTGGGCACTTCGTAATACGAGATGGAACAGGCAGCATCATCGGTTGTTTCGCATCCCACATACACATCGGCACGAAAACGATTAGCGCTTTGTGCCTGTGATGATGCATCTCCGTCGACGGTGGCGATGAGGGGATGCCGTTCGCGCGATCGTTTTGCAATTGCATGCGCGATGGGTGCGCCACCGTGGAAAAACCCAACAACAATTCGTGCATCATCATGCGAACGTTCTTCTTCAAGCTCGATGCCTTCGCGCACAACTGCAACGCCTGGACCAGAACCAGTTTGGGAACTCATTCTGTGAAGTGAGACAACAAGTTCCGGTGTACAAATTCCGTTTGGCTCTAAACCCATGTTTGTTTGAAAATCAGAAATCGCACGAACAAGCAATGGTCCGAAAATTCCATCAACGCGACCACAATCAAAACCCAATCGATTCAAAAGAGATTGCAGTTCTGCAACGTCTTCACCTCGAATGTTGGGTGAACGAAGAAACAACAATCGATCACCCAATGACCATGAGGTTTCAATAAGAGCAGACCATGTGATGTCATCACATTCCCCAGTGGCAGCAAGGCCAAATGAATCTTGAAATGCCAACAATGCTGCGTGCGTACGCGCACAAAAATTGGAATCTTCGGCAGAGCCAGGTGCGAGAAATCCAGCAGCCGCTAAGCGACGCTGCAATTCACGAACTGCAGGGCCGCGATGACCCGGTCCGATTAAGAAATGGGAAGAAATGGTTCAATCTCCGAGAGCATGCGGCTCTTTGGCATTGCACCGACGATCTTTGTCTTTATTTCACCCTTGTCAAACAACAACATGGTGGGAATGCTCATGACATTAAAGCGACCAGCAATGTCTCCGTGTTCGTCAACGTTCAACTTTGCAATAACAACGCGACCAGCTTTTTCGGTGGCGATTTCAGCAAGGATGGGAGCAATCTGCTTGCATGGTCCACACCATTCGGCCCAAAAGTCAACGAGGATTGGGGTGGTGGAGCTATTGACGGTTTCGTCAAATGTTGCGCTGGTGAGAGTAATGATTCCGGCAGCCATGGCGGTGTCCTTTCGTCTGGCAACACTTTACTGCCGCACTCGTCAGGATGGGGGAGGCCGCCATGCGTGAAGAGAGTCAACGACGTCAATACGCGGGCCACCGATGAGGTCGACGCAATCGGGTACAGCGGGCATGACGGCATCGAGACATTCAGCAATTGCTTTTGGGTTACCCGGCAGGTTGATGATCAGACTTGAGTGACGGGTACCGGCAAGTTGACGGCTGAGAATTGCCGTTGGAATGATGGCGTGTGAGATGCGCCGCATGAGTTCGCCAAATCCGGGAATGATGCGGTCACACACTGCTTCGGTGGCTTCGGGCGTGACATCTCGTGGCGCTGGCCCTGTTCCGCCGGTGGTGAGCACTAAGCAACAGCGTTCGTTGTCCACCAAGTCGACAATGGTGGAAGAGATCAGCTCTTGTTCGTCGGCAATCAATCGATTCACACATTCGTGTGGCGTTGTGACAGTACGCGCAAGATAGTCAATAAGCGCAGGTGTTCCGCGATCTTCATACTGACCAGATGATGCGCGATCTGAGATTGCAACAACACCGATACGAATCATTGCGTTACCGCACCATTAGTGCTGAGACTCAAGCCAGCGCTCGGCGTCAATTGCCGCCATACATCCTGAGCCAGCAGCTGTAATGGCCTGGCGATATGTGTGGTCTTGCACATCGCCACAGGCGAAAACACCAGGAACATTGGTGTAGGTGGAACCTTCGCGCGTGAGGAGGTAGCCAGACTCTTCCATGTCCAAAACATTGGTGAACAACCCGGTGTTGGGTTTGTGTCCGATGGCGATGAATAAGCCGGTGACAGCAAGCGGCCGAGTGTCATTGGTGACCGTGTCGGTGATGGTGACGCCTTCAAGCGATTGAGACCCGTGCAGTTCGCTCACGCGTGAATTCCACAGAATTTCAATCTTCGGGTTGTCAAGTGCACGCTGTTGCATAATGCGCGATGCCCGCAATGCGTCACGGCGCACCACCAAGTACACCTTTGATGCGAATTTTGTGAGGAAGTTGGCTTCTTCAATGGCGCTATCGCCACCACCAACAACTGCAATTTCGTGTCCACGGAAGAAGAATCCGTCGCATGTTGCACATGTGGAAACGCCGTGACCAATCAATTCACCTTCACGTGGAAGATCAAGCATCAACGATTGCGCACCGGTTGCAACGATGACAGAGTCGGCTGTGTATTCGGTGTCACGGACCCACACTTTGAATGGGCGAGCCGAAAAGTCCACTTTGGTGACTTTCTCTGTGATCATTTCTGCGCCGAAACGCTGTGCCTGTGATCGGAAGTTGCCCATGAGTTCTGGACCCATGATGCCCTCTGGGAAACCAGGGAAGTTCTCAATTTCTGTGGTGAGCATGAGTTGTCCGCCGGGTTGATCGCTGGTGCTGCTGGGTTCGCCTTCAATCACCAATGGTTCAAGCGATGCACGTGCGGTGTAAATGGCTGCGGTCAGACCAGCAGGACCACTTCCGATGATGATGACTTTGCGTGCGTTGCTCATTTAGAGATCTTCTTTCGGGGTATAGCGCTTGCGCATGAGGACAATTCCAATAACAAGGAACAAAGCGCTGAGAATGAAATATGACAACCACACTGAGACGTCGTGGCTGACGACGGCATCGAGGGCTGCTTGCAATCCGCGGACAAGACCAATCAGAAACAACACAAGTCCCGTGACGATGCCGAATGAAGCAAGGAGCCCAAACACGATTCCGCGCGCCGTGGTGACAAGAGGCTGAGTGGTGTACTTGCGGATAGTGCTGACCACACGGTCGATGAAATCAACCGACTTCTCGGCCCATTCGGGGTCTGTCAGTGGATTCGACACCATGGGTTCAGCCTAACGGCGCACATGTTGTGCACCCTGAATCACTGTCTAGGGAAGCGTGGGAAAGTTCACCGAGGCAATATCGGCGTCACAGCGATCGGCGAAACGAACCGACACTGAGTCGTCGGCTTGAAGAGCCACTAGTTGGTACTTCTCTCCCGCTGCATCGGCAGAGAAGGAATGAAGTATCGATTCGGTGGAACAGTCGATTGATTGGGTCGATCCGTTTTCGGCTGCGCGTGCCACCACAGCCTCTTGGTATTGAAGGGTTCCCACCAGCGAACACGGTGTGGTGGAGAAATACATGTCGATGGCGCCATCTCGAAACATGAGGGCGTATGTCTGCTTGTTGTGTGTGACCTCTTGGCTGTATGAGACATTGCTCATGAGATCAGAGAAGACATCAGTGCATGTGGTGCCCGTCTTTGGTGGCAAGGTGCTGGACACATTGGTGGCCATATTGGGCGCATCCACTCCGTCTCGCAAGACGGCCACTCCGCCAAGAGCGAGAACAAATGCCGCGGCAATGCCACCCACAATGCGAAACCGTGCGCCTGAATTGCGTTGTGGCACGGAAATCTCGGACAGTGCGGCGGAAATGTGGGCGTCTTTTAGTGACGCCGAGGCGGGAGGGACATCTCTGAGCGCCCGAAGGATGTCGGGGTCAAGTTCTTCGTTATCACTCACGACCAACCTCCGGTTCTTCTGTCTGACGTGGGTTGGGGGATGAGGGGTTCCCCAACAGCATGGATAATTGCGATCGTCCTCGGGACAAACGTGATCTCACGGTTCCCACTGGAATATCAAGAATGACGGCTATCTCGTCATATTCCAAGTCAGCAATATGGCGCAGTACCAGAACCACTCGAAACTCTTCGGGAACATTGTTGAGTGCGGCCGAAACATCCATTTGGGCATCAACTGCGTGTGTGCCGTCTTGGGAGGCCAACGAAGAGAAGGTGGTGTCGTCGTGAGGAATTGCCCGCCGTCGAATTCGGCGCACTTCATCAAGCGCGGCGTTTGTGGCAATGCGATATATCCACGTTGAAAACTTGGAGCGCCCATCAAATGAGGGCAATGCGCGCACAATGGCAATCAATGCCATTTGAGTTGCATCATCTGCGTCATCGGAATTGATGATGATGCGATGACACACGGCACGAACGGTGTCGTAATGCTGCCTGAGGAGGGCGTCGACTGATTTTTGATCTCCGCGTTGAGCGCGACGAACGAGCAGTTCGTCGTGTGTCACTTCGCGGACGTGAAAGTCATTTCAGACATGCGGGTCTGATACGGGTTCTTGTTGCTGCAGTCTGGACTTCTGCCCATTTCTCGGAAGTACAGAAGAACATGTCGTGCAGGAGTCTTTACGTCGAACTTGCCGATGCCGGCATTGTTCGATGCTGCGGATCCAACGCGAAGACCCCATTGGGGCAACGTGGGAGGAATTTGTTCTGCGGTTGAGACATAAATTTCTGCATTCCACGGGCCGTTAGCAAAATTTGCAGTCAAGGTGCCGATGCCAACACCCGACAACTGCATCACAATTCCAAGTCCTGCCTTTGAACCGAAATATTTGCTGCCGTAACACACCGAGGTCCACAACGTTGTGGGGTTGTTGTCCAACAAGAACGGAATCAGTGAATCGTTTTCTGTTTGGTCGTCACCGCCTGGGTCGAAGGTTCGTAATCCCAACACAGACACGGGCCCCACTTCAATGTTGTCAACGACGGTGCTTGTTGACTGCGTGTCTTGTAGGCCACGCCACAACATGACCGACAACACCATTGCCGCTACAAGCAAAAATGCAACCGGAATGTAGTTTCGCCGCGTTGATGTTCGCTGTGATGCTGGTAACGCTCGAGATGAACGTTGGGTTCCACGAGGAGTGGTATCACGACGAGGCCGTTCTTCGGCTGACGGCGTCTGCGGTGGCGGCACCACAGTTAATGTGCGCGGCTGCTTGGGAGTCATGAGCGGATCAATGGTGTCGGCACGAACGCGCGGAGCTGCTTGCGCAAAACCAGTTGCAGGGGTAATTGCATCGTGCAGGTGATTCATTGCGTCGTCTAGTGCTTGCACAACTTCTGCACATGTCTTGTAACGCGATTCTGGTTTGCGTCGCAACATACGATGAATAACTTGAATCACCGTGCTGGGAACATCTGTGCGAATTCCATCAAGTGGAGTTGGGTCGCGTTCTAGTCGAGCAATTGCAGTTGCCTGATTGTTCTCTTCGTGAAATGGAACTTCGCCCGCAAGACACTCATACAGAACGATTCCCAATGAATAGATATCTGCGCGTTCATCGAGTTCTCGACCCTGTACTTGTTCGGGTGACAAGTATTTGACCGTGCCCATCATGATGTCTGCACGGGTGAGATCGGTTCCATCGTCTTCGCTGCTGCGCAATGGCTTTGCAATGCCAAAGTCGGTGAGCAAAATTTCACCGTTCTTAGTAATCAGAATGTTTCCCGGCTTAATGTCACGATGGAGAATGTTTGTTGCGTGCGCCTTTGCTAAGGCCGCTGCTATTGATCGACCAATGTGCACGGTGAGATATGCGCTGAGTCGACCGGGACGCCCGTGTGTTCCTGCACCATCAAGCATTTGACGAAGTGAGTTTCCACGAATGAGTCGCATTACAAGAGCAACTTGTCCGTCATCTTCCTCAATGCAGTCGTACACAGGAACAATGTTCGGATGAGTGAGTTGTGCAAGCGCGCGTGCTTCACGGCGAAAACGTTCAGCAACGGTTGGATCGTCAGCAACACTTGATCGCAACAACTTCACTGCAACTTCACGACGCAATTGCATGTCGGTGGCAAGCCATACATCAGCCATGCCGCCAGAAGCAATCGTGCTCTCTAAGCGGTACCTACCGCCAATGAGGTCGTCGGATCGTCGTGAAGCAGCCATTACTGGGTGTTCACGCTAGTTGTGGATAACCCCTTGATGGGGCGATACCCCTTACGCCGACTTGCGAAACACGATGCCGATGGTTCCTTCACCGGCGTGAGTGCCGATGACAGCACCGATGTCACCCACGGTGATTTCACCCGTGTAGACGGTCTTCACCATGTCAACAAATGCATCGATGTCGGAGCACTGTGCATGCAAAATTCCGACGCGTTCGATGGAACCTTGGTGCTTCTTCAGTTCGTCAACAAGGAAAGCCAGCGCTTTTGAACGAGTGCGCTGCTTACCAGCTTCCTCAACGAGGCCATTGCGAATTTCGATGAGCGGCTTAATGGACAGCGCACTGGCCAACATGGCCTTGGCACCGCCAATACGGCCACCTTTCTTCAAGTTCTCCAAGGTGTCGAGGGCCCCGAAGAGGTAGGTGCGCGGGATAAGCGATTGGGCAAGTGCAACAACTTCTTCAACAGATGCGCCATTCATGGCTTTTTCAGCGCAATCCAACACAGTGAGGCCAAGACCCATTGATGCGTTACGGCTATCGATGACGCGAACGTCAATTTCACCAGCTACCGACTTGGCAGCAAGTTCTGCGCTTTGCATCGTGGCCGACAACGAAGACGACAACGCAATCACAACAACGGCGGTAGCGCCCTCATTTTTCAGATTGCGATATGCCTGTTCGAACTGACCAGGTGATGGTGCTGCAGTTTCAGGCAACACTGCGGACTGAGAGCATTTCGACCAAAACTCAGACGTGGTGATGTCTGTGCGGTCGATGTATTCGGTGTCGCCGAAACGAACACTGAGAGGAACGATGGTGATCTTGCGATCATCGGCCATGTGCTGTGGGAGGTCACATGACGAGTCGGTAACGATTCGTACTGTCATTAGTCTGAAACCGTAGTCGCATCCGCCGCTGTTGTGCGTGAGCGGCGCCAATGAGACCACCACCATGCCAAGATGATGAGCAATAGGGAGATGCTGAGCAGCTGACCGAGCCCGGCGATGGCATTCACGCGGGCGGTGATGGTGATGTAGGGCACCACCTCGAGGGCGTTATCTGGAGTGGTGATCCGTACGGTGATGGGAAATCGGCCGTTGGTGCGGGTTTCAGCATCCACCTTGACCTCTGTGGTGCTGCCCGCAGCCAAGGTGACGACCTGGACGGGGTTTGCCAGGGTCAGTTTGGCGCTGGACAGGCGAACACGAACCGTGAGCGGGTTGGTGGAGTCATTTCGAAGCTGGAAGCGAATGACGCTTTTGCGATCAGACAGGGTGATGGACCCAGGTGTGGTCACTGAAATGGCACCGCGAGTGCCTGTGAGTTCCGCCCGCAGTCCAGCGATGTATTCATTGGGTTCGGTGACGCCAGCTGATTCACCCAATGCCAACAGCGATGCCCACACGTCACGACGAGGATCGGCGTCTTCGGTCATTGATTGAGTTGCCGTTAATTCTCTGCGCGCGATATCGATTCCGGCTGCTCGTTGTAGACCACCGTGTTGGGTGGCGGCTGGAAAGCTAATGGCCGGCGTGCTGGTGGTGACGGTGTCAGGCGACGATGCATCACGTAGTTGACGTGCACTCAGCAAGCGAGTGGCAACACGAAGTGCACCAGCGTTGTCAATTGTTGCGGTGGGTGTTGACACGACGATTCGCAAGGACGACATGTCGAGGCCCGCTGCTTTTCGGTCCTCATGTTCCATGAGTACTTCAGCAACTGCTCGATAGGCGGATGTGGAGTGCGATCCTTGCGTCAGAGTCTGCGCAATGCCTGAGTCAACAGATACAACCGACATGAATTGGTTGTCATTGCCACTTGGCCTACTCAATACGGTGAGTGCCGCTTCGCTAGCGACTTCCCGTTGTGCTGCGGGCAACAACACAACCGACACCATTCCTGCAGTGCGCAACAATGCAACACCGGCAGCACTGAGCGGATGCGTGGCCCACCATGTTCCTCTCTGTAAACGCACGCCCGGCAGATATTTGTTCAGAACAGATTCACCAAATCGAACTTGTTCAATAAATTCTTTGCCGCGATTTATTGCGGCAAACATTGAAGGGTCAAGTGCAACGAACGCCGTCATTGCTATTGATCGTGATGCAAGTTGTGATTTCAGTTGAGTGAGCAGTGTTCCGTCGCGAGGGTCTGTAGAAGTGGCGAGTGCAGCAATCACTTCGGGCTGAATCGACACGCTGATAGGGGAGGGGAACTCTGACAAATACGCGGTGAATTCCTCAATGTCTGCGCGTGTTTTGTCGGAGATAACAACGGTTCCATCTGGCGTCATTGAAACAGAAGGAGCAAGTCGAACTGCCACTGCAAGCCCCGACCACACTTGCTGTGTGTTTGTTGAAGTGTGATGAACAAAAGTCAATGTGCGAGCGAGCGACTCCGTGTTCTGCGTTGAACGAAGCACAAGTGAGACGGGGTAGACGCCATCGAATGGAATTCGCAACGAACGTGTTGAATCGATTGTTGATGTGATGGGAACAGTGACGCGATAGGCGCCATTGGCTGTTGGAGATGCATTGGCAATCGACTGTGTGAATGTGTCGATAATTGCAGCCTGTGCTTCTTCTGCGGCCAAGGTACGAAACGTTGAACGCGTAGACACTCGTCTGTGCACATTGACGTCAACGAGAACGTTGCGAGATACTGCAACCGAGGGCGGAAGAACAAATGTGAACTGTGCCTGTGAGTTGTTCTGTAACCAGAAGGAATGAGACACAATTTGCAATTCCGTGGAAGCCTCTGCAATGCGGTGTGCAGAAACAGGTGTGTGAACCGCTACACATCCCAACGCGAATATCGCGAGGCCCAGAAAACATTGGCGCACTCCGCGCATCATGTTGCGCACTCCATCACCACTAATCCGTCAGCATGTGCAACAAATCCCAATGCGGTGTAGAGACGAAGTGCGGCAGTGTTGGTGGTTTCGGTATTCACCACTGTGGTGCCACATCCTTTTTTGAATGACCACTCAATCGCACGTGCAACGAGCCGAAGTCCAACTCCGGTGCGACGTGCAGAGGGTCGCACCGCGAGCCGTTGGATGTAACCGGTGGAATCGGTGGTTCCCACTAAGACAAATCCATCGATGCGACCACGATGTCTCGAGACAAAGAGTCGTGAAGAGGCAGTGGCGTTCATGGCGTCCGAGAATGTGTTGTGGTCAAGGTTCCACGGAGCATCAAACGATTCGTGGTCAATGTCCAAAATTGTGCGCATCAGCCGCGATGACCGCAACACAGTCCAGCGAGCAACGGAACGGGGAACTACGTCACGGGGGAGCCCAAAAGCTGGTCGCTCGGTATGTGCAACAGATAACAAGGTGAGATGTTGCACTGGCGTGAAGCCCGCGTCATGAAAAAGGTCGCCAGTTGTAGTGGGAAGGGCGCTGGTACGGACGCGCTCATACCCCCACTGACCAGCAGTTGCAGTCCATTCACTCACGAGTGAGGCCGAAGGAATATCGACTCGGTCATATGATCCGCTGAGTACCAAGTGAGCCGTGCGGGGGTCGTGTGGCCAAGGGCGAAGGCGAGCAGTGGTCGCGCCCGACCAGATCACTCCCTCTCGGGG
>CAZCZM010000031.1:0-19317 GCA_964503445.1 uncultured Bifidobacterium sp.
CAGTGCGGCCATGGTGACTCCGATGTAGTGGTGCGCCCTCTGGGGCTCGAACCCAGGACCTGCGGATTAAGAGTCCGTTGCTCTACCAACTGAGCTAAAGGCGCAATATGTGCTTCGTCACTCTATGCGATAGGTATCAACGAATACCAAAGCAATGCGAAGAATCGTGTTACCGGCACCGATTTCTCGGTGCCGGCTCACGAATGGGGTGATCGAGGGGACTTGAACCCCCGACCTCTAGGGCCACAACCTAGCGCTCTAACCGGGCTGAGCTACGACCACCATGTGGGTGTTCAGTCTGCCATGTGTACTGGGTTCTCCCAACACCAATAGGCACTGTCGGGGCCGTGCATGTTGTCGGGTAGATTGAGAGAAACCGTTTAAGCGGGGTGTTATCCATGTCAGCAACGAACAACACGTTGCACCAAACTTTGGCGGACCGAGCCAAAGAAATCACGCGGCGTGAGCTGCAAAAATATGCCGGGCGAACCACAGGGTCGCAAGCGGCAACCGCGAGGGCCAAACAGGTGCTCCCTCTCGGTGTTCCGTCCAGTCTTCAGTACTACGACCCACATCCAGTCGTTGTGCGTCATGCAGCAGGCGCGCGCATGATTGACGTTGATGGCAACGAATATGTTGACTACAACATGGGATTCGGCGCTCTGTTCGCTGGTCATGTCAACCCACTTGTGCGTCAAGCAATTGAGCGTCAACTCAACGACGGCACGTTGTACGTAACGCCAGCAGAAATTACGTCTGTTGTTGCCGAGTTGTTAGAGCAACGTTTTCAATTGCCGCTGTGGCGTTTCACTAACTCGGGGACCGAGGCAACCATGGACGCCATTCGCGTTGCACGCGGCGCCACTGGTCGCGACAAAATCGTCAAAGTCGAAGGTGGTTACCACGGACATCACGACACTGTGATGGTGTCCATGAAGCCACCGCTCGATGCTGCAGGTTCTGCGCGTCACCCGAATGCAGTTCCATCAACTGCCGGTGTTGCACGTTCGGCTATGGCGGACACCATTGTCATTCCGTATAACGATGCCGCCGCATTAGAAGAAGCGTTGGCCGGAAACGACGTGGCTGCGTTCATTGTTGAACCAGTCATGGAGAACATCGGTATCTGCATGCCACAGGCCGGATACTTGGAAGACGTGCGACGCATCACACGTGAACACGGAACCATGCTCATTTTCGATGAAGTGAAAACTGGCATCACAGCAGGGTGGGGTGGAGCAACTGGTGCACTGAACGTGGTCCCCGATCTCGTATGTTTAGCGAAAAGTATTGGTGGCGGGTTACCGCTTGGTGCATTCGGTGGAACACGCGAGTGCATGGAACACATCAGTAATGGTCGTGTTGTGCACATGGGCACGTACAACGGAAATCCGTTGGTCATGGCTTCGGCTGTTGCAGTGCTTGAAGAGGTCTGCACGCCAGAGGTCACCGCCGCCACCATCGCTCGCAACGCCACGCTCACCGCAGCATGTAATGACATCATTGCTCAAGCAGGAATTCCCGCACACACCGTTCAATTCGGTGCAAAAGGCTGCATCACGTGGGCTTCTGAACCCATTCGCAATTACCGCGATTACAAAGCAACAGACTTCGACATTGCGTATGCGCAATGGATTCACGGCGTGAATCGCGGAATCTTGCTTCCACCAGGGCTTGATGAGCAGTGGCTAATCTCGGTGATGCATTCGGAGGAAGAGGCACTCCGATACGCATCAGTGTTTGGAGAATTCGTTGACGAACTCATTGCATGACCACCCCCGTCCTGCATTACCCAAAATGATCCTTCGTGGATTGTTCCGTCGGTGTGCATGGTGCGGAGGAAAAGGATCGTTTTTTACATCGTGGTACAAAAAAACTGACCAGTGCCAAACATGTGGCATTAACTGGGAACGCGGCTACGAAGGATATGAACTTGGCGCCGCCACCATGGGTGTCTTCATCACCTTTGGATCCATCATTTTTTGGCTCATTCTGTCCGTCATTCTTGGCGTGGCGTTGGTGCCGTTACTCGTGGTAGCCGGAGTCATGGCCGTGGCCATCCCAGTGATTACGTACCCCCTGACCTATACCGTCTGGCAGGGGGTCGACCTCTTTATCCGGGCTCCATCGGAGGAAGACATCGCCACTGCCGAGGCATGGATGGCTGCCAACGGCAAATAAGTTGGGTCTTTCCGCCACCTGAGCCCTGGGGTGCACATCGGGGGGCAACAATGCTTGACCGAACAGGTGTTCGTAGTTACAGTGTTGTTGTTCGAACACACCCATTGCGTACAGTCCGCAGTTCCTAGGAAGTCCCTAGGGCAGCGGTAACACCGAAAGGCACCCAACATGACCACACCAAGCCCCGAACGCGACAAGGCCCTCGACGCCGCTCTCGCCCAGATTGACAAGCAGTATGGAAAAGGCTCCATCATGCGCATGGGCGAAAAGGGCTCCATGGCAATTGAAGCCATCCCTACTGGCGCTCTTCCTCTCGACCTTGCGCTCGGAGTAGGCGGTTTGCCGCGCGGCCGTGTCGTTGAAATCTACGGACCTGAGTCATCGGGTAAGTCCACATTGGCCATGCACGTTGTCGCTGAAGCTCAGCGCAACGGTGGTATCTGTGCCTATGTCGACGCCGAACACGCCATGGACCCTGTGTATGCCAAGGCCATCGGAGTCGACATCGATCAACTTCTCATCTCTCAGCCAGACACTGGTGAACAAGCGTTGGAAATTGCCGACATGCTCATTCGCTCAGGCGCGCTCGACGTTGTTGTTATCGACTCGGTTGCCGCGTTAACTCCACGCGCTGAAATCGAAGGCGACATGGGTGACAGCCATGTGGGCTTGCAGGCACGTCTGATGAGCCAGGCATTGCGCAAACTCACAGCAAACCTCAACAAGTCCAACACCATTTGTATTTTCATCAACCAGCTGCGCGAAAAAATTGGCGTCATGTTTGGTTCGCCTGAAACAACACCAGGTGGTCGTGCGTTGAAGTTCTATTCATCGGTACGTCTCGACATCCGTCGTATTGAAGCCATCAAAGATGGTGCCGAAGTCACTGGCTCACGCACCCGCGTCAAAGTGGTGAAGAACAAAGTGGCACCGCCATTCCGCCAAGCAGAATTCGACATCATGTATGGACAGGGCATCAGTCGTGAAGGCGCGCTCCTTGATCTTGCTGTTGAAATGGCCATCGCGAAGAAGTCCGGCGCATGGTTTACCTATGAAGGTGAACAGTTGGGCCAGGGTCGTGAGAATGCCAAGAACTTCTTGCGTGAGCATCCCGAACTGATGGTCGACATGGAACAGAAGATCCGTGCCGCTGCAGGTCTCAATGGTGAAGGCGATGCAGAGTTCTCCGAAAAAGATGAAGAGCCCATCGAGCTCGATTAACTCGCTCCCGCACTAGCGGGCACATATCCGAGTTGCCACTCGTCTGAAGGCCAGTTCCACTCCCAGGGAACTGGCCTTTTGGCATCTCTAGGGGCCGCGTCTCATTCGGCTTCCTTTGCCTCGGTAGCCTGAGACTCGTGAATGCGAAAGGCCCAGAGTCATACATCGTGCGCACCTTTGGGTGCCAGATGAACGAACACGACTCTGAACGTATTTCAGGTCTTTTAGAAACCGACGGTTTACGACGTGCAGAAACTGATGACGACGCCGACGTCGTGGTGTTGAACACCTGCTGTATCCGAGAGAACGCCGACAACAAGTTGTATGGAACTCTCGGTCACTTAAAGACATGGAAAGACGCCAAGGAAGGCCGCCGCATTGTGGTGGGTGGATGCTTGTCGCAAAAAGATAAAGACGTGGTGCAATCGCGTGCACCGTGGGTGGACGTGGTGATGGGCACCCACAATGTGCACCGCACCACAGAATTGCTTCATCAGGCCATTGAGCACGGACCCATCACGGAGATTCTGGAAGAAGCAGTGATTGACGACCACGCACTGTTCCCGAGTGCGTTGCCTGCGCGTCGGGAAACGTCGTACAACGCATGGGTCACCATTCAAATTGGATGTGACAACACATGCGCCTACTGCATTGTTCCTGCAGTTCGCGGAAAAGAGATCAGTCGCCCGTTTGCCGACATTGTGAATGAGGTACGTCATTTGGCGTCGCAAGGCGTCACTGAAGTGACACTGCTTGGTCAGAATGTGAACAGTTACGGTCGCGACTTGTCCTTAGCTGCGCGCCGTGATGGCGCCGATGTGTCGGCCAGCCCACAGTTTGCGCAACTTCTCCGTGACGTGGGATCAGTCGAGGGAATTCGTCGCGTTCGCTACACCAGTCCGCATCCCAAAGACATGCGCATGGATGTGTTGCAGGCCATGGCTGAAACACCATCAGTGTGTGAACACCTGCACTATCCGTTGCAGTCTGGTTCCAACCGTGTGTTGTCACTCATGCATCGTGGCTACACCGGCGAGCGTTACTTAGAGAGGCTCGCTGAAGCACGCCGTCTGATGCCTGACTTGGCTGTCACCACCGACATCATTGTGGGTTTCCCCGGTGAGACCGAAGACGACTTTGTGTGCACACTTGAAGTTGCGGCAGAAGCAGATTTTGACTCCACCTTCACGTTTATCTTCTCTCCACGCGAAGGAACCGAAGCAGCCACAATGCATGATCACTTTGTTGATCCAGCGGTTGTCGCCGAGCGTTTCGAACGACTTCGCGCAGTAGTAGAGCGTTCCGCATGGCTGAAGCATCAAGCGCGCGAAGGCCGCATTGAAGAGATCATTGTGGAAGGTCCTAGTCGACGTAATCCAGGCGTCACCACCGGACGCACACGTCAGAACAAGTTGGTGCACTTCACAGCACCCCATCCACTTCGTCCGGGAACGTATGCCACCGCAGAAATTACGCGTGGCGCTCCACACTTCTTGGAAGGCAAGTTTGTGGAAGTGCTCTCCGAGCCAACTCACAAGATTCGCATTCCTGTCGCAACGGTGAACGTGTGACATCACCGCGTTCAGTGGTGGTACTAGGCCCCACGGCTAGTGGAAAAAGTGATGTAGCCATGGCGGTGGCAGCATCGCGCTCGAACATCGAAATAGTGGCGGCTGATTCCATGCAGGTGTATCGAGGAATGGACATTGGTACAGCTAAACCATCTGCTGCCGATCAGAAAGCAGTGGCACATCACGGCATCGACATTGCAGATCCGTCTGATGAATTCAATGTGGCGCAATTCCTTCATAACATCTCAGCAGCGCGCGAAGAAATGGCTGGCCGTAACGCCGTTGAACTCATTGTGGGTGGCACTGGTCTGTATGTCACCGCGTTAGTCGATGGATTAACCATGCCAGGCCAATGGCCCGACATTCGCGAAGAACTTGAGGCAAATGCCAACACTGAAGAGTTATTCGCAGAATTGCAATCGCGTGACCCTCTCGCCGCATCGCGAATGGATCCCAATAATCGTCGACGAATTGTTCGAGCCCTTGAAGTCTGTCGGGGGAGTGGTCAGCCATTCAGTTCGTTCGGACCAGGAATCACCGAGTTTCCTGCCACAGACACCGTGATGATCGGAATTCAGTGGGACCGTGCACAGTTGCGCGAACGAATTGAGGTGCGCGTGCGGCGCATGATGGCGGCGGGACTGATTGATGAAGTGAAGTCGCTTTTGAGCGCCACCCGTCCGTTATCGCGAACCGCATACCAAGCGTTGGGGTACAAAGAAGTCATTGATGGCCTCTCTAGCGGCGCATCGGAGGAAGACATGATTCATACCATCACCCTACGCACACAGCAGTTTGCTGTGCGGCAGGAGCGTTGGTATCGACGTGATCCTCGTATTCGTTGGATTCAAGTACTCAATGACCCAATCTCAGAAGTCACCCCTCATGTTGAGGCTGTGCTGGCATAGTCTGTGACCTAATGCAGATCACCTTGGCCAAGCATCATGGATTAGAGAACGATTTCTTGGTGTACAACCTCGCCCAAGGCGAACCCACCACTCCGTGGCCAGACGTGGCACGCGCTGTGTGTCATCGCAGCACAGGAATTGGTGCAGATGGATTGTTGTTGATGAGTGTTGTTGATGGCACCACGCTGACCATGCGTTTGTACAACGCCGACGGAAGCGTTGCAGAGATGAGCGGCAACGGTATTCGCTGTCTCGTACATGCAGCTCACCGGGAGTTGCACGGCACCATGAACACCACATACCAGGTGCGTACAGATGCAGGTATGCGCTTCGCAACAGTTGTTGATGAAGAAGTTGACCACGCCATCCACATCAAGGTCGATATGGGGCCAGTGACGGCACTCAACGAGCCCGATGGTTGGGCCAAATTGGAATGTGATCCGATGCGTCCGGTGAGTCATGTGTCGTTGGGTAACCCACATTCGGTGGTAGGTGTTGAAGATGTTTCGCTTGTCGATTTGAAAAGACTGGGTGAACTTGTTCCGCAGGTCAACTTGGAAATTGTGGAACCTGGTCCAGGTACCAACGCAATCACTATGCGCGTCCACGAGCGCGGTGCCGGCATCACGCGTGCATGTGGCACTGGCGCCTGTGCTGCTGCCGATGCCGCATTGCGATGGGGTCTTGTTCCTGCATCGGTGCAAGAAGTAGTGGTGCATATGGATGGCGGTATAGCGCGCGTGCATATCTCTGCTGATCGCATTGCAACACTGACAGGCCCTGCAGCATTCATCGGCACTGTCACGGTGGACGTGTGAGTAATCCGTATCAGGAGGCCCTCGGTCAGACACTGATCGAGAGAACATTTCGAGAGCGAATTGTGTTGGTAGGCGTCACGCTGGCTGGGCATACCGACGAGGAAACTGAAGACGGTCTCGATGAACTCTCGCTTCTTATCGACACTGCTGGTGCAGACGAAGCAGCCCGATTAACGCAACGTCGCGACGTCCCCGATTCCGCCTACTACATCGGCAAAGGAAAGGTTGAAGAACTACGCGAAGTGTGCTTGGCGATTGATGCAGACACGGTGGTGTTTGATAACGAGCTCACTCCAGCACAGCAGTACAACCTTGAAAAAGCACTCGGTCGTACTGCGTTAGATCGCACCGCCGTCATTTTGGACATCTTTGCGCAGAACGCGCACACGCAAGAAGGTAAAGCGCAAGTTGAACTTGCCATGTTGAGATACAGGTTGCCTCGTCTTCGTCGTGGTGCAAAGGCGGGCTTGTCACAGCAGGGTGGCGGTATTGGTACTCGTGGTCCAGGTGAAACACGACTGGAAGTTGATCGCCGGCGAATCATGCGCCGCATCGAAAAGCTTGAACGCGACTTGAAAGATTTGCAACGCACGCGTCACACGCAACGTAAAGGTCGCAGCCGAAGCGGCCTCGCCTCAGTGGTCATTGTTGGGTACACCAACGCGGGTAAGTCAACTCTTCTTAATGCGCTCACACGCGCGGGTGTGTTGGCAGAAGATCGCCTGTTTGCCACGCTCGACCCCACAACGCGTCGTCTGTCGTTGCCTGGTGGTGAACCAGTTCTCATGACCGACACGGTGGGGTTCATTCGCCAGCTTCCTCACGGACTGATTGAATCATTCAAGAGCACCCTTGAAGTTGCGTCGGAAGCAGACATGTTGGTGCATGTGGTGGACGCCAGTGCAGCACATCCCGAACATCAGATCTCTGCTGTGCGTGAAGTGTTGGCAGAGATTGGCGCCGATTCTGTTCCAGAGTTCATTGTGTTCAATAAGGTCGATCTTGTGGACGACCACGGCGCGTCATTGGTAGAGGACTATCAAGGGGCAGTCGCTGTGTCTGCGGTGTCGGGTGAAGGGCTCACAAACTTTTTGCGTCGATTAGCCGATCGCATGCGTGCCATTAGTCAAGTCACCGAGTTGTTGATTCCGTATGAACGCGGCGACATTGTGGCTGCTGTGCACCGCGAAGGTGAAGTGGTCTCGTTGGAAGAAGGCGAGGGTGGACTACGAATTCGTGCTCGTCTATCGCAAGCATCGGCGGGTCGTCTGCGTGAGTTCGTTGTATCGGCCACTCATGGTGGAAACTTGAACCATCATGGCTGACATCAATCGCGACCAGGTGGGGTTTGTTCCGCCACCGTACCCATTTGACCGACTCGATGCGTTCCAAAAAATTGCCGCATCACACGATGGTGGAATTGTGGATTTGTCCATTGGGACACCATGCGATCCGCCGATCGATTCTGTGGTCGCTGCGCTTAGTCAGTCAGGTTCAGAGCGCGGCTATCCAGCATCTATCGGTACCGAAGCACTGCGCCGCTCTATCGCGCGATGGATGGGTCGTGTGTTTTCCATTGATGTACCCATCTCACGAATTGCTGCTTGTATTGGCACCAAAGAATTTGTTGCAACAACTCCTCACTACATGAAGTTGCGTCGCCCCAATCGCGACACTGTCATCTATCCCGCCATTGCGTATCCCACGTATGAAATGGGTGCAACACTTGCAGGACTGCGCCCATTGGCTGTTCCCATGAACGCAGAAGGTCACATGGACTTCGCATCGTTGTCGCAAGACGACATTGATCGAGCATTGATGGTGTGGGTGAACAGCCCCAGCAACCCAACCGGCGGACTTGATGATCTCGCGTATGCGGCGAACTGGGGACGTAAGCACAACATTCCTATCTTCAGCGACGAGTGCTACACCGAATTCACATGGGCCACGTCACCTCAGTCAATTCTGCAAAGCGGGCTTGACGGCGTTGTTGCCGTGCATTCGTTGTCAAAGCGGTCAAACCTTGCAGGAGTTCGTGTTGGTTTCTATGCAGGTGACGCTGAAATTGTTGAATATCTGAAAGAAGTGAGGAAACACGCTGGCTTCATGGTGCCTGGCCCAGCCCAAGCAGCAGGCGTTGCGGCTTTAGATGACGACTCGCACGTTGCCGTACAGCGTGATCGATACAAAACACGTCTCGAGTTCATGGCGCGCACATTGTCGCGGTGGTCAGGAATCGACATTCCACTTCCTGATGGTGGTTTCTATCTGTGGTTCCCCGTGGATGATGCGTGGGGCTTCACCGAAAAACTTGCACGCGATGGTGGGGCATTGGTGAGCCCAGGTGATTTTTATGGACCTGCCGCGTCACAATTCATTCGTGTGGCAGTTGTTCAATCAGATTCGAGGTTGTCGCTGGTAGCACAGCGTCTACAGGTGTAATTGGCTGGCGAAATATGTCAGCAGTTAGGAAAGTTTGAGGAACATCTTTTCGACTTCCTCTACTGAGTAACCAGTTGCTGCTGTTTCGTCTGGGTTCTGTAAGCAGTGTGTGAGCCCAGATGCCAACATGCGAAAACCCACTTGCTCCATCGCCTTGGTGACGGCGGCAATTTGTGTGACGATGTCGCGACATTCGCGTTCTTCGTCCAGCATGTTCTGAATTCCGCGGACCTGGCCTTCGATGCGACGAAGACGCTTTTGTAGATCGGCGAGGACTGTGTCGTCAATTTTCATGGGTTATCCCTTTCGCAGGCCGAAGAAGCGGCGCTTCGTTGCTGTCTTAGATGATGATGCCATTTCGCGGCAGTTGCAACGATCGGCCTTGGCGACATGTCCGAGGACCTGTTCCACGTGGGCTCCGCATCCGGCCCATGATGGGCGTCCGCACTTCTTGCATGTCACTTGTCTACACATACCCCATAGGGTATCATGAGAATCGTCAAAGGAGTTGAAATGTTCTTTCAGCAGTACTACCTCGAATGCCTCTCACACGCCAGCTACATGGTGGGCGACGCCACAACAGGCCATGCGGTTGTGGTGGATCCACAGCGCGATATTCAGCAATATCTCGATGATGCCACAGCCAACAACCTCACCATCACCCATGTGATTGAGACCCATTTCCATGCCGATTTCTTGTCTGGGCACCTAGAGCTTGCGCGTGCCACGGGTGCTGCAATTGTCTACGGACGCAAAGCAGAGGGTCGTGTTGAGTTCGATGCTGTGTACTTCGACCACGGCAGCCACATCTCGCTCGGCACAGTCGATCTGGAAATTTTGGAGACTCCTGGCCACACACCTGAGAGCATCAGCGTTGTGGTGCGCGAGAACGGCCCCACCGATCAGCCCCATGCAGTTCTTACAGGTGACACGTTGTTTATCGGCGATGTGGGTCGTCCCGACCTCTTGGTGTCGGTTGGTGTCACTGCCGATGACCTAGCTCATGACCTGTACACCTCGCTCCACACAAAACTGTTGACGCTTCCCGATTCCACGCTGGTGTATCCCGCTCACGGCGCTGGGTCATCATGCGGCAAACAGTTGTCATCAGAGACTGTGTCCACAATCGGTGAACAACGGCGCACTAACTACGCACTTGCACCCATGGTGGTGGACGACTTCGTTGAAATCGTGACAGAGGGTCAAAACGCCGCACCGTTATATTTCCCCTTCGCTGCAAATCGCAATCGTCAAGTACGACCACTGCTCGATGACGATGCACCTGTGAAGGAGTTGTCGTTGGACGAGGTACTTGAAGCACGTCGCAATGGGGCTGTCATTATCGACTCTCGTGATGACTTGGCGTTTGCGGCTGGACACGTTCGTGGTTCAGTCAATGTGGGCCTTGGTGGTCGTTTCGCCGAGTACGTGGGCGAAGTGATGACACCTGGTACGTCCATTGTGTTGGTGACCGAAGACGGCAAGGAGCAAGAATCGCGTGTGCGACTTGCTCGCATTGGTTTCGACAATGTGTTGGGAGTTCTTCGCAACCCAATGGAAGCAATGTTGCAGAACCCTGAACATGTTGACAAGTTGTCTCGCTTGTCTGTGGATGCGCTTGCAGAGCGAATGGCATCAGTCAAAGAGCTCACGGTGATTGACGTGCGCAATGGTGGCGAAACCGCGCTGGGAATGCTGCCCGGTGCTCGCAACATTCCGTTGCCATCGCTCTTGAATTCCATTCCAGAGCTAGACCCGAGCGTTCCAGTTGTTGTGAACTGTGCTGGCGGATACCGCTCGGCCATCGCTTCCAGCTTGTTGAAGTCACACGGATTTACCGATGTGTCAGACCTCATTGGCGGATACAACGCGTGGGCTGCCAGCAACATTCCCACCTACTTGCCACGTCTCGACGTTCGTGAGGTGGCAGATCGTAAAGACGCGTTGTTGTTGGATTGTCGTGAGCAAGATGAATGGGATGAATCACATATCGCGGGTGCGCTTCACATCCCAATGATTCAGTTACCAGAACGACTAAATGAATTAGATGCCTCGCGCGACATCATCTGTGTGTGCCGTAGCGGTAACCGTTCAGGAAAAGTTGCAGCATGGCTTATAAACAACGGATTCCGAGCCATCAACATGACTGGTGGAATGTTGGAATGGAAGAAAGCGGGTTTACCTGTTGTGTGAAGGTTCGCTATTTCAGTGAACGCATCACTGTGACGACCTTGCCAAAAATGGTGACGTCGTCGCTGGTGAACACCATGGGCTCCATTGACGCATTGGCAGGAACAAGAGTGACTTTGTTTCCTGACTTCTTGAATGTCTTGACGGTTGCTTCTTCGCCAGGAATTCCGGCAACAACAATGTCGCCAGTATCGGCCACGTTCTGTTGACGTGCGACGACAAAGTCGCCATCCAAAATTCCGGCATCGATCATGGAATCACCACGGACACGCAACATGAACAAGTCGCCTTCGCCAGTGAAATCGGTGGGGAGAGGGATGAGATCTTCCACGTTCTGCTGAGCCAGAACGTTGGTTCCTGCCGCGACATCGCCGATGAGTGGCACGTGGCGGGACGGACGACGCTCCATGGCAACTTCTGAGTTTGTGTCGAAGCGCACTTCTATGGCGCGGGGCTTGGTGGGGTCACGGCGCAGAAAGCCCATTTTCTGCAGGGTGGCCAAATGGTTGTGCACTGTGGAGGGGGAGTTGAGCCCGACAGCTTCGCCAATTTCGCGCACGCTGGGTGGGTATCCACGCTCTTGCATGCTGTTTTCAATGACGTGGAGAATTTGGCGCTGGCGCTCGGTGAGGGTTTCAGACATGGTGGGGAGCGTACAGGTGTTCGGGGCTCAGGTCAAACACCTGTTCGTGAAACAAATGTTCGGTCGGGGGTTGACACCGAACACTTGTTCGGGCAAACTAACGAACACCCGTTCGCTACGGTGACACTCACATAGACCGCCCGGTCCCCACAACCCCAGTACGGAAAGGACAATCGCCATGGCAACCACCATCGATCCACTTCTTTATTCAGCAGCCCGCCCCGCTTCAATTGCTGGTCGAAGCACGGTTCGTCCAGCAGCTCGCTCGGCCCACCGGCCCAGCGACGCCACCTTCCGCCGCCGTCGTCGGGTGGTTGGTGCCACCATGATTTTTGCTGTGGCCTCGTTTGTTGTCACCTCCGGTGCATTCGCATCGAACCCGCAGCCAGCCGAGCAAGCCATTCCTCGTACGGTGGTGGCCAAGCACGGTGACACCTTGTGGGACATTGCTCGCACGCTCGTCCCAGCTGGCAGTGTGGCCGATTTGGTCAGTGAAATGGTGCGCCTCAATGGTGCACGCATTGAAGCGGGCCAAGTCATCCGCATTCCATAGGGAACGGGTGCGCCGCGAAATGTGGCGATTCGTGCAGAAACTGACAGAAAGTTAAGCGCGAGTCATTTATAGTCACAGTTCGTGCATTGCCCCGTTTGCCGACATGACGATACGAAAGTGATCGACTCCCGTTCTGCTGAGGACGGTTCAGCGATTCGTCGTCGGCGTTCGTGTCCGGAATGTGCGTATCGCTTCACCACATACGAGCGGTTAGAGAGTGCGCCATTGATGGTGGCAAAGCGTTCTGGGGGACGTCAGCCATTCGATCGGGCAAAAGTGGTGCACGGTGTGAGGTCTGCCTGTAAGGGGCGCCCTGTTGAGCCAGAGCAGATTGATGCGTTGGCCGAAATGGTGGAAGACGACATGCGTCTGGCGCAGGTTGCAGGAACTGAAATCACATCATCCACCGTGGGTCATGCGGTGTTGGAACGCCTGAAAGAGTTGGACAAGGTTGCCTACGTGCGGTTCGCAAGCGTGTACAAAAACTTTGACGACACCTCTGACTTCAGTCGCGAACTAGCGCTATTGAAGCAGTCTTAATTCTTATTGCGCGCGCGTTCGTAACGCGCGAACACACAACCATCGCGCGAGTGCATTTGGGTCAGTGAAAATGTTCGCTCTACATGAGGTGCTCGAGACAGTGATGGTCCCTGGGTTCCACCGAGCGATGGCGAAAACGTGATGTTCAGTGCGTCGACCACATCGGCGTCAAGAAGTGCAGCGTTCAACTGTGGCCCACCTTCAACGTGAATGATTCCGTGGGGAAGTTGTTGGATGATGTCGGCAAAATCAATGTGTGTTGTTCCCGCACGAATGCTGTCAACGGGAACGGGTGGAGCGTTGTGTGTGGTGATAACGAACCCCGCGCCAGATGTGAACAGTGGCGTGGAGAAGTCGAGATTGCACGACAAGGTGACCACCCCGATGCGCAAATCTGTGCGAGAGGGTGGGCCGTAGTTTTCTGCTGTAGCGGTGCCAGCGCCCACCATCACCACTGCGGCCTTCTGGCGTAGCGACAACACATGTTGTTGGTCTGCGGGGCCGCCAAGAGGGCGGGAGCGACCATCTACATCGATAGTGCCGTCCGGCGCGGTGATCATGCATATCTCCACGCTGTGGCTCATGAGAAAAGTGTACGAACGCTAATGACGAAGCGGTACAGGCGTGGCAGAGTGTGACCATGTCTGATACAGCGAATCGCACCGTATTTCGAACCTGCCCGTTATGTGAGGCCACATGCGGTCTCGAAATCACGGTGAATCCACAAGAGCAGATTGTGCGCATCCGTGGAGACCAGAACGACGTGTTCAGCAAAGGTTTCATTTGCCCCAAGGGCAGCACGTTGAAGCAGTTGTACGAAGACCCAGATCGGTTGCGCTCACCGATGGTGAAACGAAATGGCGTTCACGTTGCCGTCACATGGGAAGAGGCATGGCAAGAAGTGGAACGCGGATTAATGGGTGTGATTGAGCGACATGGTCGTGGCTCGCTGTCTGCGTATTTGGGTAATCCGAACGCACACAACTTGGGACCAATGTTGTATTCGAGCGTGATGTTGAAGTCGCTTGGGTCACGCAACATTTTCTCTGCGTCATCTGTTGACCAAATGCCCATGCACGTTGCTGGTGGCTACATGTTCGGTACAGCACAAAGCATCCCGGTACCTGATCTTGATCACACGGACTATTTGTTGATGCTGGGTGCGAATCCGTATGCATCGAATGGAAGTTTGTGTACTGCGCCGAATTATCCCGGCCGTCTCCAAGCCATTCGTGCGCGTGGTGGCAAGGTGGTTGTTGTCGATCCACGCCGCACAAAGACCGCGGAAGAATCAGATGAATGGGTATCCATTCGCCCTGGCACAGATGGACTGTTCATGTCGGCATTGTTGAACGTGATGTTTGCAGAGAACATCGCAAAGGTTGAGCCGCGAATTGCAGCTCACCTCAATGGGCTTCAGGAATTGCAAAATGCGGTCAAGCCATTCACACCTGATGTGGTGTCTGTTGCGACTGGAGTATCTGTAGAAACAATCACGCGTCTGGCGCGCGAATTGTGTGCAGCACCCACTGCTGCGGTGTACGGACGAATTGGTGTGAACACTGTGTCATTCGGGTCAGTGAATGCGTGGTTGGTGAATGTCATCAACATTGTGACGGGCAACTTTGACAAGCGTGGCGGTGCAATGTTGACGACTCCCGTGGCAGGCAGTGCCACTACGCGCGGAACAGCAGGAAAAGGCAAGGGATTCAGCACTGGTCGTGGTCACAGTCGCGTGAGCAAGAAGCCAGAAGTTATGGGTGAATATCCCGTTGCGGTCTTGGGCGAAGAAATATTGACGCCCGGAGAAAATCAAATTCGCGCTCTCATCACTGTGGGTGGAAATCCAGTGTTGTCCACACCGCACTCTGCTCAATTAGACGATGCGTTTTCTCAACTTGACTTCATGGTGTCAATCGACATTTATCTGAACGAAACAACTCGTCATGCAGACGTAATTCTTCCTCCGCCGTCGGCATTAGAGAAAGATCATTACGACCTCAGCTTGTATGCATTTGCTGTTCGTAACGTTGGCAACTACAGCGAACCAGTTCTGCAAAAGAATTCGTCGCAACCAGACGAATGGGAAATTCTGGTCAAGCTTGGTGGAATCCTTCAGGGATTGGGCGCTCAGTGTGATGTTGATGCAATTGATGATTCGGTGATTCGATCAATGGTGATGGGTGCTGTTTCAAATTCGTCATCAAACATTTACGGTCGCGATGCCGATGAAATACTTCAGTTGTTGTCAAAGAACCACCGACGTGGAACCGCGCGAACTCTCGATTTCATTTTGCAAACTGGTCCGTATGGTGCAGCGTTTGGTGTCAATCCGAATGGTGTGTCGCTTGATGTACTTCTTGCCAATCCACACGGTGTCGACATGGGGCCACTTGAGCCGCGAATTCCTGAAGGGCTGCGCACTCCAACAGGACGCATTGAACTTGCCCCCGAACCATTGATTGCAGATATGGATCGATTGTTTGCATCCATTGAAAAAGTGCAACAGCACGACATGGTTCTTGTGGGTCGACGTGAGTTGAAATCAAACAACTCATGGATGCACAACATCAAGGTGCTCACGAAGGGATCGTTATCGTGCACCGCGCACGTTCATCCCGATGATGCGAAGAGGTTTGGATTGTCGAATGGTGCATCAGTGCGCATCACGAGTCGCGTGGGGGCCATTGAGGTGCCCGTTGAGGTCACCGATGCTGTCCGACCCGGGGTGGTCAGTGTTCCTCACGGGTGGGGTCACGCAGTCCCAGGTACCCAGATGGCGGTGGCCGCGGAGAAGGCAGGGGTGAACTCAAATGTCCTCACCGATGACAAAGAGATCGACCCCTTGTCGGGTAATGCCGTCTTGAATGCCATCCCCGTGACTCTCCAGGCGGTCTAGAGGGAAAGGTTTTCCCCAGTGGGGATGGGGTTCTCCACACTGTCCCCACAGGACAATCCACTGAAAATCATTGGGTTTCCCCAGAAAAAAACGTCAATTCACATGGATGTCCACTTCCAATCCACAGGGGGTTGGCCGTAGGTTCAGTGGCGTAGTCGACAGCGGCAGCACACCATCGGATGGAGGGGAAAACACAGGTTTGAACTGGGGGCCGGGCGGTCCCGTGACCTGATGGTGAGCGCCGCCGTCGCGCTACGGAAAAGAATTTTGCGAGGGTCGTTGACAAAGGTGTAACTACAGTGCTGTAATCTCACAACCTCTTGTGGGTTACTCGCAAAAGGGGGAGGGTTACCCACTACATCTTGTGGTGGGGTGTCCCTCTCAACACATATCGGTCTTTCGACCACCAAAATTCGCGCCAATTAGGAGAAATCATGTCACTCGCACCAGATCGCTTGTCCATCGGCATCGGCCGATTCTTCACCACGCCAGGTGTTCACCCATACGACGAAGTGGCATGGGAAAAGCGCGACTCGCGCATCACCAACTGGCGTGATGGTTCCGTGGCCTTCGAGCAGCTCGATGTCGAGTTCCCCGTGTCATGGTCGCTGAACTCCACCAACATCGTGGCGCAGAAGTACTTCCGTGGAACCCCCGGAACACCAGAGCGCGAGAGCAGCATGCGTCAGGTCATCGACCGCGTGGCCGACACCATCACCACGTGGGGCATCGAGGGTGGTTACTTCGTAGACAGCGAAGAAGCCGAAGCATTCCGCGCAGAACTGAAATACATCCTTGTCACACAGCGCGCGGCATTCAACAGCCCAGTGTGGTTCAACATTGGCGTGAAGGGTGTTCCACAGCAGGCAAGCGCATGTTTCATTCTGTCGGTGGAAGACAAGATGAATGCCATCCTCAACTGGTACCGCGAAGAAGGCGTGATCTTCAAAGGTGGTTCAGGATCAGGCATCAACTTGTCAAAGATTCGCTCCAGCTATGAAAACTTGGAAGGTGGCGGAACCGCATCTGGTCCCGTGTCATTCATGCGCGGTGCAGACGCATCAGCCGGAACCATCAAGTCAGGTGGAAAGACCCGTCGTGCCGCAAAGATGGTCATCCTCAATGCCGATCACCCAGACGTTGAAGAGTTCATCTGGTGCAAGGTGAAGGAAGAGCGCAAGGCTCGCGTGCTTCGTGACGCAGGTTTCGACATGGACCTCGACGGTGCTGACTCATTCAGCGTGCAGTACCAAAACGCCAACAACTCAGTGCGTGTCACCGATGAGTTCATGAAGGCTGTCGAAGAAGACCGCGATTGGAACTTGAAGGCAGTTGTCGACGGCTCCACCGTACGCACCATTCGTGCGCGCGATTTGTGGCGTCAAATTGCCGAAGCTGCATGGGAGTGTGCAGACCCAGGCCTGCAGTTCGACACCACCATCAACAAGTGGCACACCGCACATGCAACGGGCCGCATCAATGGTTCTAACCCATGTTCTGAATACATGCACATCGACAACTCGGCATGCAACTTGTCATCGCTGAACTTGTTGAAGTTCCTCGACGACAACGACCGTTTCGATGTTGAGGCATACCGCCACGCCATCGAAGTCATGTTCACCGCCCAGGAAATCTTGGTGGGTCGCGCTGACTACCCAACAGAGCCAATCGGTGAGAACAGCCGTAAGTTCCGTCAGCTTGGCCTTGGTTATGCGAACCTCGGTGCGTTGTTGATGGCGCTTGGCTATGCATATGACTCCGAAGGTGGTCGTGCATGGGCAGCAGCTCTCACATCGCTGATGACAGGTCATGCATACGCAACAAGTGCTCGCACTGCAAGCCGCATGGGGCCATTCGCCGGATTCGCAGAAAACGAGAAGTACATGCTGAACGTGTTGCGCATGCACCGTGACGCACACGCACAAATCGCCAACGCATCAGATGTACAAGGTGATCTGTTGGTTGCTGGTCAAGAGTCATGGGACGCAGCAGTTCGCGACGGCGAGGAGTACGGCGTTCGTAACTCGCAGGCCACCGTGCTTGCTCCCACCGGCACCATTGGTTTGATGATGGACTGTGACACCACTGGTGTTGAGCCCGACCTCGGCTTGGTGAAGATCAAGAAGATGGTGGGTGGCGGCTCCATGAGCATCGTCAACCAGACCATTCCTCGTGCACTTCGCCGCTTGGGTTACAACACCCAGCAGGTGGATGACATCGTCGCCTACATCGACGAGAACAAGTCCATCATTGGTGCACCACACCTCGAGGCAAACCACGTGTCAGTGTTCGCCTGCTCCATGGGTGACAACACCATTCACTACGAAGGTCACGTGCGCATGATGGGTGCGGTGCAGCCGTTCTTGTCGGGTGCAATTTCTAAGACCGTCAACATGCCAGAAGAAGCAACCATCGAAGACATCGAAGAGTTGCACATGCTGTCATGGAAGCTTGGCATCAAGGCTGTTGCCATCTACCGTGACAACTGCAAGGTGGGCCAGCCACTCAGCACCGCCAAGAAGGACGGCGAGAGCAGCGATTCTTCCAGCAGTGTCGATGCAGCAACACAAGTTGTTGAGCGCGTTGTTGAAAAGATCGTCACGCAGCCAGTTCGTCAGAAGTTGCCACGTTCACGTCGTGGACGCACCTTCGAGTTCCGTGTTGCTGACTGCAAGGGCTTTGCAAACATCGGTGAGTACGAAGATGGTCGCCCCGGCGAAATGTTCCTCACTGTGTCAAAGCAGGGTTCCACGTTGTCGGGCATCATGGATGCATTCGCAAAGTCCATTTCGTACGGTCTTCAGTACGGTGTGCCCTTGCGAGCATTCGTGGAGGCATTCACCAACATGCGCTTCGAGCCAGCAGGTATGACCGACGATCCAGATATTCGTATCGCATCGTCCATCATGGATTACTTGTTCCGCCGCTTGGCATTGGAATACATGACCTACGAAGAGCGTGCAGAGCTTGGCATCTTCAGCCGCGACGAGCGCATTCAGCCAACACTTCCTGGTGTTGAAGAAACCTTCGTCGAGACCACCAATGGCAGCGAGATGGCAACTGATCCAAAGACTGCGCCATCAGTGTCTGAGTTTGTGACACAGCTGGAATTGGGACTTGCTCCCACCGCGCCAGTGTCTGATCACTCAGCGCCAGAGGGCATGAAGCGTCCAGCACACAGCGATGCACCAATGTGCATGTTGTGCGGTGTGCAGATGCAGCGTGCAGGTTCCTGCCATGCATGTCCATCATGCGGTAGCACCAGCGGCTGTAGCTGATTGAGTGCGGCCGTTCGGTCGCTCTATGAAATTGATGAAGGTCCGGGGTGAGAACTCCGGACCTTTGTCGTTT
>CAZCZM010000032.1:0-18374 GCA_964503445.1 uncultured Bifidobacterium sp.
TCGCTCTATGAAATTGATGAAGGTCCGGGGTGAGAACTCCGGACCTTTGTCGTTTTTGGAATAAGTACCTCTGTGGGTATTCGCTTAGGATTCGCCACGTGGGTGCAGTTGCACATCACGATTCATGGGGGAAGCGATGACGCGTAGTTTTGATCTAACTGACATCAATGTGGTCACAACGCCTGGAGGTCAACGAGTCCACTCGGGGCATCTCGCACAAAACGACGTCATTCGCCGCGATTTCTATGAAGTTCGTGGCGGCGTGTGGTGTTTGGTGGGCAACGGATTGTCTAACCAGACATTCATTGATGCGCCAGAGGGCATCATTGCAGTGGACACCGGTGAATCAATTGAAGAGATGCGCGAGGCACTGCAGCACTTGCGCAAGGTCACTGATGCGCCAATTGCCGCAGTCATCTACACACACTTCCATTATGTGGAGGGAACAAAGGCAATCTTTGAAGAGGGCAACCATGTGTCGCCATTGCCCATCTTTGGTCACGAAAAAATTGGGTTCAATAAGTCGCGAACCGTTGGTGAAATTTCACCTGCATACTCACGCGGATTGGTTGAACAGTTCGCCATTGTGATGCCCACCGATGGTCCCGATGCAACAGTAAACGTAGGTCTTGGATTTTATTATCGCAATCCATCACATGCCCCGTTCACGCCGGGATATGTTCCCGTGACCGAGCCATTAGGGGAGAACGGCTCCATCACTATTGCGGGGCTTCCCGTGCAGTACCAGCATTCACCGAGTGACTCGGATGACTCCATCAACTTTTATTTCCCGTCCATCGGCACATGCGTTCACAACTCGGTGTGGCCGTTGTTATTCAACGTGTTTGCAATTCGAGGTGAGGAGTATCGCGACCCGCGTGTTTTGATTCCTGGAATTGACAACATCATCAAATGGGCTCCTGAATACTTGGTTGCTACTCACGGACCGGCACTTGTCGGCAAGGAGAACATTCGCGAGAAGTCGACGCGCTATCGCGACTCGATTCAGTTCTTGTGGGACCAAACTGTGCGTGGCATCAACAAGGGATGGACGGCAGATGAAGCGGCGTCACGCATACGGTTACCAGAGTTGTATGACGTTGACTATCTCACCAGCGAGCGTTACGGCGTTGCTGAACATCATGTGCGACAAATCTTTATGGGGCTTCGGGGCTGGTTTGATGGAAACGAAGAAAAACTGTTCCCCGATACGCCTGAATCACGCCATGCAAAATTGATTGCTGGCTTTGGTGGTCGAGATGTGGTGCGCGCACAGGTCTCGGATGCTTTGTCACACAATGATGTGCGGTGGGCTACTGAGATGGCCACATGGTTGGCGCGTTCTATCGATGCCACGCCCGAGGATCGCCAATTGTTGGCGTCTTGTTTGCGCGTGATTGCGGAGCGAACACCGGCGGCGAATATTCGTAACTGGGCCATCACTCGTGCGCGTCATTTGGATGGTTCATTTCCGATGGATCGTTTCATGCAGCACAGCTTCAATCCAAAGTTTCTGAGCGATGCAACGGCTACGAGTTTGATTCACACGTTGCGCGTGTTGGTGAACCCAGATCTCATTGCCGGAATTAATCATCATGTTGCATTCGTGGTGGATGACGAGACGGCTGGTCTGCATGTGAGAAATGCCGTTGCGGTTCCCACCAATGGATGGGGAGCACAGAGCATGGTGAAGATGTCGCGCACGACGTTGTTTGGTCTGTTATCTGGCCGCACCACGTGGAGTGAGGAAGTAGTAAGTGGTGCGGTGATGGTGTCGGGAGATGTCGCGACTGTTGATCGCATCCGACGAGCACTGGAAAACAAAGGAATTGCAGGCTGATCATGGCGAAACCCAGTGGGCCTTCGTTGCCGCGTCCGTCTCAACCGTTTACCGGACATCTCGGCCGCCTGATTGGAGATTCAGAGCCAGCAGAGCTCGACGCGAACTTCCCGTCCGATGCGGCACCGAACATTGTGTTGATTCTCCTCGATGACGTGGGGTTTGGAACATGCGGCACTTTTGGTGGTCCTGTGCCAACACCTGCGTTAGATCGTGTTGCTGCGAATGGTTTGAAGTTCAATCAATTCCATACCACTGCGTTGTGTTCGCCCACTCGCGCAGCAATGTTGACGGGACGAAACCATCACGCGGTTCACATGGGCAATATTCCAGAAGGTGCGTCCGCTTTTCCTGGATATGACTGCATCATTCCAAAAGAAGCAGCAACTGTTGCGGAGATTTTGAAGCAGAGCGGATACTCCACTGGCGCATTTGGAAAGTGGCATGTAACTCCCGCACATGAACAAACGCTGACGGGGCCGTTTGATCATTGGCCAACTGGCATGGGGTTCGAGCGGTTTTATGGAATCTTGAGTGCGGAGGCATCGCAGTACGAGCCACCGATGTTCGACCAGACAACTCCAGTGATGCCGTATGAAGGTCGCGACGACTATCACATGAGTGAAGATCTCGCTGAGAAGGCAATTGCGTGGATGAAGTTGCAGCGAGCGACAAATCCGAAGCGACCTTTCTTTACCTATTTCGCAACTGGGGCAATGCATTGTCCGCATCATGTGTGGCCTGAGTACATCGATCGATTTAAGGGTCAGTTTGATGAAGGTTGGGATGTGCTGCGCGAACAAATCTTCGCGCGTCAACGTGAATTGGGAGTGATTCCACCGACCACCACCTTGACGCCACGTCCAGATGCGGTTCCGAGTTGGGAGTCATATCCCGACAAGTACAAGCCAGTGGCATCGCGGTTGATGGAAGTGTTTGCCGGATTCATGGCGCACACCGATGAACAAATCGGCAAGTTGTTGACGGCGTTAGATGAAATGGGGGAGACCGACAACACGTTGTTCATCTACATCACGGGAGACAATGGTGCGTCCGCTGAAGGAACTGTGAATGGGGCGTGGGCTGCTCCGAGTTTTCAAAACGGATTCCCTGAAGACCCTGAGTGGCTATTGGAAAACATGGCGGACTTCGGGTCCGCTCGTTGCGAGAACCACTACAACCTTGCGTGGGCGTGGGCTCTGGATTCGCCATTTCAATGGATGAAGCAGGTGGCCTCACACTTTGGTGGTACGCGTAATGCGATGGCACTGCAGTGGCCTGCGCGAATTACCTCTCCTGGTGGGCTACGAACACAGTTTCACCACATTGTTGACATTTTCCCTACGTTGTTGGAAGCGGCTGGGGTTGAAGCGCCTCAGTTTGTGAACGGCATTGAACAGATGGATATCGATGGTGTGTCGATGTTGTATGCGTTGAATGATTCTGACGCGCCAACCGCACGTGTGACGCAATACTTTGAGATGTTTGGTAATCGTGCGTTGTATCACGATGGATGGATCGCCTCGTGTTTTCACGGGCGTTTACCGTGGAAACGTTTTGATTCTGTTCCATTCGATGATGAGCACGAGAAGTGGGAGTTGTACAACATCACAGACGATTTCTCGCAAGGTGTGGACTTGTCTGCGCAGTTTCCTGAGAAGTTGGCTGAATTGCAGGCCTTGTTTGACAGTGAAGCTCGGAGAAACAACGTGTATCCATTAAAAGAGCCGGGTCAAGGTTTCGGATTGAAGATCGGCGTGCCTGAGGCATTGGGCAAGGTCACAAGAATGACCTACACCGCGGATCACTGGCGTATGCCAGAGCGTTCGGTCGTGAACTTGAAGAACTGCTCGTTTCGAGTAACGGCAGTGGTGGATGTTGGTTCTTCCGGTTGCGAGGGAGTCATTGTTGCTCAGGGCGGCAACATGGCGGGATGGAGTTTGTATGTGGACTCTGAAGGGTTTCCCGTGTATCACTACAACAGGTTTGGAAAAGATCATTATGTGGCGCGGTCTCGTCGGCAGTTGACTGCTGGTGCCCACGAGGTGTCGGTGGACTTTGCATATGACGGCGGTTTTGGTGCCGGCGGTGATGCGGTGCTGTCAATTGATGGGGAAGCGGTTGGCTATGTTCGCGTTGAGCAGACGGTGCCCGTGATTTTCTCCATTAGTGGTGAGACGTTTGATGTTGGTTTGGATTCTGGTGCAGCTGTGGGGTTTTATCCGCACATCTATCGCTTCACTGGAAAAATTGAGGGAGTTACTTTGGAGCGGTTGAGTGAGCCCTCTGAAGAGATCAAGGCTCTTATTGCAGATGCAGAGTTCAGGGCGAGCCTGGCTGTTCAGTAAACACTCACATACATGTCGTCTTTAGGGGTACCGTAATAGACATGGCTGGAACCACGGAGGCACGAGTATTGACGTGGAACCTGTGGTGGCAGTTTGGACCATGGCGCGAGCGACAGGATGCAATTTTGTCGGTGTTACGCGAACAAGATGCAGATGTGGTCTTCTTGCAGGAGGTGTGGGCGCAAGAAGGTGGACTTGATCAGGCTCAGTGGCTAGCCGACGAGTTGAACATGTTTGTCGTGCGAACTGAAGGTCCCTGGTACGACGATGGTGTGAGTCTTGGAAATGCAATTTTGTCGCGATGGCCGGTTGTGTCGTGGGAGATTCATCGTCTTCCCGATGTCACTGGTGCGCCAAGTTATCGACGTGCAGTAGTGGCGCAGTTGGATTCGCCGTTTGGTCGTGTATGGACGGTGTGTACTCACTTGGATCATCGCTTTGATGCGTCTGGTACACGACAAGCGCAATGTGAAGCATTGTGTGGAATTGTCGATCAGTTACGTGTTGACCCTGAGAATGAATTGCCCGTATTGATGGCGGGGGATTTCAATGCGGTGCCTGACTCTGATGAGATTCGAATGTTGACTGGTCGGCGCGAACCCGCAATTGATGGATTGGTGTTCACCGACATGTGGGAGGTTGCGGGAGACGGTTCAGGATTTACTTGGCGTCGCGATAATCCGTACATTGCAGATTCGGCGTGGCCTAATCGACGGCTTGATTATGTGTTTGTGTCGTGGCCGCGGCCCCGACCGATTGGAAATCCCACCGGGATGTGGCTTGCGGGTTGTGACCCCATTGGGGGAGTGCAGCCCAGCGATCATGCTGCAGTGGTTGCGGATATTTGTTTGTCGCTTGACGAGTAACACGGTCGATCCTGTTCGCCATGGAACCGCAGGCGGCTTCATGTTGTTGAGGTGTGTTGGTATTCCAGCAGGGATTCTCAGACGGCTTCATGTTGTTGAGGTGTGTCGGTATTCCGCGATGGAACTGCAGGCGACTTCATCTTGTTGAGGTGTGTTGGTGTTCCACCAGGGATTCTCAGACGGCTTCATGTTGTTGAGATGTGTCGGTATTCCACCATCGGTCGGGGCATTACCTTCTCATCTTGGTGCCGCATTCCCGTCACTTTTGCCACGGCAAACAAGCAATGCGTCATGCCGTCATACCGCCACCCATGACGGCATACCGTCGGTGCGGCATGCCGTCACTTTCGATTTTCTCTTACGGGTGCCGTCATACCGTCGGTGCGTCATTCCGTCAGTTCAGACGGCCGGATCAGCGATGGAATACGGGAGAGACGGCATGCGGGAGAGACGGCATGCCGTCTAGTCGGTAATGCGTCGCAAACATGGTGGGATACCGACAGATTTTTGAGTGGGTCTCTCCGCTGGAGTGGCGGGATTCCGTCATGGCAGATGCTGACGCCATCGCAATCGTTGCCGTCACTATGTGCACGAATCTCGTACACATCAACTACATGCCAATCAATCTTGACAATCCATTTTCAAACATCATTCGAGGCGTGGAAGCCAATGTCCTCTGGGCGCTCTGTGAAGAACCACACTTTCAGACGGCAACAGCAATAGCGAGAGAGTGTGGACGCTCCCGTAGTGAAGTGAGGGTTGTTCTCAACTACCTCGCATCAACGGAAATCGTCTCAACTTTTCAAGACGGTGGTTACAAGTTTTTCAAACTCAATACACGGCATCCACTGCACAAAGAAATTATCGATGTGTCGAAATCGTTCCTGCGTCAGGGATTACCACGCACAGCGCATGCGCTTGATGCCGTTAATAAATGAGCTCTGCAGATAATCGGGCTCAGACGTGATTTCCAAAGTCGGTACTCGACGACGAATTTCATCAAACATCACGGCAATTTCGCGACGCGCCAAGTTTGCTCCCAAACAGAAGTGTGGTCCGCCTGCACCGAAGCCCACTTGTGCAGGTGCAAGTGGTCGTCGAATGTTGAAATCATATGGGTTTTCAAAAATGCGCTCATCGCGATTTCCTGATTGATAGAACATCACAACTTTTTCGCCGGCAGAGATCTTCTGACCATTGATTTCTGTGTCTTCAGTAGCTGTGCGACGGAAGTGGATGACTGGTGTCGCATAGCGAACAATTTCCTCAACAGCAGTCTTCGTGTGTGTCTCAAAATCATTGAACCAAAGATCGCGTTGGTCACGATTCAGTGTTAACTCACGCATGCCATGTGCAATAGCGGTACGTGTGGTTTCGTTGCCAGCCACGACCAACAAGATGAAGAATGAACCAAACTCTTGAGCAGACAAACGCTGACCATCCACTTCGGCGTTCATCATGATGGATGCGATGTCGTTGCGTGGATTCTTCAGTCGGTCTTCACCCAGCGCCAAGGCGTACGCGAAAATCTCTCCACCAACACGCACCAAGTCCTCAAAGGTTCCCACGTATTCCGGATCTCCAACACCAAGAATGGTGTTCGTCCAGTTGAAGATCATCTCTTCGTCACTTTCAGGGATTCCCATCATGTCGCAGATGATCTGAAGTGGCATGAGAGCAGCTACTTCACGAACGAAGTCGCATTCGCGTTCTGGGAAGCGCTCAAACATGCGATCAATCACTGATGCAGAACGAATTCGAACTGATTCCTCTAACGCTGTGATTTCTTTTGGTGTGAAACCCTTCGACACAATTGACCGCAAGCGGAAATGCTTTGGGTCATCCATGTTGATCATCGATCCAAAGAATTCGTTGATCTCCACGGGAAGATCGCCGATGTTGGAACCCTGTCCACTGCAGAACACTTGTGGGTTTCTGCTGACGTGCCAGATGTCGTCGTGGCGAACGAGTGCTCGGTAACCAGGTCCTGGGGGAATGGGGGAGTTTTCCACCAAGCGCTCAGCAAAGAAGTGAAACGGGGACTCATCTCGCAGGGTCTGGAATGCTCCAAACCGCCATTCGCGAGGTTTGGTCCAGAACTCTGGGTCTGACAGGTCAATCTCGGAGAGGGGCACTGTGGGCAAATTCATACAGGCAGATTAGGTCCACAAAGACCCAAACATCCTCACGAGGAGGCACTTTCGTCACATCTTGACTACTGTCTGAGGGTCGGTTCGATCAGCGAGCCACCCACACACGGAGAAGCACATGCCCGAAGCAGTAATTGTCGCCACAGCCCGCAGCCCTATTGGTCGTGCCAATAAGGGTTCGCTCGTTGACCTTCGCCCCGACGATATGTCGGCTCAGATTGTGAAGGCTCTCATGGCCAAGGTTCCTCAGGTGAAGCCTGATGACATCGAAGACCTCATCATGGGAATTGGACAGCCCGCCGGAGAAGGTGGCTTCAACATTGGCCGTATGGTGGCCATTCTTGCTGGTCTCGATAACGCACCTGGCGTGACCGTCAACCGCTATTGCTCGTCGTCGTTACAGACAATCCGAATGGCAGCGCACGCCATTCGCGCCGGAGAAGGCGATTGCTTTATCGCAGCTGGCGTTGAGACCGTGAGCCGTTATGCATCAGGTGCAAGTGACTCTGCACCAAACCCCATCTTCAAAGAACCAGGTGCACGTACCAAGGCACGTGCCGAAGGTGGTCAGGGAACATGGGCACCACCAGTTGGACTGCCCGACGCATACATTGCAATGGGTCAAACCGCAGAGAACGTGGTGGAACTCGAGAACGTCAGCCGCGAAGAGATGGACCACTTCGGTGTTCGTTCACACAACCTCGCAGTTGCACACCAAGAGAACGGATTCTTCGAGCGCGAAATTACTCCGCTCGTACTCCCAGACGGAACTGTGGTCAGCAAGGACGATGGCCCACGCGCCGGCACAACCTATGAAGCAACATCACAGTTGAAGCCAGTGTTCCGCCCTGACGGAAAAGTCACCGCCGGTAATGCATGCCCATTGAACGATGGTGCAGCCGCAGTCATGGTCATGAGCGACACCAAGGCAAAGCAGTTGGGACTGACACCACTTGCGCGCATCGTGTCGTCGGGTGTATCTGGTCTCAACCCAGAGATCATGGGTCTTGGACCCATCGAAGCATGTCGTCAAGCTTTGAAGCGTGCAGGCATGACCATCGATCAGATTGACCTGGTGGAAATCAACGAAGCATTTGCTGCACAGGTGTTGCCATCGGCAAAGCACCTCGGCATCCCGATGGAGAAGTTGAACATTCACGGTGGCGGTATCGCGCTTGGTCACCCATTCGGTATGACTGGTGCACGCATCATGACCACGCTGATCAATGGTCTGCAGTGGGAAGACAAGCAGTACGGCATGGAGTCCATGTGTGTTGGCGGTGGCCAAGGCATGGCAATGATTGTCGAGCGCCTCAGCTAAGAAGCGCTACAAAAGTTAAACGCAGCTACGAGGTAGTTGCAGATCGCGAATCGGCGGTGGGTCTCAACATGAGGGCCACCGCCGTTCCGCATATCACCATCAACAATGCTGCGAATCCAAACGTGATGACACCGCCATGTTCATCAGATGTGCCATACAAAATTGGCGCAATGAGCGACATGATGATTCCGGCAATCAAATCTCCACTGCCGTTGAGTCCTTGTGCAGCGGCTGCACGTCCTTTTGGCGCCACTTGCGCCATCAATGATTGAGTGGCCGGAATTGATAACGCACCAACCACTCCTTCAACAACGCCAAAACCAACCAGCAACCATGGATTGGTGAGTAAGCCATAGGTCAGCACTAATGGTGCAGTCAGGAAGATTCCTAACACGGTGATGCGTGCGGCTCCCTGCTTGTCTGCAACGCGACCGCCAGCAGCGCCCAACACGATAAAGGGAATGGTGTACAGCAAAAAGGTGAGGCCCACCATGAAGTTGGTGCCGCCGCGGTCGGTGATGTATCGGTCCCACAATGCGTCGTACACGCCAACGGGAATGAACAACGTGAGCGATGCCAGTGCGGCAGCGCGAACCGGACGTAAACGCAACAATTCCAGACTGAGTTGCTTTGATTCACTTGTGGTGGGTAATGACGGAAGGTGGCGGGGCATCACAAAGAGAAATGCTGCAATCGCCACGCCGCTGAAAATCAAGAACGCACCACGTAATCCGAACGGTTCAATGAGTAGCGCACCAATGACTGGGCCGCCAGTAAAACCTGCGAGTTCCATCCCGCGCAGGCGGCCCAATCGTTCCGCAGCGCGAGACTTATCAATGTTCGCAGCGATGGCCTTGATGGCAGGTCCACTTGTTCCCAATGACGCGCCTGTAATGGCGCGTGCAACAACAAACATCCACATCGTTGTGCCGAATGCGAACAGTGCTGACCCGATAGCGGCCAATACCAAAGCGGCCAACACAAATCGTTTCGGCTTACCGCGGTCTGCATAGGGTGCAAGAAACAACTGCACCACCAACGACGCTGCAAATCCAGAAGCGGAGATGAGTCCCAGACCCGCGTTGCTGAACTCGTACTTATCTTGAAGATCTGACAGTGCGGGGAAAATCATGCTGTTCGCAACCGGAACGCTGAATCCGCACAGCAAAAGCGGACCAATGCCCAATGTGAATTTTGCTAGTCCGCGTTCCTCAGTCATAAATGACCAACCTAATAGACCAGCGAAACGTCTTAGCGACCAATTGCTTTCAGAACTGCATCATTGAAGACGGGCCAGTACTGCATGCCCCACTCATCGAATTCTTTTTCCGCCAACATCACGCACGCGCAATCAGCAACTGGGTCTATCCACATAAATGTTCCAATGCCACCGAAGTGGCCGAATGTTGCCGAAGAATTTCGCGAGCCCGTCCAATGCGGAGATTTTTGTCCACGAATTTCGAAGCCCAAACCCCATGGACACGGATCGAATGGTCCAACGCCAGGAACAATGCCTGACAATTCGGGAAACACAGGCACAACTGCGTCGGTCAAAGTTGAACGAGTGATCAAAGTGGGAGAGCGAAGTTCGGTCACAAACTGCACAAGATCGTTCACGGTGGAGTACACATCTTTTGCACATGATCCACGTAACTGAGAATGATGCATGCCGAGGGGCGCAAACACCGCATCGTCCAAGTATTCAACAAACGCAATTCCCGTTGATTGCTCTATGTGCTCGGCCAGCATGTCAAAGCCAGTGTTTGAATAGATGCGCTTCACTCCTGGTTTTCCCACGGGCTGGCGACCCTCAAACGGGTATCCGCCAGCGTGCGACAACAAGTGGCGCACCGTACAACCTGGTTGACCTACTTCATCGTTCAGCGAAATGCTTCCCTCTTCACATGCAATCAACGCTGCGTATGCACTGAGTGGTTTGCTCACCGATGCAATGCGTTGCTGGCGGTGAACCTCGCCATGAGTGTCAATGCCATTTCGATGAACCACTGCCACCGCAGCTGACACTGGCCATGAATCAACCAATGCCCATGCAGGGTCGAGAGTGGACATGTCAGCGAGTTGCGCGAATGAGTTCTGCAACACGGAACGCAAGGTCGACACCTTGGCGTCCGTTCAGGCGAGGGTCGCACACAGTTTGGTAGCGATAGTCAAGATCATCGTTGGTGAGATCATCTGCACCACCAGTGCATTCGGTGACATTGTCGCCAGTGAGTTCCACGTGAATTCCGCCTGGCCAGGTTCCTTCGGCCTTGTGTGCGCGCACGAAACCGGCAATCTCGCTCACAATGTCTTCGAACTGGCGTGTCTTGCGACCGTTGGGGGCGGTGATGGTGTTTCCATGCATGGGATCACATGCCCACACAACAGGATGTCCAGACTCTTTCACCGCGCGCAACAGAGGACGAAGACCTTCTTCAATCTTGTCGGCACCCATGCGGGTAATGAGAGTGAGGCGACCAGGAATGCGCGATGGGTTTACTTTCTCGCACAGCTCGATCACCCATTCAGGTGTGGTGGTTGCTCCCACTTTGCAGCCGATGGGGTTCGCAACGCCACGGAGGAATTCCACGTGTGCGCCATCTAGTTGACGTGTGCGCTCTCCAATCCACAACATGTGTGCAGATGTGTCGTACCACTGGCCACTCAGTGAATCGTGACGTGTCAGTGCCTCTTCGTAGCCCAAAATCAATGCTTCGTGGCTGGTGAACACATCTACTTCGTGAAGTGCTGAATAATTCTCGGTGTCAACGCCACATGCGCGCATAAATGAGAGGGCACGCTCAATTTCGTTGGACAAGGCAACGTAGCGCTGACCTTCGGGGCTTGACTCTGCGAACTCTTGCGTCCACGCGCTGACGCGATTCAGGTCGGCGAAGCCGCCTTTGGTAAACGCACGCAACAAGTTCAGCGTTGATGCAGATTGTTCGTAGGCCTGAATAAGACGTTCGGGATTTGGAACGCGTGCACTTGCGGTGAAGGCAGGATCGTTCACAATGTGGCCACGGAATGATGGCAATTCAACATCGCCAATTTTTTCTGTGCCAGAGGAGCGTGGCTTTGCGAATTGGCCAGCCATACGACCCACTTTGACAACAGGAACTCCCATTGAGTATGTGAGTACCACTGCCATTTGCAGAATGACTCGCAACTTCTCGCGAATATTCACTGCAGTAAATTCGTCGAAACTTTCGGCGCAGTCTCCTGCTTGCAAGAGGAACGCTTTTCCTTCCGCAACTTGACCCAGCGCTGACTGCAAGGCGCGTGACTCGCCGGCAAAAACAAGTGATGGAAATTCCGCGACACGCTTCAACACAACATCGAGCGCGCCGGTGTCTGGCCACTCTGGCTGCTGTTGAGCCGGGTAGTCCTTCCACGACTGTGGTGTCCAACGTTCTGTCATAGGTCTACAGCCTTGCGTCTTTGGGGGGTAAATAGCAACGCCTATTTCTCAGAACGAGAAATAGGCGTCGCACGGGCGGTATGTGAGGGGGAGAATTACACGGCGAGAATGCGCTCGGCGTCGTCGCGCAGGCCTTCCACGGCACGGCTGACGAGGCGACGAGCTGCCTCTGCGGTCACACCAAGATCTTCGCCCACTTCGCGGAAGCTCTTACGCTCACCGTCGAGCAGTCCGAATCGTGCTTCCACGGCATAACGAGCACGCTCGTCCAATGTGCCGAGCAGTTCGTCGAGAAGTTCGGAGTCGACCAACGCCATGACGGCGTCCTCGGGTGTTCCCTGGCCATTGTCCATGAGGTCACCCAAGGTGGCGTCGCCATCGTCACCCACGGTCTTGTCGAGAGACACTGGAGTGGTGAGGCGGTGCAGTTCTGCATTGCCTGCATCGAGTGTTTCGCCATCGCCTGATGCCTGGCGCAATGCAGCACGGAGGCTTGCGGAACGATCGCCGGGGATACGAATGAGGCTTGCCTTCTGGTCAAGCGCGCGACCAATGGCCTGGCGAATCCAGAATGTTGCGTAGGTGGAGAACTTGAACCCACGGCGCCAGTCGAACTTGTCGACTGCGTGCTCGAGGCCAAGGTTTCCTTCTTGGATGAGGTCGAGAAGGTCCATGCCCTGTGGCAATGGATAGCGACGTGCGATAGAGACCACCAAACGAAGGTTGGAGCGAATGAAGCGGTCCTTCGCTGCTGCGGCATTGCGCAGGTCGCGGCGAAGAGCTGCGCCACGCTCGCCAGCCTCGAGACGCTTTGCTGCCTCGCGACCAGCCTCGATGGCTTTCGACAATTCGCGCTCGTCCTCGGCGGTGAGGAGAGCTACTTTGCCGATGTCATTGAGATAGAGACCAATTGAGTCGTTCATGATGGAGTGTTCAACCGTTTTTCGTAGTGATGTGTTCCCGTGAGCACCGTGGCAACGGGCACATGGGGGTTCTCAAAAGGAGGGGGTTCTCCAAGTGGGGATTGATGACAATAACAGAGGGGTGAAGCGCCGTCTAGGGGGAATTTGTTCTTTTCTGTTTCTGCAGGTAGAAGCACCCTGCGGGCTTCTACACTCGCCACGTGCAGAACCCCGCCTCTCGCCGTTTAGGAATCCTCGGAGGCACCTTTGACCCCCCACATCTTGGGCATCTGGCTGCTGCTGAGGCGGTGCGCACACAACTTGGTCTCGACCAGGTCCTGTTTCTTGTGGCTAATGACCCTTGGCAGAAATCCGATGCGCGGGCTGTGACCCCAGCCAATCTGCGTCTGAAAATGGTGCACTCACTGATCGATGGTCGCCCCGGCCTTGGTGTTGACGACCGTGAAATTCGCCGTGGCGGGCTCACTTACACCGCCGACACCTTGGAAGAGATTCACGCCGAGTCCCCATCAACTGAAGTGTTCCTCATCGTGGGGGCCGATACTGCCTCGCGAATGCATACCTGGCATCGCCCCGATGTGGTGGCCCGCCTCTCTACGCTCGTTGTTGTGAATCGCAACGATGGCACGAACCCCGATCTGCAAGAGAATGCCATTGGTGTTGTGATGGAGCCAGTTGACGTGTCGAGCACACTCATCCGAACGCGAGTGGCGACTGGTGAATCCATTGCTGGGCTCACAACTGATGGTGTGGCGGACATCATCGCGCAACATCGCTTGTATGAAGGTGTCCGATGACTGCCATTCCTGCACGGCGTCGCCGACGAATGATTGCAGCAGTGGTGACATCTGCACTAACGGCTATTGCGTTGCCAAGTGGCTTGGTGTTGGGTGCGCAAAGTTTGTTGAATGAGTCGGGCGGCAATCGCGTTGACAACAATGCAACCGTTGCAATTCCTCTCACGCCAGTTCATTTGTTGGCGGTGACAAACTCACGTAATGAAGTGGCGTCAATGGCATTGTTGGCGGTTGATCCCAGTTTGCGTGGCGGAACGATTGTGTCGCTACCAGTCGGAGCACGTGCCGATGTTGGCTCAGATGAGCCGCCGCGCAGACTTGCCGATTCCTTTGCGTCTGGTGGGTTGGCAGCCTTGCGTTCCGATGTAGAGAATCTGCTGAACGTGTCTCTTGAGCAAGCAAGTGTTGTCACCGCACAAGAGCTTGGTGTTGACATTGCATCCATCGGAACTCAACCAGTGTCATTGCCGCAACCGGTATTTGACACAACTGCCGACGGCCAAACCATCACAGTTCTCGATGCTGGTTCCACCACGCTGACCGCTGCACAAATTGCAACTGGGCTCGCGTCGTCGCAGGTGGGTTCACCCGAGTCCTCGCGACTTGCACAAATAAAGGCGCTCTGGAATGCGGTGGCTCGTGCCGGTGTGGCCACATCGAATGATGAAACTTCCACCACAGTTCAAGCGTCATCTGATGGCGCGGTACCGGTGTCGCGAACAGAGTTCTTTACTGCTCTGTTTGCTGGAGAGATTGATGTTTGGCAGTTTGGCGCCACTCTTCTTGTTGATGCACAACGAAACCCAGCCAATGCCGACATGTATGAATTAGATGGTGGGGAAGTGCTCACAGTGATGGCAAGTGTCGTGCCGTCTGCGTTGCGCTTGACCGCAATGAATATTGCAGTCATGGTGGATATCCCGTTCGACAACACAACGTATGCAAAAGAGGCAGCCACACGTCTGGCATTCATGGGCGCGAACGTTGTCTTAATTCGTCACGTACCAGATGTGCCAGTTGAAGAGACGGTGGTCCATTACAACGACACGATGGGTCGTGTTGAGGCAGAGACCTTCGTCAATTTGCTTGGACCACTTGCATACAAAGAGTCAAAAGAAATCATTGACGGAGTCAATCTGCGCATTGTCCTTGGTAACGACTTCATCTCGTTCTTAGGGTCAGGTCCGCAGAACACCACAACGACTACGGTGAAGAAGTGACAACCACCGACTCGCTTGACCTTGCCACCACCATTGCTCGCATCATTGACGACAAAAAGGGTGAAGAGATCATCGTTCTACCCGTTGGTGACGTTGTTGGGATTACCGAATACTTCGTTGTTGCCTCGGCGTCAAACCCTCGCTTAGTGGGTGCTATCACCGATGCCGTCTTGGGCGAAGTGCGCGAAACTACTGGCCGTGGTCCTGTGCGATCTGAGGGAACACGCGAGAAGCAGTGGGTACTCATCGATTATGGCGATGTCATTGTTCATGTCTTTGTTGATGAGGCGCGTCGTTTTTACGAAATTGAACGTCTCTACAAAGACATCATTCCCACTGAGTGGCGAGAAGAGTCGCCTACCTGAGAAGGCCCAGTATCTGACGCATTGTGTCGTGCGGATTGTCGCGCAGTGAATGCATCTCGTTGGTTTTTCCTGGTTGAAATGTGACCACATGGTCCGCGAGTTGAATCACATCTTCTACATCGTGGGTCACGAGTACTGCAGTTAACTGATGGTCGCGCACTACATCTTTCACCACGGTGCGTAATGCCTGACGAGTGGCGAAGTCAAGTGCAGAGAACGGCTCATCTAATAAAAGAATTCGCGGGTCACTTGCAAGTGCGCGAGCAAGTGCGACGCGTTGCTGTTCACCACCTGACAGTGTTGATGTCCTGCTAGTTGCCAAATGGTCGGCGTTCACTGCGGACAAAAGTTGTTGGGCTTTATTGCGTCGTTCGGCTCGACTCATGCGCGGTGTGTGGCGTCCGATGGCAAACGCCACGTTGTCCAATGGGTGGCGATGTGGAAGTAATGCAGCATTCTGAAACACCATGCCTATCCGTCGATCTTGCGTGGGGACATGAATGTTGTTCTTGGGGTCAGCAAAAAGAACGTCGTTACATGTGATGGTTCCACTCTGGGGGCGAAGCAGTCCAGCGATAGTGGACAGAGTGACACTCTTGCCAGACCCAGAAGGTCCGAAGAACGCGGTGATGCCTGGTGGGAGAACGCACTGAGCCGTCACAGTGAAGTTTCCGGCCTGAATAGTGCAGTCAAGAGAGAGAACAGTGGAGTGGTTGTTTGTCATCGTTGCCTCGCCGACATCTGAGTCACCGTGAGTAACACCACAATCGCAATGGCCGCAAGAATCAATGCACCGGTGCGCGCTGTATTTGCGTCACCAGATTGCACGGCGTCGTACACCGCGATGGGCAGTGTTTGTGTACGAGACGGAATATTGCCCGCAATCATTACGGTTGCTCCAAAGTCACCGAGGGCTCGAGCAAAACCAAGGGCCACACCTGCAAGTAATCCTCGTCGCGCCACAGGCAGCGTGACATGAAGTGCAACCTTCCATTCTTTGTACCCCGCCACGCGCGCAACTGCTTCGTATTTGGCATCTACATCTTCAATTGCGGCGCGAGATGTGCGAACCACGTAGGGGAGAGCAGAGATGGACGCGGCAACAACAGCAGCGGTTGGTGTGAAGACAAGCGGTGATCCAAAAATGTTCTCCCATGTCTTGCCGATTGGGCTGTTGACGCCAAGCGTGGTGAGCAGGTAATAGCCAAGAACTGTGGGTGGCAAAACGATGGGAATCGAGAGGATGGCTTCAAGTAGGCCTCGCCCACGAAACGAGGCCTTCGCAAGGATGTAGCCGCATGAAATTCCAACAACCGACGCAATCAGTGTGGCGAGGGTTGCGACTCGAAGCGAGAGCCAGAGCGGAAACCAATCGTTCACGATGTAGTGCTGCTCGTCTGTGGCGGAACAAAGCCGTACTTTGACATGATTCGGGAGCCTGCGGTTGACATCATGAAATCAAGCCATTTCTTTCCGCCCGCTTGTTGCGTACCAGTAGTGGTAACCACGGCAGTTTGAAGAAGTGGTGCGTGGAGTTTTTCTGGAATCTCCACGTAGGTGCCCCCGTCAGCAATGGCCAACGACATGGCAATGATTCCCGCATCAACATTTCCACTATCAATAATTTTCTTTGTGTCCGAAATGTTTTCGCCCAGTACAAGTCTGTTCGACACGGCATTCCACACGCCCGCCGACGTCAACGCTTGCTTGGCAGCAAGTCCGTAAGGTGCGTGGTTGGGGTTGGCGATGGCGATTCGCGAGTAGCGAGAAGTGGACAACTCGCCGATGTTGCGTGGAACCTTTTCCGATGATGCAGCCCACAGCACGATCCGACCTCGTGCATAGACGACCTTGGTGTCCGTCTGTGCACGTTGTGCATCAATGACATCATCAACGAACTCAGAATTTGCAGATGCAAAAACATCGAATGGTGCGCCATTCACAATTTGCTCGCGAAGCTGTCCAGATGAACCGAACGAGAAGGTCACAGCGATGCCGGTGTCCGCCGTAAACAGAGGAGCCATTTCTTCAAACGCGGGGCGAAGATCGCTGGCAGCCGCGATGAGAACGGGTGAAGTGCTCGTCGTTGAGTCGGTGGAGGATCCACATCCTGCGAACACAACCAGCGAAGTTGCCGCGACAACTAATCGCGAGATGGGTCCTCGTGTGCGCACACGGCTAGCAGTCATGTTGACAGCGTACGATTTGTTTGTGACTATCCAATAGTCCATATTGGACTACAGTGTGTGAATGGCTTCTGTCGAACGTCTTCAACATCCCGAGGCGGGAGTGTGTCTTGCTCTGGTGCGGTCAGGAATTCAACACGGATATCCCATCGCCCAAGAGTTCTCTTCGGATGGCGACATTGGCGCTGTCCTCACGGCAACTCGACCCGTGGTGTATCGGGAACTCGCTGCGTTGGAATCGCGTGGTCTGTTGTCATCAAAGGCAGATCGCGGAACGCGCGGGCAAGCCAAAAAGTTGTTGAAAATCACCGCCGCAGGAAACAAGGCACTTGATGCGTGGTTGGAAAGTCCTGTGGTTCATATTCGAGACATTCGTACTGAGTTCTTGGTGAAATACATGATGCGTGATCGACTTCAGATGTCAAACGATTCATTTATACGCGCCCAGCGCGACATGTTGCGTGACGTTACGGAAGCACTTGGTTCATCCACTGAATCGTCTGTGATTACTGTGTGGCGCCGTGAACAAGCACGCGCTGTTATTCGATTCCTTGACGAGATTGAAGGACAATCAGCGGCGGAACCCTTGTTGCACGCAGATGACGGAATAGTGCTGAGTGCTCGTAACCAATTGCGAGGTTCTGTTGTGAGTGTTCAGCACGGCGACATCTTGTCGTCAGTGAAGCTGGCTATCGACAACGGACAAACAATGACATCCACAGTGACGCGGGAGGCGGCTCGCGCTCTGCGTCTTGCTCCGGGGTCCCCGGTGACCGCTTTGTGTAAAGCCACCGATGTTTTGTTGGGAGTACGTGGGCTGAACGCGCCCAACTAGGCCGTTTCACTCGACAAATTCGTTGCTAGGGTGGCGTTCCGATATTCGGGGCTGTAGCTCAGTTGGCAGAGCGCTTGCATGGCATGCAAGAGGTCACGGGTT
>CAZCZM010000033.1:0-8022 GCA_964503445.1 uncultured Bifidobacterium sp.
GGATAGTGACCGTGTGAGACCTCTCACATATGGTCGCGGGCGATGAATGCAGCGGACACACCTTCGTCATGGTCAACAACCGCTAGTTGAAGCCACCACCCGGTGGCGTCATGTGATGTTGCTGTGAACGCGTAGAACTGCACATCGTTCAGTACATCGCCAAGTTCATCAAACGAGTCGGGCCATTCATCGGCTAGCGCTGTAAAAGTTGCTAACAACCACAACGCTTCGCTGCGCCCCGTTGCTACGCCGCGGCGCTTGCCATGGGCGCCTCCATTTGATGCAGCCCATGTCAGCCATGTCAGCGCCTGGTCAGTTGACATGTGCGCCACACGCACATCGTCCAACTGCAACGAACCCAGAGCGTCTTCAAGGCCGCCCTCTACAACAACAGAGCGTGCGGTGCCGTTGGAGTGTGCTGTCCATGGTTCCATCATGCGCGTAAAGGCAGATGTGGTGTCATCGTTCAGTGTTTGTGCAGGCTGCGGGTGTAGTGAGGACCACGAGAGCTGGAGAGATGGCGCGTCATCCACAACGCCATTGTCGTTATATGACGCCCATTGGTACGTGGGTTCCCATGCAGCTGCGGCAAATGGAATCTCTAATGCGCGGTGCTCGTGTGGGGCTATGACATCACCGCGCAGTGCACGTTCGTATGCCACCAATGATCTGTCGTGGTCATAGTCAAGATGTGGTGCAAGGTCATTCCATGAATGGTGAATGGCCAATATCTCGCTCACGGGCCCTGGCATAAACGTGCGAGCCGTGTCATCTAATGCGTGCACCGCCAATTCTGCAGGTGCCCACAACGCAAGTCGATAATTGGCAAGCGTTGCAATGGGCCATAGCTGTCGGCCGGTCTTCACGGCGGCACGAGCTTCGTTTCGAATTCGCAACACATGATCCCAGTCGCGGGCAGCGCACGTATCGTCCACATGGCGCACCAAACCATCAAGGTCTGCGCGCTGAATGAGTTCGTCTAAAGAAGAGGCCATGGGTATTGGTAGCGACTCTCCGGCGCGGGGAATACTCGATTCTCAATGAGCCACTCGGTGCGTTCAATCATCGCTTCAATTTCATCGTCAGTGAGTAACGCGGCAATGGCAACAGGAATAGATTCCACAAATGGAATGAGCGGTGCAATCAGGTGGTCATCAATGACGTCACCAGCGAAATCCCAAATCACAGTGCGCAATTTGAACTCTTCGCTGAAGCACACGCCGTGGTCGATTCCCCAGACATTGCTGTCGGCATCCACCACCACATGGCCGCCTTTTCGGTCAGTGTTGTTGGCAACAATGTCAAACACAGCCATTTTGCGTAATTGATCATGAAGTTCGGGTCGACCATCAAGAAAGGTGAAGTAGTGCTGCGTGGGATCATGGTCAATAAACAACTGCAAAGAGCCCTCACCCAATTGATCGTCGCGCATCACAGTAGGTGGAACCATGTTGAAGCCAAGCGCGTCACTCAGGCGATACGCGGCCACCTCGCGCTTGTATAGGCCGGGGTCAAAATCCCACAATGGTCGTTCGCCGGCAAGCGGTTTGTAAATGGCCTGCATGGGTGAATTGTCGCCGTTGTGTTCTTCGATGGTGACAAGGAAAGTGGCGTTCGACGAATTGGGCATGCGCCCTTCAATGCTGATTGCGCCATGCGTGAGGCGTTCCAGCACCGACGGGGAGTGTTTCATACTTAGTTGAACTTCGGGCACGCATGCCCGCTGGGGTTCACAGGCTGTGTGCACCACTTACAAATTGCGCGACCCGCAGACACGAACAAATCTGCGGTGTCGCAGAACGCACGCACCTGTTCTGGTGTGAGTAACACGCGAACAACAGTTGTTGGTGTTTCGCTTGCTTCATCATCTTCAAGAATGTCGTAGAAATCGTCATCTTCGTCTGATTCTTCAACGAATGTCATTTCTTCAAGCTGAACAACCATGCGCATGTTGGAGCGGTCGATTCCTAATCCAATTCCGCCCAAGACAAAATCTTGTTCAACAGGGTTCACCAGCGAAGACAAAGTGGGGTCAAGTGCCGGACCTGTGTCTGGCATGTCGGCCAACATGTCGCGTAAGTAGGTGCTGAGTGCTTGCACTTGTGTTTTCTCGCACTTCACCGAAACAACACGACCATCGGCTCGAATCTGCAAGTAGAAGGTTCGCTGTCCAGGTTCGCCGATGGCACCGGTGGCAAATGCGTCGGCATTTTCGAAGTCGAAATACATGCTCATGTACGTCTCAGTGTGCCAGAGAATTCACGATGGACGCAGGTCGGTAAGAGAGCCGCCTGTTGAATTGACTGTTAGGACAATTGGCCCATGCCCCGAGTACGCAACGGCGCTCACCGAACACGTGCCAATAACAATGCGTTGGAAAAGATCGAGGTGGGTTCCCATGGCATGTGCCACGGCAGCCTTAATGGGATCTGCATGCGACACGCACACCACCGTGCCGCCGGGATGCGCAGCACGAATTCGATCAAGTGCAGACACCATGCGCGTTTGCATTTCCGTGAATGATTCACCGTTGGGAAAACGAAAAGTGCTGGGTGCCTTTTGCACCGTTGACCATTCAGGCAATTTCATTAACTTGCCAAGCTCAGCACCGGTCCAATCGCCAAAATCGCACTCAAGAAGTCCCTTGTCAATTTTCACCCGCTGCTTCAGTGCTTTTCCAATGGGAGCCGCTGTCTCGCGTGCGCGTTCCAATGGGGATGCATAAATGGCGTCAACCTTCGGGAGTTCGGCAATTCGTTCAGCAACACGGTGCGCTTGCGATACGCCAGCTTCAGCAAGATGTAATCCGGTTGCGCGACCCGGGAGCACTTTTCCGGTGGTGGGGGTTTGGCCATGACGCACCAACAAAATGAGAGTTGATGCGGGTGGGGCTTGCTTTTTCTTTGCTGTTGCCATGCAGAATCAACCTACTGTGAGAGGCGTGGATTCCCTGAAAAAAGTGAGCGCAGATGTCACCTCGTGTCGTCAATGTCCGCGTTTAGTGCAGTGGCGTGAGGATGTTGCGCGAGATAAGCGGGCTTCGTTCAAAGACGACACATATTGGGGTAAGGGAGTTCCCGGGTTTGGCGATCCACAGGCAGGAGTGTGGGTGATGGGTCTTGCTCCTGCAGCACACGGTGCGAACAGAACTGGTCGCATGTTCACCGGTGACCGCAGTGGTGATTGGTTGTATCGCGCCATGTACAGAGCAGGCCTTGCCACACAACCCGAGAGTGTGAATGCCAACGACGGCTTACAGCTGACGAATGCGTGGGTGTCATCTGCAGTGCGATGTGCTCCACCAAACAACAAACCGTTGCCAGAAGAGCGAGATGCGTGCGTCGGATTTTTGCAACGTGAACGCGCGCTATTGAAGAACGTGCAAGTTGTTGTGTGCTTGGGAAGTTTTGCGTATGAAGCGGTGTGTAAAGAATGGAACGTGAAACCTCGACCAAAGTTTGGTCATGGCGTAGAAGTCACCGCTGCTGATGGAACCGTCATTCTGTGTTCGTTTCACCCCAGTCAGCAGAACACGTTCACGGGGAAACTGACCGAACCGATGTTGGACGCCGTCTTCGCAAAGGCAGCCCGGTTAGGCGCCTAAACACCCGTCAGAAAACTTGTACAAGAACTTGTACAAGTTGGGAATTGTGGTTACCCTGACGCCATGACTGCCATTCCACGCCAAGAAGTTCTTCCTGTCAGTGAGGCCAGGGCTTGCCTCACCGAGATCACTGCCATCTTCCGTAAAGAAGGTGCTGCTGCCGGAATTGTGGTGTTCGGTAATCGGCGAGTGCCCGAAGCGGCAATTGTCCCGTGGGAAATCATCGAGATGCTTGATCCCATCATCGAAGACATGGTTATCGCAACGCGAATCCGTGCACGTGACGCGGCGGACACCGGTGTTCGGTACACATTGGACGAAGTGCTTGAAGAACTCGGCCTCAGTGACGTTGACGAATGAGCACATCCACTCCGCGCAAAATAGATATTTCTCCCGATGCACGACAAGACCTTTTGCGCCTGAAGTCAATGGACGTTGCTTTAGCAACTGTTGCGGCATCTATGTTGAAACGTCTCGCATCAGGGAGTATCTCCGGCGTTCCATTAGAGAAGATGCCAAAGTTTGGTGACTTGTCGGATTGTCGCAAGGTCTATTTCGGATACGGAAATCCACCAACGCACCGAATTGTGTATCGCGAAATTGATGAGACACAGATTGAAGTGTTCGAAATTGTTGCAGTGGAATCACGCGACGATGCATACGTGTATCTACTCACAGCGCTTCGATTACAGCGTCTCCCGCAAGAGACACATCAGGAATACATGTCAGTTCATCAGCGCATCATTGCTGAGCGAGCAAAGAAAAAGAAAGAAACTTAAGCGTTCAATGCTTTTGCCAGCATGGTGGCAGAAATGTCATGTGCGGTATTTGCGTCATCCATGAGGTGATGCATACTGAAGAAGCTATGGAACATGCCGTAGTAGCGAACAATGCTGGCGGGTACACCGTTTTCGATCAACTTGCGTCCGTACGCTTCGCCTTCATCGCGCAAGGGATCATGTTCTGCAGTAATGATCAGGGCAGGTGGTGCTCCCACAAATAATGAACTTGGTGCAAACAACGGTGACGCCAGCGGGTCTTTCTTGTCAGCTGATGCAGGCATGTAGTGGCCGATGAACCATTCCATCGCCTGTTGCGTTAACACTGGTCCCGCGGCATTTTCATTGTGTGATGCGTGCGACTGTGTCATGTCGGTGGCTGGGTAGATCAGCAATTGAAATACCAAGGGCACCGGGCGTTGTTGCGCAACGATGGCGGCCAAATTTCCACCAGCACTGTCGCCGCCCACCGCAATGCGGTCTGGGTTTACGCCTAGTTCGGCGGCGTTCTCGTAAGCCCAACGCAGAGAGCACATTGCGTCTTCCACTGCTGCGGGGTATGGGTGCTCTGGTGCCAAGCGGTAGTCCACCGACAACACAGCATGGCCAGTGCGGTGTGCCAATGACTTGCAGATGCCATCGTGTGAGTCGAGGCCACCGATGACCCATCCACCGCCGTGGTAGTACACCAGCAGTCCGCTGTCGGTGCGATTGGTGGGGCGATACAGGCGTGACGGAACGCCGCCTGCGCTCACATCACGAATCTCGTGCATTTCCTCTGGGCCAGGAACAGCACGCGAGTCGTAGTACGCACGGAACTCTGTTGGTGTTGATTCATGAATAACAGGGCCACCGAGTGACGCCATGATTTCCAGAATTGCCAATGCTTGTGGATGTAACGCCATAACGCCCCCTACTGCGTGACTGAATACGACTCACAGTAGTCGCGCGATGCGACGTAGCTATGAGGCAGAGTGCAATTAGGCGGAAGGTGGAGTATCGGGTGCAGGAGTATCGCCAGCAGGCGCTGCATCGGCGGCTGGCTCTGGTGCAGGTGCCTTCTTCTTCAATGCCGGCGTTCCTACCTTGACGGTTGTCTCAGCCCAATCTGGCCAACGACGACGACTCACAATGGACAATGTGCGCAACAACTTCATTGCCACTTCGTCTTCTTGTGCGGGACGAGACTCAATGACTCCGTCTTTGATCATGCGCTCAATCACTTCAACACCCAACTTGGTGCGAACAATGGTGAGAGTCCAGTCGTTGTCTTTGCCAATTCCGCCCGTGGAGATGTCGGCGTGTTCAGCTGCGAAGTCGGGACAGTTTTTGCACCCTTCGCGCGTCCACTGATGGCATTCCTTCAAATCGATTTCGTGGAATGAACCATCTTTCATCCAAATTTGGAAAGCGCCCTTGATGTTCATCTTCACCATGTCTTCTTTCTTCAAGCCGTATTTCGGCTCGAAGAGTTCGGTGAAGATTGCGTCGTCGAATGTCTTACTGCACAGAAGTCCGATATTGAATTGGAAGGGCTTTGATACTTTGCCGGCTTTGCGGTCCCACATCACTGGTGGTGATGACACTTGGCATCCCATTCCAACAAGAGCCAATTTGCTTAAGCCTTTTTCCTTCGCATCACGTAGTGCCAATGGGTTTGCACAATATGTGTAGCGCGAACCTGCGGTGGCCAAAACTTCTTCTTTGGTCTGTACGAGAACTGGTTTTGCTTTCCACTTGTCGTCATCTTCAACACCACTAACAAGCGCACCTTCGATGTAGTTGTTGTCCATCAACCATGACAACATCGCGGTGACAAATCCGCCGTCTTGACCTTTTTCATGTTGTGTCTTGTCGGTGGCACGTGTGAGAAGAAGCTGTTCCCAAATACCGGCCATTTCGTCATCTTCGCGATCACGACCAAAGAGATGCTTGTTTGCTGATGATTCCCATGTACGGAAGCGAGGACACGCACGCGTGCACGTGGTGCATCCTTTCTCGCCATGAATGCAGTTGTCGAGGCCTAGTTCTTCTTCTAGATGGAAGGGCTTGTACTTGCCTTCTTCGTGTTCGTACCCGATGACATCGTGTGGGCATGTGACAACGCATCCGGCACATCCGGTACACAGACCAGTGTTGATGACCTCTTCATAGAGTTCTTTCCACTGGGCTGTCCAGCGTTCGGCCTTGGCTGGGGCATCTGGTGTCATCGTCATATAACGAGACTAGGGCTTAGATGGCTGATGCTCCATGTTCGCCCGTACGAATACGGACAATCTGCTCCACATTGGTGACCCACACCTTGCCATCGCCGATTTTGCCGGTGCTGGCTGCTTGGACGATGACGTCCACAACGCGCTCTGCATCGGCATCATCAACCACAAGTTCCATCTTCACTTTGGGAACAAAGTCAATCTGATACTCAGATCCACGGTAGGTCTCGGTATGGCCGCCTTGGCGACCAAAGCCTTTCACTTCAGTGACGGTCATGCCATGGACATTTGCGTTCTTCAGCGCGTCCTTCACGTCGTCCACTTTGAATGGCTTCACAATTGCTGTCACGAGCTTCATGTCTTTATTCTGCCTTTCTTGATTGGGATTGATGTCACTGATACGCAGATTCTGCGTGTTGACTTTGGTCAAGGCCTCGTAGTTCGTCTTCGGTAGAGACGCGAAGGCCCATTGTCGCATCAATTGCTTTAGCGATGATCCACGTCACAACAAATGAGAACACCATGGTGGCTCCCAGTGCAACAAGTTGGTCAATCAGTAGTTCTGCGCCGCCACCAAAGAAGAGACCATCAAAGCCAAGTGAGTTGACTTTTGTGTCGGCGAACAAGCCCAACAAGATGGCGCCCAAAATTCCACCAACAAGGTGAACCGCGATGACATCAAGGCTGTCATCGAAACCGAACTTTGTCTTGAGCGACAAGGCGAGGTAGCACACTGCGCCAGCGATGAAACCGATGATGATTGGTGCGTATCCACCGACAAAACCAGCACATGGAGTGATGGCAACAAGACCAGCGACTGCACCTGATGCCGCACCAAGAGTTGTTGCGTGACCGGCGCGAAGTTTCTCAACAATCAACCAACCCACCATGGCAGACGCTGCAGCAAGGTGAGTGTTGACCAGCGCTTGTGCTGCAAGACCATTTGCTCCCAATGCCGAGCCGGCATTGAACCCGAACCATCCAAACCACAGGATGCCGGTTCCCAGAATGGTGAATGGCAAGTTGTGCGGAGGCATTGCCTCGCGCGGCCAGCCCTTGCGGTTGCCAAGTACCAAGATGATTGCAAGTGCAGCTACACCAGCATTGACGTGAATGACCGCACCTCCAGCGAAGTCCAATGCGCCGCGCTTAAACAGCCAACCGTTCGGACTAAAGACCCAGTGCGCAACAGTGGGATAGACCACAACTCCCCAGATGCCGATGAGGACCGCGTAGGCCGAGAACTTCAATCGATCTGCTGTCGCACCAGTGATGAGAGCTGGTGTGATCACCGCAAACATCATCTGGAATGCGAAGAACACCATGACGGGAACGACAAGCCCGAAGTCACCGGTATAGCCAGGGAGCGATGCGATGGATCCGAGGTCTTTGAGGAACAAGAAATCAAAGTTGCCGATGTATGCGT
>CAZCZM010000033.1:8122-18073 GCA_964503445.1 uncultured Bifidobacterium sp.
GCGATGGATCCGAGGTCTTTGAGGAACAAGAAATCAAAGTTGCCGATGTATGCGTTGTCGCCGCCGAAGGCAAGAGAGAAACCAATGGTTGCCCACAAGACGCTGATGAGGCCCATTGAGAAGATGTTCTGCATCAACATTCCCAAAACATTTTTTGAGCGGACCATACCTCCGTAGAAGAAGGCGAGGCCTGGCGTCATGAACGCCACGAGGGCGGTGGATACCAAGACCCACGCTGTGGCTCCAGTGTCAATATCTGCTGCAAACAGCATCGGGTGTCTCCTTGTGGTGGGGATAGTGATACTGACGCTAAGTGGGGTGTGTTTCGTCAATGTTTCCGACGGGTGAATGAACGTAGAACGCAAACAACCCGCGCGTTCCACGTCGTTGTGGAGGCGCGGGTTGTTCGAGTGTGGGAACTTAGTCAGCGTTGCTGTAACCAGCGAAGCCGTGTTCGTGAACGTCGAGACCCTCAATCTCTTCTTGTTCGCTCACGCGAAGTCCCACTGTGGCCTTCAGTGTTGCAAACAAGATCAGCGAGGCAACGAAGACGAATGCGGCAATTGCTGCGACACCAATGATTTGGCTGATCAGCTGGTCAGTACCACCGCCGTAGAAGAGACCCTTTTTGATGACGCCATCAACCTCGATGGATGAGAAGAGTCCCACAGCCAGAGTGCCGAACGCGCCGCACACTCCATGAACGCTGACTGCACCCACTGGGTCATCAATCTTCACTTTGTCGAAGAATGAAACCGCAAACACCACGATGGTGCCAGCGATGGTGCCAATCACGATTGCGCCAAGGCCATTTACTACCCATGCACCAGCGGTCACACCGACAAGACCTGCCAGCAACCCGTTGCCAGCCATTGCGACGTCAGGCTTACCCGAACGCAACCAGGTTGTTGTCATCGCACCAAGGGCGCCCGTGGCGGCTGCGAGACTTGTGTTGACGGCAATGCCGCCGATCTCGGTACCTGCTGCCAACCATGAACCCGCGTTAAATCCATACCATCCAACGAGCAGAACCAAGCTGCCGAGGATTGCAAATGGGATTGAATGTCCAGGTATCGCACGTGGCTTTCCATCTTTTCCATAGCGACCGATGCGTGGGCCAAGTAACGCGGCACCAACAGCAGCGGCGATGCCACCTGTCATGTGTACAAGAGCTGAGCCTGCGAAGTCGTGGAACGGTGTATCGAGTTGGAACAACCAACCGCCGCCCCACTGCCAACGAACGACGACGGGGTAGATTACTGCTGAAATCACAGCAGAGAACAAGATGTAGCTCTTGAACTTGGTGCGCTCAGCCATGGCTCCCGACACAATCGTTGCTGCTGTTGCTGCGAACGCTGCTTGGAATGTGAAGAACACAAACTTGTCCAGAGTTCCATAGGTGAAGATGCCGTCTCCTGCCAGGAACCAGCCGTCCCCACCGAGATAGGCACCGAACCCACTCATCTTTCCGCCGAATGCGATGGCATAGCCGACTGCAAAGAAGAGAACTGTGCCGATACAGAAGTCCATGAGGTTCTTCATGAAGATGTTTGCGACGTTCTTTCCGCGTGTAAGTCCAGCTTCAACAAGCGCGAATCCCGCTTGCATAAAGATGACCAGTACGGCTGCGATGAGAATCCAGACGTTGTCCAAAATTGCTTGGACGGATTGGGCTGTTGCTTCAGACAGCATCGGGTCCTACCTCTCCTGTACGAATGCGAATAAGGGTGCTGACATCGGTGACCCACACTTTTCCGTCACCGATCTTTCCGGTATTTGCTGCGGCGACAATTGCGTCTACCACTGCGTCGACTTGGGCATCGTCAACGACGAGCTCTAACTTCACTTTTGGCACGAAGTCGATTGCGTACTCACTGCCGCGATAGGTCTCGGTGTGTCCGCCCTGACGGCCGAACCCCTTCACCTCTGTCACGGTCATGCCTTGCACGCCTGCCGACTTCAGTGCGTCTTTCACATCGTCCACCTTGAATGGTTTGACGATCGCTGTGATCAACTTCACTGGATCCTGACTCCTTGTGTTTATGTCACTGGGGAAGTGACGCTTCGAGAGTCGCTATTGCAACTGGAAGCACCGTACGAGAAAGAGATTTCGCACGTGTCGCACAAATGTTTCAGGAATGTGGCGATTCTGTAGTTGTGTGAACGCTCTGTAAACGGCGCCCCGAAATTCAGGAAAGCAGGCTGCTGGCTCTGCGAAGAGCGGAATCGCTGATCTTCTTGCCGTTCTCTGTGGAGACCTCAAAACGGTCAGCCACAACACCATCGGTCGTGGTGATGCGTGCATGGTGAACGCTGATCTTTGCCTTTGCGAATGCGGCAGTGATAGCACGAATCAATCCGGGTTGGTCGGTGCCGCGTACGGTGACCACGCTGTGCCACGGGTGCGTGTCGTTGTCTAGCGAGAACAACAATGATGCACCTGGCAACGGCTGTGGTGTGTCTACTTTCTTCTTCAAACGCTCGTTTACTTCTGTGGTGAGAGCGTTTGTATCAGGTGCGGTTGCTGCGGAAACAACAAATGTGTCAAGCACCATTCCGTCGGGCCAAGTGGCGATGTCGGCATTAATGATGTTGATGTTCAGAGTGGCTAACGCGGCACAGAAATGTGCAAGTAGTCCCTGTGCATCGCGTGCGGCGATGTCAATGTTCCAGACGTTGGGAACATCTGTGGTGTACACGCCGATACGAGCAGTATGTGTTGGTGGCGCCGGATCAATCAATGTTGCGTGGCGCACCAGAACATCAGGTGTGTGGGCCAACACATAGATCGCTGAAGCGTCGCGAAGACGCGCAATGACCTCAGGTGTTGTTGTAAGAGCAATGGCATCGCGACGATGTACCGACACGATGGAACCTTCGGAGCCTTCAAGAAGTTCTGGATGCGCCAAAAGTGTTTGGCATTGCGTCGTGATGTCGAGAAGGACTGTGTACTGCCATTCATGCAGTGATCCGAGTGCTTCGGTGAGCAAACGGCAGCGTTCCACCATGGCGGGGCTACCCAACAATGCTGCCAATTGGGCAATGAGGCGCTGGTTGGGTTCGTACGGTTCGGTGGTGCACACCTTGTACAGCAGTCGTGAAGCAGAGACCAACGCCAATGCTTCTTGTCGTGTGTTGTCGTCAAGCGCTAAGCGGCCAAGTACTCCAGATGCATCTGACTTCTCTGAGAAGTCTGAAACAAATGCGGCAAGCAGAAGTGCAATATCGCCACTGTTCAACTGAGTGGTCTTTTTCTGGAGCGCCTCAATCACTGGTGTTTGTGTGAGTACCGCAGGGTTGAGTGCGCTCGAGTCACCGCGACGTGCCTCCATTGCGGAATGTACCTCAGGAAGCGCGCGTTCAAGAACGCCATTCGCCTCCAAGAAACGCCATGATCGTGAATTGCCTCGTGCGAGCAGTTCAGTGAACAGCTCGGTTGCGCGTGCTGTCCATGCAACTGACGTGGTGCGATGCGCGTGCATCCACTCCAACAATGATTCGTGTGGTTGTGCGTGAGCTGCATGTGCTGCGGCTTCAAGCGACAAGGGAAGCAGCAACGAAGGCGAGGGGTTCCCGTGCAATTCAATATTGCCGTTGATGACACGGAGCCATCCGCCAACGGGTTCGTCAGTGTCTCCTGAGTCATCGTCACCACCATTTGTGATGGTGCTCTTTTGAATCTGCCAACGCAGCAACGGTGGCGTGATGATGGTGGTGACGAGAACCATTAACAGCACAACGGCATATAACTCGTCGTCGAATACGCCAATAGACACACCAATGGTGGCAAAGATCAATCCCACTTCACCGCGCGGAACCATTCCGAATCCAATGACCAATTTGTCGGTCGGTGTTCCGAACGCTCCGAGTGCAGCGACCATCTTTCCAACTACAGCAATGGTGGACAAGATGGCAGCGAACATCAAGACACGGCCATCGAAGAACTTGGTGACGTCGGTGTCGATACCAATTTGCATGAAGAAAATAGGAATGAACAGGCTTCCCAAGACGGAGAAATCTCGAGCGATGCGGTCATGATGTTCCGTGCGAGCAAGTGCGGTGCCGGCAACGAATGCGCCAATAATTGGCGCCAACTTTGCACTGCTTGCAGCTGCAGAGAACGCAAAGGTGATTCCAGCGGCAACAACTCCAACGGTGGCAGCCGATGTTGCTTTCACTCCAATCCACTGCAATATGCGTGGCAACAGCAGCAGTCCAATGGCGCCCGCGCCAATGAGGAATCCGAGTGCAAGACCGATGGTGGACAACAGACCGGCAACATCAATGGAGCCTTTCTCCACCACGCGCGTCACAACGGTGAGGATGATGAGGCCAAGAACGTCGTCTGCAACAGCGGCGCCCAACACAATTCGTGATTCTTTCGATGACAACGCCTTCAAGTCGCCAAAGACACGAGCGGTAATGCCAACGCTTGTTGCAGCAAGTGCGGCACCCAAGAACAGCGATGCGTTCATGGTCTCACCAAGCAGTGAGCCGGCAGCGATACCCGATGTCATGGGTACGACCACACCGATAACTGCCACCAACATTGACGAACGACCAACGCGTCGAAGTTCGTCAAGGTCCATTTCGAGACCAACTTCGGCTAGCAACACGATGACGCCGAGTTCGGCAAGGATGCGAATTGCATCGCTGGGTTCCACGAGGCCAAGCGCCGATGGTCCGATGATGATGCCTGCGACAATCTCGCCCAAGACGGCGGGGATACGGACGCGTTCACAGAGTTCGGCCGCAACCTTTGCGACCACCAAGATGATGGCGAGAGTGGTGAAGATGTGACCCCAGTCGAGGCCTGCGGAGGCTGCCAATATGGCTGAATTCATTCCGTCATGTCTAGTGCATCGTGAAGCAAATTCACCGATGCAGCCACGCCGGCGTCGGTCAACATCCACCCGCGCTGTCGGACGGTGACGATGCTGGCAGGGCCAAGGGCACGGCGCAGAGCCACCAAACACACATCGGCGCGTCGTGCAGACGACGAATCCAGACCTGCCTGGCGCACCAAAGTCTCTCGGCTCACCACGCGCCCAGAATGGCGACGCAAGACCTGAAGGACGGCCAGGTCAGCGGGCGAAAGTTGGGTCGCTTGTTGTGCCATGGACTCAGAGTACGGACGGACTTTTTCAGCGATGTTCGGCCCTTGTGAACGGTGTGTGAACGGACACACCGCCTCAATTGGTGGAAATGGCCATCGAGGCGACAGAATCGGAAACCATGGAACTCACCTATGCCCCCGAAGACGAAAAGTTTCGCGAAGAGATTCGCGCATGGCTGAAAGACAACCTGCCAAAGGGTTGGTTCGACAAAGACTTCGAGATGACCGCCGAGGAGCGCAAAAAGTTCAACGACGAGTGGCCATCAAAGTTGTTTGAAGGTGGATGGATTTGTGCAACATGGCCGAAGGAATACGGCGGCAAGGGTCTCACAACAATGCAAGGTGTTGTGTTGTCCGAAGAGTTCGCAAATGCGAAGGCTCCCATGCGTGCAGACTTCTTTGGCGACACTCTTGTTGGTCCAACACTGTTGCAGTGGGGAACAGAAGAGCAAAAGAAGGAATTCTTGCCACAAATCTTGAATGGCTCAATGCGTTGGTGCCAGGGATTCTCTGAACCCAACTCTGGTTCAGACCTTGCAAGTTTGAAGACATCGGCAGTTCTTGACGGCGATGAATGGGTCATCAACGGCCAGAAGGTGTGGACCACACAAGGTCACCATGCCGACTACTGCTTCTTGCTCACACGCACAGACCCCGATGCGCCAAAGCACAAGGGAATTTCCTACATGTTGGTTCCGATGAAGCAGCCCGGAGTTGAAGTGCGCGGAATTGTGCAACCAGACGGAACAGCAGAATTCTGCGAAGTGTTCTTCACCAACGCACGTTGCCCCAAAGACAACGTTGTTGGTGGCGTGAACAACGGATGGGTAGTTACAAACTCAACCTTGGCGTTTGAACGCGGAATGAGCGCAACCACCGGTTACCGCCGTTTCGAATCCGAATACAAGGCCATGGTGCGTGGTGCGAAAGAGAATGGCGCAATCAACGATCCCAAGATTCGTCAGCGTCTCATGAACTACTACACCAAGATCCAAATCTTGAAGATCAATGGTTTGCGTTCACTGTCCACCACATTGATGGGCAAGAAAGACCCCAGCATGGCTGCTCTTGGTGCAACCAACAAGATGTTCTGGACAGAAATGCACAAGGAAGCCATGGAGTTGGCACTCGACATTTGCGGTGCAAATGGCATGTTGGTCGATTACGCATTGGGTGACGGTAACTGGCCGGGAACAGCACGTGAGAAGCGTCGCGAGGGTTACCCCGTGAGCAGCATGATGTCTGCATTCTTCTTCTCGCGTTCAGAAACAATCTGGGGTGGCACCAGCCAAATTCAGCGCAACATCGTGGGCGAACGCGTCCTCGGCTTGCCCAAAGAACCAAGCAGCAAATAACTGTTGTCGTGCGCGAGGGAACCGTGTTTTCTCGCTCACGAGTAACTGCGCCTTTCGGCGAACTCACAATTGTGGCATCAGATGCTGGTCTGCGTTACGTCATGTTCGACAACGATGCGCATCCAAAGCCGGTCGACACATTGGCTGTTACGGACGATGAAAATCATCCGATCGTGGCGTTGACGGCTGCGCAGCTTGCTGAATACTTCAATGGCACGCGATCCAGGTTTGACATTCCGCTTGATCTTGTGGGAACGGAATTCCAAGTTGCTGCGTGGAAGTCGTTGGCGTCAGTTCCGTTTGGCACCACCACCTCGTATGCGAAACAAGCTGCATCTATCGGTCGTCCGACCGCTACTCGTGCAATCGGTGCAGCCAATGGTCGCAATCCAGTGGTAATTGTGTTGCCGTGTCATCGAATTGTTGGCGCCGACGGGTCACTCACCGGATTTGGTGGTGGGCTTCCTACAAAGCAGTGGCTCTTGCAACATGAGCAAAAGGTTGTCGCGCGCGTCGCTGCTGAACATGCCTAAGGTGTGGTGATGGCCTTAGTGTCTCACGTTCTCGCCGTTGTCCTCATTGTTTTGTGCGCTCTGTCAGCGCTCATGGACTTTGTTCGTCCACCGCAAATTGTTGAGACCATGAGTCGCTTGCGAATCCCCGCTCGGTCATTGCCAATGTTGGGAATTATCAAACTGATTCTGTGCTTGGGGCTAGTGGTTGGGTTCAGCAACATTCGTGTTGGGTTGGTTGCAGGACTTGGACTATCTGTGTATTTCGCTGTGGCTACAACAACTCACACTCGAGTGAAGGATTCGTTGAAGGACACACTTCCTGCAATGACGCACTTTGGTCTTGCGGTTCTGTACTCACTGGTGATGTTCGCACGGTAGGTCGTGCGCACGATTAGTCACGCTTAACTGCGGAACTTGTCCCATTCAGAATCGTCTAGTCCAAGTTTCTTGTAACGCTTCGAAATCCACAGCGGAACCTCGATGGGTTCTCCGTTTTCAATATCGCGCACCATGTCTCCGTTTTCGTCCCACATGTGGCAGGTATTCAGGTTCATCGCGTACGAGCGTCGGCGCATTTCAGGTGTCATGTCTTCGCGCGACATTGGCTTCATGCCGCCATTGTTTGACGCACGCATTGACCAAATGCTTTGAATGGCAACCGGCGCCATCGCAGAGAGCAGTGCTCCGATATGAGTACAGCCACGTGGCCCACCAAACAGCTCTTTCACTTTCGCGTTGAATCCGCGAGCAATAGACAGTCCCTCAAGTTTCTTGTACTCGGGCTCGATGTCGGTGCAGTGCGTGTGTGGTCGTTCATAAAACGTGGCTTCAGCCTTTTCAATGACCAAGTTGGGGAAAGACAACTCCAAGTCGACCACCATGTGATGAACCCACAGAACCTCTGGGTCATGAGCCACATATAGCCCGGCTGGCTTTTCGTCGACGACAACCCCGCGAAGCAAGAAACGATCATCAGACAGGCGGTACGCACGCACTTCATAACGACGGGTATGAATCAGAGTTCCGCCGTCTGGCGCTGGAGGAAATGGATCTTGCATTGACACGCGTTCCACTGTGGCAGAGCGATTACGAGACAAGCGAATTGTGTGTCGAGAACACGGCGAAAAGTGTGTAGGCGTGGGGGACTTCACAGTATCGGGCAGAATAAACAGGTGACATCTTTAAAAGACACTCTGAAAAATGACCTCACCACAGCCATGAAGTCGGGAAATGAGGTTGCGAAGTCCACATTGCGGATGGCTTTGTCGGCGATCTCTAATGCCGAGGTGGCTGGTGATGAAGCAATTGAGCTGTCAGATGATCAAGTGGTCAAAGTGCTGCAGGCTGAAGCGAAGAAGCGAGCCGAATCGGCCGAACTGTACGACCAGGCCGGCCGCACAGATGCTGCAGCAAAAGAGCGCGCAGAGGCGGAAATTCTTGCCGCCTATCTTCCAGCGGCAATGTCTGATGATGAACTGGCTGCGGTCGTTGCCGACGAAGTTGCGAAGGCAGCAGCGGCTGGTAACGGTGGGATGAAAGCCATGGGGTCAGTGGTGAAGGCAGTTCGCGAGCGTGTTGGTTCAAGTGCCGATGGTTCAAAAATTGCTGACTTGGTGAAATCAGCTCTGAGCGCATGACAGATCCTGCGCCACAACTTGTTCCGCTGTCGTCACACATGCAGCGAGTCGCACACGCGTTGCGTCGCGCGTTGAAAGGTCTGTATCACGTGCATCCAACGCACGACGACATCGACATGGCAAATGCTGCGGAGTCACTTGCGGATGCAATTGATGCGGCGGGAACATTGCCGTTGGGTCAAGAGTCTGCAATTCGATACACGCGCAGTCCGTTGTCGGGTGAGATGAATCCCATTGCTCCACCCGTGACGTACGAATATGGCGACAAGAGCATCACGGCATCAGTTCGTTTTCACGAGGGATATCAAGGCCCGCCCGCATGCGTCCACGGGGGAATGGTGGCGGCATTGTTGGACGACGCATTGGGACGCACTCGTCACCTCACCGGTCGTAACTGTGTGACAGGAAGTCTGAATATCACCTATAAGAGGCCAACGCCCATAAATGCCGACCTTGTCGTGAGTGCGCGTATTGACGAAGTGCATGAGCGCAAGTTTTTGGTCACCGGCGAAATTCTTCATGACGGCCAGGTCACCGCATCTGCACAGGCTGTTTTCGTGTTTCTCGCCGACGAAAAATTCAATGCACTCGTTTCCGATGCACGGGATGCGTCGCGGAAGTAGCACACTAGAGACAACATCAGCACGGCACAAGGGGGTAGCCATGTCCAATGAACTCATTCTTGACTCACTTCGTCGACGCATGCGCGCTTTGTTTTCGTTGTACGAAGACGCCACGTCAACGATGACTCTTGAACAAGTGAATCATCGTGAAAAAGCACGTGTGATGCCTATTGCGTTCTCGCTGTTTCATTACGTGAACATGATTGATGCTTCGCTCATGATGTTGAACGGCGAACCGTTCTTGTGCAACGACGAAATTCTTGACGCAATCAATCCTGAAGTGCGCGACCACGGCAAGCATCGCACCGTTGATGAAATGGATGTCCAGCAAATTGGCGACTACGACGCATTCTTGGATTACATGACCAAAGTATTTGCCCGTATCGAAACATGGCTTGCCAACCTTGATCCCGCCGACCTTGATCGCCTGGTGATACCTCGTCCATTCGGTCCCGCTATTGCCAACACGTTTTCTGCTCGTGTGGCCGGACCAGAAGGAATCAAAGTTCTTGATGGTGTCGAGTGTTGGATCTACCAGCACGGCCTTCGCCATATGGGTGAAATTGAACTGGCTCGTTCATTCGTTGGCCTGCAAGGAATGACCAGCTGAATCCCGACGACGGTGGCTGCCATGTCGGCGGCCAAACAGATGGCGCCCACGGCAGGAATTGAACCTGCGACCCCTTGCTCCGGAGGCAAGTGCTC
>CAZCZM010000034.1:0-17409 GCA_964503445.1 uncultured Bifidobacterium sp.
TGGAGCGGATGACGAGATTCGAACTCGCGACCCTCACCTTGGCAAGGTGATGCTCTACCAACTGAGCCACATCCGCATGTGGGCTTTCAGTGTAGCGAGGCCACAACTAGACGCAACGGGGCTAGGTCTCGTGCTGAATCGCGATCCGTGCAGCTGTTCGCTGCTCTGCCACTAGCAAGGCGAGAGAGCCAAGAACGGCAACTGCCCCCACCATCTGCCAGAGGGTCAAAGACTCTCCAAAAGCCCACCATGCCCCAATTGTGGAGAGCACGGGGCTCAACAAACCGAGGAGGGACGCCAGCGTCACATCCACGTGGCTCTGCGCCCATGTCATGAGACCATGTCCCACGACGCCGGGACCCACCGCCATCGCAACGACATACACCCAATCAGATGTTTTCATTGCGCCGACATCGTTCGAGGCAATCAAGCCAAACGGAATAATGACAATGGCAGCCCAGACAAACACTGCCGACAAATACGACCACGAATGCACTCCGTCAAGTCGCAACCGTTTCGACATTAGGAAGTACACCGTCCACAACACCACATTCACTAACGCCATGAGGTCACCACTCAGTCGAGCACCACTGGTCGACGCCGCAGCTAGCACCACAACCAAGACTCCTGCCATTGATACCGCTGACCACACCAACTGACGTGCGCGAAGTTTTTCACCAAACAATTTGGGAGCAACAAACACCACCAACACAGGCTGGATTGTGGTGATGAGAGTGGCGTTTGCAATGGATGTCATCTTGATGGATGCAAATCCCGTCACAAATGACAAGGAAAAAAGCAATCCAGGCAATGCAGTCTTCTTCATAAGCTCGCGCGTGAGACCGCCACCCGTTGCGTATGCCATTGCCAGCATCATGGGTACACCTACCACCATGCGATACAAAACAATGGCCGGGGTGTCTACCGACATTGCCTTGTTCAAGATTGGTCCGATACCCCACGCGGAAACTGCGGTGATTGCAGCAAGCACATGAATGTCATCGCGCCCACGCACACGCTGCGCCAAGGCACGCGAGTTACTCACTTTTGAGGTGGATTCAGATCAATGCGCAACGTGAGAACACCGTCTTCGAATGTTGCTGTTGCATCTCCGATAATGGCGAAATCTCGAAAATCATTTTCGGCTTGCGCAATAAACAGCTGACGCTCCTCACCAGCCACAGGCGGAAGAGGACGCTTTCGAACTGCGGCGGCTCTGTCACGAAAACGAGCAATCATTTCATCGGGGTTAAATGCAGCCATCTTCTACTCCTCTTTTGTGTTCTGATGCAGCAGCGGATCAATGATGCTTGGCGCCACGGGAACTATGTCTACAGCGTCATCAGCATGATTGAACGGGTCGTCATACGGCTTCTCAGGCTGAGTTAATGGCTCTCTTGTTAACACCTGCGGTGCTGCATGGTGCACCACTGGCTCTGCCCCGTCTACGCGTACTTGGTTCAGTAATGCCAAACGCTTTGCGTCATCGGCTCGCGCATACGACCGGTCGGCCATCACTTCGAGTGGAGCCAATACTTCGGGGTCCTCCACTGCTGACCGCCAGAACACGAGTGTGACGCCGAGCAACACAACTCCAAGCACGATTAATCCGCCACCCAAGAGGTTGACAGTCAATTGAGATGCAAGCGTCATACCAGTCATTGCACTTATTCTCTCACGAAGCGGTCCTGAAATGAGGTCTCACGCCGCCGTCGGCGCGGCCTCAGTATCGGCCAAGAACTGACCCAACTGAAGGCTGACTGGAGCCACTTCCATAAGGAAGCCGTCATGCCCTTCGGCGCTCTCAATGGTGACGTGTCTATTCCGAGAATCGCCATTCTTCAGACGACGATGAATGTATTCCTGCTGATAGGGCGGGTACAAAATGTCAGAGTCAATACTGACAGTAAGAGTGGGCGCACTAATACGCGCAAGTGCTTGTTCAATCCCACCACGCGAACGCCCGATGTCATGAAGATCCATTGCTTTGGCGATGTACAAATAGCTGTTGGCATCGAAACGACGAACCAACTTGTCTCCATGATGATCGAGATATCCCTCAACACTGAATCGCGAGAACAATTCGAAGCCCTCACCGTGCACACTGTTCTCACTTAACGCTCGGCCAAACTTCTCGTTGAATCGAGAGTCGGTCCGAAACGTGACCTGGGCAACCATGCGAGCAACCGCTAATCCGTACCAAGGCCCACCATCGAGGGGAGCATCGTAATAATCACCGTTGTTGTACTGCGGATCCATCAACAAGGCGCGTCGCCCAATTGCACCCCATGCAATCTGTTGTGCAGATGCTGCAGCAGATGTAGCAAGAGTTGCCAATGCGCGCACGCGTTGGGGAAACATGATGGCCCACTCAAGAGCTTGCATTCCGCCCATTGAGCCGCCAACCACGGCCCGCCACACTCGCACTCCTAATGCATCTGCCAATGACGCCTGAGCTCGCACCATGTCGCGAATTGTGATGACTGGGAATCGCAAACCATACGGACGTCCATCATCGGGATGAGCAGATGCAGGACCTGTGGAACCCTGACATCCCCCCAGAACATTTGCGCACACAACGAAGTACTTGTTGGTATCGATTGCGTGTTGTGGCCCCACCACTCCTTCCCACCAACCCGGCGTGGGGTGCCCCTCACCCGCAGGCCCAGTCACGTGGCTGTCCCCTGTCCATGCATGACACACCAAAATGGCATTCGATGCATCCTCGTTCAGGGTGCCCCACGTTTCGTATGCAACGGTGACCGACGACAATGACGCTCCACTTTCCAAAGTGAATGGGCGGTCAACTGCGAATGTATGAAAACGCCTGTTTCCGACTGGGTCTCCTACCATCCACGCACCACTCGCAGGGTATGGCGCGTCATTATGCCGAAAGATGGCATCCATGGTCATGTCCTCCTGAAGTTCGAGCAGCGAATATGGCGGCACTTCGACAGACATTCGGCCTGTTGCTCTGCAACTGCAGAACCACATCCTCCACCCTTCGATGAAGAGGCACCGTGCGGCTGTTACCCCGGTTGCCGGACCAAATGGTCTCTCGTAATGCTGGAACTCACACTATCGGACTCATCATCGGGAGATGACGATGAATTGCACACTTTCTCAGGGCACTAACTCACACCCAAAGAGTCAAGGGCGTACTGCTTCAAGCGCTTGTAGTCCACTTTTCCATTTGGTGCGCGACCAATTGTCGGTATGACCACAACACTGCGGGGCGCCTTATAGGCCGCGATGCGGCTCTTCACATGATCAGACAACTCCTGCAATGTGGGTTCATGTCCCGGCTCGGCCTCAACGACAGCACAGATGGTTTCACCAAAACGCTTATCGGGAAGACCCACTGCAACGGCATCGCGGACAGTGTGATGCGTCTTCAGAACCTCTTCGACTTCTTCGGGGAACACCTTCTCCCCACCAGTATTGATGCACACAGAACCACGACCGAGAAGATGCAATGTGCCGTCGGTGTTCACTTCTGCCCAGTCACCAGGAACCGTCCATCGACGATCTTCGAAGATACGGAATGTCTGAGCTGTTTTCGCTTCATCTTTGTAGTAGCCGAGCGGAATGGCACCACCCACGGCAACCAGACCCCGCTCGCCCGATCCGGGTTCAACTCGTCGACCATCTTCGGTAAACACAACACAGTTTGCACCCAAAGCAAATTGTGCAGTTTTAACCGCCGCACCCTTTGCCGACACCGACATACCCATACCAACAGCTTCAGACGAACCAAAACTGTCAGTAATGAACATTTGTGGAATGTGATTCAACAAACCGTCTTTGTTCTCTTGACTCCACATCACGCCAGACGAACCCATTTGAATAATGCTCGACAAGCTCCACTTGCCTGGATTGGCATCGAGCGTTTCCAACATGGGACCAGCAAAGGCCTGGCCAACAATGACAACACTGTTCACGCCGTGCCTGTCCACTTCATCCCACAACTTCGCGGGATCGAAATTTCTATTTGGCATTGTGACAATGCAGCCACCCATCGCCATATTGATGTAGGCAGAGAATTGCCCCGTTCCGTGCATTAGTGGACACGCGATTAATGCAACTTGGCCACGCTGCCCGGGCGCAATGCGATCAATCACCTCGTCAACTGATTCAGCCGCCGGAACTTGAAGGATGGCGTTTCCGCCACGACCAAGAACGGTGATGAGGTCATCTTGTCTCCACATGACACCTTTGGGCATTCCTGTGGTTCCACCGGTGTACAGAAACAAGAGATCATCACCAGTCAACGGTTGCTGCGGAACAACATCGGGTTGCGATTGCGCCACAACATCGTCATAACTAACTGCCCACGAGGGCACAGCGTTGCCAGATTCGTCAGGCACCATGTACCAACGCTTCACGCGCGGCAATTGGTTGCGCACTTCGTCCAGCAATGACACAAAAGTTGCGTGGAACACCACTGCTTCGGCATCGGAGTTATCAAACAAATACAGAATTTCTTCGGGTCCGTATCGATAATTGGTGTTCACCGGTACGAGGCCAGCCAAGAATGACGCAAAGGTAGTTTCCAAGTATTCAGGACAGTTGTAGAGATAATGCGCAACCTTGGCCTGATGAGTACATCCTGCGGCCAACATGTCAGACGCAAGCGCATTCGCTCGTTGATGAAACTGACCCCATGTGTAGGTCACATCACCAAAAATTTGAGCTACTCGCTGCGGGTCTTTTTTGGCAATACCTGCCCACATCAGCCCGTAATTCCACGTATTCATGTTGCCCCCTTTGCGTGCGCCCCCGCGCACGCCCAAACCGTAGCAAGACCACGAATGGCGCGAGAAGACACACGCGTTGGGTTCCCACAATTCTCTGGCTACCGTGGGACGCGTTCCAGCGGGCGGAGTTGGAGCTATTGCACCGTGGTGTGCGTCATGTGACGCCCATGTGGATGCGTTACACCAGCGAAAGCGCGCCGTTTTCTAGGCCCTGCACAATGTGTCGCGTTGCCATTACTTCAAACATCTTGTCGCCACGTTCAGTGCGTCCAACAATTTGCGATGCAATAACAGCCATGATGACCCCAGAGATTGCTTCACGGCGATAATGCGTCTTCACCCAATCGTGATCCACCTCATGGCCGTACGACTCAATTCCACGAATGTATTGGTCGACCAAATCCCATTCATACAGTCGACGATCGGCGGGCAAAAGACCTGCACCAATGAAGTACGCCAAATCTGCAATTCCGTTTCCATGTCCTGGCGTTTGCCAATCCACCACCGCACAGGGGACACCACCCCTATCGCTTGCAAACAGCAAATTATCGAGGCGATAGTCGCCGTGAGTGACAGTGAACGGTTCACCTTTTGCAGCCACATAACCGGCAATGTTGTCGCTCATTGTGTTCACAAAGTCGACACCGTCAGAGCCAATCTCTTGCCGGATGATGTCTTCATACACTGCCATGAAACCTGGCTTGACCATGTTGATTAATCCAGACAAGCGTTCCACATCGTTAGCGTCACGTCGTTGGAGCCAATCAACGGAATGAAGTGTTGCGTCATTCCAACGCGGACCCTGCATTTTGACCAATTGATCCACAGCCAGACGTGCGTGTTCAATTCCACATCCACGAATTTGGTCACCCTGCTCGCACGGTGCCATGTCTTCAAGCACTAGTGCGATGTCACCAGTGTCTGGGTGCCAGTCAGCAAACCAGCAATGGGGCGAACGAACATCAATTGTCTTCACCAGTTCGTTATAGAACTTGACTTCGCGTTCGTAATTTCTCAAACTGATGCCGGTTGCACGGCTCACTGGGTCGGGTGAGACCAACTTCACGACAACCGACGATGGAACATGCTCTGAATCGCTCGTGAGGTCATACCGCAGGTTCATTCCTACTTGGCCTTCCCCAATTCGACGAGGCTCACTAGCACTCACGTCAACACCGAAAACTTCGCGCCAAAATTCGGCGTCAATTGAACTCTCGCTGTATTCCCTCGTCCCCACAGAGAACACCGTAGCCGCCCGCGATAGCGTTTAACCCCAATGCGTCGCCTCTTCTCCCCCCGTTGGCTACTTGTGCATGTTCTGCTCTTTTCTCTCGCCGGTTCAATGGTGTTCTTTGGGTTCTGGCAACTCGACCGCCTTGAACAACGAAGAGATCGCAATGCCACCATTGAAAGAAATATCTCCCAACAGGTAGTTCCTGCCACGCAAGTGGAGGGCAACTCAAATGACGAATGGCGACGCGTATCAGTCACCGGCACATACGTTCCAAATACCGAAGTTTCCATCATCAACCGCTCACAAGAAAAAGTGGCTGGCGACAATCTTGCGGTGGTGGTTCGCAGTAACGACAATCAACTGTTTTTGGTGAATCGTGGCTTCGTCCCGCTGACGGTCAGCTCTCGTTCATTACCCACCGGCAATGTCACCGTGGTGGGTTACGTGCGATTCAGCCAAACTCGCGGAACACTGGGAGCAGTTGACTCATCAGCTCCAGGCACCAAAGAATTTCAACGGTTCGATTTGCCGCTTATCGGCAAAGCAACAGGATCCGACATCAACACTCGCTACTTCATTCAGTTAGCGCAGGAGACTCCGGCCCCGAACACCACTTTCCCAGCTCCCGTCCCATTGCCGATCATCGACGAAGGACCACACTTTTCATATGCAATTCAGTGGTTCTTCTTCAGCGTGGTTGCCCTGACCGGATGGGTAGTGGTCATTGTGCGTGCACTGAGGCGCGACCCTAGTGAGGATTCTCCAACGCAAACATCCGCTTGAATTGCTCTACAACATCTGGGCTCTTATGGTCTGCACTTAATGTGCGATACACAGTGTCCACGTTGACAGCAAGTCTTCCGAATTCGCCCCATTCTGAAAATCCATTGAGTGCAATGTCTCGTGCGGCATCCCATGCGTCCATGCCACCATTGAATCGTTCGGTGGCTTCGCTCTGCACAAACGTGAGATAGTCACGAATTGCTACCACGCCTGCTTTGTCGGTGAGTGGACCGTGACCAGGAACGATGTGCTCAACATCTGATGCGCAAATAAGATCGCACGCTGCAATCCAGTTATCGAGGGGACCAACCCACACAATGGGGGTGCCGCCAATAAACAAGATGTCACCGGTGTAGACGGTTTTTGCATCGGGAACGAATACCAAGGTGTCCCCCCTGGTGTGAGCTGGGCCTACTTCCACTAACTCGATGGTGCGACCCCCAACTTCGCACTCGAATCGACCAGTGAATGTTCGTGATGGCAGCACAGTTTCAATTCCATCAAATTCGAATTCGCCGAAAAAGTGTCGGAAGAGTTCACCGACGTCACCAGGGGCTTTATTGAGCGCGGCCAACATGGCGGGAGGAACTTCAGTCATCTCATGCGCTGTCGCCTCGGAAGAAATGATCTCGGCGTGCTTGACAAGTTGATTGCCATAACAGTGGTCACCATTTGCATGAGTGTTGACAACGGTCGAGATTGCAGCTGATCGTGTATGTGGTGCCATTGCATCCAACATTCGCTGTGTGATCTTTAGATCAAACAAGGTGTCAACCAAGAGTGACGCACCATCACCCACAACCAGCCCTGCGTTCGACCATCCCCATCCGCCATCGGGTTGCAGGTACGCATGCGTTCCTTCGGCAAGTTCATGCAATCCCAGTGTGTAACTCATGTCAGGTCCTCCCCTAATACCCGTGCTAACCGCAATGACTCTATAGCGACAGGTGCTGCCGGTGTCTCGGCGGGCACACCAGGGAGAACAGAGGCGTCCGCAACTCGCAGTCCCGACATTCCAAGAACCCGACCACATGAATCAACGGCGTATCGCATTGAGCCCGACACGTGTGAGACCGGAGTTAATGCGGTGGGCAACCATGACCTCACTTCGTCATCGCTCATCATTGCGACCGTGCGGGCAGAAGTGCCCACCGAGTCAGCCATGGCCTCTGACGCCAGTGCAAGAAAGTGTTCATTCTGCGTCAACAGAGCAACGGTTCGAACAAGATCACTCATCGCTCCCATGTCGTCTTCGTGCCCCAACAAATTCAGTGACACAGAGGGAACACCATCTCTCACGCCGACACGACCTTGCGCAACTGGCGTTAACAGCGATGCAGTCAGCAACCCCACAGATTGACCCGCAACACCTGCACGTTCGTACGCCAGCACCAGACCCTGCCCACCCTTTGCGAGAGGAATGTGTTTCATTGCTGCAACATCGAAACTCGAATGCGACGGAGATTTCAACGCTAGTGAGAAAGTGGCATTGGGATGGTCCTGCAGGCCTTCGCCGATTCGAGGCGACAATGAACCGCACCCGGATGCAAGCAGCAATGCTGGAGTCATGATGGCCCCTGCCGCCATCACCACACAATCTGTGCGGATCTCCTGATCACCACACACAACTCCAACTACTGCGCCTCTGCTGTGCACAATTCGCGTGACAGATTCTTGCACCCAACGGACTCGATCTTTTTCAAGTACATGTACGAATGCACGCCCAGGGTTCCAGCGCCCATTGTTCCACCACAAGCGAGTGGGGCGACCTCCACTAGCCACGAGCGCTTGACCAACTTCTCCCATGTCCGAACTGGAAGCCATGCGAGTTAGTCCACGAAGATGTTCTGGCTCATCGCCACTTAGCACCATCCCATTCACAGCACTTCCACCACCCATCACCCGAGCCTGCGTGTACTGCGCTGTATGTCCGGCAGATGTCAACGAGATCAGATGCTCAGCGACGTACTCGCCGCGCACACCTTCAAAGAAATGTGAGTCATCGTCACGGTCGGAGACCCGACCTGGTTCACACATCACGATGTCGCAGGTGGTGTGCGTCGCTAGATACGCCGCGACTGTGCAGCCGGCGGTTCCGCCGCCAACAATGACGACAGGACCTTTCATCCTTATGAATCCTGACTATCGGGTCGAACTAACCCACTGAGATGAGCAGAATCGTTATAACGAACTAAGCGCCATTTCGAACCCTGCACATGAACCAATTCGGTCAGTGAGGTGTTGTTTGTTGACAGTTCAAACTTGCCCGTGGAATGCATATGCAACGTGTGGCGCAACACAGTGTCAATGACCCCACCATGGCATGACACAACTACAGATCCACCTTCGTGTGCCCGAATAGTCCGACGCAAGGTGTCAATAACCCGCTCCTGAAATTGCCCCACGGTTTCTCCACCCGGAAACACAACAGCGTTCAAATCATCCCAGCGCGGCATTCCAAATTTTTCTATGAATGCGCTGTACAACATTCCATCGCACTCCGGTCCTGGATCATGTTCACCCCAACCTGCGTCGATGGAGACCGGAAGCGAACCCAGCGCTGGAGCAACAATCGTTGCGGTCTCGACAGCTCGCGGAAAATTGCTGGCCATCAATGTTGTTGCTTCAACATCGTTGCCCTGCACAAGACGATCCCGCAACGCCATCGCTTGTTCGCGACCAAAGTCTGTGAGGCCCGTGCATGTTCGCGGGCCACCAATAAAACGCCCAACGGTTGCACGTGACTCTCCGTGACGAACCAAAACGAGACGAGTGTTAGACACGCGACCTACGCCAATTTCTCGACGAATGCTTCCAACTGACGCAAATTGCGACACTCAAAAACGCCATCAGTGTGCGTTCCGTATTCTCCAACAATGGAATCGCCCGTGTTCCAATATGACCGGGGCTCTGGATTTAACCAGTACACCTTGCGAGCTTTCTGCTTCATTTCCTTCACAACCCAGGCCTGCGACGCGTGATAGTTGTTTCGAGCATCACCTAGCAAAATGACACTGGACTTGGGATTCACCTCTTTGCCCCACTTCTCCCAGAACACCTCAAAGGCGTGTCCGTAATCGGAGTGACCGTCTACCCAAATAACGTCTGCTTCAGTGTTGATGCGTTGAATGGCCTCGGAAACGTCTTCTGTCTTTTTGAAGAATTCGGTGACTTCATCGATCCCATCGATAAACACAAACGCGCGCACCTTCGAGAACTGGTTGGACAGCGCATACACCAACATCAATGTGAAGCGTGCAAAGGCGGCAACCGAGCCAGAGATGTCTGCAACGACAATCAATTCAGGCTTGGACGGACGGGGATACTTGAACTTAGGTTCGGCCGGAACACCGCCATAGGCGAGGCTGTGTCGCACTGTGTTTCGAAAATCGAGTGGACCTTTGCGCCCGTGGCGACGCTTACGCGCCAGTTTTGCTGCAAGTTTGCGCGTCAGCGGCTGCAATGCCTTCTTCAGATTCTGCATCTCGTCGCGACTTGCATGCATAAATTCCACATCTTCTGGCAGTGGCTTGCGCAAGGTTTTCGCCATTGCTTCGGCACCGCGGTCAGCAACGAGACGACGTCGAATCTCAGCCTCAACTTCTTGCTTGAACTGCTCAATGCGATGGTTGTACTCGTCACGCTCAAGCCGGTCTTCCAGCTTGGTGAGCTCGCCACCCACTTGCTGACGACTTGCCTCCATCAACTTGTCCAACATGCCGTCAAGATCCAGGTTGCGCAATGTGCGATACAAGTAATAGGTGCCACCTACTGGCCGGCCAGGCTCCATTCCAGCAAAACGCTGTACCGCCTGGCGAGCGAGTGCGCGCATCATGGCCTGATCACCATTCATCAGCGCATTCATCAAGATCTGCATTAACTCTTCAGGAGTCAATTGATCCATTCCGCCAGCACCACCGTTGCCCTCTCCCTTCATTTGAGCGTCTTGCATTTGTCGCAAGAAGTCATCGATGCTGCCATCGGAGTCGCCGTCGACAATTTTGTACTCGGGACCACGAAGACTGAAGTACACCTCAAAGACAGTTTCAAACGAACGCCAGTGAGCATGATTCTTCACCAAGGTTGCGCCGAGTGCATATTTGAATGCTTCACGATCCTCAAGCGGGATGTGAGAGATAGCTGTCATGGCATCGAGGTTTTCCGTGAGACTGACGGGCAGTCCCGCATTCCTCAATTCAACGATGAACCCTGAGAGAAGGTCGAGCATGACAGTCTTCCGAAGAACTAGTCGACGGAGAGTTCCTTTACCGCTTTGGCAATGTCGGTCTGGTACTTCAACAAGATGTGCAATGTCTCTTTGGCTTGTTCTGCATCGATGTGTTCAATTCCCAGCAAGACAAGAGTTCGTGCCCAGTCGAGAGTTTCACTAACCGACGGCGACTTCTTGAGATCGAGCTGACGAATGCTGCGAACGATGCGAGCAACCTGGTCGGCAAGCATCTCAGAGATTCCCTCGACCTTGGTAAGAACAATTTCTTTTTCTCGTTCCATCTGGGGGTAGTCGACATGCAGGAACAAGCAACGACGCTTGAGTGCCTCAGACAACTCGCGTGTGTTGTTCGATGTCAAGAACACCATAGGAACTTGTTTTGCAGTGATGGTTCCCAACTCAGGAATTGACACCTGGTATTCAGAGAGAATTTCCAGCAACAACGCTTCGGTCTCGACCTCGACACGGTCGACTTCGTCAATCAGCAACACCACAGGATCTTCTGCGGTAATGGCCTCAAGCAATGGACGAGTCAACAAGAATTCAGAGCCAAAGATGTCGTCGTGAATTTCACTCCACGAGTCAGAACTCTTGTCGGCCTGAATACGCAGCAACTGCTTCTTGTAATTCCACTCGTACAGCGCCTTCGACTCGTCAAGACCTTCGTAGCACTGCAAACGAATGAGACGTGCACCGGTCATCTCCGCGATGCTCTTGGCCAACTGGGTCTTGCCAGTGCCTGCTGGACCTTCCACCAAAATGGGCTTTCCCAGGCGATCGGCCAAAAATGCAACCCCCGCAATGCCGTCATCGGCCAGATAGTTGACAGCCTTCAGGCCGTCTCGGACTTGTTGAACAGATTCAAAGCGTGGAGCCATAAGACCCTCCAACCTAGTGGGACAGGTCTGCGCACGGAGTATTGGATACAGAACACTCATCCTTATCGGGTCCAGCACCTAACCTGACCTCCATGTTTAAAGACACACTCGTGGTGGCGTTAGGGACCGCAATGTCTCGGCTCACCGGCCTCCTTCGAGTCGTTGTCTTTGGAGTGATCATTGGCCAAACCGCCTTAGCCGACGCATTTGACGGCGCCAATAACTCGCCTAACTCCATCTATGAGTTACTCGTTGGTGGATTACTGGCTGCGAGCCTTGTTCCGCTGTTCACTCGTTTTGCTGAGGACAAAGACGACGAAGCCACACAAACCGTTGTCTCTACATCCCTCATAGTTCTTGCGGTGGCAACCGTTATTGCGATTGTCGCAGCACCATTAATCTTCCGTCTCTTCTCTCTTCATCCAAGCCCCCTAGTTGATGCCGACCAGTTCCGTCAGGCAGGAACCGCGATGAGCCGCATCTTCCTCATCCAAATTTTCTTCTATGGCCTGACCGCTATTGGATCCGCGTTGCTGAACTCACGCCGCCGTTTTTTTGCTGCGGCATGGGCCCCGGTGTTGTCCAATGTTGTCACCATCACCTTGTTGTTGGTCATTCCCTTCACACGCGACGGAACCCCCGACTTAGATGACGTTCTCAATGACAGCGTGTTCTTCTGGTTGTTCACCATGTCGGCCACTGGTGGAATCATGGCGATGGGATTAGTGCTCATCCCTGCGCTTCGCCGCGCCGAGATTCCCTTTGCGTTCACTCCAAGTTTTTCGCACCCCGCCGTACGCACCATGGTCAAATTGTCATCGTGGACTTTTGGCTATGTGGTGACCAACCAAGTGTCTCTCGTGGTCATCAAAAATCTGGCCGAACCCGGAAGTGGCAATCAAGACGCCTATTCAAAAGCATTCACATTCTTCATGCTTCCCCACGGATTACTTGCAATCTCAATCGCAACAACGTTTGTTCCCGAATTAGTTCGCCGCGTGCGCGCCGGCGACAAAGATGGTTTTGCAACGTGGACAACTGCTGGCGTTCGCTGGATCAGCATTCTTACTATCCCTGCGTCAATCGCAATTGTCATCCTGGCCAACCCCATCATCAGTGCTCTTCTTGAACACGGACACTTTGACTCAGAAGCCGCACACAACACAGCGCGGGCATTGGCAGGCTTCTCCGTTGGCCTGGCTGGTTTCTCGTTGTACATCTTCTGTTTGCGTGGCTTCTACGCACACGAAGACACTCGCACGCCATTCTTCTTAAATGTCTTTCAAAATGCATTGAACATTCTGATTGCCGTCATTCTTGTGGGCCGTCACGGCGTACTAGGACTAGGTCTTTCATTTGGGATTTCATACATGATTGCTTCGGTGGTGGTTATCTGGATGCTCCACACCAAATACAACGCAATTCAGTGGACCAGCATCGGCTCTATGTTGTGGAGAACTCTCATGGCAAGCGCACTGATGGGTGCCGGCGTGTGGGTCTTGGAATTCGTACTGCAACCAAAATCTGGCCAATCACAATTAGCAGAGCTTTTCTTGTGCGTAACGGCAGGATTTGTTATTTACGTGGTGGCTCTCTTCTCGTTCCGCGTTCCAGAGATGCAAAACCTTTCGTCACTGCTTCCACGACGCAACACCGACGTTGACACAACCTTGTAACAACCAGAGTTGTTGTTATTGCTGCACCAGAACAACCAGGTCGTCGCGGTGCACCACTTCCACCGCAGTCAGGTCCGACAACTGCGAAGTCTTTTTCCCAGCAGATTCACGAATAACAGCGTCACTCATTGCTGAGAGTCCACGCGCAATCAGTTCACCATTCTCGTTCACGATCTCGACCACCGCGCCCTCGTCAAACGAACCCGATGCGCCAACCACCCCAGCTGGCAACAAAGATGTACCGCGCTGCACCATGGCTTTGACAGCACCAGCATCAACCGTGACTGTTCCCTCTACGTCTGCTGCAAACGCAATCCACAACTTTCGAGCAGACAAGTGGCGATCGTGTGGCAGGAATCGAGTGCCGATGTTGTCGTCCGCAATTGCACGTGCAACAGCATTATGTTCGGACGACGCTGCAATCACTGCAGTCACCCCTGACCACGAAGCGATACGTGCCGCCGCAAGTTTTGATGCCATTCCACCACTGCCACGACTTGTGCCTGCGCCAGACGTAGAGACGGACAACAAAGGGTCGTCTGCAGCCACTACACGAATGATTTGAGCGTCAGAATCCGTACGAGGGTCAGCCGTGAACAGCCCTTCCATATCAGTGAGCAGTACGAGCATGTCTGCGGACACCAAATGTGACAACAGCGCTGCTAAATGATCGTTATCGCCGTATCTGATTTCGTTGTTCGCAATTGCATCGTTTTCGTTAACAATGGGAACACACCCCAAGTCAATCAATCGTTGAATTGTGTTGCGCGCGTGCAGATACTGCTGACGATCTACGAAATCGTGTGGAACAAGAAGCACCTGAGCCGCCACCAATGAATGTTCAGCCAGTGCCGTGTTATACGCGGCCATCAACTGTGGTTGTCCTACCGCAGACAATGCCTGCAACGACAGAACATCAGCGGGACGCTCAGATAATCCCAAGCCAGCAACACCCGATGCAACCGCGCCTGACGTCACCAAAATGACTTCGTGACCCGCATTGTGAACATCTGAAATCTGCGACGCCACAGACGTAATGACGTCGCTACGAATACGCCCGGCATCGTCGGTTAAGGACGACGACCCTATTTTGACGACTACTCGCATATCTACAGATTTACATTTCTGGGACGAATTCGAAACTGAATTGCGCAATCCAGACGACGTCGCCCTCTTTCACGCCTGCTTTCGCCAGCAATTTCGGGACGGCCAGCTTGTTCAGGCGCTCGTCGATGTAATTGAGAGCCTCGGGGGTTGTGACGTCGTTCAGGGCAACAACACGTTCTGCTGCACGTCCATGCACGCGGAATTCATTCTCACCGAGCTGCTCTACCCATGAATGTTCTGGCTCGGGACGCATGATGATGGTGGCTTCACCCACCGGTTCTTCCGTGCGCGCTTCGCTCACTTTTTGTGCAAGCGCGTTGACAACAGAACGAACATTTTCAGTAGTGATTGATGACATTTTCATATGTGGCCATGCACTTATTGTGTCGGCGTCCGCGCTATCGATCTTGGTACCAACGACGAGAGATGGTCGCGTCAACATTTCGGGGCGATAGTTGCCCACCTCATGTTGCAACACGCGCAATTGTTCCTCGGGAGAAACTCCGTCAACAGATGCCAGGTCAATGAGATAACACAACACGCGAGCACGCTCAATGTGACGCAAGAATTGATGCCCCAGACCCTTCCCCTCGCTGGCGCCTTCAATCAGACCTGGAATATCGGCCATCACAAATTCAGTGCGGTCGTCGAGGCGCACAACACCTAGGTGCGGTTCAAGAGTGGTGAATGGATAATTGGCAATTTTTGGCTTCGCCGCCGACACCGTGCTGATGAATGTGCTTTTGCCGGCGTTGGGAAAGCCAACCAATGCAACGTCGGCCATCAGCTTTAATTCCAACAGCAACCATCGCTCGAAACCTTCTTCGCCTTGTTCTGCGAATGACGGCGCGCGTCGCTTGTTGTTCATGAATTTGTGATTACCGCGACCACCACGACCACCTGGTGCGGCTAGCCATTTATCTCCATGACTCACAAGATCTGCAAGCACCTCGCCGGTGTACATGTCGCGGGCAATTGTTCCCTCAGGAACTGCGACCAGTAGATCTTCGCCGCGTCGACCATGAAGGTCTTTACCTTTCCCATGCACTCCGTTCGCAGCCTTGCGATGCGGGTGGTCACGAAATGCGAGCAACGAAGCCACGTTGCGATCGGCAACAAGCCAGACATCGCCACCTTTGCCTCCGTCACCGCCGTTTGGTCCACCCATTGCAACGGGGCCTTCGCGACGAAAACTGACACAACCAGCACCGCCGTCTCCACCGCGAACATTCAGTTGGGCTTCATCGACGAACACACTCATAGGGACTCACCAAGGCTACGACCTCACCGTGCCGAAAGAGCGACACACCACTCACCTATCGTGAAGGCATGGAAGACACCCCATCCACCGAACGAAACTCCACGTGGGTGTCCACCATGAGCGGCAACACTTCGTCCTCCATCACTGTGGCCCATGCCGATTCATGGGCCGGAATCGGCACCACCGATGTCGCCGACCGCCATAGCCGAGAAATCGCTCTCGACAATCAGCTCGCCCCACTCGCCACTCGCTCCTCAGGCCCTGGCAACAGGGCAGTTCCCGAGGACGACGACCCATATCGCACCTGTTTCGAACGAGACCGAGACCGCATTCTCCACGCATCTTCGTTTCGACGCCTCGCCGGTAAAACACAAGTCTTTGTCTTCCCCGACGACCATCAGCGCACCCGTCTCACTCACGCACTAGAAGTTGCCCAAGTTGCAGTGTCTGTCGCGCGAGTTCTTCGACTCAATGTTGCACTCACCGAAGCAATTGCGTTGGGTCACGACTGCGGACACGGTCCAGGCGGTCACGCCAGCGAAGATGCATTGTCACCATTTATTGACGGTGGTTATGATCACGCAGTGTGGGGTGCCGACATGGTGTTGCAACCTCTCAATTTGTGCCTCGAAACATTGGACGGAATTCGCAATCACAGCTGGTCGCGTCCGGCACCGTCCACACCCGAAGCAGAAATTGTCAGTTGGGCAGATCGCATTGCGTATGTCTGCCACGACTTCGAAGACGCTGTGTATGCCGGTGTTGTCACACCACATGATTTGCCCGACCTTGTTCGTAAACGGTGCGGCACAACACGTCGACAACAACTCAGCGCATTCATCACCGCAATGATCGATGCCACTGCGCACACCGGTCGAATTGGCATGGTTCCAGAGGTTGCAGAAGCTCTGGCAGTCTTTCGTCAGTTCAACTACGACGCCATCTACCACCGCGCCGAATCTCGCCAACAGGCACAAAGCGTGATTGACATGCTGCGCCCGTTAGTAGAGCACTACATCGCACATCCATCGTTGTTGCCCTCGTGGAACGAATCACCATTTGACCCGCATTCGCTCACAGCAACTCGCGAGGCTGTCAACTATGTCGGCGGCATGACCGACCGTTTCGCATGCAAACAAGCGGTCGAACTTCTGGATTATCCCGTCCACAAACTGCCGCAAGGTATCGACACCCTGCTCAGCCAGTAAAAGAAAAAAGCGCGCCTTCTGGCGCGCCCTCTTCTGAAAAAGTGAATGCGTTATTCAGCCGGGAGTACGTCGACGACCTTGCGGCCACGACGCTCACCAAACTTGACGCTTCCGTCGGTCAGAGCGAACAAGGTGTCATCCTTGCCAATACCCACGTTCTTGCCTGGGTGTGTCTTTGTTCCGCGCTGGCGAATGATGATGGTGCCAGCAGTGATGACTGTTCCGTCAAACACCTTGACGCCGAGTCGTTGTGCATTTGAGTCGCGGCCGTTTC
>CAZCZM010000035.1:0-15290 GCA_964503445.1 uncultured Bifidobacterium sp.
CCATAGTTCCAATATTCACGTGAGGCTTTGTGCGCTCAAACTTTGCCTTGCTCATGACTCTCTCTTGTCAGTAGATGGGATAGTGGGTTGTCAATGTTCTTGAAACAATTTCGTGGCTATTCGCCACGAACTCGCTTCACGATTTCCTGCGAGATGACTTCCGGTACCTGTTGGTACGAATGGAACTGCATCGTGTAGGTGGCACGCCCCTGAGTGCGCGACCGGAGATCGGTACTGTATCCGAACATCTCCGAAAGCGGAACCTGGGCACGAACTACTTGTGTATTTCCTCGGGCTTCCATGCCCTCAATACGTCCTCGGCGGCTGCTCAAGTCACCCATCACGTCACCCATGTACTCATCAGGTGTCACCACTTCAACGCCCATGATGGGCTCGAGGAGGACTGGGGCGGCCTTGCGGGCAGCTTCACGGAATGCCATCTGGCCTGCGATCTTGAACGCCATTTCAGAGGAGTCCACGTCGTGGTACTGGCCATCCACCAAGCTGACGCGCACGTCCACTGTGGGGTAACCAGCAAGAACGCCGTTATCGAGGGCAGATTGGATGCCTTGGTTGGTTGGCTGGATGTATTCACGGGGAACGCGTCCACCGGTGATCTTGTCCACGAATTCATATCCGCCGCCAGGGCCTGTGGGCTCGACGGTGATTTTCACCACAGCGAACTGACCAGAACCACCGGACTGCTTGATGTGGCGGTATTCCACCGACTCCACAGTCTTTGTGATTGTCTCGCGGTAGGCCACCTGTGGCTTACCCACGGTCGCTTCTACGTTGAACTCACGCTGCATACGGTCCACAAGAATTTCCAAGTGAAGCTCGCCCATTCCCGAGATAACTGTCTGACCAGTTTCTTCATCGGAACGCACACGGAAGGTGGGATCTTCATCGGACAATGACTTGAGTGCCTTACCCAACTTGTCTTGGTCGTCTTTGGTCTTTGGCTCAATAGCTACGTGAATAACTGGCTCTGGGAATTCCATGCGCTCCAAGATCACCAAGTTGTCGCGGTCACACAAAGTGTCACCTGTTGTGGTTTCTTTGAAACCCAAACCTGCAACGATGTCTCCGGCCATTGCCACATCGAGGTCTTCACGCTGGTTTGCATGCATCAACAAAATGCGACCAAGACGCTCTTTGCGCTCCTTGGTGCTGTTGTACACCTCATCACCTTTGTTGATGCTTCCCGAGTACACACGGAAGTAGGTCAACTTGCCAAATGGATCAGCAACAATCTTGAATGCAAGTGCTGCAAAAGGACCATTTTCATCAGCTGCGCGTGTGAGCTCTTGGTCACCTTTTGCGTTTGTTCCGACTGCAGGTGGAATGTCCAATGGGCTCGGCAGGTAATCAACTACCGCATCCAACATGGGCTGTACACCCTTGTTCTTAAATGCTGAACCGCAAAGAATGGGAACGAAATCGAATGCAAGTGTTCCCGCACGAATCGCACGCTTGATGTCTGCTTCGGTGACTTCTTCGCCGCCCAAGTACTTCTCCATGAAAGCGTCATCGCTTGTTGCGATGGTTTCAAGAAGCTGGTTGCGGTAATCATTTGCTTCGTCGACTTGATCTTCAGGGATGTCTATTTCGTCCCACTTTGCGCCCAGTTCCTCGTCGCGCCAAATGAGTGCCTTCATCTTCACAATGTCGATAAGACCCGCAAATGGCTTGTTGCTCTCTGGACCGCCGGCACCGACAGGAATTTGAATAACTGCAGGAACTGCCTGAAGGCGATCTTTCACCATGTCGACAGTTCGGTAGAAGTTTGCACCAATACGGTCCATCTTGTTGATGAAGCACATACGTGGAACCTTGTACTTGTTGGCCTGGCGCCACACAGTTTCGGTTTGTGGCTCCACACCAGCAACCGAGTCGAACACAGTGACTGCACCGTCGAGTACGCGCAATGAACGCTCTACTTCAATGGTGAAGTCCACGTGACCAGGAGTGTCAATGATGTTGATGCGGTGGTTGTTCCAGATACAGGTTGTTGCAGCAGAGGTAATGGTGATGCCACGCTCTTGCTCTTGAGCCATATGGTCCATGGTGGCTGCACCTTCGTGCACTTCACCGATCTTGTAGCTCTTGCCTGTGTAGTACAAAATGCGCTCGGTGGTCGTTGTCTTACCGGCGTCGATGTGCGCCATGATTCCGATATTGCGAGTGCGATCTAGTGGATATTCACGCTTGGCCATTGGGTTCACCTTGTATGTGGAGTAGGGGTTCTAAAAATTTCTCGGTCGTACATACGGGAGCGCACCTCAGATGTTCTGTAGGTGCGCCCTCGGAAATACTCAGTTGTGTTCTCGCAGCCCTACCAGCGGTAGTGCGCGAATGCCTTGTTGGATTCAGCCATCTTTTGCATGTCGTCACGCTTCTTCATCGAAGCGCCCAAGCCATTGGCTGCATCCATCAATTCGTTAGCGAGACATTCCGACATGCTCTTCTCGCGACGATCGCGTGAGTAATCAACAATCCAACGAATTGCCAAAGTAGAAGCACGACGTGGCTTTACTTCCACTGGTACTTGGTAGGTTGCGCCACCGACGCGACGGCTACGTACTTCCAATGGTGGCTTGACGTTTTCGATTGCACGCTTCACTGTCGACAATGGCTCTTCGCCAGTCTTCTTCTCAATGAGTTGCATCGCGTCGTACACGATCTTTTCGGCGATGCTCTTCTTGCCATGCAACATCACTTTGTTGATCAACTGTGTGACAACAAGTGAACGGTAGATGGGGTCGGCGCTGAGTTCGCGGCGTTGTGCTGGGCCCTTACGCGGCATGATGCTTCCTTTTTATTTCTCGCGCTTTGCGCCGTAACGGCTGCGCGCCTGCTTGCGATTCTTTACACCTGCGGCGTCAAGTGCGCCACGAATGATCTTGTAACGAACACCTGGAAGGTCACGAACACGACCACCACGCACCAACACGATGCTGTGCTCTTGCAAGTTGTGTCCCTCACCTGGGATGTATGCGGTGACTTCAACACCACTGGTCAAACGAACACGAGCAACTTTACGCAACGCCGAGTTTGGCTTCTTTGGTGTTGTTGTGAACACGCGTGTGCACACACCACGACGCTGAGGGGAACCCTTCAATGCCGGAGTCTTCGATTTTGTTACTTTGCTGCTTCGACCCTGACGGATCAACTGCTGAATTGTGGGCACGCACTTACCTCGTTGTTAGAAATATGAATGATGGTCGTGAGTTGGAAAGAATTCCGTCCCACAGGCAAGGCCATCAAGACCTTGTAAGGCTAGGGGCGACTGTTCCCCAGTGGCAACCCGCCACTGGTTCACAGCGCAGATGTTTCTGGTGGCTCTTCTTCAGAGGTCACTTCGTCGACGGAAACTGCCTCCACCTCGGGCACATGAGCCTCTGGGGTGGCAACTTCGGCCTCTGGAGCAAGCTCTTCTTCGGGAACGGTGACCAAGGTCTCCAAAACTTCGTCCTCTTCGGCGAGTTCTTGGAAAACGGCATTGTCATCGGCCACAAAGTTGCCTTGCAGGCCAGCAAGGTATGCCGCGGGATCCGCTTCATCACTTGAGAAGTACTCCATCGGGACATAGTCAGGAGCATCGATATCGAAGTAGCGGTAGCGCTCCATGCCTGTTCCTGCAGGAATCAGCTTGCCAATGATGATGTTTTCCTTCAAGCCCACAAGGCTGTCGGCACGACCATCGATGGCTGCTTCTGTAAGAACGCGGGTGGTCTCTTGGAAAGATGCTGCCGACAACCATGAATCGGTTGCCAACGATGCCTTGGTGATACCCATGATTTCTGGTCGACCTTCGGCTGGACGCTTTCCTGATTCCACCATTGCACGGTTGGTATCACGGAAGACTTTTGCATCGACGCGCTCACCGGGGAGGAATCCTGCATCGCCAGGCTCTTGCACGCCTACGCGACGAGTCATCTGGCGAACAATCAACTCGATGTGCTTGTCGTGAATCTGTACACCTTGGTCGCGATAGACCTTCTGCACTTCTTCCACGAGGTACTGCTGAGTCTGACGAATACCGAGAATCTCCATGATTTCTTTTGGATCCCATGGACCATCGGTGACGGGCTGACCTGCATCGATGTTTTGACCATCGGTGACTTTTGGACGGCTACCCGATGGCAACAAGATGAGGTGTTCCTCACCCTTGTCATCGATCACGGTGATGGGGATTCCCTTGCCTTCGTCTTCGCCAATGCGAATCACACCAGTGGCCTTGGCCAAACGTGCAGATCCCTTAGGAGTACGGGCTTCGAACAATTCCACAACGCGTGGCAAACCACCGGCGATGTCTTTTCCTGCAACACCACCAGTGTGGAACGTACGCATCGTCAACTGGGTACCAGGCTCACCAATGGATTGAGCCGCAATAACTCCCACTGCTTCGCCTAATTCAATGGACTTACCTGTTGCAAGTGAACGGCCGTAGCACAGTGCACACACACCGAGTACGGCATCACAAGCCACAACTGAACGCACTTGTACGCGCTCAACTTTTGGATCGTCGCGCAACAAGTCAAGTTCTGCGTCACCCACAATGAGGTTCTTGGCAAGAACGGTTCCATCGGAAAGTTCAACATCGTTCAACAACGCACGGCCAAACAGCTTGGTTTCGAGGTAACCACGAACACTTCCTGCATCTGGCTTCACGTTTTCTACCCACAGGCCCAAACGTGTTTCACAATCGTCTTCGCGAACAATCAACTCTTGTGCAACGTCAACGAGTCGACGTGTGAGGTAACCAGAGTCTGCGGTACGAAGTGCGGTATCGACCAATCCTTTACGAGCACCAGGAGTTGCAATGAAGTACTCGAGTGTTTCAAGTCCTTCACGGAAGTTGCTCTTGATAGGACGAGGAATCATGTCACCACGAGGGTTAGACACCAGTCCACGCATACCTGCAATCTGTCGCATCTGGGTCATGTTTCCGCGAGCACCAGAGGTCACCATCATGTCAATGGGGTTAAAGCGATCTGCCTTGAACTCATCCACCATGGCTGCTTGCACTTCTGCGGTTGCATCTGTCCAGATTGTTACTTCTTGCTGACGGCGCTCACCATCGGTGATGATTCCGCGACGGAACTGTGTCTCCACTTTGTCCGCTTGCTTTTCGTAGCTGTCGAGAATTTCGCGCTTCTTCTTTGGAGTCTTGACGTCATCGATAGAAACGGTGAGACCCGATTGTGATGCGTAGCGATAACAAACTGCCTTCAAGCTGTCGAGAGTTGCAGCAATCACTGACTTGTCGTAGTGATCGGACAAACGCTCTACCACGTTGCTCATCTCTGACTTCTTCACTGGTGCAGTGATGTGGCCGAAACGATGTGCGTAGTCGCCAGGCAATGTCTCTTCGAACAACAAACGACCTGGTGTTGTATCGAATGCAACACGCTTGCCGTTGTCATCACGGTCGTACATCTTGATCATCGAGTGCAAGTGGATTGCACCTTCATCGAGAGCACGGAATACTTCCCAACGTTGCTGGAATGCACGTCCGTGTCCCTTCAAGCCTTCTACTGCCTCTGTCAACCAGAACGCACCAATGATGAGGTCCTGTGAAGGAGTCACGATGGGGCGACCTGATGCAGGCGACAAGATGTTGTTCGCCGACAGCATCAACACGCGTGCTTCAGCTTGTGCTTCGGTGGACAATGGCAAGTGAATGGCCATCTGGTCACCGTCGAAGTCAGCGTTAAACGCAGTACACACCAATGGGTGAATCTGTAGAGCCTTACCTTCAACAAGCACTGGTTCGAATGCCTGAATACCAAGGCGGTGCAAAGTTGGAGCACGGTTCAAGAGAACTGGGTGTTCCTTAATGACATCTTCGAGGACGTCCCACACTTGTGGGCGACGACGCTCCACCATGCGCTTTGCGCTCTTGATGTTCTGTGCGAGTTCAAGATCGACCAAGCGCTTCATCACGAATGGCTTGAACAGCTCGAGTGCCATCAACTTAGGCAGACCACACTGATGCAGGCGCAAAGTAGGGCCGGCCACGATGACCGAACGTCCGGAGTAGTCCACGCGCTTACCCAAAAGGTTCTGGCGGAAACGGCCTTGCTTACCCTTCAACATGTCCGACAATGACTTGAGTGGACGGTTGCCCGGGCCAGTCACTGGACGTCCACGACGACCATTGTCAAACAATGCGTCCACTGCTTCTTGCAGCATGCGCTTTTCGTTGTTCACGATGATTTCGGGTGCACCAAGATCGAGCAAACGACGCAAACGGTTGTTGCGGTTGATGACGCGACGATAGAGATCGTTCAAGTCTGAAGTTGCGAAACGTCCACCTTCCAACTGCACCATTGGGCGCAAGTCGGGAGGAATTACAGGAACTGCATCGAGGATCATTGCCTTGGGGCTATTTGCACGACGGCCCGCATCATCACGCTTGTTAAACGAGGTGACGATCTTGAGACGCTTAATTGCCTTTTGCTTACGCTGTGCGGAAAGAGGCTTGCCGCGCAAACCGTTTTCAATTGCATCGCGCAGTTTGATTTCCTCTTCGTCGAAGTCGATGGAATCAATCAACATCTTGATTGCATCTGCACCGGTACCACCAGTGAAGAACTCGTCGTAGCGGAACTTGATTTCCTGCCACAGACGCTCATCTTCGATGATCTTGCGTGGGTGAAGATCGCGGAATTCATCCCATGCGCGCTTGACCATGTCGAGTTCTGTATCAAAGCGCTCACGGAGAAGAGCTTCCTCTTTGTCCATCACTTTTTGACGAGCTTTGACGTCGGACTCTTTTGCGCCCTCTTTCTCCATCGTCTTGAGTTCTGTCTCTTGCTCTTTGAGCTTGGCCTTCAGTGCCTTTTCGCGATCCTTGACGATTGCGTCGCACTCTTCAATGAAGTCTTCTTCGAGCTCGGAAAGCTTTTCGTGACGCTTGTCTTCATCCACTGTAGAGACGAGGTACGCAGCAAAGTAAATGACTTTTTCAAGTTGCTTCGCCTTGAGTTCTTCTTTTGGTTCAAGACCACCCAAGAGATAAGCCAACCATGAACGGGTACCGCGTAGGTACCAAATGTGTACAACTGGTGCAGCCAATTCAATATGGCCCATGCGCTCACGGCGAACCTTTGAACGAGTGACTTCAACGCCACAACGCTCACAGATGATTCCCTTAAAGCGAACGCGCTTGTACTTACCGCAGTAGCACTCCCAGTCGCGGGTTGGTCCGAAAATCTTTTCACAGAAAAGACCGTCCTTTTCAGGACGCAATGTGCGGTAGTTGATTGTCTCTGGCTTCTTTACTTCGCCTTTGGACCACAGGCGAATTTGATCCGCGGTGGCAAGTCCGATGCGGAGTTGGTCGAACATATTCACGTCGAGCATGGCAGTGTCGTTTCCTTAAGTGTCGGTCGGGTCAGTAGGCGCGAGCTGGGCGGCGGTCACGGTCGTCATCGTCAGAGCCACGCTCTGGACGGCTGATATCAATACCAAGCTCTTCGGCGGTGCGATAGATCTCGTCGTCGAATTCATGCATTTCAATTTCCTTGCCTGCATCGTCGAGAACCTCGACGTTCAGACACAAGGACTGCATTTCTTTCATGAGAACTTTGAAGGATTCTGGAATGCCTGGCTCGGGGATGTTGTCACCCTTGACGATGGCTTCGTATACCTTCACGCGACCGAGCACGTCGTCGGACTTGATGGTGAGAAGTTCTTGCAAGCAATATGCCGCACCGTAGGCCTCAAGTGCCCACACTTCCATTTCACCAAAGCGCTGTCCACCGAACTGAGCCTTACCACCAAGTGGTTGCTGGGTGATCATGCTGTACGGACCAGTTGAACGTGCGTGAATCTTGTCGTCCACCAAGTGGTGCAACTTCAAGATGTACTTGTAACCCACAGTGATGGGGTTGTCGTAGTACTCACCAGTTCGACCGTTACGCAGACGCACTTTTCCATCTTTTTGGATAAGGCGTGTGCCGTCGGTGGTCTCTGGGTTCATGTTCTCAAAGATCGCCTGAATGGTTGGGTGGTCGCCTGCGGCTTCCACTTCGTCCCAATGCGCACCATCAAAAATTGGTGTGGCAATGAATGTGGACGGATCTGTTGCTGCACGAGTCTTTGACTCGGTGCCACGCATCGGATCGTTACCGACTTTCTTGCCGGACTTTGGATCAGTCCAACCCCAACGAGCTGCATAACCAAGGTGCGATTCGAGCACCTGGCCCACGTTCATTCGGCTAGGAACACCCAATGGGTTCAAGATGATGTCAACAGGAGTTCCGTCATCCATATAGGGCATGTCTTCAACGGGGAGAATCTTGGAGATAACACCCTTGTTGCCGTGGCGTCCCGCCAACTTGTCACCCACGGAGATCTTGCGCTTCTGTGCAACGAACACCTTCACCAATTGGTTCACACCTGGTGGCAATTCATCGCCGTTGTCGCGTGAGAACACTTTGACATCGATGACCTTTCCGCCTTCACCGTGTGGCACCTTGAGTGAAGTATCGCGAACTTCGCGAGCCTTCTCACCAAAGATTGCGCGCAACAAGCGCTCCTCTGGTGTCAACTCTGTTTCACCCTTTGGAGTTACTTTGCCCACAAGAACATCTCCTGGGCTTACTTCTGCACCAATACGAATGATGCCTGCGTCATCCAAGTCGCGCACAATTTCATCGGACAAGTTCGGGATGTCGCGAGAAATTTCTTCTGGTCCCAACTTGGTGTCACGTGCGTCAACTTCGTAGTTGTGAATGTGAATCGATGTCAACACGTCGTCGCGCACGATGCGCTCCGACAAGATGATGGCGTCTTCGAAGTTGTAGCCCTCCCATGGCATGAATGCCACGAGCAAGTTCTTGCCCAATGCAAGTTCGCCGTCATCAGTTGATGGGCCGTCTGCAAGCAATTGACCCTTTTTGAATGACTGACCCTCGGTCACACGAATGATGTGGTTGATGCAGGTGTCCTGGTTAGAACGATGGAACTTCATCAACTTGTATTCGGTCTTCTTGGACTCACTTGCGTACTTCACCACGATGGTGTCGCCGGTGACTTCAACAACTTGACCGTCATCTTTTGCCAAGATCAGGTCTGCGCCGTCATGTGCTGCGCGCTTCTCCACACCTGTACCTACATAAGGTGCTTCGGCGCGAATCAAAGGAACAGCCTGGCGTTGCATGTTTGCACCCATCAAGGCACGGTTTGCGTCGTCGTGTTCGAGGAAGGGAATCAACGCAGTCGCAACAGACACAATCTGTTTTGGCGACACGTCGATGAAGTCCACTTCTTCGGGCGATACAGATGCGATGTCGGTTGTTGAACCAAAGAAGCTTTCTGCTTCCAACATCTTGCGCAAGTCATCAAGGCTTGCTGCCTGTGGCGAGCGACGCACAAGAACGCGATTGCTCTTGAACGAACCATCCTTTTCAACAGGAGTGTTTGCCTGAGCAACGACGTACTTCTCTTCTTCGTCAGCAGCCATGTACACAATTTCTTTTGTGACTTTGCCGTTCTTGACGCGAAGGTACGGTGTTTCAATAAATCCGAATTGGTTCACGCGTGCATACGACGACAACGCACCAATCAGACCAATGTTTGGACCTTCAGGAGTTTCAATCGGGCACATACGTCCGTAGTGAGAAAAGTGCACGTCGCGCACTTCAAAGCCTGCGCGCTCGCGGCTAAGTCCACCAGGTCCAAGTGCCGACAAACGACGACGGTGTGTCAGACCCGACAATGGGTTGACTTGGTCCATGAACTGCGACAACTGAGAAGTTCCAAAGAACTCCTTGATTGCAGCAACAACAGGGCGGATATTGATCAGAGTCTGTGGTGTGATTGCTTCCACATCTTGGGTGGTCATGCGCTCGCGCACAACACGCTCCATACGTGACAAACCAATGCGTACCTGGTTCTGAATCAACTCACCTACCGAACGAATACGGCGGTTTGCGAAGTGGTCTTGGTCGTCGAGGCGATAACCAGGCTCTTGCTTTACGAGGTGCAACATGTACGACACTGCTGCAAGAACTTCACACTTCGACAACACGTCTTGGTCATCGGTGGGAAGATCCAACTGGTCTTGAGTAAGACCGAAAAGCTCTGTAAGTTTCGCAACTTCTTCGCCCAACTTGCGGTTGATCTTGTAGCGGCCTACGCGGCTGAGGTCATAACGACGGTTTTCGAAGAAAGCACCTTCGAAATACACACGTGCTGATTCCAAAGTTGCGGGCTCACCTGGGCGAGCACGCTTGTAAATCTCCAGCAATGCTTCTTCGCGCGTGGTGTTGATATTGCGCTCTTTTTCCCACTGACCTTCGAGGAAGTCGAAGTAGTTGACAAAGCGATCCAAGAAGCCAGGTGCACCGGCTTCGTCGTAACCCAATGCGCGCAACAACACAAAGATGCTCATGCGGCGCTTGCGTGCCACGCGTGTACCTGCGGTGACGTCCTTACCTGGCTTGTGCTCTACGTCGAACTCGAGCCACTCACCGCGATATGGATGCACTGTGCCCTTGACCAACTGATGCTTTGACAAGTTACGCAAGCGATAACGCTCACCTGGTTCGAAAATAACGCCAGGGCTTCGTACCAACTGAGACACCACAACGCGCTCTGTACCGTTGATAATGAATGTTCCCTTGTTGGTCATCTTGGGGAAATCACCCATGAACACAACTTGTTCCTTGATTTCACCGGTTTGACGGTTGGAGAAAACGGCACGCACAAAAACTGGCGTCGCAAACGTCATCTCTTTTTCACGACACTCTTCTTCGGTGAACTTTGGCCCGGGGCACAAGTCTTCATCGTTGGGATCGAATTCAAGATCTAAGCGAAGATCTCCTGAATAATCGGTGATGGGCGAGATGTCTTCGAAGGTTTCTTTCAAACCATGAGACATGAACCATTCAAACGATTCACGTTGCACCGCAATGAGATCAGGAAGCTCTAAGTGATCCTGAAGATTTGCGAACGAATAACGATCATGAGACGACGAACGTGGGGCCACGGTTACTCCTGACAGGCGGGACAAGGGAGTGCAGAATTCCACCACGCCTGACAGATGCACTGATTTTGGGCAATGCGAAAGCAGGAGAGGTGAGACACGGCAAACTAGTACGCTATCGCCCTTTTCCCACTTAGGGCAACGGGAAAAAAGACCCTCCGCCAAGGGGGTCTATGAGACTGAGGGGCAAGGTACGCCCCCTGAGACCCAGAGTCAAGCACCCTCGGTGAATTTTTGGGGTAATTCGGTCCCAAAAGGGCATTTCTGGTCACTTTTTGATGATTTAGGGACATTTTTGGGAGTTTTGAGGCCAGAAATGCCAAAAACCCCGCCGCACAAGGCGACGGGGTCTTGGTTTTGCGAGTTGTGCGGCTTGGCCGCACGACATCACTTGAGTTCGACGGAAGCGCCAGCTTCGACGAGCTTGGCCTTTGCCTTCTCGGCATCGTCCTTGTTGGCCTTTTCCAAGATGGGCTTTGGTGCGCCATCGACGAGGTCCTTGGCTTCCTTGAGGCCCAAGCTGGTGAGTTCGCGAACGACCTTGATGACCTGGATCTTTTGTGCTCCACCGTCGGTCAAGATGACGTCGAATTCATCCTTCTCTTCTGCTGCGCCTGCTGCTGCAGGTGCTCCGCCAGCTGCTGCAACTGCAACAGGTGCTGCTGCGGTCACGCCGAACTTCTCTTCGAATGCGTCGAGAAGCTCTTTGAGCTCAATAACTGTTAATGCTGCGATCCCATCGAGGATCTCTTCTTTGCTGAGAGCCATGTGCCCTACTCCTTAGTTGTAGATGAATCCAATTGTTGGATTCGTTGTGTGTAAATAAATGAACGGGTGTGACTGCTGGAAATTTCCAGCGAAAGAGGCCCTATGAGGCTTCTTTTTGATCGACGAGCGCCTTGAGGCCATAGGCCATGTTGCGTGGAAGGGCCTGAAGAAGACCTGCTGTTTTGACAAGCGGAGACTGGAGAAGTCCCGCAAATTGCGACAGCATGATTTCTCGTGGTGGCAAATCGGCAAGAATTTCGACTTCTTTGGCGGTCACGACCTTGTTGGCCACGGCACCACCACGGATGACGAGAAGCGGATTTGCTTTCGAGAATTCCTTCAGAGCCTTTGCAGCAGCGGCCACATCGCCTTCGACAAATGCGAGTGCGGTGGGACCGACCAAGAGAGCATCGAGACCTTCGACATTGGCTTCACGTGCAGCAAAGCGAGCAAGAGTGTTTTTATACACCCGGTACTCCACTCCTTGTTGACGCAAAGAAATACGAAGAGCTGCGAGGCTTGTAACGCTCAAGCCTCGGTACTCAGTTACAAGAACTGCGCTTGAGGCTTCGATTTTGGCGCGCACTTCTGCGACGACGGCTTCTTTTTCGGAACGGACAGTTGACATTTCACCTCCTCTGGTTGTCCTGGATGTCTCGCTCGGGGCGCCCGCTGTAGCAACGAACGCCGCACCGAGCGGATCCACAGGATCCAGAGGTGAAGAGTCCGCCTCGTCTGGTGGGATGAAACCCATTCACTGAATTGCTTCAGGCCAGATGTCTTTGGCGAGGACCGAGAGATTTAAGTTGTGGGTTGAGAGCCTAGGGAGCAAATGTCGCAATGACACCTGCGCCCACAGCTCGAGAAAAACTATTGGGCGTCGACGGCGCGCAGGCGGTTGACGTCGATTTTGACGCCAGGACCCATGGTGGTCGAGAGACTGATTTTGCGCAGGTACTTACCCTTTGCAGCAGCAGGCTTCGCACGCTGTACTTCATCGAGCACAGCACGAAGGTTGCGCTCAAGATCGGCTGCACTGAAAGATGCCTTGCCCACCAACACGTGTACGTTGCCGTAACGATCGGTGCGGTATTCCACCTTGCCGCCTTTGAATTCACTCACTGCGCGACCCACATCTGTGGTGACGGTGCCCGACTTGGGGTTTGGCATCAAACCACGTGGTCCAAGCACTCGACCAAGACGACCCACCAAAGGCATCATGTCAGGAGTAGCGATCATCAAATCGAAATCCATGTTTCCTTTTTCGATGTCTGCAGCCAAGTCATCGGCACCCACAAGGTCAGCGCCTGCGGCACGTGCATCGTTTGCGGCATCGCCAGCGGCGATAACTGCAATACGCAGTGTCTTTCCTGAACCTGCAGGGAGTGCAACAGTTCCGCGTACTGCTTGGTCAGCTTTACGAGGATCTACACCAAGACGAATTGCAACATCGACGGACTCGTCAAATTTTGCACTTGCAGTCTTCTTGACAATTTCAATTGCTTCAGTTGGTGTGTATTGCATATCGCGATCAAACAATGCGACCGCTGCTTTGTATTTCTTTGCTATCGGCATAACGCCTCCCTCTCACTTTCTTTGTGATGTAACTCGACCCTGGTGAGGTAAACCGTTGGGTCAGAGAATGTGTGTCTTAGACGACTTTGAGTCCCATGGAACGAGCTGTTCCGCGAATCTGTTGCTTTGCTGCTTCGATGTCGTATGCATTGAGATCTTGCATCTTGATTTTTGCAACTTCTTCAATGTCGGCCTCGGTGACAGTTCCTGCAACAGTTTTGCCGGGTGTTTGTGAAGCTTTTTCCAAACCTGCTTTTTGACGCAACAACACCGGTGCTGGTGGTGTCTTCAAGATGAAGCTGAATGTGCGATCTTCAAAAATGGAAATCTCCACAGGAATGATGGTTCCTGCTTGTGCTTCGGTTGCAGCGTTGTACTGCTTGACGAAGTCCATAATTTGCACACCGTGAGGTCCGAGTGCTGTACCCACTGGTGGAGCAGGTGTTGCTTTTCCAGCTGGGATTTGAATTTTTACAATTGCTGCAAGTTTCTTCTTTGCCATGGTGTTCTTCCTTGTGACGACTTAATTGAGCAAGCCCTAGAGCTTTGCGACCTGACTGAAATCCATTTCGACGAGAGTTTCGCGACCGAAAATGTTGACGAGTACTTTCAACTTCATGTGATCGGTGTTGATCTCTGCCACTGTTCCGTTGAAGTCGGCGAATGGGCCTTCCTTCACGCGAACGCTTTCGCCCTCTTCGTACTCCATCTTTGGTGCTTTGCGCTTTGGAGTGGGCTGACCATCACCCTTAGCAGTCAAGAAGGTTTCGACTTCTCGACGTGACAATGGAGTTGGCTTTTGACCCTTATGGCTTTGACCCACAAATCCGGTCACGCCTGGAGTGTTGCGAATGCAGAACCAGGTGTCGTCGTCCATTTCGCAACGCACGAGCAAATACCCAGGGAAAACTTTTTTCTGCACGGTCTGCTTACGACCTTGCTTGAACTCGACAACGTCTTCCATAGGGATAACGATTTCGTAAATGCTGCCACCCATATCCATGGACTGAATGCGCGTCTTGAGGTTGAGATCTACTTTTTTCTCGTAGCCAGATTGTGTATGCACCACGTACCACTTGCCGGGCTTTGCCCATGCAGGAGTTTCGGTGGGCTCATCGTCTTCGTCTTCGTCTGAAGCATCGTCAGTGAGATCGAGCACCACGTCGGGCTCGATGGCATCGATGTCTTCGGTAACCGGAGAATCGTTGGATGTAAAGGTGTCGTCGCTCATGAGTTATTCCTTGTAAAGCCAACCAGAGAAAACACCAAAAGCGGCATCTAGAACTCCGATATAGGCAGTAATCACCACAACAGTAAAGAGAACGATGAGCGAATAACGGCGTACTTCGGCGTTTTTGGGCCACGCCACCTTCTTCATTTCGTCATTGACTTCACGTACATATTGCACGGGGCCAATGCGTTCTTCATCATGACCTTTAGTACGAGCTTGTGGCTGAGCACGCACAGGGTTGCCCTGCTCATTGAGGGCTCCCATTCGCTTCAGTGCTCGCTTTTGCTCGCGGTTGAGGTCTTGACTTGACATTTGCTTTCGTTTTCTCTTGTTATCTGTTATTTGCAGGGCAGGAGGGATTCGAACCCCCGACCATCGGTTTTGGAGACCGGCGCTCTACCAGCTGAGCTACTGCCCTATACCGTGCCCCACCGGCTGCTGTGAGCAACCGACATGCAAAGGCTCGACTAGCGAGTCTCCTTATGTGTGGTGTGGCGACGATCGCGTGCGCAGTACTTTTTCATTTCCAAACGCTCACGATCGTTGATCTTGGACTTCATCGTGATGTAGTTGCGCTCTTTGCACTCTGTGCACTCGAGCGTAATTTTCACACGCTTATCACTCTTGGCCATGGTGGGCCCCTTCCTTACAGACTTTGATCTTTACTTGATGATCTTGGTGACGCGACCTGCGCCCACCGTACGGCCACCCTCACGG
>CAZCZM010000036.1:0-5605 GCA_964503445.1 uncultured Bifidobacterium sp.
CCTTCAAAGCGTTCGCGCGGAATTTCTCTTCTCTGTCCACTCAAACTCTTCACACGCAAAATTCTCACCACGAACCAACGCACATACCGCATGACATAACCGCGAATCTCAAGTGTTCCTTTTCGTACCTTGAGATACTTGTACTTACGTCGCGCCATCAGGTTCTGTTTGCGGACTAACTCACGATGGAACTTTGCAACATGACCGCGTTGCTTCAGGGTTCCATGCCCATGATTTGGGCCCACCAATTCAGGGGTGTGAAGTCCAATACTTCGCAGAAAATCTGCATACGCATAGGCGAACTCGCCAAACACCACCCTGTCAGTTTGTGATTCGCGAATCTCTTCTTCGCTGACCTGGATAGAAACACATGCTCCGGTTTCGACAAGTGCGTTTAGTGACCGTTCCGCAAATTCGGTACGACACACAACAAGACTGATACCTGTCTTTGTAAACACCGTGCTTGGTAGCCATGCATCCCCCACCACGATGTCGGCCAGGAAGTTTGAATGATTAATGCACACATGGCACCGCGACGTGTTGAAGTGGCGGTCGAACGCTACTTGGTATCCGAAATCAACACGACGACTAGCGGTGTACTGAGAGCCGTCTTTCGTAAGAACTGTCAGTTTTCCGACCGGCCCACCACCTCGATATGAGATATCTGCAATGTCGTTTGGGTCGTATCCAAGGTACTCACCCATTGCGTTGATGCTGTGGTGTGAATACTGCCAACCACACAACAGTCCAATAGAAAGAGCAATCTTTGAACGCAGTTCTGGCTGAAATTGGCGCACCCATGCATACAAGCCCTCAAGTTGGCACGGAATGGCAACAATGGCGAGTCGGCCAGGTGTTGCCTTCAGTAATTCAAGCGCAGACGTCTGCTTCAGGTTGTGATAAATGGAACCAGGCAGTGTGTCAACATCGTCTGCATGTGTCACCAATCGTGCTGCGAACTGGATTCCGTCCACATGATCTAAAGCGATGACCCCATCAATCTGTTGTGTGCCCAACAAATGGCGCAAGAGTTCCTTGATGAGGCCACCCGAGCTGGCCTTCATGTTGCGGCTATGCGTTGTGCTCTGCGATAGGTGAACAGATCGAACAACACCGAATGGTCCGACTGCTTGACCCGGAAAAAGATATTCGTGCAAGCCCTCGTAATCGACGGCTACCGCTGGACACACTGATGCGGCATCGGGCCCACCCACCGACTGAGGCTCATAAATCAACCGAGATGAACTCAGCGTCACCGACACTGATGAATCAACCATTTCACAGGCCCCACAACCGATACACATTCCTGACTGAATGACGCCAGACAAATCGGATGACATGTTCATGATTTCATTGCTCCTGCAATCACCGAGAAATTCAGTGCCGACCGCTGCTGCACAGAAGGAAGCGCGGTTCGTATCTGCTCTGAATAGGAATCAGAATTCGCAAGCATGTCGCGAACCATGTCAACAACCACCTGAGGTGTCAACAGAACATCAGACGACATGCCGCATTGTTCCATTCCAAAGTCGGCGAGCACTTCCTTGTACTTATGGCTCCACCCCACAACGGCGGTGGGAGTAGCCGTACACAAGCCTGAAATCATTGCGTGAAATCGCGATGTGACCAGGACGCGCGACTGCCCAATGAGAGTACGCAACTCTCCTGCTGACAGGTCAAGATCAAGAGTAATCACCTTCGGGTCGTCTCCGCAGGCTTCGCCCACCTCACGACACACTGGCCCATCGTTCATACGACCCTCACCATGGCCAACGCGGTACGAATGCGGCGCAATCACCACTGCACACCCTGTTTGCTCACGAATAGCTGCGATGAGGTTCGCTACAGCAGGCACATATGCGTGTCCCTGTTTTTCAAAAATTCCACGAACCACCGCACTTGGCATCACAACCACGAAATTGTCCGTGACGGGAGAAATGAGATTTTGCGCAGCAATCGGCAATTCAGCCGCCTCTTCGAGAGAAAAAGCCAAATCTGCGACATCAGTGACATTGGTTAGCCCGAAGCCATTGAGGTGTTCACGAGTCCGCGCACCGCGTGCACATATTGCCGCAACTCGTGGGAGAACCAAGCGTGACAGCACACGATTAACCGGCGACGTAAATGGTCCTAACGCCTGGGCTGCCTTCACTGTTGGAACCCCCAACAACACTGGCACACCGGTCATTAAGGCGTTGTAGAACAAAATAGGAATGCCGCGTCCATCGGCAAATGAGATACCGGCAACATCAACGACAACATCAGAATTCAGCATTGCCCGACATCCACGTGTGCGAACCCACCCAAGAGGTAATCGAAGCGTTCGCGCAATGCGCGCAAGTAGTGCAGTGGGGAACTCAACGAGAGCCAATCTCAATGGCTCAAGCCCCACAACAGATACATCTGCATCTTTAGGCACTTTCGGCGCGTCAGAATCTGGATACGTGGTCAGCAGAGAAAACGATGTTGGCCCCACGTACGCCGACATAGACGCAATGACTGTCTCCACCATGGCAGCAGCGCCCTTATTGGCAGAAAGCGCCGCACCAATGATTGCAATACGACGTGTTGGGTGCGCGGACGACATGAATGACTAAGCGCGAGGCACCATGTCGCGCGATTTTGTTGCTCGCACGACAAGGTCAGCCAATAAACCGACCGTAATAACTTGAAGCGCTGCGAAAAATACAAGCAATGTGTTTGCTGCGAGGCGGAAATCTCGATTTGACCAATCGAATCCCAACTTCACAAAGCCGGCGAGAAGTAACCCAAGTCCTATGGGAAGAAACACCTTCAAGGGGTTGTACGACAATGTCATGCGAATGACTTGCAAGATGTACCGACGCGTGTCTCGCAGCCAATGAAACTTCGATCGACCTGCTCGGGGGAAGTATTGAATTGGGAAAAACGCAATGCTGTAGCCATTCCCCAAAAACGACATAGTTAAAGTAGTCACGCAAGAGAACCCTTTGGGCAACTCATGTACGTATTGCATTGCTACGTCACGACGAAACGCTCGAAGTCCAGAATTTAAATCTTTGATATCGGTCTCACTGAGATAGCTCGCCAACTTTCGAATCAACCACTTTGCCGGAGTGCGCAATAACTTGTGAGTGCCTTCTTCAGTTTGACGCCAACCGACAATATGGTCGTACCCATCCATGGCATCCACCAATTCAGGAATCAGGTCATTGGGATATGTCATGTCAACATCGGTCCACACAACAATGCGTCCACGAGCAGCAGTGGTTCCGGTTCGCCGAGCAGCACCACTTCCCTGATTGTGGCGATGTGTGATGAGAGTGATTCCTGGAATACTCGCCAGTTCTGTCTGAGAGCCGTCATTAGAGCCATCGTCCACAACGATGATTTCGAACGAATACGACGATGCGGTCAATGCCGCGTGAATGCGATCGATCTCGGCTCGCAAGTGTCCTTTCTCGTTATAGATAGGCAGAACAACGCTTACATCGCACTGGTCGGGGGCGTACTCAGTCATGATTCATTAACTCCGGTCAACAAGAAGGGCTTCCGGCCCTTTTCCACAGTACTCTCGCCACTGCCTCCTCATTGGCGACAATGCTCCAATCTCCATCAACTGGAGGCTTATCAGCCCACCCGTATAGGCAGTTATAGGTGGACGGAACTCGTGTTCCCGGATTGGAGAAGTCGAATCGCACCAACTGAATGGGGTGCAGTCGATAGCGCAGGTAGTAATACGACGGGTCATTTCGCACACCTGCATCGAAGCCGATGCGCTCGGCTCCAGATGAGCGAACTAGGTCGAGAGTCTGGGTCACTCCATCCAGACGATCTGACCGCGTTAACAAACTGCGATGCCCCGATGTGATGTCACCAATTGCAAAAAGAACTACCAACACCACCACTGACCATGCACGAGACTTTCGAGAGACAAGAAACACCACAAGACCAACAGTGAAAAAGAAGACGGTGAATGTCAGGAATCCAGGCGACACCACGTAACGGGCCGCGTCGGCACCAACAATGTTGGGAAACACAATGTTGCGACGCGATGCTCCACCTTTGACGCCGTCGCCCCCATCAACAATGACATACGCAATTGACAACATAGGCATGACGCATAACGTTGCAAGCCATGCTCGGCTAGCGAACATGCCGCGCCGTGAGAGCGCCACCACAGCGGCAATAACTACCGCCGGAACCATCATCTCGACATATCGACCGTACATCAGATGGTCTCCACGATTCCCGTGAAGCAACTGCAATCCGCCGGTGAACACAATGGCAAACACAGAACCAAAGAGAACAGCCAACGTGACCGACTCGACCCACTGTTGATCACGAATCGGCCCGCGACGACGTTGCTGCACTACGGCCCAGACCGCAAACAACAGTCCGATACCCACTAGCCCAATAGTTGTGGCAAGTAAGTACCACGTCTGGCCGACCATGGTGCGCAACAACGCTGGCCACAAATCGGGACGCACCAACCGACTGAGCAACCGATTCTCTTGGTCATAGGACTCTGTATAGATAGCCAATTTGATAAATCGATTCAGCAGATACGAGATTGCGTATCCACTAACGAGCGACACAGCGCCTAGCGCACCAGCAGAGAACGGGATCCGCTGAATGCGCCACAAGAACACACACAGCACGGCCACTACGGGCATGAGCAGTGTGAAACGCCCGTGAACCCCAGGCATAAGACCAGTGAAAGCACAGACGGTGACCACATTGATGACGGTGGAATTGGACACCACACGATGGACCATCACGATGAAAGCCAGGAACATGAACCGAGCAGCAATTTCTGGCCATGCAAACATGGCGCTCACGATTGTTCCTGGCAATACCAAAACAAGCGCCGCAATAAGACGCGACACATTCAGTGACACATCAAAGACTTGACGTGCAACACGAGCAGCACACCATGCCGTGAGAACAGCGAACACGATATTCACGAACAATGTGACTCGATACGCGCCGGAAATTGAACCAGTGATGAGACCTGCGATCCCCGTCAGAATTCCAAAACCTGCTGGGTAAAAACTGCCGGTAGGAATGGGGGCTTCGACATGGCCGATAATGGCCTGGCCATTGGTCAAAAAGCCCCATTCATCGGGGTGGATAGTGGGTGCAATCATTCGAGCCGCAACAGTGCCCATAAAGGCCACGGCCACAACGGCTGCCGCCCACGCTATTCGTAGATGCAGGCGCGCGGGCTGAAGAGGGTCAGAACTATGAATCCGCTGATCGACAGATTTCAGCCAGTCATTCCTCACATAGAAACCCTAGTTTCCGGTGCTGGGCAAACTGGGTAGCCCTAGAGATACCCAGGATCTTTGCCCAGACCACCGTTGCGCTGGTCTTCTTCCCGTTGACCAATTGCCGCCAACGCTTCCAACACGGGGAAATGAATGCTCTGCAATTGTTGCAGTTGCTCGCCCGTCGAAATGGCGTTATCGAGAAGCCATGCACCGTGATTGGCCACCACTTCATTGAAGAGACGACGTACTTCACGCGCATTTCCAAAACCATGTTCGCGTTGCCATGAGGAGATAATGAGACGAAGCGCGTCGCAACCAAAGTTGTCGAGTTGGTAGTCGAATTCTGCAGCGAG
>CAZCZM010000036.1:5705-14826 GCA_964503445.1 uncultured Bifidobacterium sp.
CTACTCAACAATCCCAGCTGTTTGTAAATGTTCCCGATATGTCGTGCAACCGTTGTTTTGCCAGTGCCTGGATTACCTGTAAACACCAGATGCGGAGACGGAACAACAGCCTTCAGACCATTGCGACGACGAACACGGGCAATGCGTTGCATGTTGGTGATTTGTGCAACCATGGCTTTCACCGGGGCAAGCCCAACCATTGCGTCTAGGTCTGCGCCAATCGCTGGTTTCGATGACGCTTTGGCGGATGCGCTTCCCTCTCGCAATTGCGATGGTGGTTTCGTGCGCTCTCGCAAAGCTTCTGCGCGATACTCTGCTTCCTCTTGCATCTCGAGACGAACAAGAGCATCTGACCACCGCTCAACGACGTAATCCAATGATCCGAGGACTTGTTCAATCTCTGCCTCCGTTACTTCTTCTGCAAGGAAAGAATGCGTAGCAATGACACGAGCCCGTTTGGAATCGATTTTCTCAATTCGTGCCTGAACAAATGGCATCCACCCCGTACGGCTAGTGATCCACTGATGGAGCGCGGGAGACTGAGTCACGGTCAGTACATCTGCATCAATACGTAAGACCAAGGTGCCGTTGAAGCGCTCGTACAGGGTTGCAACACCGTCGACTTCATTCTCTGTCTGAAAAGCCAGAGGCCACGGAGCTGGATCGTCATCATCTTCATCATCTTCGAAACTGCCATGCACCGCGGCAAGTTTCAGAAAGATCTTCCCAATACGTTCTTCTGCTTCTAAAAGATCAAACATCAGATACCTCCTGTGATGCTGGCAACGTGGTCTTCCCACTCGTTTTCTAAAAGGTCGGCAAACGACTCAGTCCACATTCCGTAGTGACGCCAGTTTTCCGCCATCCACTCGTGCGCAACTTGGTGCGACACGCCCTCGTGCAGCATGTACCACGCCTTCATCACAAAAGCCGTGCGACTACGCCCGCCATGACAGTGCACCACAACTTCACGTCCTTCACGCAAGAAGGCCTGGATGGCCTCGACGCTTTCTTGAAGCGCAAAGAACAAGTTTGGGTTGTTGTGGTCATCATCACGCATGTACACCTGACGGCGGTGCGGGTGATTAATGAATCGATCTTCGGTCAGACACAGCGAGACCACGCCAAAGTGTGTTGGTACAGCTGCCGCACCATCTAAGTTGGCGGCCCACACGCCAGCGTTGTGCAACTTCTTTGCATCGATCACTGGATCGGGACGCGACAGCGGAGCGTCACCTAATCCAACGAGGCGACGGGCGCAGTTCACGATGTCTTGACCGCGATACAACACTTCTCCGTTGTGAGGCGTGTTCACCGTGCCGTGCACATAGGTCATCCAGCGCACAGGAATGCCTTGTAGGCCGTATGCGGCACCTGCCATGGCGCCAGCAATCGCAGCAACGGTGTCGGTGTCTCCGCCAAGGTTGATGGCAGCGACAATCGCATCGTGAAATGACGATGTTGTGCGAACAGCCCACAGTGCCTGACCGACTGCGGTCCACACAGACCCGTTCCCTGGAAGATGACCGGCGTAAGGATCAAAATCTTCTGCAACTATTTCAGCGAAGTTCTCTTCGAAGCATTGGCTCCACGGAGTTGACGCCATGAACTGAATTGTGGACAGAACACTGCGCGAGAAGTGACCCGTCATGATGGTGCCACGGATGACGTCGGCAACAAATGCCGCACCCACCGCAGCGGATGGATCGAAGTGCGTGAGAGACGCCTGATCAACAGCCAATTGCATTGCCTCGATTCGAGACAGACGGATGCCAAAGACCCCAATTGGTGCAATACGCATCACGGCACCGTTGCTAGCGCTGCGACCGTTCAGATAAAAGTGTGCGGCCTCGGCTGCCCCAATGTGTGTCTTGTGGCGAAGAGCCGCCGAGATGGTGAACCCAATGTCGCGAGCTGTTGAGCCCCATGCAGCAAAGTGCTCCCACACCACGTCTGGCGAAAATCCCTCAGCCTCTTCCAAAGCATGAGCCAGAGCCAGAGCCATTTGTGTGTCATCGGTGAATTCACCGGGAGCCCAGTTGAAAGACCCTCCACCTATCATTTCGCCAATGCCACCCAGTTCTGGTTGCGGAAAACGCTCTGCGTACAAACCGGCTGGCAAGAATTCAAAGGGAGCACCTACTGCGTCTGCAACAGCTGATCCCATCATGGCCCCTGCGGCACGAACGTGATGTTCGTGGGTCACAGTGGCAACTGGTGATGTGGTGGTGTGTCTTGGGTTCATATGGCTCCTTCTCCCGTGTCCGGGGGTTAATAGTAGAAACGACAATAATATAGCACATGGGTGTGTGACCCCTTATGAAATAAGGGAAATAAAGGACATAGCGACCAAAATGTGTAAAAATCTGACCTATGGCCCCCACCAAGAGAACCAAGCAAAATGACTTCTACGTGTATGTCGACACAGTGGTTTTCACCATCAACCCAGACCGCGCATCAGAACCCAAGGATCGCCTCGAAGTACTCGTCATGCAGCGACCAGAACGGACTGGCAACAAGTGGGCACTCCCCGGTGGACTTGTGCGAGATGACGAGGCACTCGAGGACACTTCGGTGCGAAAGGTGAAAGAGGAAACTGGGCTAACGCTTCGAAGCAAAGAGCTCCACCAAGTGGGTGCATACGGAGACCCTCATCGAGACGACCGTTTCCGCGCAATAGCAATTGCGTACATGGCACTTGTCCCCCACCCAGGAGAAATCGTTCCACGCATGCATTCAGATTCGGCAGCATTCATTCCGTATCGAAAGCTTCGAGACCGTCGCATGCTTGAGTTCGATCATTCAAAAATCATTTACGATGCCCGCAAGTCTGCGCGCCGCATGCTGGAAGACACCAGTGTTGCCCTCAGTTTCTGCAAGTCGAAATTCACCATCACTGAACTACGTAGCGTGTACGAAGCGTTCTTGCAGTACCCCGTCGACCCAGCCAACTTCAGACGCAAGGTTGACGCCGCGAAAGGTTTCGTTACCCCCATCGACGAATATGCAGACTTCGGCACACAACCAGGACGCCCAGCTCAGATGTACAAAGCGGGTCCCGAAAACAGGCTTTCGCCCCCCATCCGCTTTCGGCGTCCGGGCGACCCGTATTTAGAGAAGTAGCGGCTACTCCGCGCTGGGGCGGGGCTTATTGGGATCTGGCTCTTTCGGAAGACCCAACACGCGTTCACCCACAATGTTGCGCTGCACTTGAGCGGTTCCGCCCCAGATGGTCGATGCACGATGCTGGAAGAACAGCGATGTCCAGCGATCAGCGATGTACTTGCCGTTGTTCCCATCTTCAATGAGCAGTGCATCGGCACCACGCGCATTCATCATGTGGTTGGCGAACTTCTGTGCATATTCAGACCAGAACATCTTGTTGATTGATGCACCAGGTCCTGGCTCTTTGCGGGCAATCACCTCGGACAACAACTTCAATCCCTGGAAGCGCATGATTTCAACGTGGCTGTAGGCCCACGCGAGTTGCTGACGAGTAACAGGATCTTTTGCCTTGCCATTCTCTTTCAGAAGTTCAACTGCTTCCCAGAATTGCTTTGTGTACTCCACGTGCTGCGTTGTGGCGTGTCCACCTCGTTCATTTCCGAGAGTTGTCATAGTGACGCGCCAACCATTGTTCATTCCGCCAATGATGTTCGCAACTGGAGCACGTGATTCTGTGAGGAATGTTTCTGTGAAGTGAGAAACGCCATGCGGCTGCATGATGGGACGCAGTTCAATACCATTCGACGTTCCATCGCCGTGGAACATGGGGAGCAACACATACGAGATACCAGCGTGCTTTGGTGCATCGTTGTCGGTTCGACACAGACAGAACATCATGTTCGCTTCGGTTGCACCAGAAGTCCACACCTTCTGACCGGAGATAACAATTTCCTCTCCGTCAATGACACCCTTTGTCTTTAACGACGCCAAGTCAGAACCAGCATCTGGTTCAGAGAATCCTTGGCAATAGCGGTCTGTGCCATCGATGATGCGTGGAAGGAACTTCTTCTTTTGCTCTTCCGAACCCCACACGATGATGGATGGCCCCACGAGCCATTCCCCCATTCCACGGGTGATGCGGGGTACACGAGCTCGAGCGAACTCTTCATTGAGAACAGCCACTTCAACACCAGTGAGTCCCCGACCGCCATACTCCTTTGGCCATGACACACACATGTAGCCAGCGTCAGTCAGTTTTTGCGCCCACTCTGATGCACCAGGTACTCGACCACGTTGCACCATGTCGGCCGATACACCGATGAGTTCTTTGGGCTTGTTTGCCTCTAGCCATGTGCGCACTTCTTCACGAAAGGCTTGGGCTGCGGGTCCAAGGTCGAGTTCTAACGGCATGTCTTATCCCCCTATGCGTCTGGGATAAGTATTTCAGTTAGTCCAGCGCTGACAAGAACCGAACGATGGCATCGTTGACTGGCTGTGGATGCGTCATGTTCGCAGCGTGAGGACCGCCGTCAATGGGAACCAATGTGGTGGGTCCCGCCAGTTTGTCGCGCAAGATTTCTGCCTTCTCCATAGGAATCGCCACATCGTCTGTGCCGTGAATAACAAGTGCGGGGCATGTGATCTCGTGAAGTCGATCGGTGATGTCATCGCGATGCATCAGACAGTTGAAGGCCTTTGTGAATTGGTCAGGCTGCATTGCACCCCACTTGGCGAACCAATCATTCCACTCGCCTGGCCCCAGAATGATTCCGGCAATGATGTCTTGCACAGCAACTGCGCCGTGCTCTGACCATGCGGCATGTAATGCGTTGTACGGCTCGACAGTTTCCGGCGCCTCGGTTCCGGCCTGAGTGTCAATCAAGATCAAAGCGCGCACACGCTCCGGTGCCGTCAGGGCAACCCGCAGACTCAGAAATCCTCCTTGAGACATTCCACCCACCACGGCAGAGTCGATTCCCAAGTGATCCATAAGGCCTAGCACGTCGTTTGCTGAATCCCAGTACGTGAAATCTGCTGGCGCATGTGTTCCGCCAAACCCACGTTCATCCCACGTGATGACTCGATACGCACCTTTCAATGCATCTACTTGATGGTCGAACATTGAATGGTCCATGAGGAACCCATGACTCAAAATGACAGCAGGACCCTTGCCGCCCGAGTCTTCAAAGGCGATGGTGGTTCCGTTAATCAGTGCCGTTTGCATGACGCCACCATAGTCGCGCACTGGATGTGGAAAGTTACGACCATTCACGCCGCATCGCAGGGATGACATCTTCGATGTACTCCGCCAAAAGATCTTGATCCCATGGTGGTCGAATAGCGATGTTCACCAACTGCGCACCAGCCTCAACAAATGGCGCAATCTGTTCCATGGCGTCTTGAGGTCGACCGAGCAGAGAACCCGAGATGATTCGTTCGGAAGCGGCACCCCATTGGTTTTCCAATTGGGACTTGACCAACGAGACATCGTCGTTACTGAGTGCGTATGACAAGTTGACGCTTCGTTCTACAACAGATGGATTTCTGCCTGCTTTCACGCACCAATCATCCAAGATTCCATTCAATTCTTTGTAGTGCGCGGGACTGGCATAGGCAGCGTTCCAGCCGTCGGCGTATGCCCCCGCCATTCGCAGTGTTTGCTTGGGTCCAAGACCACCAATCCACAATGGAAGTCGACCGCGAGGTCCTGGAACCATAGATGCATCTGCCAATTCAACGCTGGGAGTTGACTGAGTGACGCGTTCACCCCGACGCCACGATGAAATGGCCTGCAGTTGGCCTTCCAACACTTTGAATCGCTGCCCCTGAGAGGGAAAATCCAGCCCGAACGCGGCGGCTTCTTGTTCGTGCCACCCACTACCCATTCCCAATTCGAAACGACCGTCAGAAAGATGGTCCACTGAAATTGCGCCCTTCATGAGCACACCGACATTTCGGTACTGAGAGCAGAACACCAAGCATCCGATTCGAGCATGGTGGGTGTCAACAGCAAGGGCTCCCAACATTGAGAATGCTTCGAAGTGTGGTTGTGTTCCACCTGCTGGAGGGGCTTCATACAGATGATCCCACAGCGAAATCCAATCAACTCCTGCCGCATCAAGCCACGACCACAACGTGCGCAACTGCTCGACGGATGCGTTTTGTGCACCAATGTGAACACCAAACTGAATGGCCATGTTTCCCCCTACCAATGCTTCGTTGACCAACGCCAACTTATGACTCAAACGTAATTGTCCAAGTATCACCAGATTCGACAATGTCTGTAATGAGTGCACCTCGTTGGCATTCATTTATGCATTCACGTGCCACAGAATCTTCAGGAAAGATGTGCTGATGCGATGCATGTGATGCCTTGACGGACTCATATTCCGTGCGACGAACGTTCGCTTCTGTGAAGAAATTCTGAACGGCACTCGTGTCATTTCCTTCAAGTGCTGCAATCAGCGAGGTGATGGCTTCACCCGTCTTTCGAAGAAGTGACGCAACATTGTCTCTATTGAAATTGACCATTGATGCCGACAACCACGGTTCTGACGCCGCGACTCGAGTGCCATCACGAAAACTTCCCGCCGCTAAACGCAGAGCAAGTGCGCGCTTATCACCGCTAGGCAACACGTGCAATAGCGCAGCTGCCACCACATATGGGAGATGACTAATGGAAGCAACAGCAGAATCGTGCTGCTCAATCGTGAGCAATGACAATTTGGCCTTCATGGCAAGAACCAAACGCGCTATCGATAACCATTCCGCGCCACTTCCTGCAGGCGGACACAGCACCCATGTTGCCCCTGCGAACAAACTGTCAGATGATGCAGAGAAACCAGATTTCTCTGTTCCGGCCATGGGATGGCCTGGGATGAAAACAATTCCAGAACCTGAAAACTTCTGGGTTGCCACTCGCGCTTCGTCGCCTTTTACCGACGACACGTCCGTGACAATAAGACCCTTCTTGCCAGACGCGTTCACCGCCTCAAGTATTTGGTCAAAGACATCCATCTGAATTGTCAGGGGAACGCAGACAAACACAATGTCTGACACCTGCACGAGTTCCTGAACGGTGGCAACCACGTGAAACCCCGCCTGGATCACTTCATCTCGAGTTGATTGTGATGCCGAGGTGACCGAGATGTTTTCATAGCCAGCCGAACGCAACGTGCGACAAATTGAACCGCCGATGAGTCCTGCACCAATCACCCCAATGTGCGCGGACATCACTCGCTCGACTCCCATGGAATATCGGGGAACGATTTTGTAAAGCCGAGCGAAACGTCGGGCGATACAACATTCAGATCAGTCAGTGACAACACAACACCATCACCACGCCATGCCGGGAACGAGCCCAGAATTCTGATGGTGCAGCCAATGGAGAAAAGTTCGTTCAATGCCTCTTGGACTTCGGCATCACCTATCCATCCAGCCGTTGTCAGAATGAAACAGTACGCACCAATTTCTGCTCGAAGTGGTCGTGACGAGATAGAGAACACTGCCAATGAACGAGACGCAAACGATGCCAAGATTTCAGCAAGGACACCGGTGTGGTTGTCTGGCGGAACAATTGCTACCCATGTGCGGTAGTCAACATCTGCGCGCACCTTCGGCACATTGCGACTAAGAAGATAAAACTTGGTGTGAGCCAACGAATTATCTTCAACATGGTCTTCATACACATGCAGGCCGTACAACTCTCCAGCCAATGGAGAACCAAGCGCCACCACCGATGTGTCTCTACTTTCTGACAGCTCACGACACGCCGCGCTTGTTGAATCGGACGAACGCGAAACAAGCCCATGACGGGCAATGAATTGCTGACACTGTGCAAGTGCAAACGGATGGCTCATCACCGTGGTGGGACGAACATCAGGAGATGCAGTGAACGCGTGGAACGCAACGGGAAGAACCACTTCCTCACGCACAATCACACGTGAGGTATGGAAGACCACTTCATGCATGGTTGAGGTGACTTCCCCCTCCACAGAGTTCTCAATGGGGACCAGACCATGATCCACTTCGCCAGACTCAACTGCCGCCACCACGGACTTCACATCTTTCATTGCCACCAAAGTTGTTGATGGAGTTTTCAGCAAATGTGTTGCCTGATGGCAAAAACTTCCCTCAGGTCCAAGGAACGCAATTGTTGCGTTTCGATTGGTCATTGAGCAGCACCATGCGAATGTGTGTCAATCCACTTCTGATATTCATCAACATTGGTCAAAATGGCAGGGACTCCACGTACCGGATGATCTTCAATGGCGAGCGACGCAGGCGTACACACGCCCACAATCTTCAAAAAGACATCATGTTGGAATAATTCAACAACGGCGGAGGCAACCGACGCGTCCACCGGATGACCCGCAAACTCCACCAGGAAGACATGCGGATTCTGGTCGCCCACATTGATACTGCGAAGACTGACGAGGTTGACACCATTCAGTCGGAAAATCTCCATGATGCGAGCCAATGTGCCAACTCGGTCTTCAAGTGGGCACACCAGAGCCAAAGTTTCAACACCCTCAATGGCTTCAGGAATTCCGCGACCTAACAATCCATACCGAGTGGTGACATCGATGGCAGATGACGCCAACAACTGGTGATGTACCAATGAGAACTCTTCGGCCACCACATCGGGGGCGATAGCAACATGCAAGGGATTGCCCTGCGCCGCCACAATTCGACATGCTTCTGTTGTGTTGGGCGCAGACACGCCGACAATTCCCAATTCATCCAACACGGGTGCGAAACGCTCCAAGATGGACGAATGTGAATACGCAACCATCGGTGGTTTGGTGGGGTCTATTGACTGCACCCACAAACGCTCGGACAAGACCAGAGTTCGCGTGATGCAGGTATTGGAGGTGTTAAACAACAGACGAGACACTGCCTGGGTGAATTCACCATGGAGAGAGTCTTCTAATGGGATGACCCCAAGGCAGCCCACGGTGGAATCAACAGTGGAGACCACCTGTTCCAGCGACCGAAGAGGCAATACTTCGGCCAGGTCATAAGCCTTGGCAAACAATTGACCTGCACGTTCGTCGGAGCTTCCGCGTGGTCCAGCGAATAACAGGACTGGTTCGTTCAGATCATGAGTCACTTGTGGAAGTGTAATCAGCACCCTTGAACGACAAAGGCTCCCTTTCGGGAGCCTTTGCTTCGA
>CAZCZM010000037.1:0-14677 GCA_964503445.1 uncultured Bifidobacterium sp.
CGATGACATCTGGTGTCTTCACACGTGACTCGTCATAGCGAGGCACAACTCCGGTGGCGGCATAGGGAGGCTTTGCAATGTGGTCGGGCACGTAGCGCATGGGGCTGACAATGCCTGGTTGAATACGACCTTCGGTGCCTTTATGACAACGCTTGTACTTGCGCCCGCTGCCACACCAACAGGGGTCGTTGGAGGCGGGGAGTACGTCCGGTGCCTGAGTCATGGATACAAGGTTACGACCGACTTGACAGCAATTGGCGACTTGAACTTTTTCAGTGCCGTCCGTACGTTGCCCGCCCACACATAGTGCGGACAACAGAAAGGGCGATTCCCATGGACTCAGTAACGCGATCCAGCACATCGGCAGGATTTGACCGACTAACTGCATTACGTGAACCTGTTGGTGGCCATCGTGAACGGCAGTCGAAGAAGTTTCGATCTGAAGTTCTCGTCGGAATCATCTGCATTGTTGCCGGAATGGCACTCGTACTCGGATTCGTCATTCTTCAATCCCCCGATGACTCTGTTCAGGTCAATGGCGCAACCCTTGAGACAACGATTCCGCCCAACGAATCCACTCTGTTAGCTGGAGAGGCATTCGTGGCGCTTGCCGTTGACCAGGGAAAGTTTCCACCTGATGTTTCGATAGGCGATCTCATCAAGGTGGTTGTTACTCCACGAGTTGATGGTTCGGGAGAGACCAAGATGATTCCCCAAGATCTCCTTGTTACTCATGTGGCTGCGTCCAATGAAATGATCGCGCAGACAATCTTCACGGTCCGTGCCCCTCAGTCTCTGTTACCCACCATCGCAGAATCTGGACCAATTCACATTGCTCGCGTTCAAGTGGGTGTGTCATGAAGACAGACGTTGTTACACCCGTTGAATTGGCGCGAGCAATTGCAAATGCGTTAGCAGATGACCGAGTACGACGACATCACAACGACATTCCACCCGCCACAGATGACGAAGAGCGTCAATTGGCTCGCACAACGGCACAAAAGATTATTCACGGAGATTCCTCCCGTGATTGGGGAATCAATCTCATCCCTGATCCTGATGAAAGAAAACTTATTGATGATGCAATTGCTCGAGTCCTTGGCCTCGGAAAACTTGAGCCATTGCTCGACAACGAAAACATCTCTGACATTCACATACGAGGAAATTCGCCTGTTTGGTTGAAAATGCGTTCTGGAGAGCGTTGCGAAGTTCCACCAATCGTTGACTCAGATGAAGAATTGGTGGAATTAATTCGCCGCATTGCAACACGTATGGGTCATCGTGAACAGCGGTTTGATCCTTCCCACCCCGAACTCAACTTACAACTCCGTGACGGCTCTCGAGTCTTTGCAACAATGGAGGTTTCCTCGCATCCTTCTCTCATCATTCGTCGACATCGATTCGATTACTCGTATCTGTCCGAATTGGTGTCTTTGGGAATGCTGAATGACGAGACTGCCCATTTTTTATCGGCAGCAGTGAGGGCACGTCGGAACATCGTGATTGCTGGTGGTACCGGTTCTGGCAAAACAACGCTCTTACGAGCACTTATCAATGAGATTCCACGCGATGAACGAATCATCACAATTGAAGATGCATTCGAAATTGGACTCGATCATTTTTCCGATGCGCATCCTGACCATGACGCATTGCAATCTCGGTCCGCCAATATCGACGGGGCGGGTGCAATCAGCATGAGTGACCTCGCACGTATGGCACTTCGTATGGATCCTGATCGTGTCGTAGTTGGCGAAGTACGAGGCGCCGAGGCCTTTCCAATGTTGTTGGCGATGAGTCAAGGAAACAACGGGTCAATGTGCACAATTCACGCAGATACGCCACGAAATGTCTTCCCAAAGTTGCTTGCTTACGTGTCAATGGCGCAGATGGGCTTGCCGGCAGATGCCGTCAATGTGTTGATTTCTGCATCGATTCATCTAGTCATACATGTTCAATCGCTTGAGAACCGTCGATTCATTACATCTATTCATGAAGTTGTGCCGTCTCAAGGAGATCACATTTCTACAAATGAAGTCTTCTCCTACGTGAATCCGCAGCACAACTACATGGCTTTAAGTCATGCATCGCGATTAGTTCTAGAAAATCACGGATATAAAGGTTCTGTCTCGTGGTCGTAATTGTTGTCTTCGGTATTTGTGTTGTCGGACTGGGCGTTACTTTTCTTTTGCGGGGAACCGCAGTCCATTTCTCCGCTGCTTCAGTACTTCGTCGCGCATTTGTTCGTGTCGAAGTGCACGATCAACGAGAGTTAGTTGACGCAATTGCGGTCTGGACTGAAAACCTTCGAGACAGTATTTCTTCCACCGCAGGTATTGAGCAAGCGATTACAACAACATCGGCATATGCGCCAACAGTGCTAGTTCCACATACGCAACGCTTAGTGGCTTCACTGAAATACAGCACTCTTGATGATGCTTTGATTCAATTTGCAGACTCTGTGGCCCATCCCACGTCTGATTTTGTTGTTGCTTCTCTCCTCATTTCGGCACACCATCACACACGAGATTTGTCGGGCCTTCTCACACATCTCAGCGAGTGTGCTCGCGCAGAGAGCGACGTGTATACGCGTATCTGGGTATCACGAGCTCGCACCCGTACCGCTGTACGCATCATTAAGGGATCAGTCGTGGCGTTCTCGCTGGGCCTTCTCATCTTGCATCCCTCATATCTTCAACCGTTCTTTCATCCATCTGGGCTTGTGGCTCTCTCAGTAGTCATCGGATGTCAAATTGCAGGCTTGTTCTGGCTTCAGCACATGACCACCTTTACACCGCCCCCTCGGTTTTTGACACGCGAAGGAGGGCATTCGTGAGGTGGCTACGTGCATCTGAACATGACCTTCACATTCTCAACATCCCATCCGAAACGCATCATGCTGATATTTCACGGGCACTAGTCGTCTCGGTCTCCGTATCAACTTTCATGTGTCTTGTGGCCATCACACAGACGTTGTCGGCCGCTTTGTCCATCGCGCTGATTTCTGTAGCGGTGGGTGTGGGTATTGCAACAGCACCACAACGCCGAATCAGGCGAGAAGCCGAGGATCTCCGTCGACAAGTTGAAATGGCGACTTCTGTATTTCTCGACCTTCTCAATGTGATGATTGCTGGTGGTGCAGGCATCGAGACTTCCGTTTTGGCTGCAGCGCATGCCGGAGATGGACCAGGGTTCACCCATATCAGGACGACCATCATGCGGGCCCATAGTGCACGTCTCTCATATTGGGATGCTCTTGCAGAAGTAGGTCTTCGACTCGGCGTCTCATCGCTAGTAGAGGTTGCACACACGGTTCAATTGGCTGGACAACACGGAGCTCGTGTGAGGTCTTCTCTTTCCGTAAAGGCCCAAGCCATTCGCTCAAAGAATCTTGCACACATTGAATCATCAGCTGAACAAATGACCGAGAAGATGGGTCTTCCGTTGGTGACGCTCTTCATTGGCTTTCTCGTTCTTGTCGGTTATCCGGCATTCATCCAAACAATGTCTGCTCTTTAAATGTGGACAGAAAGGTAATCATGAAAGACATAGCGAACTACTACTGGGTGCGTTTCACTGCATCTCACGAGCGGGATAAAGAACGTGGTGAAGTAAGTGCAACCACAGTTGTTATGGCCGCTGCGCTGGTTGCTTTGGCTATCAGTGTTGGTGCACTGATTAGTGCCCGCGTTCGTGAAAAAGCGAACTCTTTGAATCTCGGATGATTGCTGCTCATCATCCGACACACGACCGGGGCGAGACCAGCATTCAATCTGTCGTTCTCGTCCCGGTTGTGTTCCTTATTGCCTTTATGTGTTTTCATGTGGGGTCGTTGCTCCATCAATCGCATATTGCGCACGTAGCCGCAGCCATGGGAGCTGAAGTGGCGAGCTCTGCGAATGGGAGTAAGGAAATTTATGTTGTGACACGGCACGAGGTTGAGCGTGTTGTCAGAGATCTCAATTCACATTTGGTAAGGAAGCCTTCTATTTCGGTTGAACCTGAGGGCGTTCGAGTCTCAGTCAGCGTTCAGGCCTCATCTGCCATTTCGTTTCTGCCCCAATCGGCAACGGCAAGTGTGTGGAAACCCTGGGAGACATTTCGACGAGAGCAAGACAGACGATGAAGACTGAACGAGCTTCATTGGTCGCTGAAATAGTTCTTTTGGTTCCATGCCTCTTCGCAATCGTGCTCCTAGTGGTGTATGCCGGAGCGGTTGCTCGTACATCCTTTCAAGTGCAGCATGCAGCAACATCGGCAGCTCGTGCGGCATCAATGGTTTCATTGAAGGAGTCCCAGAATGAAGCACTCCGTGTAGCAATTCAACTGCTAAAAGAACACGATGCTGGATGTGTTCGAGCGCGTGTTGATGCAAAACGCATCCGTTTACAGGAAAGTTCTGCCGTGCAGGTGACCGTGTCATGTGTTGTGTCGGTGCGTGACGTATCGCTGTTACAAGTAGGTGGAGTAACGGTGACGAAGTCGGCCACATCCGTAATTGATAGGTATCGGCGTCAATGAATCCGTGCCCTGAAAGAGCATCTATTTCAGGCATGGTGGTGTGCCTTGTGCTGGCACTGATGGTGACTGCAGGATTGACATTCGATGGAGGGCGAGTCGTCGATGCCTACGCCGAGGCCTCATCAGTAGCGGCATCAACTGCCAGATTGGGAGGCCAAGAACTAGTGGGGCTTCGTGACGGGGATGTCCGTTTTGATGTTGACAGAGCCACAGACGTGATGTCTCGGTATCTCCGTGCACGAAATACGCATGGACAAGTGCGTGTTAGTGACCGACGTATTTCGGTCACAGTCGCATTGCCCGTGAATATGCAGTGGCTCGCAATGATTGGTGTGCGTACACGGATCGTGAGTGTCACACGCACTGCCTATTTGGCTCAGGGGTAGACCATGCGTTGGTGGATGAGAATTGCTTGTCTATTTGTTGGGGTCTATGCAAGTACCCGATGCGTCTCGTTTCTATCGCAAGCGCACATAGGAAGATTCCTCGATGGAACGGTAACGCTTCGAGAAATTGAGTTCCTCATCAATTGCGTTCTCTTTTCAACGGTGCTGGCCTTAATTGCGACATCCCTCCAGATGATGAGGCGAAGTGATGCACGAAATTCGTCGAGGTCATCGAGATCTCTCGCGAAAAGATGGGAGGCGTGTGTCTTAGTTGTTTTGAGCGTCTGGCCACGCCAATCCCACATACAAAGTGCATCAAGCGTGGCAGCAGAGTTACCTACCAGAACCGTTGCTGATCCGATTGCGATGACGTGGATTCTTCGCAAAGTTTTGCATAGACGACGTGAACAGATTCAGAATCGCGAGATGGCACCACGGTTGTCCGATTCCGCTACTTCTGATCTGTATCGCTTTAAAAATCACTGTGTGGAGCCTCCTTCAATATTTGCTCTGGAACCTGATGCAGACATAGTTGATAACGAAGTAGAAAGGATTCTCCGATCTGCTAACTATGAACACAGCAATACACCCGTACGGATGTGGGATGCGGTGGTTCGAATGTATGGCTTTCCAACTGTGCAGAACTCGCAAGGAGTGTCAGCGCAATTCGGAAAGAAGAGGTCGGTTGAAGTGTTGGCGTGGCTCGCAATGAACTCAGATCGTGCACGGCGGTCTGCAGTTCGTACTGCGGTATGGGAGATTGATATTTCCGACTCAAGTTTTTCCACCGTTATGTCTGACATGCGACGTGGCCTGAATCTCTTGGTGCCGAGCACAGAAGACGTGTCATGGATTCCGCCAACGTTTACGGATGAAATAGACATCGGTCGAGTGTTGGTCAGTGATTATGACCTGTTACGAATTGCGTATGAGGAGTTCTTAGCGGATACAAGCACGGCGAACAGACTGCTCACCGAATTGTCATTGATTCGGGATACTCCGTTTGCTGGAAGCAATTATTTGTGGGCCGACCTTGATGGAACGACTACTCGCATGGTTGTTCTTGCGGTGAAGGCATCATGTGCTGCGGCTGAGTGGGCAAGAGAACAGAACGACAGCGAATCATTCTTTACTGCAATTCGTGCAGGTCTGCGGGTGTTGCCTGGTTGCGAAGAGCTGTTAGAACTTGAACAATCATTCATTTCAGCAAGTGGATTGTCCTCAGTAAGAAAAATCGCACGGTAATCGCTTTGCTCGCTCGTACCGTCTCCGTCATCCCTACAACTCAAGGAGATGAACATGACACTTATTCGAAAAGCAGCCACAGATTTTGATTGGCCCACATGGATGGCGGGACGAAGCGTTCTGGACTTCCCAGAATCATGGATTGATTCTGTTGGTGAAGCAGCAATCAAGGTTGAAGAATTCGAGGACGAGAACGAACTCATTGTTCGCGCTGAAGCCCCAGGTGTTAATCCTGAGGACGATATTGAGATCACCGTCTCCGAGGGAATGTTGCGCATCATGGTGCAGCGCAAAAAAGAACACAAGCAGGAGAACAAGCGTCACTACCGCAGCGAATTTCAGTACGGCTCATTCGTTCGCACGATTGCGTTGCCAGCTGGTGCCACCGATCAAGATGTCAAGGCCCGTTACGTGGATGGTGTGTTGGAAGTACGAATTCCCATGAGTGGAAAGCAAGCTCAGACAAAAAGAGTTGCCATCACACGTCACTAGGCAGTAGCCGTTGTTCATGGCGGCGAGGTTCGTATCATGACCACATGTTTGGTCGTAAGAACCCCGTCATGATTACCGCTGCCGAGGCGTTGCCTGGTCGTACTGATCAGACCATGCCAGTCCCTGCGGAACATTTCGAATTGGGCACACCATTAGTGGGACCGTGGCCCGACACTATGTCCACTCTTGTGGTGGGCATGGGCTGTTTCTGGGGTGCCGAGCGCAAGTTTTGGCAGGCATCGGGTGTGCACTCAACATCTGTGGGTTATGCCGGCGGCTACACACCGAACCCTTCTTACGAAGAGGTGTGCTCAGGCTTAACCGGCCATACCGAAGTGGTGCTAGTGGTGTTTAATCATTCGCAAGTATCTGTAAACGACATGTTGCGAATCTTTTGGGAAAACCATGACCCCACGCAAGGCATGCGTCAAGGAAATGACATTGGCACGCAGTATCGCAGTGCCATCTATTTCCAGAACGATGCACAACGCGAAGCTGCCGAGGCCACACGCGACGCTTATCAAGAACAACTCACCAAGGCCGGATACGGCGCCATCACTACCGAGATTGCACCGCTCACTGACTATTACTACGCCGAGCCGTATCACCAGCAGTACTTAGGAAAGAACCCCAATGGTTACTGCGGTATTGGTGGAACGGGCGTTAGCTGCCCAGTGGGAATTCTTTAATCCACAAACGCAACGTCGTTGGCATCTGCCATTTGTTGATCTGTGGGCTTGCGGAACAGAACAATCATCACGATTCCTGCAAACAAATAGATGCCCGCCATGAGACGCCATGCATTGTCAAATGCTGACACCATTGATTCAGTCACGGGCTTCTGTTGACTAATTGCTGCGATTGCATTTGCAATTGCAGGTGCACCCAGCGATGCCGCAAGTGCAGCACCAAGTGCTGATCCAATTTGGCGAGCTGTTGTGTTTAACGCAGAACCCATTGCAAACCGTGCTGGTGGAAGGAATGCGTTAGCAGCACTAGACAACGTAGAGATACTGCAGCCAACGCCGATACCAGTGATAATCATGAGCGGTAAGTAGTCACGCACATAATCGGGTGTTGGTGTCATGGTGACTGTGAGTAGATATGTACCAACGCTCATCAAGACAGAGCCCATCAGCAAAACTTTGGCGTGTCCCCAACGCACGGCAAGGCGTCCCATCGGTGCTGCAAAAAGCGCTGCCATGATTGGCCCGGGTGCGGTTGCCAAGCCCGATTTTGCTGCGCTGTATCCCCAGATCACTTGAATCCACTGAGTGTTTAACAACCACATTCCCAAGAATCCGATAGAGAAGAACAAACCTGAAACATTGGCCGCCACAACGAAGGGGAGTTTGAATAACTTCAAATCGAGAAGTGGGTTTGTGACAGTGCGGCATCGTTGAACAAACATGGCCAACAAAATGAGTCCCAATGCCATTGTTCCCATGGTGCGGTTGTCGATGTAGCCCCATTCGCTGCTTTGTGTGATCGCCAATGTCACCAGCGCAACGCCAGGAAAGCCAAGCGCCGTGCCCACAAGATCAACATCCTTCGTGGCGTTTGGATCTTTGCTTTCATGCAGCAATTTGCGACCAACTAGCAGTGTGAATACACAGAACGGAACATTGATGAAGAACAACCAGCGCCAGTTCAACCAATCAACGAGAACTCCACCAGCCGATGGCCCTGCTGCTGCCGCTAATCCGCCAACAGCACCCCACACACCAATAGCGACAGTGCGCTTTTCGGCCGGAAACTCTGGAAGTACGAGCGCCAATGAAGCCGGTGTGAGCTGAGCACCACCAATTGCCTGAATCAATCGAGCAAGAACCAATAGTGGTGTTGTGGGAGCAAGCCCGCACAACACTGAACCAATGCTGAACAAGGTGAGACCACGCATGAACGAACGCTTGCGGCCGTTGACGTCGGCGAAACGACCTGCGGTGAGTAGACCCGCTGCATACGCAATGCTGTATCCAGAAAACACCCAGGGCATCCATGTGGGGTTGCCGAGGTCAGCAGCGATGGTGCGTTCTGCAACCACCACAATGCTGGTGTCAAGCGATACTAGAAATGTGGCGATTGCGGTGAGACCAAGCACCTTGTGTGCACGGGTAAAACGCGGAGCAGCCTCTTGAGTCATCATGATGTCCCCCTGACGAACAGGTGAACTTTACTAATAGACCATGGGAATGGTCGTGTTGGACTACGAATTCCAGCCGTTTCGACGAATGTCGTCACCGTCAGCATTGCGAGCCCGTCCCCGCCAGTTCACAACACCAGGAGTTTTCGACAATTGCGCGATGAGTGCCTGCATCGGAGTTCCCTCCACAGTGATGATGGCGTTGCGTTCGGCGTAATGAGGGTCATTCGCAATGTCTTGCATGTCAAGAACTGGTCCGGCAGCAGCCTGTATGTCTTCAAAAATTGCAAGCGCTTCCGCTTGAGTGTGTTGTGCAAACCAATTTTCAATCGCGTCATCAATAATGTCTCGATTCTGAACGCGACCAGCAAAAGTTGAAAAGCGCTCGTCGTTGTCAAAACCCAGAAGTGCCATAACACGTGATGCAATGGAATCACTAGACGTTGACATTGCGACAAACTTTCCGTCGCTGCACTTGTAGACACCGCGTGGCACTGTGTAGGGAATAAGCGAACCCATTCGTTCTTGCATTTCACCACGTGTGAGCCACACAGTCATGAGTGGCCCCATGATGTGGAAGATGCTCTCGAGCAGTGAGACATCAACTACTTGACCTTGTTCTGACCACAACGCCACCATGGTGGCGAATGCAGCAACTAATCCGGTGACTTCGTCAGTTAACGCAATTGGCGGCAACATGGGATCGCCGCCTGGCATTCCGGTGATGGATGCAAGTCCAGACATTGCTTCAGCAATGGTGGCAAAGCCCGGGCGATGTGCATACGGTCCGGTTTGGCCAAAACCACTGACGCGAGTGATGACAAGTTGTGGATTACGTGCGTGCAATACATCGGGACCAAGTCCAAGTCGTTCCAGAATTCCTGGACGCAAGTTCTCGACCAACACGTCTGCGTCGTCAATCAACGATAAGAACAATGCATGATCATCGGCGTTCTTCAGATCTAATGCGATGTTCCGCTTGTTGCGATTCACAATGCGCCACCACAAACCTTCGCCATCTTGTGGGTCGCGCCACCCCATATTGCGCAGGCTGTCACCAACATCTGGTCGTTCTACTTTGATGACGTCTGCGCCAAAGTCGGCGAGGTAACGCGCACAGTTTGGTCCGGCAAGAACGGTGGACATGTCAATGACACGAAGTCCAGCGAGTGCCTGCGTGGCCATTGTTACTTACGCGCCTGGGCGACTACGACGTGTGATGTGGTTAGTTGCCCACCAACGGCCACTAAAACGCCATGACACATTGACGTTCTTGTTTGTGAATGAAGACGCAACAACTGGCTGTGGCCACATCATTGTGACTGCAGCAGCAATTGCGGCTGCTTCTTCGTCGGTGGGTGCAGGGGAAATAGAACTGATGTTGGGATTCATCGCTTCACCACCACTGTGCCGGCAGCTTTGTCGTGCCATGTTTGGCTCTTTGGATCCCACAGCATCCACAAAAAGCCAAGACCAAAGAACAACAAGCTGAAGTTTGCAACAAGAATGCGGACAATTGCGCGCCACGGACCAATTGGTTGGAAAGTGTTCTGGTCAACAATCAGCACGCTGATTCCTCGACGGAATGGACTTCCACCGTTGCCTTCCCACATGACTTGAAGACCAATGACAATTCCTGCGCCTAACACGGTGACAGCAGTTGCGACACCGGATCCTTCTTCGGCGCCGCTGATCATCATCACAACTGCGGACAACATGAGAACACCCAGATACGCAACGAATGAGTTCAATGAATCCAATGCACGACCGCCAAGTCGTTGCAAGAAAGTGGCCATTACTTCGTTGTTGGCGTTGCGCGATGCCCCAGCAGCGCTAGGTGCATCGTTTGGATTAGGTGCTGGCCAGTTGAGTTCTTCGGTCATGGTGTGTCTCTACAGCGGCATGTTGCCGTGCTTACGGCGTGGCAATTCTTCGCGCTTTGTTTGCAACATACGAAGCCCGGCAATGACTTTCTTGCGAGTGTCGGCTGGATCAATAACGTCGTCCACATATCCACGTTCTGCTGCGGCGTATGGATTGGCGTACTTCTCGGTGTATTCAGCGACCAATTCGTTACGACGAGCCACTGGATCTGCTGCTTGTTGTAGTTCACGCTTGTACACAATTTCGACTGCACCTTGTGGGCCCATTACAGCAAGTTCTGCGGTGGGCCATGCATATGCAAGGTCTGCACCAATTGACTTGGAATTCATCACCACGTATGCACCACCGTATGCCTTGCGGGTGATGATTTGAATTCGTGGAACTGTTGCTTCGCAGAATGCGTACAGCAACTTTGCGCCATGACGAATAATTCCTTCGTGCTCTTGATTAACGCCGGGCAAGAAACCAGGAACGTCTACAAAAGTAATGAGTGGAATATTGAATGCGTCGCAAGTGCGAACAAAACGCGCAGCTTTTTCTGATGACTCAATGTCGAGAACACCAGCAAATGCCATTGGTTGGTTGCCCACAACTCCAACGGTCATTCCGTCGAGACGTGAGAAACCGCAAGTGATGCTGGTTGCCCAGTGTGGGAAGTATTCGAAGTACTCGCCGTTATCGACAACTTCGCGAATGACTTTCTTCATGTCGTATGGCTGGTTGGGTGACACGGGAAGAATGTCGCGCAATGCATCGCACGAACGATCTGCATCGTCACTGGGTTCTTCTGTGGGTGGCTCTTCGAGGTTGTTCTGTGGAAGGAACGACAACAAGAAACGAACATCGTCGAGGCACGCCTGTTCATCGGCAGAAACAAATGTTGCAACGCCACTCTTTGAGGCGTGGCTCATTGCGCCACCAAGTTCTTCAAGAGTTACGTCTTCACCGGTCACTGTCTTCACAACATCTGGACCAGTAATGAACATGTGGCTTGACTCACGCACCATGAAAATGAAGTCGGTCATGGCAGGTGAATACACAGCACCACCTGCACATGGGCCAAGAATCACTGAAATTTGTGGGATGACACCAGATGCCTGCACATTGCGATGGAAGATTCCACCGTATGACGCAAGGGACACAACACCTTCTTGAATTCGTGCACCGGCACCATCATTCAAACCAACGACGGGCGCACCTACTTTGATCGCCAAGTCCATGAGCTTGTGAATCTTCTCGGCGAACACTTCACCCAGAGCACCACCAAAGACCGTGAAGTCTTGTGAGAACAAGAACACTTTGCGTCCCTCAATGGTTCCCCAACCAGTGATGACGCCGTCGGTATAGGGACGCTCTTCAAGACCTGCGGCATGTGCACGATGGCGAGCCAACATGTCGAGTTCGTGAAATGAGCCTGGGTCGCACAGGTATTCAATGCGTTCGCGCGCGAGCATTTTGCCTTTGCCCTTATGGCGTTCGACGGAGCGTGGGCTACCGGCGTTTCGAGCCTGTTCTTGCCGATCGCGAAGGTCGTCAATCTTGTCCTGCATGCTGGGAGCCGATGTGTCTGTCACGGGGGAAACGCTAGTGCCGTGAGGGCCTACGGCGCCTATTTACGGCTGATTATCCGGCGGGAACTGTGGTTGCTACTGGTGGCAGCGTGGTGGCAACCGGCGCCACCGTTGTGACAACTGGGGCCACTGTGGTGGGGGCGATCGTGGTGGGGGTCACGGTGGTCGTGGTCATTGGGGTGAGTCCCTGGCGCGGAACAGTTGTCACAGTTGTGCCGTCGGCGATGATGAATTGGCCTGTCAGCACTTCAAGATTGCCGATGGTGGTGACTCCGGTGACTTCAATTTTCCAGACACCCGGGGCGCGCAGGACGAAACCAGCATCTGTATCAACGAGAGCCCCACCAGGGCGCGTCAGTGGAACGTTCAAGGTGTAGCCCGCGAAGTTTGGATTCTCGGGAGTGAGTTTCACAGTGAAGTTTTGAATGCGCGATGGTCCAAACAGTTCCACCAACATTTTGTTTGGCCCCACATCGCCAGGTGTGATCATGACGCGGACCTTGAAATCATCTTTGCCTTCGAACTCTTGAACGATTGCATATTGCTCTTTGGGTCCGCGGTCTGCCAACAATACATAGGGAGGCCGCATTGCCATTAACCACGACGACGTTGCAAGCACAATGATGCTGAGAGAAAGTTCCACACCCATTGGTCGTTTCAGGCGATACACAGTTCGCTCATTCAAGCTGCGCGCGCGTTCCATGCCACGTGAAATGAACTGACGCACTGCTGCGCTGACAAAGACCATTGCAACGACTAACAGCGACTTCAAGATGACGACACGTCCATGACCGCTGTTAATCAAACTGAAGCCGTCAATGCGTGCGACTTGCGCAGCACCAGTTGCAATTGCACCCACAGTGGTTGGTGTGGCCATTCGCGTCCAGCCGCGTAATGCTGCAACGAGGTCATCGCCACCCGGACCATGCAACACAACTCGCCACATGATGGCAATGCTTCCCACCCACACACCAACGAATGCCATGTGTAACGCATTGAGACCCACGCCTATCAATACGGCGCGACCAGCAAATCGGTCGAATCCATACGTGAGAGCAATGGCACCAAGAATCACAACGGTGACAACACCAAATGTTTCAAACAGCACACGCTCGGTAATCCATGCAAACCAACCCATCGCCATAACAACAACAAGTCGAAGAACGATTGCACGACCCTCAGTGGTTTCTAGCAGTGCGCCCCATGAGGTGGGGGAGAAGGTGGACGTAAAGCCAGTCTCTGCTTCTTTGGCTGCCATCAAAACTATTTGCATGTAGAGAGCGAGCGTGGAAAACACCACGAGGTAGCGGAAATAGCGTTCACCAATGGGGTATTCGGCGCCCTCAGGCCACGCCAATCGCAAGAACACCACACCACCGAAAAGTGCGCTGACGAAAAAGAACGACACCCATCGCATGAGACCGATTGGTCCACCAAGTCGCGGGGGGCCGGCATCGACATCTTCGGCTACCCCAGGGATCGTGACAACTGATCCACCAGGCTCGGTGTTTGGAACCGTTGTGGTGGATTGCACACTTGAGATGAATGTGAACGAACCGCTACTTCCGTCAGGAAGGGTCCATTCAACGCGACAGTTTCCGTTCCCTAATACCTGTGTGAGTGCTGCAGACACCGTGACACCGTCGGCTCCCAACTGGGGTGTTGCGAGGTTGGTGATTTTGCTGTCACAGGTGAGCACCAGACCCATCTGCGCCACTGCCTCTGCTCCACCTACTGGCTGACTGAAGCGCAACTGAATTTGTGTGGGCGCCAAGGTGATGGTTTCACCCGCTGCAGGGGTCGATGATTCCACCGTGTTGTCGCCTGCTGCCGTCGCAGTCCCTGGCATGAATGCCACGGCTGCAAGACACAGAAAGAGTGTGGAGAGAAATCGACGCATGTGTTGAGAAAACGGTAGCCACTCGGCACCTATCGGGGGCGCTCAACGATGGCACACACAGACCCCCGATGCACCGCATTGGTAGGGTCAGACCAATGGCCACACAGTCCCTCTACCGACGTTTTCGCCCTCGGAAGTTCTCCGAGCTCTATGGCCAAGAGCATGTGGTGCGGGCTTTGCGCAATGCAGTCATTAATGGTCGAGAGGGCCAGGCCTATCTGTTCTCAGGTCCTCGAGGCACCGGAAAGACCACCACCGCACGAATTCTGGCCAAGGTTCTCAATTGCGAAACACCCGTCGATGGGGAGCCATGTTGTGAGTGTTCATCGTGCAAAGCAGTCGAGGTGGGCACTAGTTACGACGTTCTAGAACTTGATGCGGCCAGTAACAACGGTGTTCAAGAAATTCGCGACATCATCGATGCGGCAGCGCTCTCAAGCCCAGGGCGACATCGCGTCTTCATTCTCGACGAAGTTCACATGCTCACCCGTGCTGCAGAAGCTGCACTTCTGAAAACTCTTGAAGAACCACCGCCACA
>CAZCZM010000038.1:0-14635 GCA_964503445.1 uncultured Bifidobacterium sp.
GCAATCAGGCGATAGCCAGCTGCGTGGCGTTCTTCTTCTGACTCGCCACCCCAGAACCCGTACTCGCGATTACGTCGTGCAAAATCACGACACTCTTGCATCACTTCACAGGTGTGACACACCTCGCGTGCTTGCGCTTCGCGACGCTCGCGCGCCTGCGGCCGTTCCGCTGCTGGCGGAAAGAAAATTGCAGACAACCCTCTGCACTCGGCCATTTCTGACCACGATGTGTCATCCCATTCACGAAATGCAAACAGTTCACCAATAGCCATGGTTGTTCCCCCAACTACGCCGCTACGACCCCCACAATAGCGGAATTGACTCATGAGTCAATTCTTGACTTTTTGTCAATTCAGCGCCCGGAGAGAGCTGCCCGAATACCCGCTGCGAAAGCGTCAACATCGGCCTCAGTGGTGTCCCATGAGGTCATCCAGCGCACCTGAGACCGACTGACATCCCAGTCCCAGAAGAAACTCCATTGCTGCAGGACTGGACGAACCTCAGGGGGGAGGAGGGGATACAGGCTGTTCACCGCTGGTGGTTCCGACAGGGCAAGTTCCGGCACATCCGAGACCGCGTCATAGAGGCGCCGAGCCATTGCATTGGCATGTGCGGCGGTCTCAATCCACAATCCAGACTCAAGCCCTTCAAGAAACTGTGCTCCGATGTATCGCTGCTTCGACGGCATCTGAGTTGCCTGTTTACGTATATACGCCGCACGATCTGATGCAACACCACGCCGCAACAGAACTGCCTCTGCACCCAACATTGCGTTCTTGGTTCCACCGAACGACACAGCATCAACGCCAGCGCCAAAGGTCATGGCTCGGAATGTGGCGGCATCACCACCAAGTGCTGCAACGGCATTTGCAATGCGGGCACCGTCAAGATGAACACGCATGCCATACGAATGCGCACGCTCGCATAATGCGCGAATCTCGTCGATGGAATAGAGCCCACCAAGTTCGGTCGCTTGCGTGATTGACACAACTCCAGGCTGAGCATGATGAACATTGCCCAAAGCTGTAGACACGGAATCAAGATGTTGGGGAGTGACCTTTGCATCGTGAGTCTCCATGTCCTGCAACTTTGCACCGAGAAACTTTTCGGGAGCACCAGTTTCATCTACATGAATGTGCGACCAATTTGTACACACAATCGTTTCCGCATGCCCCAACAAACTCGCCAAGGCCACAACATTTGATCCAGTGCCACCGAAGGTAAACAGGACTTCGACATCTTCGTCGCACAAACTGCGAAATGCATCCACCGCACGAATGCTCACTTCGTCAGCGCCATACCCGCGAACATGACCACCATTCACGCGAGAAATTGCGTCGATGTACCGAGGATGAGCACCGGCAAAATTGTCACTGGCAAAAAATCGTTCTGGTGGAGTGGGTAAATGCACGTTGACAACGCTAGCCGCACCTACCATTTCGTCATGACGAAAAGAACCAATGAAGCAGAGGTGCGGGGAAGTCAGCGCCGATGCAGATGGTGCCGACATGCTTTGGTGGAAAAAGACGGCCCTGGACGCAAGAAGGAATTCTGTAGCCAAAAATGCCGGCAATGGGACTGGGTCGCACGTCAACGAGCCAACGACTTACAACTCAGCGAAGACGAGCTAGTCATGACGCGAGCCGAACTCGACACACTCAAAGATCAGATGTATGTCTTGCATTGCGCGTTACTGGACGCGCGCAGAGATCTGCAACAACCACGACACACAACAGCAAGCCTGCGAGAGATCCTTGACTGGCTGATGGATGCTGCCGAACCAGTCGCCCAAGCATCCTTGGCTCCATCATTACGCCCATAATGTCCGTTATGTAATTTTCATATTTATGAGAATCCACAAGGGTTTGCTGGCGTTGCTACCCCACAGACCGACCTAAGGTGCCTGCATGGGAATACGAGATCTCGCACACGGTGTGCCTGCCGAAAACGTCTTCGACGAGATGGAATCGTTTCGTGTGAACGATGTCCGCTGGCGAGACGGTCGAGTGTTCACACTCGCCTATTCCGCGGGTCCAGAAGCGCTCGCTGTTGCCGAAGAGGCATACCGGCGATTCTCGGGCGAGAACGCACTCAATACGGCGGCCTTCCCGTCGCTGAAACGCATGCAGAACGAAGTGGTAGACACAGTGGCCGGTTGGGTCCATGGCGATGACTCCACTGCAGGTTTCATGACCTCTGGCGGCACCGAGAGTTTGGTGCTTGTGGTTCGCGCTGCAGTAAAGCGTGCGGAACGCGAAGGCCGACTCACAGGCACACCCAACATGGTTCTTCCGGCTTCAGCTCACGCTGCACTGGAGAAGGGTGCCGATTATTTCGGAGTGGAGTCACGGCGGGTACCCGTGCAGGCAGATTGGCGCGCCGATGTGGAACTCATGCGCGCCGCCATCGACAGCAACACGATTTTGGTGGTTGGCTCAGCACCGCAGTATCCACAGGGCGTCATTGACAACATTCCCGCTATCGCAGCCATGGCACGCGAACGCAACATCAATTGCCATGTCGATGCATGCATGGGAGGCGTGACGCTTCCCTATTTGGAGAAGCTCGGGGAAACGATCGCACCATGGGATTTCCGCGTTGAAGGCGTGACATCAATTTCTATTGATCTACACAAATATGGATACGCATCAAAAGGCTCTGGTGTTCTATTACACCGCAACAAAACTCTGCGAAATGATCAGGTGTTCATGACCGACAATTGGCTGGGTGGAATGTATGGCTCTTCCGGAATCCTTGGAACGAAATCTGGTGGATCAATTGCGTCGTCATGGGCCGTGATGCGTTTTCTAGGTGAGGACGGTTATCTGCGCGTGACACAGAGTGCGCGAACAACTGCTCTCGCAATTGCATCTCATATTGAATCAACCGACGTGTTGACGATGCGTGCTACTCCAGACTCCACCCTCCTCGCTTTCGGCACTCGCGATGAAAAGCGTCATGACGTATTTGCCCTTGCAGATGCCCTTGTTCAGCGCGGTTGGTACTTCGACCGACAAGGCCCGCCACCCACCGTGCATCTCACAGTGCACGCTGGACACGCACACACCTACGAAGATTTTCTCACCGACCTCGACACCTGCCTGCCTGTCATGGACGGCGGTACTGGCTCTGCCGGGAGTTACGCCACAGTCGATTAGGTCACACCACTTCCCCACCTCCGAAGGGCTTTCTGCGGTGGGCAAACCGACTACGGTAAGAAACACATATCTGCTTGGGAGAGAGTGCTGACAACACCGCCGAAGGAGCAACCACCCCGGAATCTCTCAGGCACAAGGGACCAAGCAGATATCAAAACGCTGGAAAGCGAGGGCTTGTCCCTCCGCCGACGGGGAAAGCCACTCACGTGGTGAAGCTCTCAGGCACAACCGACAGCGGGGGTCATATCTCTTTGGAGTCCTCATGAACCCGCAGACACGTTCGTTGACATCGCCAGCATTCACTCCTGACGAGTTTGCGTCACGGCACCTCGGATTATCAGATGCGGATCGTGCGCACATGTTGTCGGTCGTTGGTGTTGATTCACTCGAATCACTTCTTGAATCAACAATTCCATCGTCGATTCGTCTGCGAGAACTACTCAACCTCAGCGCGCCTGTCGCAGAACATGATGTCTTAAATGAACTTCGTGCGCGATTTACACATGATGTGAAGAGAACATCGTTCATTGGCCAGGGGTATTACAACACCATCACGCCGCCAGTTATCAAGCGAAATGTCTTAGAGAATCCAGCGTGGTACACGGCGTACACGCCGTACCAACCTGAAATCAGTCAAGGACGTCTCGAAGCATTGTTGAACTTTCAAACAATGATTTCAGAGCTCACCAGCCTTCCGCTCGCAAACGCATCACTTCTGGACGAAGGAACCGCAGTGGCGGAAGCTGTCGCCATGGCGCATCGCATCAGCAAGTCCGGTTCTGACTCGGTTCTTGTTGACTCAAACACACACCCACAAACACTCGCCGTGTTGCGCACCCGCATGGAGCCAATTGGAATCAGCATCACTCTGAGCGAAGTGGAGAATATGAGCCCTGCAGGCCATTTCGCGATTGTGGTGTCGTGGCCAGGAAGCGATGGGGCACTCCCCTCACTTGACCACATGCGACAACTCACCGCACAGGCGCAGGAGAACAAAGCAATTTCCATTGCAACAACCGATCTGTTGGCATGCGCCATCATCACGCCACCTGGCCAGTTGGGATTTGACATCGCAGTGGGATCATCACAGCGATTTGGTGTACCGATGGGATACGGCGGACCACACGCTGCATTTATGGCAACTCGCGATGCACACGCACGTGCGCTCCCAGGACGACTTGTCGGCGTCAGCACCGACACTGAAGGCAGACCAGCACTACGACTCACATTGCAAACTCGCGAACAACATATTCGCCGCGAAAAAGCAACATCAAACATCTGCACCGCGCAGGTTCTTCTGGCAAACATTGCAGGCATGTACGGCGTGTGGCACGGACCATCTGGGTTACAAAGAATTGCTCACCGCGTGCACCAGTTAGCCACAAGAGCAGCTTCATCCCTGACGGCTGCAGGCTTCACGGTGAAGCATTCCGCTTTCTTCGACACAGTGGCTGTGGAATCACCTCAGGCCGCAAACATCGTTGATCGTGCTCGTCAGGCCGGCTTCAACATTCGACTCGTCAACGCAAACACTTTGTCTCTCAGTGTCGATGAGACGACTTCAGAAGATGTCCTCGCCCAACTCTTGGAAGCCATAGGCGCTCCTCTCTCCAATGACTTCGTCGACTCCACACAACAGCATTTCCGTCATGACGAATTCATGACTCAGTCGGTCTTTCATCGACACCAAACAGAACATGAAATGCTTCGCTATTTGCGTGCACTTGCAGACAAAGACCTCGCGCTCGACCGCACCATGATTCCACTGGGCTCGTGCACCATGAAACTGAACTCCACCACCGAAATGGAGCCGGTGACATGGAGCGAATTTTCGTCGTTGCACCCGTTTGTTCCAGAAGACGAAAGCAAGGGAATTCGTTCGGTCATCACAGACCTTGAAGAAATGCTCGTTGCGATCACTGGTTACGACGCGGTCAGCTTGCAACCCAATGCAGGAAGTCAAGGAGAATTCGCTGGACTGATGGCGATTCGTGCATATCACCAGTCTCGTGGTGATCATCAACGAACAATCTGCCTCATTCCATCAAGCGCTCACGGAACCAACGCTGCAAGTGCTGTCATGGCTGGGATGAGCGTTGTTGTTGTGAAGTGCGACGACAACGGAAACATCGATGTTGACGACCTTCGAATGCAAGCCCAAAAGGCTGGCAACATGTTGGCCGCGACAATGGTGACCTATCCGTCAACACACGGAGTTTTTGAAGAAGCCATCACAGAGATCTGCGCAATCATTCATGAAAATGGCGGTCAGGTGTACGTCGATGGTGCAAACATGAACGCACTTGTCGGCACTGCCCAGCCCGGAAAGTTTGGCGCTGATGTCAGCCACCTCAATCTGCACAAGACATTCTGTATCCCCCACGGAGGTGGAGGCCCAGGTGTTGGCCCTGTTGCAGTCCGCGCTCACCTTGCGCCCTTCTTACCTGGCAACCCACTCGATGATTCATCACCAGTTGGACCCATCTCGGCAGCAATGTATGGCTCGGCAAGCATTCTGGCAATTCCCTGGACCTACATCCGAATGATGGGCGCAGAAGGGTTACTACAAGCAACTGCTGATGCCATCTTGTCCGCCAACTACATCGCAACTCGATTGAACGATGCATTTCCTGTGCTGTATCGCGGCACACAACAGCGAGTCGCCCACGAGTGCATTCTCGATGTTGGCCGCGTCTTGAAACCGACCGAACTCACCATCGACGATGTTGCCAAGCGCCTCATGGATTACGGCATGCACGCGCCCACCATGAGCTTCCCAGTTGCGAACACCCTCATGGTGGAGCCCACTGAGAGCGAGTCGCTCGCTGAGGTCAACCGTTTTTGCGAGGCAATGATTTCCATTCGTCAAGAAATTGAGTCCGTCATTAATGGAGACATCTCGGCAGAATCGTCAGTGTTACGCCATGCGCCACACACCATCGAGGACATCGCAGGTGATTGGAACCGTTCGTACTCACGCCAAGAAGCACTCTTCCCCGTACCTGGATTGCGTACTCGCATGTACTACACACCGGTGTCACGCATTGATGCGGCCTACGGCGACAGAAATCTGGTGTGTACCTGTGCACCCATTGAGGCATACGCGCACTCTCTCGAGACCGCTACCGTGTAAGCGTGAGCGAAACCTCGGACTCAAATAAACAGCAGCACGAGACATCTGCTCCCTATAACCCGCTTGAACAACTCATGGCCTTGTTGGCCGTTGTTGATCCAGTCGATGCGGCAACACGAGCAGTTGACATCACTCGTCGTTCCACCGAAGCACTCATTTCCATCATGGAAAACCTTGCATCAACAGTGGACAATCTCAACCGAACCACAACACGAATCAATTCACTTCTTGACGACATCGAAGACCCATTACGGCGCGTCATGCCGCAACTGGGCAACGCCATGAATGCAATGGCCACTATGGGCGAGGTTGCTCAACAGCTTGGCGATTTGTCCAAACGGCTTGGACCTTTAACCACACTTGCCGAAAATGCTGGCGGACTTTTCGGGCTTCGACCCAACAAGCCCTCTCCTCCACCGTCGGCCGACGCCGTCTGAACTACTTCTTCTTGGCAACAAACGGCGTCTGCACAACAACGCCTGGCAACTTGGTTCCACGAACGTCGAGGTCCACTGAATCACCCACTGCAACAGATGTGTTCACGAATGCGAGCGCCACACAATGCCCGAGTGTTGGCGAGAAGTTGCCGCTCGACACAAACCCAACGACCTCGTCATTGCGGAGAACAGTTGTTCCGTCACGCGCAGGGCGTCGCCCATCGATAGAAATACCAACAAGGTGGCGCGAGACTCCCCGTTCCTTTTCGGCAGCAAGAGCATCGCGGCCCAGGAAAGACTCCTTTTTCCACGCCACAACCCACTCAAGACCCGCCTGCAACGGAGTAATGCCCTCGCCCAATTCGTGACCATGCAATGGCAAAGCTGCTTCCAAGCGCAACGTATCGCGTGCACCTAATCCCGCCGGCGTCACTCCCGCCGACAGCAACAGATTCCATATCTGCGCGGCCCCGGCTACAGGGACCGCGATTTCAATTCCATCTTCACCGGTGTAACCAGTGCCGGCAACCACACAGTCGCTACCCGCGATGCGCACCTTTCGAACAGCAAAGCGTGGCACATCTGCAGCCTCAACCGAGACGGTTCTGACCTTGTCACGTGCATTGGGGCCCTGTACAGCAATGACGGCACGAGTAGAAGTTGTGTCTTGACCGCCAATGGCACTCACAACGCGATCTGTGTTGGATGCATTTGGCATGACATCGAAAACATTGTCATCGACCCACCACACGATGATGTCATCCAAGACCGATGCATCACTGTCGTTCAACAGATGAGTGTATTGAGCACGACCGACCGAAATCTTGTTCAAGTCATTCGTTAAGGCAGATTGCAATTGCTGAAATGCGTGTTGCCCCTCAACACGAACAGTTCCCAAATGCGATACGTCAAACATCACAGCGTCGGTACGGCACGCAGTGTGCTCGGCAAGGGTTCCTGTTTCGTAGTTCAGCGGCATCTCCCAGCCACCGAACGGCACCATTTTTGCTTCTAGTTTGCGATGTTCTGCATCAAGCGGAGAGAACTTCATCTCAGATCGCGACCACTCCGAGTCCGTCATCGTCGGAATCGTCCTCGGAAGATGATTCATTTTCTACTGGTGACGATTGTGGCTCAAACGCAATGAGGCGACGGTCTACTTCATCGCGCACACCTGACATTGGCAATACGTTGAGGACGCCTTGGCCATGACGTAGTACGTCAATCAATTCGTCTCCATCACACAAAATCACGCTAGAGCCACTGATCACCAAGTGGGCTGCGGAAATGTCGGTGTCTACATGCTCGCGCATGTACGCGAACACATCACGAATGGACTCCAAGCGAATACCTGCATCAAGCAACTTCTTAATGACTTTGAGTTCCAACAAATCTCGGTACGTGTATTCACGGCGACTTCCACTTCCCGTGGCGTCCGCTGCGGACGGACGAACAAGGTCGGTTCGTGCCCAATAGTCAAGGCGACGGTATGTGATACCCACAATCTCTGCTGCCTGTGTTCCGCTAAACGATTTCATCTGACTCTTCCGATCGTCTGTACGCGTCGTTACATTCTGGTAACTACGCGGGTGTAAGACGCTAGGAGACGATTCAGCGTTTCGTCAAGAGGTCAATCACTGAAATCTTCAGGAGAGATATTTTCAATGAAATCCCTGAATTCATTGAGAATGCCAGCCTCAGAGTCGCCGTTGGAATCTTCGGCCACCTCTTCCCCCACCTGGTCAAGAAGTTCATCTTGGGCATAAATCGGGCAGGAGGCACGCAATGCGATGGCGATGGCGTCAGAAGGTCGAGCCGAGACCGTGACCTCGTCATCGGTCTCGTGACGAAGCACGATGTCGGCGAAGTATGTACCCGACGAGACGTGCGTGATGACCACACGTACAACCACCACGAAGATTCGCTCAAGAGCTAAGACAAACAAATCATGCGTGAGCGGACGCGGTGTTCTCTCGTCATCAAGAGCTGTCTTAATTGCAGCCGCCTCCGGACCGCCAATAAAGATCTCAAATTGACGACGGGGATGGTCTTCTTCACGCAGCGTTACCACTGGAGTATTGGTCATTCGATCAATACGAACACCACGAACCGAAAGAGATTTCATACTTATCGCTGTTCGGACAAACGGAGAATATCTTTGAGAACCAACGCTGCCCTTAGGTCAGCTCCCAGTGCGGAGAATTCACTCAGCATGTTCAAAGCCTCTTCACGCGATGCAGGATTGCGCTGTCGCAACAACGGAAGAATTCTCTGTTCGTACAGATTCACTTCACGGTCAGCCGATGTCTTCCAGGCGCGAAGATGCCGTACTTCTATTCCCAACGCTTGGAAACGCGCTGCGGCTTTTGCCACCTCGATTGAAGCAGCATCAAAAAAGGTGGTATCCCCTACTTCGTGTCCGGAAATAAGACCAGCAGTTTCCAGTTCCTTCAAGAAAACAGGGTCAATGTGATGCTGTTGCACCAATTGATCTCGCGGGATGGACTCAGTGTTGTCCTTGTGATTGAGCGCTTCGCGACGCTGCTCTCTCTGGACAGACTGAGGAACAATGGGATCTTGTTCAGGAACACGCGTCATCTGTGTTGTTTCATCGCGTGGACGTGGAACACTTCCTCGTGCCGCCGGATGACCCGATGTTGATACCACTTGATTCGGAAGTGAAAAATCGCGACTGATATCAGCGGAGTCATCATCGAGTCGATCTTTAATGATGCGTAGAGGCGTGTAGTTGTTGCGCTGCTCGCGCAGGATAAAACGCAATCGTTCCACCTCGGCGCTAGTGAATTTTCGATATCCCGATGGAGTCCGCTCGGGCTCGATAAGACCCTGGCTCTCCAGAAAGCGAATCTTCGAGATAGTGACATCGGGAAATTCTTCTAGCAACTGAGCGAGAACTTCACCAATTGAGTGATAATCACGATCGGTCATTGTCCACCTTCGCCATTCTCAAAGAAGATGAATCGAAATTTTCCCACTTGAAGCTCATCTCCTTGTGAAAGTTCAGCAACGTCAATGCGTCGTTGGTTCACATAGGTGCCATTCAATGAACCCACATCTTTCACGATGTAACGACCTGAATTGAAGTGCACCTCGCTGTGTTGACGCGACACTGTGATGTCGTCAAGCGTGATAACGGCATCTTCGCTTCGACCAATTGTGGTGACGCCATCTATTAGCAAGAAGTATTGGCCCTCTTCTTCGCCATCGCGTACCACCAATATTGCTCGTCCCGATGCAATGTCGTCTAAATCGACCACAATGTTGTCCGCGGTGCCGAGGGCGTCTTGCAATGGATCAACTTTGGCCAGCGTGATGGTTCGGTCTTCCACATGATCGAGTACAGAACCGCATGCAGAGCAAAACGCTGATTGCGGCGGGTTTCGATGCCCACACTTATTGCAAAAGACGTACGACATCAGCGACTATGCCCCGATAAGAGCTGCGTACTCCTCAGCTGACATGAGATCGGCCTCATTCAGAACAGATACTTCAATGTCGCAAATCCATCCCGCGTTGTACGGATCCGAATTCAACAACTCTGGCGTTCCCGAAAGATCGCCGTTAACTGCTACCACTGTTCCAGAGACGGGTGCATACACATCGTTCACGCTCTTGGTGCTCTCAATTTCACCGAGCCCTTGATGAACTTCAACAGAAGAACCCACGTCAGGCAATTGAACGTAAACGATGTCGCCTAGCGCGTCTTGGGCGTAGTCAGTGATGCCCACACGAGCAACGGAACCGCTGATCTTGATCCACTCGTGATCCTTGGTGTACTTCAAATCTGCAGGGATATTCACATCCCTAACGGTAGCCCCTACGCACCTCGACCCGATGCCATATGTGCCCTCACTGTGGGGATGTACTTCACAAATGACACATACGAAACAACAACTCCTGGAATACCGGCGGCCCACCCTAAATATGTGAAGGCCGACCACCATCCGCCCGCCGTTCCAATTGTGATCCACGGTACGGCAGACATCAGAGCAAAGGTGGCCCACTTACCAAGTCGGGTGACAGGAAAGCGCTCCATTCCCAAAGCGGTGGCAGACACCATGAGGACTGCGATAGAGACCTCTCGCACCAAAATGATGACGCCAAACCACGTGGGGAAATGGTTGTAATACATTGCTGCGCCGATTCCGACGAAAAACACAATTCGATCCGCTACTGGGTCAATCACTTTTCCGAATTCGCTGACCTGATTGAAACGACGCGCGATGTATCCATCAATCCAGTCCGTGAATGCAAGCAGACCAAAAAACCAACTACCGGCTACCACTCGCCCATCGGCCATAAGCCCAACATAGGTAGGCAGCATGGCCAATCGAACCACTGTGATGGCGTTGGGGATAGTCACAATGGAGCGCCATGACACAACCCCACCTTAGTCAGGGTGACATTCATCCAGACGGAAGGGCATAGTGTTTCAACATGACACTTCCGCTTTCAGGCTCTGTTGCATTCATCACCGGAGGAGGTTCTGGTCTTGGTGCAGAGACAGCGCGCCGCCTTGCCGCCGATGGCGTCATTGTGGCGATCAATGATCTCCACGCTCATGCTGCCCAATCTGTTGCAGACGAGTTGGGAGGAATTGCGTTTCCGTTTGACGTCACCGACTCATCCGCGATGGATCATGCGGTTGACGAATGTGTTCAACAACTTGGTCGGCTAGACATCATGATCAACAATGCGGGTATCGCTCCACAAGCACCAGGAAACAAGATTGACATTGCCGTCTCCAACCAGATGAAGAGAATGGAAGGCAAAATCTCGGAACTAGAGCCCTACAACTATGTGGTGGACATGAGCGACGACGAATGGGACCGCATGATTCGTGTGCACTTGTACGGAGCTTTTTATGGTACTCGCGCCGCTTTGCGACACATGCAACCTGCACGATCAGGTCGCATCATCAACATCTCTTCAATTCTTGGTCAAAAGCCGTCGGCCGGAGCACCCCACTACTCAATTGCCAAGGCGGCAATCATCACGCTCACAAAAACCACAGCAGAGGAAGTTGCTGGCCTAGGAATCAATGTGAACGCCGTATGCCCTGGCTATATCGACACCCCGCTCCTCACTCCATTTAGTGAAACATTGAAAGCAGGAATAGTGATGCGAATTGGAAAAGGCCATATGGGTGTCCCCAACGACATTGCAGAAATGATTCGTTTTCTTGCAGGACCAGAGTCTGCGTATTGCACCGGTGATGTCTTCACCGTTTCGGGGGGATATCTGGGATGAGCACAATCTTCACAAAAATCATTCGGCGCGAAATTCCTGGCACTTTTGTTTTTGAAGATGAATCGTGCGTGGCCTTTATGTCCATCAATCCGATGGCCGATGGACATGTTTTGGTCGTACCGCGAGACGAAGTTGATCACTGGGTGGATTTGTCGCCGTATCTATCTAGCCATCTTTTTGAGGTATCTCACCGTCTCGCGCGTGCACTACAACGAGCATTTCCTTGCGAGCGAGTTGGTCTGATTATTGCTGGCTATGAAGTGAACCACTGCCACATTCATCTGATTCCCACGCACGACATGAGTCAACTCAGCTTTGCAAACGCAGCAGCAAGCATCGACCGTGAGACACTTGAAACCAACGCCTCACGAATCATTGAGGCTTTATCATCGCTCTAGAAAAGCGTTAACTCTGACTGAGAAGCATCGCCGTTATCGGGGTCGATCAAACTGGGATCATTGTTACGAACACTGTTGACACGTGTTGAAACTTGTTGTGTGTGAAATCGTGGTTGGTGGTCAGGCTGAAAAAGTTCTAGCGGCGCATCCCCCGGCATCAACCATTCCACTGCCTCTTCTGCATGAAATTCAACGGGGCTTCGATCATGAATGTGTGATAAATCGAAAATGCTGTCACGCGTAATGAGCGCACATGTGCGACCAGCATCTGTGATTGGTGAATCACTCCAGATACCTGCGCCCAACATCAGTCCCCCGTCAGACCTCGTGACGTAGTACGGGATCTTCGCTTTCGGATTTGAGCGGTCCCACTCATAAAAGCCAGACATCGGAATAATGCAACGATGCTTCGGCACGAGACCCTTAAACGACGGCTTCTCAGTGATGGTCTCCGAGCGCGCGTTAATCATGCTCGCCGCCTTCGATGCATCTTTTGACCACACAGGAAGAAGACCCCACTGGACGACATCAACAATCACCACATCATTTACCACCCTGAGGACGGGAATGAGATGAGTGGGCGCCACATTGAAATTGCGCAGCAACGGTAGGTCGGTGTCGGGCAATTCGAGACGAAGCCCAGCATCAGAAATTGCCTCTTCCATCTCATTCAAGATGTCATCGGTGGAAAAATTTCCGACAAAGCGACCACACATACACGTAACCGTAATGGTCGGGCTGGCGGGATTTGAAATCCCTCAACAGTGTTTCGCTAGTTCTATTAGTGCTCCCTAGTGCTTGGTTTCATTGAGTTTTTAAACTAGGCAACTCTGTTGCGACTTCAAGTTTCGAAATGTTGGCACCAACGTTGGCACCAATCTCGCACTCGAGAAGTGCTTGCATTTTGCTTGAGAGTCTGTCTGCAATTGTTCGTGCTTGATTGGGTATGAATGATGCATAGGTTCTGAATGCGAAGCCCGGGTCGGAACGTCCGATAAAGCCCGCCACAACGTGAACAGTTTCTCCTTCACTGAGTCCCCATAAAGCCCACGTATGGCGTATTGAGTGAAGCCGAATGGTTGGCAAGCCTGCACGTTTCGTGGCCGAGTAGAAACGCCCCGTAAGCGCTTCCGGGTCAATCTCTTTTCCGTCTGGGTCGGTGAGCACCAACTCGAATGGCTCGCACTCCAATTGAGGCGATGTGGCGTCGCCGTCGGAAAGCTAGTTTGTGGTGATGGAAGTAAACGGCTACAAGATCGAACCTGGTGCAGACCTAGGAGACGCAAACTTGGCGCAGACATTCCTAGACGGCGCAAAATTGACCAAAGCAAATCTGGTTGGTGCAAACCTGACCCAGGTAGATCTTTCTAATGCAGACATGGAAAACGCAAATCTTTCTAATGCAGATTTGAAAGGGGCAAACCTGTCTAACGCCAATTTGAGTGGTGCAGACTTGACTGACGATGTAAACCTGAGCGGTGCATACCTGCGTGGGGCAAATCTGAGTGGCGCAAACCTGAGTGTTGCAAACCTGTCTGGCGCAGACCTGCAAGGTGCGAACTTGTCGGACACCAAGGCGCAAAGCACATACCTAATGCGCACAGACCTAGTGAGCGCAGACCTCAGTGGCGCAGACCTTGATGCTGCATACCTGTACGGCGCAGATCTGACTAACGCAAATCTGTCAAGCGCAAACCTGCGTAAAGCAAGCCTTGATGGCGCAGACCTGACTAATGCAAATTTGTCTGGTGCAAACCTGACAAGAGCATCCCTAACGGGTGCAAATCTGACTAAGGCAAACCTAACCGGTGCCTATCTGGGAACTAGAAACATGAGTGGCCGTGAAATGAGAACTCACGGATTCGATGCTGACGACATCTCGGGCGCAAACCTGTCCGGTGTAAATCTGTCTGATGCAAATCTGACTAAAGCAAACTTGATAAACGTAAACCTGACTCGTGCAAGCCTGAAGGGTGCAAACATGGCGGGTGCAAACCTTTTTGGTGCAGACCTAACTAATTCAGACCTGACCGGCGCAAACCTGACAGGTGCAACAATGCCTGACGGTTCAGTTCACGACTAGTTCGTGAGATGGCGTTGGTGTTAGCGGTCTAGCTTGTGGCCATGATTTACACGGCCATCAAACCAAGCCCTGCGCACACCTAGTAGGTGCAATACAAAGCTTCTAATGGTCGGGCTGGCGGGATTTGAACCCACGACCTCTTGTCCCCCAGACAA
>CAZCZM010000039.1:0-13570 GCA_964503445.1 uncultured Bifidobacterium sp.
GTTCCGTCAAACACCTTGACGCCGAGTCGTTGTGCATTTGAGTCGCGGCCGTTTCTTGTTGAGCCGCCGCCCTTTGTCTTTGACATGTGGAATCAGCCTTTCGCGATGGATGTGATCTCGACTACCGAGTACTTCTGACGATGTCCGAAGCGACGACGCTGGTTGGTGCGGCGCTTGTAGGTGAACCCGTCAATCTTTGGACCCTTAGCGGTTCCGATGACGCGGCCCTTAACGGACGCGCCCTTCAATTGGTCGGGTGTGGAGAGAATTGTGGAGCCGTCTACAACGAGAACTGGTGTCAATGACACTTCAGAACCGTCTTCAACATGCAAGAGCTCAAGCTGGACCTGCTGGCCCTGCGATACCTTCTCTTGCTTTCCACCGGATGCGATCACTGCGTACATAGCGGTTTCCTACCCTATCTGCGATTTCCCCCCGACGACACCGCCAAGAGGGCTTGATTTTGATGTTTTGGACCAGGTCCGCCCTCGTGCGACCCCAGCCGTCTGGCCTAATCGAGAAGCGTGAAGTCAACCTTCATGCCGCGACCCGAACACTCTGGGCACTCACCTGCAAAGGCCGTAATGAGGCCTTCTCCGATGCGCTTTCGGGTCATCTCCACTAGTCCCAATTCTGAGATATCGAAGACCTGAGTGCGGGTCTTGTCACGCGACAGTGCTTGACGGAACGACTCGACCACCTTCTTGCGGTTGTCTTTGATCTCCATGTCGATGAAGTCAATGACGATGATTCCGCCAATGTCGCGCAGCCGCAATTGGTGGGCAACCTCTTGGGCTGCCTCCAGATTGTTTTGAAAGACGGTCTCTTCAAGATTTGACGTTCCGACGTTCTTCCCAGTGTTGACGTCGATCACCGTGAGTGCCTCTGTGTGCTCGATGATGAGCGAACCACCCGAGGGCAACCACACCTTCCGATCGAGCGCCTTGTGCAACTGCTCGTGAACATGATGGGTCTCGAAAAGCGACAAAGGTTCGGCATCACGATCGAAGTATTCAACACGATCGGCCAATTCTGGATTGAAATCTTGGATGTAGCTGCGTACGTCTTCGTACAGGCGACGATCATCAATGATGACTCCGCGGTAGTCGGCATTGAACTCTTCTCGAATAGTGCGAACTGCTAGTTCTGGTTCGCGATACAGCAATTGAGGACCCGTTGCCTTTTTCGCTGCCTCTTCGATAGTTGCCCATTCGTCGAGGAGACGAGTCATGTCGGCGGTGAGTTCATGCTCGGTGGCGTGCTCTGCAGCGGTGCGCACAATGACGCCATGTTCTGCTGGCTTCACCCGATCAAGAATGTTGCGCAGGCGACGACGCTCGGAATCATCGAGCCGCTTCGAGATGCCGTATGTCTTCGAATTGGGAATCAGCACAACAAAACGCCCAGGAATTGACACTTCCTGAGTAAGCCGTGCACCTTTGGCTCCAATTGGGTTCTTTGTGACCTGGCACAGAATCATCTGGCGTGAGCGCAAAATATGCTCGATGCGAGCAGTGTCTTTGGTGTCTACATCTTCACCATCGAACTGGACATCCCCGCGATACAACACTGCATTCTTCGGTGTTGCGATATCGACAAATGCAGCTTCCATACCGGGCAATACGTTTTGCACCCGACCCATGTAGATGTTTCCGTGAATCTGCCCGACATCGTCTGCTGGACGGCTGACGTAATGCTCAATCAGCGAGCGACCCTCCATCACCGCTACTTGGGTAACGCCGTTGCGCACTTGAACACACATGAGGTAGCGCCCCACTGGTCTACCATTGCGCTCGCGACCGCGACGGCGCTCGATAATTTCAGCATCCCGATCGACGACATCTCGCTGGGACGAACCCCCAGAGCGACTACGACCACGACCTCCGCGGCGACGCTTCTTTTTGGCGGCGTCTCCCGACTTTTCCGCCGCAGGTGTCGCAGCGGGAGTTGGAGCAGGTCGAGTGTCACCAATTTGAGGCTTACGGGCAGGAGCTGGTGAAGCAGATGAAGGGGTGACAGCACTTGAGTCTGCGGTTGATTCCCCTTGTCCGGGCTTGCGACGATTCTTTCCACCGCGCGACCCGCGACGACGCTTCTTGTTCGCTTGTGAGCCCTCGGGTCGTTGCGCACCAGAGGGTGACTGACCTGATGACGGCGTCTGGCTGCCTGCCACAGAATCGGCAGAACCGTTGTTGTCCATGAAGTTTTCCTCTCTCACGTCGCGCTTGTGGCGCGCCATGGGGCATCGGTGGCAGCCAATGGAGGCGCCTCCGGCCCTTTCGGCCTTTTGTCTAGGTTACCTGCGGGTCTTATCGGAAACGGCGCATGTGGACGCTCTGGACCAACCCAATCATGATGGCAAAGGCCACCGTGTGGGACCCCCCATATGACACAAAGGGTAAAGGAACCCCCGAAACCGGCGTGATTCCCATGGTCATTCCGATGTTCTGGAACGCCTGCCACAAAATCATTGTGAAGACGCCCGCACACAGCAAAAACCCAAGCCGATCTTGAGCCATCCGAGCAATTCTGTAGATGCGCCACAACACCACGGTGAAGAGACCGAGCACAATGCCAGCCCCCAACATTCCGAACTGCTCCCCTACGGCCGAGAACACAAAGTCAGTGGACTGAACAGGGATGAATGCTCCGTTCGTGAGCGGGCCATTCAAATACCCCTTCCCAAAGAACCCGCCCGTTGAGACCGCACGCTTCGCAAAACGCACCTGGGTGGTCAATGTTTGAAGAGCCGCCGAGTCAGAGTTCTGATTCAAGAAACCAGTGATGCGTCGCAGTTGGTAGTCCTTCACAATGCCCGACACCACGCCAGCAATGACCGAAACAATTGCCAACGACGTAATGAGCACGATGTAGCGAAGTTGTGCACCAGCCACCAACAACACACCCATCGCACATGCAACAAACACCGATGCCGAACCGAGGTCGGGCTGCACTGCCACCAAGACAACGGGAGCGCCAACAATAAACAAGGACTGAATGAATCTCTCGTACGACACCGTTGGCGCATCGTCTTGCGCCAAGAAGCCTGCGAGCAACAGCAACGTGGTCACTTTCCCAAGCTCTGACGGTTGAACCGCGATAGGGCCAAGGTCGAATGACAGGCGCGCACCACCCGTCACGGATCCAGCAACAAACACCAAAATCAGCAACACAATTGTTCCGGCATAGAACAATTCAGCGTTACCGCGTAGCTGCACATAGTCCATCCACATCACCACCATCATCAACACGATGGCGAGGATGACGAAGATGATTTGACGTTGAACAAAGAAGAATGGATCAGCACCTCTATTCAACAAACGTGGTCGCGTTGCTGAATAAATCATGAATGCACCAATGATGGTGAGGGCACCCACCGCCCCCATCAAAATCCAGTCGACGGTTCGCGTGGGGTCGGCAAAGCCACGACGAATGTTTCCCAGACCCGAATCGGGACGACGAGTGAAGATTGTGCGAGCCATTAATCACGCACCGATGACCCTGTGCCCACCAAGCACAGCGGATTTGGAAGAGACTGAGGCGCCGCAACTTCAAAACTGTTTGGATCAAGTGGGTCAGATGGAACGGCTGGCGCAACCTGAATGCGATTGATGAGAGCCGTGAACATGCACTTCACCACAGGAGCAGCAGCACGCGATCCAAATCCGGACTTTTCTAAGTACGCAGCTGCCGTGTATGGATACTTCGGATTCTTACTAAATGCTGCGAATGCTGATGAGTCATTCCACGGCAAGTTGCCTGCACCTTGTGCAGTACCAGTTTTCCCAGCAAGTGGAAGTGCTCGTTTTGGAAATGAACGAAACAACTTCTCGCCAGTTGTTGCGTGATAAAAGTCTGAAGTCACGCCAGGACCAGTGATGACGCGAGTTAGTCCACGGATGATTGGTTCAAGAATCTCTGGCGCAGGCTTGATATCGCGAACAATCTGAGGTGAACTGAAATCTTGAATGACCACACCTTTTTCAAGATCGACACGATTCGACTTGCCATTCGGTGTGCCCGGTGCCCAGATTGCCTTCACTACTCGGGGTCGCAGTACTTTTCCACCATTACCTAGCGCGCCGTATGCAACAGCCAACTGCAATGGTGTCGCCGACAACAAACCTTGTCCAATAGACAACTGCACGTTGTCACCCACGTAGTAGCCGCGGCCTTCTTCTTTGGCAATAGCCCCCGATGCAGCAAGTCGTTGCTTCAATGCCCTATTGGGAACTGTTCCGATGTACTCGTAGGGTAAATCGATTTCAGTGGGTGAACCAAAACCAAACAGCCTCACTTGTTCTTCCAAAACCGGACGATTTCCACGCTCTGTGAAAATCTGTTCACCGATTTTGTAAAAGAACACATCTGATGAAACCGCAAGTGCAGTCACGATGTTGATACGCCCATACTTACAAGGAGCACCGTTACCGCAATTCGCGTTCTTGAACACACACTTCACATTCAACTGGCAACGCTCTTCGGGAATGCTTTCCAACTTGTACGTACCTTGGTCGCGCAATGTGTATTGCGTTCCCTTTGGAAGTTGCCCCGTATTCAATGCCGCAAATGCGACAAAAGGCTTGAATGTAGAACCCAAGTTGTATCGGCCCGAGATTGCACGATTGACCAAAATTGATTGATCAGGGTCTTCGGTCTTTGGAAAGAGTTGGTTGAACTTCTCCGACGTGATTCCGGCGTTGAACCATCGGTTGTCGAAATTTGGATAACTGGCCATTGCGGCTATTTCGCCAGTCTCGTGATTCATCAGCACGCTGGAGCCAGCAGGCGCTTTGTAGTAATTCACCAGTGGGTACCGCGGATCTGGCTCGCCGAAGGCAAGCACTGTTGGCGCCTCGGTTCGGCGACGCATCAAGAGCTCTTGTTGTAAGGCTTGCTCTGTGAACTGTTGCAATTCCAAGTTGATGGTCAATTGGATGTCGTTTCCGGGAATTGCTTCCTTTCTCTCCAACTGACGAAGGAATCGTCCACGAGAATCCACTTCGTACTTCACATAGCCAGGCGTGCCGCGCAACACTGCTTCATAGGTTTGTTCAACGCCGAATTGTCCAACTCGGGCATCGGGGTCATACCCAAGCGTGCGGAAATAATTCTCTGATTTTTCTCCCGCTGGAATTGCACCCAAAAATCCAATGACGTGACTGGCAACGGGCGCGAATGGATACTCGCGCCGCCAATCTTCACGCACATCTACCCCTGGATAATCCTCACTTCGTTCACGAAGGTACACAGCAAGATCTTCGGAGATGTCTTCTTTCAAAGGCAATGGTTGTAACTGGTCATATCGCTTCGAGGCAAAGCGATCTTCAAGTTCGGTCACGGTCATGTTGAGCGCACCAGATAAGCGATTCCACATCTGCTGTCGAGCTAGCGGTTTCGCAATAACTGCCCGCTCGATAGTCAGAGTCAGAATTCTTTCGTTGTCGGCAACGATTCGACCCTTGACATCAAAAATTCGTCCGCGCTCGGGATTGATTTTGATCGTCCGCGTACGGACTTCACGAACCTTGATTTCCAACGACGGCGCATCTACCGCTTGCAAGAACCACAACCGCACGGTCAGCAAACTGAGCAGCGATGTTGCAACGATGGCAAGGATGCCAATTCGTGAGACAGTGCGCGACCCTGCCATTACCGCACCAACACTCGGTCCTTCAAGGCCCAACGACACACCAATTCAACTGGCACGCTAAACATCGCATTGAACACGGTAACGACGAGGGCGATGAGAAAAATACGCAGCGTCAACACACCTTCGGCACCCGTCACTGTGAACGCAACAGGTAACAGAACCATTCCGATGGCACTAGCCACGCTTGCAACAATGGTGCGCGACCACCACGTTGACTCGTGAACGAAGGAATGCGCGAATCCGGCCAAGTACGCAACGAGCGCAAAGACAGCAGCGCACAACCCGAGAGGTGTGGTTAGCACCATGTCGTACAACAAGCCCACGACAAATCCCGCGATTGCGCCAGTGGCGGAACCAGCCGCCAATCCACATGATGCAGCCAACAACACCATAACTTGCAGAACGACGCCAAATGGACGCATGTCGTTGAACAACGTTGTCTGCAGAGACAAGAACACAAGCCCGACCAGAACTAGTCGGGTGTATTTGTTCTCTACAACGAACATAAAACGTTCAATCATGGTTCGGTCGGGCGCTCCGTGATGGGTTGATACAACAACACACGAACAAAGTTGAGATTATTCAGATTGGCCGACAACTTCACTTCAAGCAAGGGGCCCAACGTCCCCGTACGCCGTACTACTTTGCTGACGGTTCCAATCACAATGTCGGGTGGGGCGAGCGATGTTGCACCACCGGCAGAGATAATGGGTGAACCAATTGCAACTGTTCCGAAGCGTGGTTGGTTTTCGATAAAGCGCACAACGGGATTCTTTGACAATCCGCGACCTTCCATGGCGCCTGTTTCACGCAACGGGAGATCGGCGCCTGGTGGCACTGTGATTTGAGTGTTGGTGTTTTGCCCTGGTTGATTAGGGCCTGCCGTTCCAGTGGGAGCCGTAACGCCAGGAACCAACGTTGTTGTTGGGACAGGAACTGTTGAACCAGGCGTAAACCCTTTGATTGTTGTGGTGGTTGTTTTAGGAACGGTTGTGGTTGTGGTGGTTGTTGTGGTCGACGTTGTAGTTGGCCCACTTGACGACCCAGGAATTGTTGTGGTTGTAGTAGTCGGAGGAGTATTCACCACTTTGACGGACAGCGAGTATCCGGGATCAGTCAGCAACATAACCACTGCTCGCTTGTTGTACACATTGGTGACTTTGCCAATCATGCCGGCCGCATTCAAAACAGGCATTCCCACCTTGATGCCACATTCAGAACCTCTGTTGATTTCAACAGTCTGAGAGAAGTTGGACGGCGACTGCCCCACTACTTGTGCTGTACACGACGAGATACCTGCAAGCGTGGGCAAGCCGTTCAACGCCAACAGTTCTTGTGCTTCGCGAACGGTTGCAATAGCCGCAATGTTTGCGCCTTGACCGTAAGCAACCAAATCTCGTAAGCGTCGATTTTCCTCAAGAACGTCGTTGTAGTTCGTAATTCCATTCCAGGTGTTCTGAAGAGGGCGCGTGACAACACGTGTTGCACTTTCAATCGGACGAAACAAGGTGCCAAACACCGAACGGGTTCCGTTGACAAGAGAGCTACCACGCAAATCAAGCGTGATGAGAAGAATTGACGTCAGCGTGAGCAGAAAAATTGCTCGGCGCCGTGTGAAGGTAGAGACCGCCACGAGGCTACGACTACGACTGGTCGAGTCCTGGAGAGGACATCATTCCGCGCATTGCCTCGATGTTCTCGAGTGCACGACCCGAGCCAATGGCAACCGCGTACAGCGGATCTGGAGCGACATAGCAAGGCATTCCTGTTTCATGATGAATGCGCTGTGTGAGGCCAGTGAGCAATGCGCCGCCACCCGACAAATAAATGCCACGGTCCATGATGTCTGCCGCCAGTTCAGGCGGGGTCCGGTCGAGTGTTGCCTTCACAGCGTCAATAATGGCAGTCACAGGCTCGGCGATGGCGTCGCGAATCTGGTCAGATGTGACCTCGATAGTCCTCGGCAACCCCGTGACAGTGTCACGACCACCAACATCTGCGGTTAATTCCTGCGCTAAGGGCCAGGCCGACGCCATTTGAATCTTGATTTCTTCGGCAGTGTTGACACCGATATCAAGACCAAATTCGGTGCGCACATACGACACGATGGAGTCATCGAGTTCGTCTCCGGCAACACGCACACTCTGCGCAACCACAATGCCACCAAGCGAAATGACTGCAACCTCGGTAGTGCCACCACCGATATCAACAATCATGTTGCCACTGGGTTCGTGCACGGGCAGGTCTGCACCAATGGCAGCTGCCATTGGCTCTTCGATGATGTGAACCGGACGTCGTGCGCCTGCATATTCGGCAGCATCTTGAACAGCGCGTTGTTCAACACCAGTGATACCCGATGGAACACAAATCACCATTCGAGGCTTTGACCAACGACTAGTGGTGATGCGCTGAATGAAATAGCGCAGCATCTTTTCACACACGTCAAAGTCGGCGATGACACCGTCTTTCAATGGGCGAATCACTTCAATGTTCTTCGGTGTACGACCAAGCATGCGCTTGGCTTCCCAACCAACCGCCACAGGCCGACCATCACGCATGTCGATAGCAACGACCGAAGGCTCATTCAGCACAACGCCTTGACCACGCACGTACACGAGCGTGTTCGCCGTTCCTAGGTCAATGGCAATATCTCGACCGATGGCCAGTGGGTTGTTTCGACTCATGAATAAATCCCCTTGACCCTGCGGCTCACCACTAGGTCTACGGAAATGGTAACGACCGCCGCCTTAGAGGGCGGGGAAGAAAATGCCCAACTCGCGAGCAGCCGAATCGGCCGAATCGCTGCCATGAACCAGATTCTCTGTGAACAAGGTTCCTAAATCTCCGCGAATGGTTCCAGGGGCTGACTTTGCTGGGTTTGTTGCACCCATCATCGTGCGAACAATCTCCCAGGTGTCTTCGGGACCCTCAATTGCCATCGCCACAACTGGACCACGGGACATGAATGCCACCAATTCGGCATAAAACCCTTTGCCCACATGCTCTTCGTAATGACGCTCAAGAATGTCGGTGGTCAGTGTGCGCAACTCCATACCCACAATCTTGAGGCCCTTGTTCTCGAAACGACTGATGATGTTTCCGACGAGACCGCGTTCTACGGCGTCTGGCTTGAGGAGGACAAGTGTGCGATTAGACATTCCTTCAGGCTACGGGCTGGGCCAAGGCTTGCCCCCGAACGAGACAAAACCCTTTAGGGAAGCACCTTTCGCAGGTGGGTGCGAGCTGCCCCCACCACATACAGCGACCCGGCCACCAAAATGGCGTCATCGCTGGTGGCATGGGCAAGCGCTCGATCACAGGCCTGCTCAACCGTGTCCACCACCACCACATCAGCCGCCCCCATATCTGTCACTACCTGGGCGATTTCCCGAGCCGACCGAGCCCGAGGTGAAGGCGCCGTACAGCAGATGACCACTTCAAACTCGTCTGCCTTTAAAGCCGACAATGTGTCGGTCAACTCGCGGCCACCGAGTGCCCCCACAATCAGGATGCGCCGGCCATGTGGGTCGAAGTCGTCGAAGAACACAGTGGAACATACGTCTGCGCCTGCCGGATTGTGTGCACCATCCAGAATGACTAAAGGCTGATGACCAACCACTTCGAAACGACCAGGCATTGCGACGTTGGCCATTCCTTCCAACAATGTCTCTCGGTGCAGTGCTGCACCAAAAAAAGCCTCACATGCCGCCACAGCAACTGCAGCGTTCTCACCTTGATGCCATCCATGAAGCGGAAGAAACACGTCGTCGTATTCGGCACGTGATGTACGAACATGCAAAGAGCGGCCACCTAACGCAAGGTGATTATCGAGCACGTCAAAGTCTTGACCTCGATACAAAATCTCGGCGGGCTCTTCTGCAGCAAAAATTTCATGTAGTTCTTCACGCGTTTCACCGATGATCGCAATGCTGGAACTTTTGATGATGCCAGCTTTTTCTTTCGCGATGTGTGCGTGTGTTGGCCCAGCAAATTCAGTGTGATCAAGCGCAATATTGGTGACCACTGCGACATCTGCTGTCACCACATTTGTTGCGTCCCAACGACCCAACATGCCCACTTCTACAACGGCAACGTCAACCGCATCGTCTGAAAACCACCGGAAAGCCGCTGCAGTCATGATTTCAAAGTACGTGGGTCGAACACCCGACATTCCTTCAGCGTTCGCAATTGCTGCAACTGATTCGGCAAAGTCGGTCTCGCTGATTGGTTCGCCGTTCACGAGAATTCGCTCACGAACGCTCTCCAAATGCGGACTGCAATACGTGCCCACTTTCAATCCGTGCGACATCAGAATCTTCGTAATGATTTGCGATGTGGAACCTTTGCCATTTGTTCCCGTGACATGAATGACTCGAAAATCGTTGTGAGGGTCAGCCAAGACAGACAACAGTTGCTGAATATTTGTTAATGATGGATCGGTAATACGGCCTGTTTTCTCGTACGAGGCGTGCTCGTCTAGATATTGCAGAGCGTCAGCGAAATTCATGAACGTTTATGAAGCGGCGCGTCGCTGGCGTGGAGTACGCACAGATCCTTTTGATACCAACTCAGGCATGACCTTGTTCTTCACATTCTCAGCAGTAACGATCACTTTGGCGATGTCAGTGCGACCAGGAACTTCGTACATCACATCAAGCAATGTTTCTTCCAGAATTGCGCGTAAACCACGTGCTCCGGTGCCACGCTGCAACGCCAGATCGGCAATTGCCTCGAGCGCTTCGTCAGTGATATCAAGCTCAACATTGTCGAATTCAAAAATCTTGGTGTATTGCTTCACCAACGCATTCTTTGGCTCGGTAAGAATGCTCATGAGTGCAGCTTTGTCAAGTGCATGAACTGCACCAACCATGGGGAGACGTCCGATGAATTCTGGAATCATTCCGAACTTCAGAAGATCTTCAGGCAACACCTGCGCGAACAATTCACCTGGGTCTTTATCGGCTTTGGATGACACAGTTGCGTGAAAGCCCATTCCCTTATGGCCAATTCGCTGCTCAATAATCTGCTCTAGACCAGCAAAAGCGCCGCCACAAATAAACAACACATTGGTGGTGTCAATCTGAATGAACTCTTGGTGGGGATGCTTACGGCCGCCTTGAGGTGGAACCGACGCCACAGTTCCTTCCAAGATCTTCAACAATGCTTGCTGCACACCCTCACCCGAAACATCACGAGTGATGCTGGGGTTTTCTGCTTTACGTGCAACCTTGTCGATTTCATCGATATACACAATTCCTTGCTCGGCACGCTTCACATCAAAGTCAGCGGCCTGCAGAAGTTTGAGCAAAATGTTTTCGACGTCTTCACCTACATAACCGGCTTCAGTCAATGCAGTTGCATCAGCAACTGCGAATGGAACGTTCAACATACGAGCCAAGGTTTGAGCAAGGTGAGTCTTTCCACAACCAGTGGGACCGAGCATGAGAATGTTGCTCTTTTGGAGTTCAACCTCGTCGCGACGCAGCCCCGTGTTTTGCTGCAGGTACTGCAGGCGCCGATAGTGATGGAACACTGCGACCGATAAGACTTTCTTTGCGCGCTCTTGGCCCACTACGTACTCGTCGAGGAATTCCCGAGTTTCAACAGGCGTTGGCAAGGTTTCCAAACGCACATCGGCGCGCTCGCCTACTTCTTCGTCGATGATCTCGTTACACAGCTCGATGCATTCATCACAGATATAGACACCAGGACCTGCAATGAGCTTCTTCACTTGCTTCTGCGACTTGCCGCAGAACGAACACTTCAACAGCTCGCCTGTGTCACTGAACTTGGCCACGAAGGCCCTCCCTCGAGATGTGGGTCAGCGAATTGGACCGGATCGGTCCGCAAGCTGACGTGATGAAATCACATCATCGATAATGCCATACTCGAGGGCCTCATTTGCTTCCAATACGAAGTCACGATCGGTGTCTGCATGGATTCGCTCGATGCTTTGGCCCGTATGAGTGGCCAAAATCTCTTCCAAGAGGTCACGCATACGAAGGATTTCCTTGGCTGCAATTTCTAGATCGGTGACTTGGCCGTAGCCCACTTGGCCGTATGGCTGGTGCAACAACACACGACTGTGTGGAAGCGCCAAACGCTTTCCCTTGGTGCCAGCAGCCAGCAGCACTGCCGCAGCTGACGCCGCTTGGCCCAAACAGATGGTGGCGATGTCGTTCTTGATGAACTGCATGGTGTCGTAAATGGCGAACAGCGAGTTGATGTCTCCGCCGGGGCTGTTGATGTAGATGTTGATGTCCCGATCTGGGTTTTCGCTCTCGAGGTGGATGAGCTGTGCGCAGATGAGGTTGGCGATGGTGTCATCAATAGGAGTGCCCAAAAAGATGATGTTCTCTTTCAGCAAACGTGAATAGAGGTCGTAGACACGTTCGCCGCGACTTGTTGTTTCTGTGACGTTGGGAACGTAATAGTTCTGGAAATTCATTGGTGCGTTCCTTGATTAGTCGTGGTCGTGGTCGTCGTGATTGTGGTCATCGTGATCATGCTCACCCAACACGGTGTCGGTGTCGAGCACAGTACCGTTCTGGTCAACATAAGTGACGTTATGGAGCAACCATTCCAGCGCCTTTGACTTGCGCATTTGAGCAACCAAATCTGTGACCGCATCGTTTTGTTCGTATGCACGACGCACTTTTGCGGTCTTTTCACCAACACGAACACCGATTTGTTCATATTCGGCTTCGAGGTCCTCATCGGAGACGTCAATACCTTCTGCAGTTGCGACAGCACGCAAAGCCAAATCGACAATGACAGCTTTTTCGGACTGTGTTTTCATGCTTGCGATGAACGAATCTGCATCTTGGCCTGTTGCTGACAACCATTGATCGAGCGCAATGCCCTGAGCCTGGAACTGTTGCAACGTGTTTTGCAAACGAGCCTGCATGTCGTTGTTGACCATGGATTCGGGAGCCTCGATCACGACCAACTTTGCCAATTCTTCAGTGAGCCGATCGACAACGGTGCGACGCATTTGGTTCATGCGCATTTCTTCGTAGCGAGCACGCAATGCGGTCTTCCACTCTTCGATGGTTGCAGCATCCGAAATGTTGTCGGCCACCCACGCGTCGGTCAGTTCTGGAACCTCAAGTGCCTGAACACGATTGACGGTGATTGCGAAGTCAGCTTCCTCTTCGGTTCCATTCGGAACAGCGGAGAACTTCAGTGTGTCGCCTTTCTTGGCGCCAGTGAGTTGGTCGTCGAAACCAGGAGCAACCCATCCGCGACCAACTTCATATGTCCACTCATCGACATTGAGCCCAGGAACGGGTTCACCGTTGCGGGTTCCCTCGAGGTCAATCACCACGTTGTCGCCCACTTGTGCTGCGCGGTCAACGTCAACCAACGTGCCAAATCGGCGTCGTTCTGTTTCGATTGCTTCATTGAGTTCGTCGTCGCTGAGTTCAGGATTCACCAACTCGACACGAAGACCCGCGTATCCGGCAACCTGAATCTCGGGACGCACTTCGCACGTTGCCTCGAAACGAACCGGATACTCGAATGGTGCCGGTGTGGGGTTTTCTTCCGTCACTGGCTCGTTGTTGTTCAGCAAGGTGACATTGGGTTGGGCGATGAGATCGACATTGTGCTCACGCACGGCCTTGCTGAGATATTCAGGAATAGCGTCTTGTAGCGCTTGTCCGAGTGCAGCATCCATACCGATTCGGGCTTCAAGAATGCGACGTGGTGCCTTGCCAGGACGGAATCCGGGCAAACGTACTTCGCGGGCAATCTTTTTGAATGCGGCATCGATATTGCGGTCAAATTCGGCTTCGTCAATTTCAATAGAGAGCTTGACGGTGTTGCCTTCTAGGGCTTCGAGAGTGCTTTTCACAGGCTTTGGAGTGTATCGGTTCGCTCTGTCTGCTCACTTTCCAGCAATAATGGAGACATGAC
>CAZCZM010000040.1:0-12968 GCA_964503445.1 uncultured Bifidobacterium sp.
GCAACTTCATTGCCACCCCCAATCAAGAAACAACCGCCGCTTTTGTCACCCACTGTCGACATCTCTACACAACGACGCGCACAATGGATGCCGACGTTGAAGCAAGAACAGTCACAAATACTCGACTGCTTGTTGATTTCTTTCATCGCGAAATCAAGTTGTTCGACGTCACCGATTCCCTTGCCCGCGTCACGATGCCTGTCATGATTCTCGGCGGTAACGAAGATCCAGTGATGCCGCCGGAATATCAAGATGCTCTCGAAGCTGCGCTAACAAACGCAACCGTTCGTCGGCACAACTTCTCACGGTGCGGACACACTCTGGCAGCTGATGCACCTGAAGAACTTGCTCACGCTCTTCGAACCTGGATACATGAACTGACCGCATGACTCACCTGCCACACGCGCGACAAGAAGTACAGTCGTAGCGTGATTGCACAGCAGGCAACAACTGAAGGCGTCTTTCTGTTCGTTGCTGTCCTAGGAACCATCGCATTCGCATTGTCGGGCGTGTTTGCATCGGCTGAGGCTGGCCATGACTGGCTTGGTGCGGCCGTTTTAGCAGTGGTTGTCTCAATTGGTGGTGGCACCATCAGAGATCTGCTCATTGGAAACCTTCCGGTCACCTGGGTGACCGACGAGTGGCCAGTGATGGTTGCACTCGCCACCGTTGTTGTTGCACTCGCAGTATTGCGTCTCCCCTTCCACATCGACCCCCGCAATCATCTGTGGTATTTGGCAAGCGACGCAGTTGGACTTGGGGCATTCGTTGTTCTTGGAACATCTATCGCTCTCGACAACAACACCTCCTCGTTTATTGCCATCTTCATGGGAGTGATTACAGGAGTTGGAGGAGGCGTCATTCGCGACATCTTCACGGGAAAGACACCAATGGTGTTTGTTGGTCAGATTTATGCGGTCGCTGGCTTGGTCGGAGCAACAATTCACGTTGCACTTCGCGAGGCGAAGGCGTCAGATGGAATTCAAGTGTGGCTACCAGTGGCAATTGTCGTTGTCATGCGAGTTCTCGCAATCAAGTTCGATATTCATCTTCCCCGCACAGACAAACAGAAAACCCTGAATTAGTCGTGCACTTGTTCATCTAACTCGTCGAGCTTCTTGCCAGCGAGTTCAACAATTTCCCACCACGACTCTTCGCTCATTTCTTGAATACTTCCAGTCCATGCCACATCACCTAATTGCAAGACCATGATGATTGAACCGAAACGAGCAATGGTCGTCCTGCTTGCGGTTTCTAACTTTTCGCTTTGTGTTGATGGTGGTGGAGTTGTGATCTGTATCCAACTAATCGACTCATCACCAATATCTCGACCTTCAATGACCTCATAGGACTCTTGCGCACCACTTGGCGTTGCGACCAATTTCCCATCGCAGATGCGGACACCTTCACGTGCATCCCGGAAGTAATTTTCCACATCATTGTTAGCCCACGCCTGCAACCGCATCATCCGAGAACCTTCATTCGTGGTGTCGGCCCGCATCTCCACGTCTGCGCCAGACTCACCAGCAAACTCGACGAGATTCTTCGTTACTTCTTGTGCATCAGGACACCAGATTGATGGGTCAATCGATGGATTCTCAGGACCTCGAACAGCGAAAATTTGTCGTTGGGTTTCGTCCCATTCTCCTGGCATCTCGGTGAGTGTGAGCAATTCCTCTGACAATTGATTCGGAGTTGGCAATTGACCTTCGGCCGCCCTTGTGCATGAGGCCATCAACATCACAGCGACAACAAGAATCACAGATCGAGATCTCATACGAGTGAGGTAATCCATGTGGCTCTCGCCTTCACACACAAACACATACCCACAACCATGGATGTGTGTCCCATGGGCGCTTGCCCGCCGCGTGACATGACCTTGGTCACATGTTTTTTGGAGTTAGTCAAAATTTGTATATAGTCAAGATTGATGACACACGATTACGCCCAAGTGCTGAAGGACCATGGCCTCAGTGTCACGGCCCAACGCCTTGAAATTTTGCGCACCGTTGCTCGCAATCCTCACATCAATGCAGACCATGTGACTGAACTCGCCACCGAATCTCTCGGTTCTATTTCTCGCCAATCGGTGTACGACACATTGAACACATTCGCCGAAAAGGGACTTTTGCGCCGCATCCAACCGATTGGATCGCCGGCACTCTATGAAGACCGCATCAACGACAATCATCATCACCTCATTTGCCGCGGGTGCGGAGTCGTTGTCGATGTTGACTGTGCAGTGGGTTACCGCCCGTGCCTCGAAGCATCAGACAACTTCAATTTTGAAATTGACGAAGCAGAAGTCGTCTACTGGGGTCGTTGCCCTACCTGTAGTGATTCCTCAGCAACGTCATCAACCGGTCTTACACATATCCACTAACCAAAGGAGCACATATGAGTAATGAAGAAAAGTGCCCATTCTCTGGCGGTGCAATAACCGCTGCAGACATGGGAACCACCAACACAAAGTGGTGGCCAAATTCGCTGAACATCAAAGTTCTGCACAACAATCCCGTAGCAGGTGATCCGCTGGATCCAGACTTTGACTACGCAAAAGAATTTGCATCGCTTGACATTGATGCAGTCGTCAAGGATCTCACCGAGTTGATGACCAACTCACAAGATTGGTGGCCAGCCGACTACGGCCATTACGGCCCGTTCTTCATTCGTATGTCATGGCACGCTGCAGGTACCTACCGCGTCACTGACGGTCGTGGCGGCGCCGGAACAGGCATGCACCGTTTTGCGCCACAGAACTCATGGCCAGACAACGGAAACCTCGACAAGGCTCGTCGTCTTCTGTGGCCCATCAAGCAGAAGTACGGCAACAAGTTGTCATGGGCAGACCTCATGGTCCTCACTGGCAACGTTGCACTTGAATCCATGGGCTTCAAGACATTCGGTTTTGCCGGTGGACGTGCAGATGTCTACGAACCAGACGAAACATACTGGGGCTCCGAAACAACATGGTTGGCCGACGAGCGCTACAGCGGAGACCGCAACCTCGAGAATCCACTTGCAGCAGTGCAGATGGGTCTCATCTATGTCAACCCAGAAGGTCCGAACGGCGTGGCAGATCCACTCTTGTCAGCACGTGACGTACGCGAAACATTTGCACGTATGGCCATGAACGACGAAGAAACTGTTGCTCTCGTTGCAGGTGGACACACCTTCGGCAAGGCTCACGGAAACGGCGACCCCGGTAAGTACGTGGGACCAGAACCAGAAGCAGCTCCCATTCAAGCAATGGGTCTTGGCTGGTTGAACTCAAAGGGTTCAGGTCACGGCGTAGACACCATCACCAGTGGTATCGAAGGTGCATGGACCACCAACCCCATCGCATGGGATAACGATTACTTCAAGATTCTGTTGGAGAACGATTGGGAACTCACCAAGAGCCCCGCAGGTGCACAGCAGTGGATTCCCGCTGGTGGCGCACTGGCAGGTTCAGTGCCCGACGCTCACGACAAGTCAGTGTCACACGCCCCCATCATGACAACGGCCGACCTTGCGTTGAAGTTCGATCCTGAGTACGCAAAGATCTCGAAGCGCTTCTACGAGAACCCCGCCGAGTTTGCAGATGCATTCGCACGCGCATGGTTCAAGTTGACACACCGCGACATGGGACCAAGCACGCGTTATGTAGGCAAGTTGGCACCAAAAGAAGAGCTTGTATGGCAAGACCCAGTGCCAGCTCCCGCAAAGACCCCAACTGCAGCTGACATCGATGCCGCGAAGGCAAAGATTGCTGCATCTGGTCTCACCACTGCACAACTCGTCACCACAGCGTGGGCATCAGCATCAACCTTCCGCAACACCGATAAGCGTGGCGGCGCGAATGGCGCACGCATTCGTTTGGCCCCGCAGAAGGATTGGGAAGCTAACGACCCAGCAGAACTCGCAAAAGTTCTCGCCGTGTACGAAAAGATCAGCGCCGAAACTGGCATCTCCATCGCAGACATCATCGTCTTGGGCGGAAATGTTGGCGTCGAGAATGCAATCAAGGCTGCCGGAATGTCCGTTGCTGTCCCCTTCACTGCGGGTCGCGGCGATGCAAGCCAAGAACAGACAGATGCACACTCCTTCTCGTACCTCGAACCAACCTTCGATGGTTTCCGCAACTACCTGCGTCCTGGCCACGTACAGACCACAGAACAGTTGTTGTTGGAAAAGGCAAACTTGTTGAACCTCACTGCACCAGAGATGACCGTCCTTGTTGGTGGTCTTCGTGCAATGGGCGCCACATACAAGGGAACCTCACACGGCGTGTTCACCGACAAAGTCGGCGCACTTACCAATGACTTCTTTGTCAACCTGCTCAGCATGGACTACGAATGGGTTCCCACCGACAAGTCGGAAGAACTGTTCGAAGGCCGTAGCCGTGCAACAGGCAAGGTTGTTTGGACTGGCACCCGCAACGACTTGATCTTCGGATCAAACTCACAATTGCGTGCATTGTCCGAGGTATACGCACAGAACGACATGCGCGAAAAGTTTGTTCGCGACTTCGTTGCTGCGTGGACAAAGGTCATGAACAACGATCGCTTCGACCTGAAGTAATCAGTTCATTCACTGAACAACTGAAGAGCCCGGCGTGTCAACACGCCGGGCTCTTTTAATGTAGATACTTGTGTGCATCACTGCGTGCTTCACAACACGCGTGTTTGCTACACCGCTGGCGGACGAATGACTCCGTCTTTCACTGCCGCTGCGGCAACTGCTGGAGCAACGCGTTCAACAATGCTGCGATCAAAGACTGACGGCACCACAAATCCAGGGGACAACTGTGAGTCGGTAACGGACTCGGCAATTGCGACCGCGGCTGCAAGCTTCATACCTTCTGTGATGTCGGTTGCTTGTGCGTCTAAGGCTCCGCGGAAAATACCCGGGAAAGCCAACACGTTGTTGATCTGGTTGGGATAGTCACTACGGCCGGTAGCCATTACCGCTGCGAGACCATCACACTGTTCGGGACGAATCTCTGGGTTTGGGTTTGCCATTGCGAACACAATTGGGTCTTTGGCCATTGAGCGCACGTCTGCTGCGGTGATGAGGTCTGGACCACTGACGCCCAGGAACACATCGGCGCCCTTCATGACATCGCTGATTGTTCCCATCTTGCGTGATTGGTTGGTGTGGTCAGCAAACCATTCCTTCGCCGAGTTCATCTCGCCGCGCCCAGAGTAGATGGCACCCACACGGTCACAACCAATGACTTCACCAACGCCAGCGTTCAGGAGAATCTTTCCAATTGCGACGCCTGCTGCACCGACACCTGCGATGACAACAGAAAGGTCTTCCATCTTCTTGCCAGTGATCTTCAGCGAGTTCCACAACGCAGCCAATGCAACCACTGCAGTGCCGTGTTGGTCATCGTGGAAGACAGGAATGTCCAAACTGGCACGCAGACGTTCTTCAATCTCGAAACATTCTGGAGCTGCGATGTCTTCTAGGTTGATGCCGCCAAAGGTGGGCGCAATGCGCTGAACAAAGTCGACGACTTCATCGGCCGTGCGTGCGTTGATACAGATGGGAAATCCGTCGACGCCACCGAACTCTTTGAAGAGAAGCGCCTTTCCTTCCATCACCGGCATTGCACCTTCAGGGCCAATGTCACCAAGTCCAAGCACTGCTGTGCCGTTACTAACAATGGCAACGGTGTTCTTGCGAATCGTGTACTGATGCGACAAGGCAGGGTTCTTTTCGATTGCGGTACATACGCGTGCAACACCAGGTGTATACGCCATGGAGAGGTCGTCTTTATCGTTGACAGGCGCAGTTGACAGAACGTGCACCTTTCCTGCCTCATGCATGCGGAACGTGCGGTCCCACCAATCCATCAATGTGATGCCCGGAACCTTCTTTACTGCTTCCACCACTTGCAACTGATGCGCTTCATCACGGCAATGAACAACCAGGTTGCGTCGAAGCACTGGTCCACGGACATCGAATCCGTCAAGTGCACCAATGTTTCCGCCGGCATCACCAATGGCCGTGCACAGGTGTCCAAGTGCTCCCGGCACGTTGTCTAACTGGCAATCCAGAGTGATGGAAAAAGCAGCGGTAGGAAGAGTTGACATAAGACTAAAAAGGCTACGCAGTCGGCACCCAAAAGTCCCGCTTTCGGGGAAATCTCGGGTGAAATTCAACTGAGCGGCGCTATTCCCCCACTAATTCCTTGCGCAGTTCGCGCTTCAAGAATTTGCCCGTGGCATTTCGTGGAATGGGTTCGTTGCGGAACCAGATGGTGGAAGGGATCTTGTGCTTGGCCAGCGTGGCCGACAAAAACTCTCGAAGTTCTGCCTCTCCCACAGTCATTCCGGGTCGGAGCACAAGGACGGCCCCCACTTCCTCACCCAATCGCTCATCGGGAATTCCGAACACTGCCGCCTCAGCAACAGCGGGATGGTTGTAAATGGCGGACTCAACCTCTGAGCAATACACATTTTCCCCGCCACGAATAACCATGTCTTTTGCGCGGTCAACGATGTACACAAAACCGTCAGCATCAATTCGGGCAATATCGCCCGTGTTCAACCATCCGTCCTTGATGGTCTCCGCAGTGGCTTCTTCTCTGTTCAGGTAACCAGCGATCGTGACGGCGCCGCGAACACACAAGATGCCCACCACATTTGGATCACGCGGTAGGTCGCGCCCTTCTTCATCAACCAACTTGCCTTCAAGGGTGGGAACAAGCGGACCACAGCTTTCGGGGCGCTCTACATACAAACGCGCTGCATTCGCAGTGATGATGCCGCACGTTTCTGTCATGCCGTACCCGGTACTTGGCTGACCACCCTTCAATGCATCGGCAATTTTGTGAACAAGGTCGGGTTGCACTGCTGAACCACCACCGCCCATGGATTGCAGCGACGATGTGTCACGCTTTGACCAATCTGGATGCATCAACAACTCGCGCCCCATGGTGGGAACTCCCGAGAAAGTTGTGACACGTTCGCGTTCAATGAGCTCTAATGCGCGGCCAGCATCCCACTTGTACATCATCACTACCTTTGCCCCCGTCAATGTGGCTGGGTGCAACAAGCAATTACATGCCGTGACATGAAACAAAGGCGTGGGCGCAAAGATTGCAGCAGGTAGAGCCGCTGGCGTATCGGTTGGCGCAGGAACATCACCTGCCTCAATTGCTTTTTGTTCAGCCAGCGCAGCAGCTGATGTCATTGCGGCAATGTTCAAAATATTCGCAACCGAACCTCGATTGGTGAGCTGTGCACCTTTGGGAAACCCAGTAGTACCCGAGGTATAGAAGATGGTCGCGTCATCATCTGTGTCAATGTCGGCGTCAGGCAGAACTCCTGGATCTGCGCCCGACAATGCGGTTGACCAACTCACCGCACCAGCAGGCAACTCACCATCGTGACGAGCAACAATGAGATGAAGCGATTTGGGGTTGCTGATTTCGTTAAATCGTGCGAGTCGTTCGCCGTCAACAACAAGAACGTGTGGTGCACTGTCATTCAATGCATATTCCATTTCTGGCGCAGTCCACCATGCATTCATTCCGACGAGCGCCGCACCCAGTGAGACAGTTGCCCAATACGTAATGACCCATTCTGGGTAGTTGCGCATAGACACAGCCACGCGAGTTCCGCGACCAACGCCCTGAGATGCCAAATATGTTGCGAGTATTCGCACCTGCGCATGCACCTGTGCATACGTCATTCGCTCGTCTTCATAGACCAAATATTCGTTGTCTCCGTGAAACGCACTGATTTCCCACAACGCACGCATGTGTGGTGGTGCAGACGCAAACACCTTGATGGGCACCCCTCGCACCACCTCTGTGGTGGTGGCAAAGGGTGAACCTGGGGCGTCAAGTTCCTGACGGGCGGCGAGATAATGCTGAATCACACCCCCATCATTACTCATGTGTGACAATTGTCTCAAGTGGAATTCTGGTGGGGTTGTCAGGCATTTAGGCTGACCTTGTGGAGTCACGCCAATGACCAATTCATTTCATGTCGATGGCTGGCGCGTGGCAGGCCCCATCGTCACGTTGTCCTACACAGTTGGCGACACAACCTTTGAAGAACACCTCACCTTCCCCTCGTCCATCAATCTCACCCCCACAGCAGAGCGGATTCTCACTCTTCTTGCCGTTGTAGCGGGTGTCAGTTATGCAAAGGCCTATGCCCCTACCCACGTCTCATTGCGTGGCACAGCCTTAACAGAGGCGGAAATGACCCTGGTGCGCCAGACCTATGACCAGGGAATGCGGGAGTTTGCCTACACCAATGCATTGCCGTTGACGAACTGCTTCACCCTGACCGACGAAGCCATCGTCGCACCCAAGACCTCGTCCCAAGAGTCGAACGCGGGCACACCGCTTCTCCCATTTGGAGGTGGACGCGATTCATGTGTTGTTGCCACCGCGCTTCACCATCTATCACCCACGCTCTTCACCGTTGGCGACAATCCATACGCTCGCTCAGTCGCCAATGGCCTTCAACTGCCGTACATCACCGTTTCACGAACTATTGATCCACAACTCATCGCCATGAACGACAGCGGTGCACCGAACGGACACGTTCCAGTTACTGCAATCAACTCACTCATTGCCTTACTTGTTGCAGAAACAGCAGGTCATTCCAGCGTGGTGATGGCCAACGAAAAATCGGCATCACAACCCACCCGAATTGTGAATGGCATTGAAGTCAACCACCAACACAGCAAGTCGGATACCTACGAGCAAGCACTACGTGAAGCTGTTCGCTCGACCGGTTCATCGGTGCAGTATCTATCTGTTCTGCGCAATAGTCCCGATGCAGCAATCGCCAAAGCCTTCGCATTGAAATGTGTAACGGTGCATCAGTTGTTCATGAGTTGCAACCGTGCAATGGTCAGAGATCACAACAAACGAAGTCACGGATGGTGCAAACAGTGCCCGAAGTGCCGCGGCATATTTCTGTCGCTGGCGCCCTACATGACTCCCGACAAACTGTCCACAATTTTCGGTGAAGACTTGTTGGATAATCCCACTCACATCTCTGGCTTTAGAGACCTCGCACACGACGACACAAAGCCATTTGAGTGCGTCGCCGATGTAAAAGAAGCACAACACTCCATGGCTCTTCTACAGAATCATCCCATGTGGTCACGGCATGCCGTCGTGCAAGCATGCGCCGACCTTGCTCACCTGCAACCGCTCGAACACAACGTCGGTCGTGGACATCATCCTTTAGTTGATGAGGTGAACCGCTTCATGGAGGTGTTTGAGTGAAATTGTCGCAACTTCGCAACCTACGAATCCTTGTATGGGGTGGCGGCCGCGAAGGGGTCTCGGCTGCCCAGATTCTCCAGCAACAACAATGCACTATCGCTTTTGTTAGCGACACCCCCGACACCGACTCAGCAACACGCGACGCATCTCACACTTTCGCCGCACAAGTTCTCCACCCAACAGAAATTGCATCGTGGTCCCCAGATTTCATCGTGAGGTCCCCAGGCGTCTCCAGATATCGCGAAGAATTGCAGCCCTATCCGTCTTCAAGTGTGTTTGCATTGTGGCTTGCGGATCAAGACCCACGGCGCATCATCGGCGTTACGGGCACGAAAGGGAAAAGCACAACTGCAACTTTGATTGCCCACATTCTCCGCGCAGCAGGTCACACAATTGAGCTTGCTGGAAATATCGGGCGACCTGTCACCGAATGCTCGCCACATGCAGACTTTGTCATCGTAGAAGTGTCTAGCTACCAAGCCAGTGACTGCACCACATCACCAGGGATTGGCGTATTGACATCGTTAGGAGAAGACCACATTCCGTGGCACGGGGATCTACCTACATATCACCGCGACAAATTGAACTTGTTTGTGTACTCCGAATTGCGACATATGGTGTATCACGCATCCGATCAGTTGGTGACACATGAAATGTCGCAACGAAACCTGGTCGATAGACGTTTCAGTAATTCCCAACACTCGGTCAATGTTGCACTGGCTACCCCACAAGGCGAAGCAGCGATTGCGCGAATGGGCAATACCACCTTTCCCAAGAACCTTGAACTTGCAATAGATGCTGCGCTCGCCGCTGACAATTCACTCACCCTTGCCCATGTGCTCGATGCGCTTGACAAAACAGAACCACTCCCCTCGCGCCAACGCACTGTCGCATCTCACGACAATCGTGTCTTCGTCGATGATGCGCTAGCCAGCAATCCACTGGGCGCAATTGCCGCAATTGAGCGCTTTGACTCACGCCCCTTTGTTCTCATTATGGGTGGTGAAGATCGACACGTTGATTACACACCCTTATGCAACAGCATTAACGCAACGCAGAATCTGCGACACATCGTTGTTCTCGGCGATCACTCACATCGTCTCTACACGGAACTGCTTGCCACAAAAGTTCCCATTTCCACCGCCGCGTCTCAAAATGTTGCGCACGCGGTTCAGGCTGCATTCCATCTCTCGCGCCCGGGAGACACCATTGTGTTCAGCCCAGGTGCCCCCACGCCCAAAGAGATTGGTGACTATCTCGTGCGTAGCAGTCAATTTTTGGCTGGAATCGCAGAATTACCGCCTGCATAATTGCCTGAAAACTACGTCTGTCCGAGTGCCAGACCATGCGGACTACTAGCCTTTCATTCTTGTGGGTTCAGATAAATCAGTAGATCGCGAGTCGGTGCAACATGCTCGCGAAGTGGCTCAACAATCGGCCGCACATCACGACACAAAAGATGTAAAAACACATCACGGAGTCGGCCACCAAGCAGGAACAGCCGCCCTAGCTCTTGGAGCACTCGGAATTGTGTATGGCGACATCGGAACCAGTCCGCTGTACTCCATCAAAGAAGCGTTTACCGAGAAGTCCCACATAATGACTGTTGACCGCATCAATGTGTTCGGTATTTCATCACTTGCATTCTGGTCACTCATCATCATCATTTCCATCAAGTATTTGATGTTCGTGATGCGAGCCGACAACAACGGCGAAGGTGGAATTCTGGCCCTCACCGCAAAAGTCCTGCCCAATAAAGGCGAAACTGTTCGCAATAGTGCCATCCTCATCACGCTTGGTGTGTTCGGAACTGCACTTCTCTACGGTGACGGAGCTATCACACCTGCAATTTCGGTTTTGTCCGCAGTGGAAGGCCTCGAAGAAGTTTCCAGCAGTTTTGCCAACTGGGTCATACCAATTGCGATTGCGATTTTGCTGGGACTCTTCCTCGTTCAAAAGCGAGGCACCGGTGCGGTAGGGCGCGTGTTCGGCCCGATCATGATGGTGTGGTTTGCCACTATCGCGGTACTCGGCGTCATTCACATCATTGACACACCAGAAATTATCCAGTCCGTCAATCCGTATTACGCAGTTCAATACTTCACCCACGAGACTGGGAAAGCATTCTTGTCGCTTGGTTCGGTGTTCTTGGTTGTCACAGGGGGTGAAGCGCTCTACGCGGACATGGGACACTTCGGTCGTCGCCCAATCATGTTTGGTTGGTACGGAATGGTGCTTCCCTCGCTGGTACTGAACTATTGGGGACAAGGCGCATATCTGCTGGACCCAACTCATTCAGAAGACATTCACAGCATCTTTTATTCAATGGTTCCAGAGACGTTCCTTCTACCCGTCGTCATCCTGGCAACGATGGCAACAATCATTGCTTCTCAAGCACTGATATCTGGAGTGTTCTCACTGACAGCACAAGCCGTGCAGATGGACTATTTGCCACGCATCAAAATCCTGCATACCTCACAGACTCAATCAGGTCAGATTTACGTCCCTTTGGTGAACTGGCTACTCATGGCGGCATGCATCGGACTTGTGCTCGGATTCCAAACTGCATCCAATTTGGCTGCCGCATACGGAATTGCAGTCACCATGACCATGGTGATCACCACGTTGATTTTTTATCGCGTCCTCACGGACAAGTGGCAATGGAAGACGTGGCAAGCAATGGCCCTCTGTATTCCGCTTTTATTCGTTGAATTTGGGTTTATGGGCGCCAACCTCATCAAGATTCCACATGGCGGTTGGTTCGCACTAGCGGTAGGCGTCATCTTGATGGTGCAAATGCAAACATGGCGCCGTGGTCGCTCACTCGTTGCAGCTCGTATTCATCGTGGTGAGCGCCCCATCACCGATGTATTGGACGAAACCGAAGATGTAAAGCGAGTCAATGGAACTGCCGTCTTTATGTTTAAAGATTTGGGCAAGGCTCCACCTGCACTGGTCAACAACTTGAAACACAACAAGGTGTTACACAAGAACACTTTGATTGTTTCGGTAGAAACATCAACACTCCCCCGCGTCGACATGAAAGATCGCGCCACCGTGTCAAAGGTGGGTCCTGGCGTATGCCAGGTGCAACTCGAGTTCGGCTTCATGGACGAACCAGATGTACCAGCAACATTGGCTGCCATGAACCATCCAGGACTTGAACTTGACTTCGATGACATCACCTACTTCATCGGCCATGAATCGATTATCGCCGGCAAGGCTCCAGGTATGAACCCACTGCAAGAACACTTATTTGTCTTCCTGAACCGTGGCGCAGATAGCGCAAGCCGATTCTTCAATCTTCCTGTTAATCGGGTGTTTGAAGTTGGTTCACACGTCGAGATATAGATCCACTCACAATTCTCTCAACAACAAACGCCACCACAACACCGACCGCCCCTCCAGCCAGCACATCAGAGAGCCAGTGCACATTGAGCGCTAGACGCGTCCATGCCATAACGCACCACACTCCAACAGCCACCATCGCAGCCTGACCCGCTATTCGCGGTGCGACGTGTCGAAGAACGAGCACGACGGCAGCAAGAAACACCGCTGTGTTCCCCGCATGACCAGACGGAAAACTTGCCGACTCAGCATCTGCAAGCCAGAACTCCTGTGGTGGTCGAGCAATGTCTGACCACTGTTTCAACCACGAAATCGTGATGGCTCCGACGTAGACAGAGAGAAATGGCTGTACGGCAAGAGCAACAGACCGAAAACG
>CAZCZM010000041.1:0-6769 GCA_964503445.1 uncultured Bifidobacterium sp.
TAGAGCATCTCCCTTACAAGGAGAGGGTCGGGGGTTCGAGTCCCTCAACGCCCACTAATTGAGTGCGACTGATTCTGAGCCGGCAATCACCAATGAAATTCTGAGCGGGGCTATCCGTGAGCCGTCAGGGCGTGTGTTTTTGCCAGAGGTTGCCCATTTGCGTGTGAATGAACCAGTGAACTGCATGGTCGTTCTTCCCTGCGACAATTGAGTGACCAAATCTTTTGGCAGTGTGCAGCCCCGCGGAGGTGAGTACCAACGCCACTTGCGAGATGAGGCCACTTTCTTTTCAGTTCCAAATGTTGGGAAGGTACATGTGTATGTGCGTTTCTTTTTCTTGACCGTGTACGTGGCGCGCACTGCAAATTTGAATGAGCCGATGTACACGCGAGTTCTCCATCGCGGAGTAAAGACGTTCTTTGCATTAATGACGTAGCCGCCTTCGTTTACGACTACAACTGAACCTCGACCCGACGAAGGAAATGGGGTTCTGCCAACAACAGGCTCTTCACGTTCCACCTCAGGTTGAGACGACCATGTTGGTGCCACTGTGGTGGTTGTCGTTGGTGAAGTGGTTGGCACTAACGGTGTTGAGGTTGGGGTGGTGGGAGACGGCGGTGACGTGGTTGATGAAGTGGTCGAAGAACTAGATGAAGTACTTGCTGTACTCGTGGTGGTGACAGCAGGTGTCCATGTCAATGTGAGTGACCCGTTGTTGTCGTTTCCGCCCGTGATGAACGTAGGTGATGCTTGCCCAACTGTTCTTGTTGCATCGACATAACTGCTTCCACCTCCGCCTGCACCTCCGTAATCAAAGAACGTTCCACCGTCTGGCACGTTTGTTTCGCCATTTCCGCCTGAGCCACCCCAGTATCCGCCGCCACCACCTGAGCCAAATCGTCCTTCGCCGCCTTGCATGAACAATCCGGCGGTGTTGGGGTCACAGACATTGTTCAGATCACATGTAGATGCTCCGCCTGCACTCTGAGTTCCACCATGACCATCAAGTTGTGGATACGTAATCCATGTCATCGGTGCATCGTCGCCATTGAACCCGCTAGCACCACCGGGTCCGTAATTTGTTCCGCCGCCTCCGCCGCCCGCGACAAGAATGGGGGTTTCATTGAGATCTGCCGTGACGATGTGCGTTGATCCGCCACCACCAAAAGCCATGAGTTGGTTTGTTTGTCCGCCTCCATTGCCACCATTTGGATACCCGCCTGCTCCGCTCACCGATGAGCCGCGGCCTCCCACATAGATGCGCAATGTTTCCCCCGGCGTCACAGTGATGGTTGCCATGACACGTGCACCATTACCGCCAAAGGGGGAGTCTGCGCCTTTGGCATCAACAGCAATTGTTGTAACACCGGTGGGTACGGTGAAGTCGACGTGGCTACTGCTCAAATTAAATGTCTGCGACATCGGCGAGGCGTGACTGTGTGACGAACCTGGAACGACGACCGCGATGATGGTCAGCAAAGCTGCCGCAACTACTTGGGCGCATGTTCTCAAAGACCTCACACCCAGATGATAACTAGATATTTCTCTAGTTAAACGGTCATGAGTGATTCGACGCCGCACGGTGCTGGAGAGAAGAAATTTGGTGCTGTTGATGGCCTGCGTCAACCGGCGATGTCGCGGCGGTCGTAGAAATACACGGCGACTGTGCCAAGTAGTCCTGAGAAAGAGATGGCTAAGGCGGCTCGCCAAACATCTAGTCCGTGAACGAGAGGCGATTGACCAATGGTCCACTGAAATGGATTGATGGGAAGCAGATTCTCTAGGAAAGCAACCAGTGGCGCTAGTGAATACAAAACAAACGCTGCAATCGCTATCCCGATGCCAGCACCAAGTCCCACTCCGCGCCGTCCAGTGATAGACGCAAGAACAACTGATACGCCAGCAAATGTGAATGATAAAAGCCCACAACTGACACACGCTTGAACGATGTTCGCGTAACCAACGTTCATATCGGTGAGTTCGGTCCCAATGACAAGCGCACCAATCGATACGCCGATTAAAGAGAAAACAACACACACTGTGGTGAATAGGCGAGTCATCAAAATTGATGAGCGTGCGACGGGCAGAGTCAACAGAATGTCAGCGGTACCGTTTTCTTCTTCGTCCGCTGCCGATCGTGACGCCCAAGTAGTTGCAAGACCAATGAAAATAAGCGGAATCATGAACGAGAACAATTCGGTTGATAGGTAGCCAGTAGGAGACGTGTAGTCCTCCATGCGGAAAATCTTGCGAAATGCTTCAGGAAATTGCTCGGTGACGTCAGCCCAGTCGGCACGAGAATCGCGAATAGTTGGATATACAGATACTTGAATTGCAATCAATGCAATCAGGCCACTTGCCCAACCAATCAGTCCCTTCCAGCGTTCATGAAATACGCGCTGCATCAGTGGGGTCAAGAGTTGCGCTCGATTCATCACTTCACCTGAAATCGTTCGGCCTGTTCTTCGCTTCGTATGAGGTGCCGAAAAATTTCATCAAGTGACGGCTCCGGTGATTGAACTCTCACCACGCCATTTCTGAGTGCCGCCTCGAGTAATGGTCGTTGTGATCCAGAGGTACGGCCAGACACGCGATTGTCGGAACAAGAGAGAAATTGAAAACCGGCAATGTTTTGGAATTCTTCCTGCAAGACAGGATGATCAAATTCAAGGCGGATATCCCGTACATCGAGACCTGGTAATGAATCAACTGTTTCATTTGCCAATAGTCGGCCATCTTTTAAAATGATGACTCGCTGCGCAAGACTCTGCACCTCACTGAGGACGTGTGAAGAGAGAATGATAGATGCGCCTCGTTGTTGCGTTTCATGAAGAAGGTTTTTAAATTCATGCTGCACAAGTGGATCTAAACCTGATGTCGGCTCATCAAGTATCAAAACCATTGGCAAGTGCATGAATGCTTGTATCAGCCCCACCTTTTGCCTTGTCCCTTTCGACATTGTTTTGATGTGAAGGTCTGGATCAAGGGCAAACCGTTGACACAACTCATCAACAGATCTCGTCACATCCATTTTCCGTAGCGCACCGAGATGATGGAAAAGTTGGCGCCCGGTCAAATGGTTGTAGAGGCCGAGTGTTCCGGGCAGATATCCCACTTGTGAACGTATGTGTGGAGATGACGCGGCGACCGAATGTCCGAATAACTCTGCGTGGCCCCTGGAAATCCCAATCAGTCCCACCAGCATGCGAAGAACCGTGGTTTTGCCAGAGCCGTTTGGTCCGAGAAAGCCGATGACTTCACCAGGTTGCAGAGAAAAACTGATGCCATCTACGCCTTTTCTGCGTCCGTAGTACTTGGTCAAGTCAACTGCACGAACAACAGATGGCGGGCTCATGAAATCAGGGTAAGTGGGCTTGTTTGTCGTTCAATGAGATGTTCGTACCTATGAATTCTGGGCAGTATTTGACGAGTGCATGGGTTCTTACCGTGCAAGGGCCTAGCTAGTCTTCCCAGGTCAATTCCTGGCTTACGTCCCCACTCCATTAGATTTAATGCAGGCGGATGTACCAGATTTTTTGTGATGCCTTGACTCGATTCAGAGTCGTGTGGTCGGCACTCTCACAAGTGGCGCGACTTGTTGTTGTCCTCGCAGTTTTCATCGTCGCCGATATTGCGTACCCAGACTTTGATCGCACAATCTCGGGATCGAGCGCATCGACCTACACCGTCACCTACGACGCGCAGGGTGGAAACGCTGTATCACCTGTGTCGTGGACAATCGGTAACTCCTTGACTCTTCCTACGCCCTCACGCCCCGGGTACACATTCCGTGGATGGAGCACTCGCGTGGCGGGTTCGCAGCTGGTGTATCAAACCACCACACCCACTCGCTCTGGCAACAACATCGTCTACACCTCTGGATTTGGAAAGGGTGGAAGTGACGCTGCCGCCACACTGGCTGCGCAAGGTGCAACATTTGACCGCGTGCGATATCGCATGGAGGCAAGCTACTTCGGAACCTTGCGGTGGGCCGATGTCGCATTCGATAAATGGACGTCCAACCTCACGCTTGCGCAATTGGCCATTCCTGATTTATCGGACACGCGCGTGGTGAAGACAAATGTGTCGAACATGTCGATTGCGTCGAACTGGCCGGAAATCTCTGGAACCGCAAGCGCAGTCACAACTGGGTTCAACAAATCTGGACGACTTGAATTGTGGCCGTGGAACTATGGCCCGGAGACAACGGGCATCTCGCCAGCAGGAAACGGGTCTATCTACGACAGCGACGACACTGCGGCGGGCCATAGCGACTATGGCTCGTTTCAAGTGCACAACTTGACCAACTCCCAGACCGTTTTGGCATGGAACCGACATTCCGACAGCAATCCCGACATTGGATTCGGAAACTATTTGGGGAATGGCCACACCGACTGGACATTTGCACAGAAGACTTGGTTCAATACGGCCACCTGGAAACTTCAGATTTATATCGGTGAGGAAATGCCTGCCGGAACAACCTATGTTCCCTCGGCAACAGGGCCATTTACGTTGTATGCACAGTGGACACCCAATACCTATTCGGTTTCATACAACTACAACAGTGCAACTGGTGGAAATGGAACTGCAAGCGCAACGTACACATCGGGAAATACCGCATTAACTCTTCCCACGCCAACGCGAACAAACTTTGTGTTTGAAGGTTGGTATTCCGACTCTAACTTCACAACGTTTGTCGGAGCTGGTGGAGCCACGTACACACCAACGTCATCTGGAACTCTGTTTGCAAAGTGGATGACAAATCAGGCAGCGTTTTCCATTACGAATGCACCCGCCACGCTGGGCTACCAGAACACCGTCACTTTGGGTACGTCGGGTGGAAGTGGAACTGGTGGTGTTGTCTTTGCAACAACATCTCCGTCGGTGTGTTCCGTGAATGCAAACAGTGGCGTTGTCACAATGGTCGCAGCGACTGGAACATGCAATATTGCCGCCACCAAAGCTGCCGACAATTCGTACTATGCCACTTCTGCGACAGCAACAATTTCTGGAATTAAAGCGGTACAAACACCTTTGACAATCTCGGGTTCATCAAGTGCGTCATACGGTGCAACGGTCACGTTGTCAACATCAGGTGGAACAACTGCCAATTCCATCACGTGGTCAGCCGGATCATCGACGGCGTGCACTGTGAACTCGTCAGGTTCAGTATCAATTACATCTGGATCAGGAACGTGCTCAATCGCCGCAACAATGCCGGGTAATGACAATTATGAACCAGTGACATCGTCATCGTTTACTATCGCCGTGTCACGTGCATCACAATCGTCACTTACCATCACCACAACTGAGGCAACGTATGGTGAGCCCCTCGCGCTACTGGCCTCAGGTGGGTCCGGGACTGGTGCACTGACATGGGACAAGGTTTCGGGTGTCTGCACGCTCAATGGTTCTACGTTGACCCCAAGCACCGTCGGATCCTCGTGTGTTGTCAAAGTCACTCGGGCAGCAGATGGAAATTTCAACGCACGAGCTTCCGTTGATACATCTATTACGACGGTGCGTGCTGCCCAAACTGGCTTCGCTATCACTAGTGGCTCAACATTTGAAACGGGTTCAACTCTGTCTTTGACAGCAGCGGGAGGGCAGTCTGGTGGTTCAATCTCGTGGGCAGTGACGTCGGGTCCATGTACTGTTTCCGGAAACGTGTTGTCGTCGACACGTGGAGGAGTGTCGTGTGGCGTTACTGCAACGCGAGCCGCTAGTGCGAATTACCTTGCGGTCACCGATTCGATGACAATTGCGGTCACAAAGATTCTTCAGACACTGACCTTTCAGGTCACACCGCCATCAACGGCTGTTGTAGGTTCCACAACCACAATTAATGTCAATAGCTCTGCATTCCTTGCAGCAACTATCGCGGTGTCAAACCAGTCGCAGTCTGTGTGCTCGGTATCGGCTGGTGTTGTCACCTTCGTGTCGCCTGGAACGTGTTTGGTGTCGGTCAGTCAAGGCGGTGACGATTCCTATACAAGTGCTGCACTGTCGCACACCATCACTGTCACCGCTGCACCAGTTGCCACAACAGTGCCTGCATCGCCCGCAAACACCCAACCACCAGTGAACACTGTGACTCCAGATGTCGCGCCATCTTCAACGGTTGCCCCATCAGGTCGTACACCTGCACCTACAACGACTTCAAGTACCACAACATCAACCACGACCACCACTGTTGTTGCAAACGCTGGCGTGGCGCAGCTAGGTCCTGATGGTCAAGGGCCCAATTTGGCTGCAGGACAATCATCGGCATTTGTTCGCGGACGAGAGGTGGCTGTCACTGTCGAGCGCGTGAATGAAACGTTGGTTGTTTCTCTCCCCAACAAAGTGAAGGTAGTTTTCGGACGCATTACGAGTGGTGGCAAATCTGTCGCAGTGGCATCCGATGGTGTGTTGAGAGCGTTCCACAAGGAGACCATTGACATCTGGGCATCTGGTTTGGTTCCGGGATCCACATATACGGTGTACATGTTCTCTAGTCCCATTGAACTTGGTCGGGGAGTGGTGAACGCAGATGGAACTGTCACCATCACTATTACTGTTCCAGAGGATGTTGAGATTGGCGAACACTCGCTTCAAATCAATGGTGTCGGATCCAGTAACGAAATTGTGTCTGTCTCAATGGGTTTTGAAGTGATGGAACGCGAGAGCAATGTTCGCCTTGTGATTCTTGTAATGAGTGCTGCGATCTTGCTGGCTCTATTAGGTGGACGACCATTGTTTACGCGCCGCCGCCAACGACGCGCTTAAT
>CAZCZM010000041.1:6869-12626 GCA_964503445.1 uncultured Bifidobacterium sp.
GGAGATGTCCAATCAGCAATCCACATTTCCAGTTCAGAGGAGGAACGGGTGAGGGTGGATGTGAGAAGTGACGTCGTGAAGTATGTCGGTGTGGTCGTTGCTGGAGTGCCCGCTAGCTCTGGAATGGATGCAACAATCACGTCGTCTACAACAAGGACACCTTCGCATCGTGCGCATATACCGTTCGGAGCAGTCACCCGACCCGAGACACGTGCTGGAACATAACCAAGTGGTGTGTCTTCAATTCCTGCGAACGACTTCGGATCAATGTTTGACCAAGTGATTGTGTTGTCGATGTCTGACGAATTTGCTAATCGAGTGCCGATGAGTTTTCCGCTGAGGCCTACCCGATGTATGTCGTCCACCGTTCCGTCTGCTTTTATCCATTGGTCGTAGTACCGAACGCGATCAAGCACGTCTGAAAAATCTGTTGTGAGTTCGGTTCCTGTATAAGGCCATTGCACTCGACGAGATATTCGTTGCGGGCAGCCGTTCATCAAGTTTGAGCCATCAACACTGAACGGAATGTCAATGTTTGCGGCTGCCAGTACTGTCGGCAAGATATCGATGGCGCTCACAGGGCAGTCATTGATTGAAGGCGAATTTTGGCGGGGGAACTTGATAAACAACGGCACTCGGTAGATGTCTTCAAGGGTTGCCGGATTGTCTGGGTTAATGGTGTCGCGAAATGATTCTCCGGGAACAAAGGTCATTCCGTGATCTGCTGTGACCACCAACATTGTTCTGTCCCAATTTGGCGAAGCTTTCAGACGAGTGAGCAGTTCCAACAAGAGCGAGTCGGTCGCAACAAATTGACGCATGAGCGCCTGGTATGAATCGCGTCGTCTGTCGAGTTGGGTGCTTGGTCGGGGGTCGGTCGCAAGCTCGCGACCTAATCGAAAGTCGGTTGAGAATCGCCACGGGCGGTGGGGCAGGAGAATATGCGAGAAATGAATAGTTGGTTCACTCGATACAGATGCGTTATCAATCAGGTTGCGAAACGCGCGGACTTGAAATTCGGCTTGGCGTTCTTCGTCGGGAATCTTGTTCGGACATAACTCTTGAGGGCACAGGCTTGTAATCGATTGGTAAACGTCTAATGCGTAGGTGTCTTTAGCAAGGGTGAATAAGTTCACCGGATGATCGGCGAGATATGGATAGTTGCGCAGTGTTGGCCACACTCCCGTTAGCAGTGCAGGCACAGCTTCGGTTGTGCGTTGAGCTGTGGCAAGAGTGTCGCGAAACCATGTCGATGATTCAGCGAGTAGTGCAAAACCGGGGAAGCGCTGAGAATTTATTTCTCCCGTTGTAGTAAGCAGTGCATACAACGGTGCTTCATCCAGAACGAGCCACACAACACTTGTGCCCAACGGTTGTGTTGAAGTGGAAGTAGTGGCATTTACATTGCTCGCACGCGAATCTGTTGTATTCGACGAGCCTTGTAACACCACAAATGTAGGAATCAGCAACACTGCAAGAACTGCATAAACAAGTCCATAGGCACGACGAGAAAGGCTCATGCCGCCCTACCTAATGGTAAGGACGCCCCCTGTGCTGTCGTTGCCCCCGTGTGATGAGTATGTCAGAGATTGAGAAGTGCAAATTCCGGCGTATAAAAACACGCCCGCCCCAGTAAGGGACGGGCGTGTTGTGCGAGATAAAACGCGGTTAGAGCTGGAGGCTCTTGATTTCTAGGAATTCTTCGAATCCGTACTCGCCGAGTTCGCGTCCAACGCCAGATTGCTTGTAGCCACCGAATGGAGCGTTGGGGTTAAACGCTCCACCGTTCACCGTGACTTGACCGGTACGAATGCGTCGGGCAATGGCAATGCCGGTGTCTTTGTCTTTTGCAAAGACTGCGCCAGCCAATCCGTATGGACTGTCGTTGGCGATTGCTACGGCATCATCGATGTCTTCGTAAGGAATGATGGAAAGGACAGGCCCAAAAATCTCTTCTTGGGCAATTGTCATGTCATTACGCACTTCGGAGAACACCGTTGGCTTCACGTAGTACCCAGTGTTTAGCCCTTCAGGTGCACCTGGTCCACCGGCAATCAGCTTGGCTCCTTCTTCGATGCCCTTATTGATGTACATCTGCACACGATCGCGTTGGGCCGCAGAAGCGAGTGGTCCAATGTTTGTTCCTTCAGCAAATGGATCACCAACTTTGATATTGCTGGCAACCATTGCTGCAAGTTCTTCAGCTTTTGCAAGTTTTGAACGTGGAACCAGCATGCGGCTCAAGAGCGAACATGTTTGTCCGCTGTTGAGGAATGCTTGACCAGTTCCACCCATGACGGCCTTAGCGAATGTTTCATCATCAAGATCGTCACAGATGATGTTTGCGCTCTTGCCGCCCAATTCAAGGGCAACCTTCTTGATTGTTTCTGCGCCTACTTGCATGACGCGACGACCGGCGCGAGTTGAACCAGTGAACGACACCATGTCAACGTCTGGGCTTGCAGCAATTGCTTCTCCGACTACTGGGCCTGTTCCGGTGACAAGGTTGAAAACACCGGCAGGCAAGCCAACTTCGTGAATGATTTCAGCCAACATGAAGGCATCAATGGGTGCAACTTCGCTTGGCTTCAGAACAACGGTGCATCCTGCTGCCATTGCGAACGCAACCTTGGCAGCAATTTGGTGCAATGGGTAGTTCCATGGCGTGATACAGCCCACAACACCGATTGGTTCGCGGACCACTAAAGAGTTCCCCACTTCTTTTGAGAAGTTGAATGACTCTGCAAGAACTGCAGCCTGCTTGAACGAGTTGATGGGGATGCCAACTTGAATGATGTTGGACAATGGCTTTGCCATGCCGGTCTCGCGTGAGATAGCTGACGCGATTTCATCAAGGCGTCCACCAAGTGCATCACCGATGCGGTTCATGTACTTGGCGCGTTCTTCTTTTGGCAATGTGCTCCACGATTCAAATGCTGCTTTTGCTGCAGCGGCTGCCTTGGCGACATCGCCGGCAGTTCCTTCTGGGATGGTGGCCATGACTTCCTCGGTGAGCGAGTCAAACACCGAGATGGTGGTTGTGCCCTCGGAAGCAATCCACTGTCCGTTGATGTAGATCTTGTCGTAGGTGGTCATTTGTGTTCCTTCTGGTGTGGCCCACGGGGGGACTGACCACACGCTAGGCGACAATGAGATGGGATTTCATACCCAACGACTACAGGGCGATGACGACTAGGTCGGTTGCTCCCAAATCAGTAGGGGAAAGAGAGAGGTGTGTCCCCACTTTTTGGACGAGAACCCGTGAACCATCGGCCAGTTGAACAATTCCCTTTGCGCGCACGACTCCAGCCGGAAGTTCGTCTAAGGCATCATTCAATGTGTTGCGTGTTAGGCCTGACGGTAGTTGAACTACCGAGGTTGTAAATGGTTTGGTAGCCGTTTCGCCTGATGTTGGATGAGGCGCCACAGCCACGTTTGTTATCACGGATGCAAGAACGTTGGGATTGGCACTGACAATTGGTGCTTGTGAATTCAACGAATGTAGAAGAGCCTTCACCCGATTCTCGGTCTCGTTGTCAACGATGTCTGTCTTGGTCATGGCGATGACATGAGCTGATTGAATTTGTCTGTCGAAGGTTTTTCCAACGAGGCCATGTTGGGCTGTCTCTTCTGCGTTCTGTGCATCGGCAAGAACAAGAATCCCAGCAAGGTGTAGGCCACGCACATAACTGAACGCTGCCACTGATGCAGGGTCGGCAACTCCACTGGCTTCAATCAGAATCTGGGTCGGACGGTGGGGTCTATCAAGAATGGTGAACAATGTGTCGGCCAATGAATTTCCAACGGAGCAACACACGCACCCATTGGTTAACTCGAGTGTGTCGCCGTGCTGTGCAGAGATGAGATGCGCATCAATGTTGATTGATCCGAAGTCGTTCACGATGATGGCTGCGTCGCGTAACCCAGCGGTCAGGCAGGCATTGATAAATGTTGTTTTTCCTGCGCCGAGGTAGCCACCTACAACGACCACGGGGATAGATGATGCAGTCACGTGCTCGGGGTGGGAAACGGAACTCCGCCGAGCACCGTGCCCCATACACGAATGTCTTTGATGCGCATGGGGTCAACTTCGTACGGGTCGTCTTCAAGAACGGTCATGTCTGCATGCTTTCCCACTTCAAGGGAGCCAATCATGTGGTCCATGTGAAGTTGGTACGCGGCATCAATTGTTGCTGCATGGAACGCCCGGTCGACGGAGATGCGTTCATGTTCGCCAAGAATTTTGTCAGAGGCAGTGATGCGATTCACTGCACACCACATGGTGTGCAAGTGTCCTGGTGGAGTGACTGGTGCATCAGTGTGGAATGAGAACTGCAGTCCCATCCGCTCTGCGCTTCCACATGGGTTCATTGAGTGGGCACGATCAGGGCCAACTGTGATCTCACGATGTTGATCTCCCCAATAAAAGACATGATTCACAAAAAAGTTTGCGCTCATGCCTAGGTTTCGCGCCTTTCTCATCTGGGCTTGAGTGATCAATTGAGCGTGGGTAATGGTGTGGCGATGATTGAGCCACGGTGTTTCCTTCAGCAGCTGTTCAATGGCGTCAATAAACACCTGTGATGTGGTGCTTCCGTTGCAATGGCAGTGAATTCCTAGTCCTGCTTCATGGAACGGTCTAAGGAAATCAACGACTTGTTCTGGCGGAAGCAGGAACAGGCCGTGATCTTCGCCAGTGTGGTATGCGGGCCAATCAATAACTGCTGTGAATCCTTGAATTGATCCGTCCAGCACCATTTTCACAATAGGGAAGTGAAGTTTGTCGTTTGATTGCTGTTGTGCATTTCGAATACCTTCCACCGAAGCGGGCATATCTTGCACGCTGCCAATCACGCGTGACGCTGACACAATGCGAACAGGGAACGATGGGTTGCTGGTTGCTTCTAACGTTGTTGTAAAGGCACGTTCGTTTTGATGAAGGTATGCACCGAGGTCAGTGGCTGTGGTAATTCCAGCATTGCGCATAGATGACGCAAAATGAACCAACGTGTCGGGCTGTGCAATTACTCGACCGATTGCTCTGAATTCATCTGACGCAAGCGCCATAGCGGCCGGTTCACGTAGTTCTCCATTGGGGAAACCTTCGTCATCAAATCCCACTCCGGGCGCAGGGTGACCTGGCCCAATGTCGTATTTGGCAAGTGCCAATGAATTGATGGTGGCGAGGTGACCGCTTGCATGGAACACAAATACTGGGTGCAGCGTGGTGGCAGCATCAAGGTGGTGACGGGACAGTCTCTCGGTCTTCAAATAAATCGGATCAAAACCGGAGACAACTATCGATTCTCCAGGGGCAGTGTTCTCTGCAATGTGTGCAATGCGTTGGGTGAGTTCATCAGTCGACTTGATGCCATCCACCCAAGTGCCGTCTGGCATTTGTCGCGGAAACCATCCGACATAGGGGATGGAGTGGTACATGCCGGTCATGACATGCGAATGAGCTTCGACGAATCCGGCCGTGAGAACTTTGTCTTCAAAGCGAGTGTCAACATTGGAGATTCCCCACGAGCGGCATTCGTCCAACGTGCCAACGCACAACACCTTTCCATCGCGAATTGCAATGGCGGTGCCAGTAGGGCGCGATGGATTAGCCGTACGAATTATTCGCGCGGTGTAAATGATGTCCGCAGGTGATGAGGATTGTGTCACTTATGCAGTCTTGCCGACCGCATGTGGTGTTTAGTAACTGCGCGTTGATTTCTTGCGGGCACCACTGGATTGTCCGCGAGGCCCTGG
>CAZCZM010000042.1:0-12093 GCA_964503445.1 uncultured Bifidobacterium sp.
GGCTATGGTGAAGGTCGCTCGGTTCTCCGAGTTCTCCCCGCCCTCGTTGAGGGGGGTCGAGATTCCCTAATGCGTCTCGCATCTCGGTGTGTGTACGTCATCCCTCATTCGGTCACGAAAAGACCGTAGGAAAGCAGGAAATCATGGCTGCAGAAGCCCTTGAAAAGTCCGCACTTGAATCCAAGGACAAAGACCAACTGATGGCAATCGCCGAAGCACTCGGTGTAAAGGCTCCCGCGCGTGCATCAAAGGCCACATTGGTCGAGAAGATTCTTGAAAAGACCGGCGTCGGTGCCGCACCAGCACCAGCGAAGAAAGCAGGTCGACCAGCGAAGGCCGAAAAAGCAGAAGACGTGAAAGACGACGTGGAAGCAGACGAAAGGCCTGCACGCGAACCCCGCAACGAGCGTTCACAACGCAATAACAATGGTGACGAGTCATCGAAACCATCGAACGAGCCTGTTGTGTATTTGGGTGATGATGGTGAGCCACTCGCCGAATGGGAAGTGGAACTTGCACAGCACGAAGGTCGTATCGATCAACTGAAAACTGCTGGTGGCGGTGACCGGCAAGATCGTGGTGACCGTGGTGATCGAGGACCTCGTCAACAAGGTCAGGGTCAAGGTCAGAACCGTCATCAGAACCAGAACCAGAACCAAAATCGTCAAGGTGGCGATTGGGAAGAAGGTGGCCGCAATAGTCGTCGTCGTCGTCGCCGTGGTCGCAATGGTCGCGACGAAGGCCCACAGGGTGATGATCGCTTTGACAATGATTCACAAGAACCGATCAGCATGGATCCCGTCAAGGTTGAGGGCTATCTCGACCTGCGCGACGAGGGATACGGCTTCTTGCGTGTTGGGGGATATCAGCCCACTCGCAACGATGCGTACATCCCCGTGAAGCTCACGCGTCAATTTGGTTTACGCAAAGGTGACCATGTCACTGGTCTGTCACGTCCTGCTGGCCGTAATGAGAAAAACCCAGCGATGTTGGAAATTCACTTGGTGAACGGTCAAGACCCAGAGAAGGCAAAGAACCGCCCACGCTTTGAAGACCTCACGCCGTTGTTCCCCGATCACAAGTTGCGCATGGAAGATCCTCGTGATCCCACAAACATGACCGCACGAATCATCGATCTCATCGCACCAATTGGTAAAGGTCAGCGCGGATTGATTGTGTCGCCACCAAAAGCTGGCAAGACCACAGTCATGAAGACCATCGCTGCGTCCATCGAGAAGAACAACCCCGAAGTGAAGTTGATTGTTCTTCTCATCGACGAACGTCCTGAAGAAGTCACCGACATGCGTCGCACGGTTCGTGGTGAAGTGATTGCTTCAACATTCGACCGCCCATCTGATGAGCACACTCACATTGCAGAGATGACAATCGAGAAGGCAAAGCGAATGGTGGAAATGGGCGAGGACGTTGTCATCATCCTTGATGGCATCACTCGTTTGTCGCGTGCGTACAACCTTGCTGCTCCAGCAAGTGGTCGCATCATGTCGGGTGGTATCGACGCCGGTGCGTTGTATCCGCCGAAGAAGTTTTTTGGTGCCGCACGAAATGTTGAAGAAGGTGGATCACTGACCATCCTCGCCACAGCTTTGGTCGAGACCAACAGCCGTATGGACGAAGCAATCTTCGAAGAGTTCAAAGGCACCGGCAACATGGAATTGCGCCTCGACCGCCGTATTGCCGAGCGTCGCGTGTTCCCCGCAATCGATGTTGACGCCTCCAGCACCCGCCACGAAGAGCTGCTCTTCGAGCGTAAGCAACTGCAATTGGTGTGGAAGCTGCGTCGAGTCCTCAGTGGCCTAGCCCAAGACGGAAATCCCGCACCAGGGCTGGAAATGCTGATGGACCGCCTGAAGACCTTTGGTACCAACGAGGAATTCTTGGCCGAAATCGCCAAGACTCCCGGCGCCTAGTCCCCGATACACTTCAGCGTCTGTTTTGAGGAGATGCCAGGAACATGAAGATCGACACCCATCCCGAGTACACCGAAGTCAACGTCAAGTGCTCATGCGGTAATTCATTCACCACACGCAGCAGCAAGGGTCAGCCCATCTCGTTGGAACTGTGCAACGAGTGCCACCCGTTCTACACCGGCAAGCAAAAGTTGGTCGACACCGGTGGACGCGTTGAGCGATTCAACAAGCGTTACGGCGCTCGTAAGAACGCTCCCGCAAAGAAGGACTAATTGTCTGCCGACGCAGAGCGTCGGTCTCGACTGCTCTCTCTGAAACTGCGCGCTCTTGTGCGCGAGCATCTGGGGTTGCAATCAGATCCCGAGGGAACGCCCGAAGTTTTTTCGTTGGGTGCGGCATTTGTCATGTCGGATGCAGTGTGGGTGCTTATCGATGGTGACGCCACACGCGCTTTAGGGCCTGCCATGGCGTGGGCTCGTCGTTTTCCTCTTCCGATGCACGTATTGGTGGAACGAGATTCTGGATTACTAGCGCGCCGTGCGTCGCATTTTCGTGCCGATATCACCGTGTGGCACGTGAACGAAAAATCATTGTTGCCGGCAGTCGTTGAACCGCATCTTGACCAGGTGGACGCCAAAGAATCTCATCGTGCGTTGATGCCATTGATTTCTTCGTCAGGAGCTGACGCCGTCGTTGAGCATGGAATCGTTGTGGGTGAAGTACGTGGCTTAGAAATGTGTCGCGTTGTTGATGATTCCGTTACTGGTGAGGCAAGGCTTGAAGTGGGTATGGGTGTGAACGACCGAGAAGCCTTTGCCATGGTGCACGGCGACATGCCCACCGAAGAAGCATTGCGAACTGTTATTGATGCTGTTGCGATTCATCGTCAGCCTGGAGCAATGGTGCATCCGTTTAATCAGTTCGGTGCAGAACGACTGCATCGCTGGCATGCACTCATGAATCCTTCAATTGTCGGCTGCTCAGAATTGCTTGCTGCGAATCCTCCTGTGAAACGAACAAATGTGAAAGATGCGGTTCCGTGTGTTGCCCTTGGCGACGCAGATGGTCAGTCGGTTGCTGTCACATTCGTCAACGGAATAGATCTTGACGTTGTGTGTTTTGCAGTCGATGCTGCACATATGCATAACGCTTCACATGTTGTTGTTGCGTCTCGTGCACAAGACATCACCGAGTCAATTCGGTACATGGCTGAGCAGTCACTGCTTCCAGTGCGCTTTGCAACAATTGACGCAGTTGTCTAAGTAATTCCGCCGTTCTACGTGATGAATGGCGTAATTTTGGAACCGCTATGAAACGCGTGCTCCCCGTCGCACTTCTGGCATGTTCCTTATCGGCGTGTGCATCACAATCAGATGTCGTTGCAACCACAACAACTGCAACGGTGCCGGACGTATCAACAACTGTCGCGTGGCCAAAGGGTGCTGCTCAAAAGGCGTGGAACAAGTTTGTGAAGTCTTTTGCTGTGGTTGACGTTTCTGCAATTTCAAAAGGTGACTGCGGTGTCCACGCAATGTTGATTACCGAAGGAAGTCTGACCTTTTATTGGTGGGATGGCGTGAAGTGGCACGACGATTCGCGACGTTTGCAGGGCGGAAAAGGTCAACAACCTCTGAAGGTCTACACACATGACTTTACAAATGATGGAATTTTGGATTTCTTTGTGACCTATGGAGACAGAAGAGAGTCTGGTGGATCTCTCTACGGTGGGTTCTTCGCCCACAAGTGGAGTGGGCCAAACATGTGTGATTGGGAATGGGTGGACATTGATGACGGTCGCACACTCGGCAAAACAGTCGAGTCACCTGAGGTTGATCAACGCAAAGGTCTCGTCTACGGAGAGGGTTACGAGAAAAGTCGATGGAAGACATACGGCAAGGTTGATTATCTGCCATCAAGTGGGTCTTTTGTGTTTCAAGCAGTTCGTAAAGACGACTAAACAACGCACGTTCAGCCCTAACCTGTAACCCTATGAATGACCGGCTTGCTTCAATTGAGCGCGAGTACATCGAGCTTGAAGTCAGCCTGGGTAGTCCCGAAGTGCTGGGCGACCAAAATCGTCTTCGCGAAGCGTCTCGCAAGTACAAGCAACTCACACCACTTATTCAGTGCATCCGTGACTTACGAGAAGCCAAAGGTGATGCTGAAGCAGCAAAAGAATTAATGGCAGAAACGTCGGGCGAGGAACGCGATGCATTTCGCGACGAAGCAAATGCTGCCGATGCCAAGGTTGAAGAACTTGAAGAACTTCTGAAGGTTCTGCTGTTGCCGCCAGACCCCAACGATGGCAAAAACGTCATCATGGAAATTCGTGGCGCCGAGGGCGGCGAAGAGGCAAACCTGTTTGCACGTGACCTCATGGAGATGTACTTGTCATATGCGTCCAAGCGGGGGTGGCAGGTCGAGACCATCCAAGTAGATGATTCTGAAATGGGCGGTGTCAACCAAGCAACACTCATGTTTAAGGGCGACGATGCGTGGAGTCGTCTTCGTTTTGAGGGTGGGCCACACCGAGTGCAGCGTGTTCCTGCAACAGAAGCGCAGGGCCGTGTTCATACATCGTCTGCAACAGTTGCTGTGATGCCTGAAGCGGAAGAGGTCGACGTTGAGATTGACATGAACGATCTGCAGATTGACGTATATCGCGCATCGGGTGCTGGTGGTCAGCACGTCAATACAACCGACTCCGCAGTGCGTATTACTCACAAACCCACCGGATTGGTTGTTGCCATGCAAGATGAGCGCAGTCAGTTGCAGAACCGAGCACGTGCAATGACTGTTCTGCGGTCACGCTTGTTGAAACTGCGTCAAGAAGAGCAGGAAGCGGCCGCATCAGCCGAGCGACGTGCGCAAATTGGCGGTGGCGGTCGCGGAGAAAAAATCCGTACCTACAACTACAAAGAAAATCGCATTACAGATCACCGCATTGGCTTCACGCTGTATCAATTGCAGGCAGCGCTCAGTGGCGAACTTGATCCCGTGATCGATGCGTTGTCAGCAGACTTGCGTGCACGGCAACTAGCCGACCATGGCTAATCCACCACACACAATTACATGGCGCCAACTGTGGGCGAATACCGCTGACATTTTGGGTGAACGACATGTCGCACGATGGTTATGTGAAACAGCTAGCGGATGTGACGCGGCGGAGTTCGACAGCATTCAAGATGAATTGGTGTCCGCACGATCAGGCATTCATCTTGATTCCATGGTGCGGCGCGTGCTTGATGGCGAGCCCGTGCAATATGTGATGGGGCGTTGGGCGTTTCGTCATCTTGATCTCATGGTTGACTCGCGCGTACTCATTCCGCGACCAGAGACTGAGCTCATCGTTGACTACGTGTTGCAACATGTGAATGGCGCGTCAACCCCCATTGTTATTGCTGACTTGGGTACTGGTTCGGGTGCAATCGGCTTGTCGTTATTGCACGAGTTGCCAATTGGTTCGGTGGAAGTGTGGATGACCGATGCATCCCAGGACGCACTCGATGTTGCGCGCGCAAATGCAGCAGGAATTGGGCGACCCGCAGCTGGTGCACGCTTCGCACACGGGTCATGGTGGGATGCGTTGCCAATAGAGATGAGAGGCATGTTCACGGCAATCGTGAGCAATCCACCGTACATAGAAATGGGTGACCCTCAGGTAGAAGAAAGTGTTCTTCGCTATGAACCACACAGCGCATTGTTTGCGGGAAGCGATGGGCTAGACGACATTCGCACTCTGACACGTCACGCGAAAGAGTGGTTAGCACCGGGTGGTTTGTTCATTGTGGAGATGGGCCGCACCCAGGCTGATGCTGTGCGCTCACTATGTGAACACGATGGGCTTGACGATGTCATAACGCACAACGATCTCACTGGGTTTCCCCGGTTCACATCTGCGCGCGCCCCTCGGTAGGGGAACACGTTTATTTCGCTAATGCGTTCTTTAGAAAAGTGAGTTGATGAAGGAGAAGGTTTTCTGCAACTTCTTCTTGCGGAGTCATGTGAGTTACTCCTGAGAGTGGCAAGACTTCATGATGCTTGCCTGCAGCAAGAAGTGCTGAAGACAATTGCAGAGTGTGTGCGGCAACAACGTTGTCATCGGCAAGACCATGAATGAGAAGCAGGGGTCGTTCCAATGTGTGGGCGTCGTGGAGAAGCGATGTTGCGTCATATGGCGCAGCATCAACACGAGGATTTCCCAAGTATCGCTCGGTGTAGTGAGTGTCGTAGAGGCGCCACTCTGTTACTGGCGCGCCAGCAATTGCCGCGTGGAAGACATCTCCACGTCGAAGAACTGCCAGTGCTGACAGATAGCCGCCGAAACTCCATCCACGAATTCCCACTCGGTTGATGTCTGCTCGGGGTTCAAGTTCTGACAGTGCGTGAACAACTTCCACTTGGTCGTCAAGCACCACTTGAGCTAAGTCGTTGAGAACGCCGCGTTCCCATGCGCTTCCTTTTCCAGGGGTGCCGATGCCGTCGGCGACGACAACAACAAATCCTTGATCAGCAAACCATTGCGATGATGCGTACGCGTTACGAGAAGCCACCACACGTTGTGCGTGGGGCCCGCCGTATGGGTCAAACAAAACAGGAAGCGTTGTAGTGAGACCATCGCGAGGAGTCACAATTGCGACAGGAATCTTTCGTGGGCCAACGGTGACAATACGCACGTTGGGGTCGACGAGTGGCGTCTCTGCATGTGAGGTAATGCGAATGTGGGAATTCGCTACTGAAAACTCGGCTCGTTCCGAGGTGAGAGTGGAAGTGCGTAGAACCAGGAGTGAGGCATGGCCTGATGCGGAGACAACCCCGTCCGAATGAGTGAGTTGTTGCAGATGCGATGTGGACACTGTGTACGACCACGCATCATGCACCCAAGGGGTGTCCTTGTGGTTGGCAATAAACACAATCTGATCTGCAACGGAGACAACAGTGCGAACTTGAAGATGTGATGGCGTCACGGAAGAGCCGTCAACCATAAGTCGTCGTGCGTCTTCGCGATCAGCAACCGTAATCAAGGTGCCTGACGACAGAGTTGTGGGGACACCAGGCACAAGTTCAACCCATGCGTCGTCTGTGTCGGTTGCAACGATGGTTGATTGACCAGTTGTTGGGTCAATGCGATGAATGTCAACACGTCGTTGATGTCGCGCTTGTGTTTGTGCGATGAATCCGCCCGTGTTCCACGACACCGAGTTGAGGTACTCCCACTCACCATCAAGAACAACATCTGTATTGGTGTGTTGGGAAACATCAAGAATGTGCAACGTCACTGAAGCGTTTGTTGAGCCCGCTGCGGGGTATCGGTGTTCATCTGCTGGGCGATCTGGATGTGCAGGGTCGGCGATGTGCCACACGGGAACATTGCGAACGTCGACACGACACGCGGCAATACTGCGCGAATCGGGCGACCACCAATATCCGCGCATTCGCCCCATCTCTTCAGCTGCAATGAATTCAGCTGAGCCCCATGACACGAACTCGTCGTCATCGCTTGCAATCACGCGCTCGTTGCCGTTGAGGTCTGCAATGCACAACGCCCGACCGCGCACAAATGAGATGGTGTTTCCGTCAGGGGAGAGGCGTACATCGAACACGCCCGGTGCGATGTTGGGAACCGACACCTCTGCGTTCACAATGTTGACAACAACCACAAGTCCGCCCAGCACGGTGACTGCGCGGGTGACTGCTGAATCAGTTGCATACGTGACAACGCCTCCGGCGCCTTCGCGAGCTCGCTCACGCCGTCGAATCTCTTCAGGTGTGAGGTGATTGATGTCTGTCGCAATATTTCGTGGATTCAGAATCTCGTGTTCTTCACCTGTTGCTGTGTCAAGAACCCATAGTGAGTTCACTGAGTCCGAACCAGAGTGTGATCGTGCAAACACAATGCGCGAACCATCTGGTGCGCAGGTGAAATTGCGCGGTTCGCCGGCGGTCAGCCGTTGAGTGCGTGCGTATTGCCGAGGGAAGGTATCGCTCACGCGAGAAGGGTACCCGAGGCATCAAGTCGAACGGTTGTGCCCACCCATTCGTTCTGACACATGTCGCGACCAATGGCAACATCGGTGGTGTCAGCCCATGCGCGACGACCATCGGCGAGCAAGCACGACACGATGGAACGTTCAGGATTGCCGTCACGGTCGTGCATGACTGAATATGCCTCCACTGTCGCTTCGCCTGCTGCTTCTGTGGGTGTTGCAAGAGTTCTACTGGGCAATGCGTCAATCTGGGCTTGCGGATAGTCGTACTGGAATTCGCGGGCAGGAGGTTGTGTGGAATACACACCAAATGCATGTTTTGTGGTGTATCCACCATTTGCCCAGACCAAGCCGGTTGTGCCAATTCCGTTTCGTAACTCTGTTGCCACGGTGGCAATGGCGTGCATGACGTAGTTGTTCCATGGGCCACCTGCAAAAGGGAGTCCACCGGTGCGTGTTAACTGCGAGTTCAGGTCGAGTCCCAATGACTTCGCACCTAGTTGCACCGCAGCAGGGAAACACGAGTACAAATCAACGATGTCAATGTCATTGATGCTGAGCCCTGCAAGTTCCAGTACGCGTCGTCCAGCTAATTCGATTGCGGGCGTGTCGTAGAAGTGGTGACGATGAGAGACGAATGCATGCTCATGTGCGTCGCTGCCAGAGTGAGGGAAGATCCACTTTTCACGGGGTACTCCCATGAGTTCAGCTTTTTCTACCGAGCACAGCAACAATGCTGCCGACATGTCGACATCGTTGTTCGAGTTCATGAACTTGGTGTAGGGGAAACCAATCATTCGATTGTTTGGAGTTGGTGTTCGAATTTCTTCGGCTGTGTACTTTTTCTGAGACCATGCATACGGATTCGTTGCAGCAACGGCGCTGAAACGTGACCACAGTTCGCTGATGTGGACTTGGTGCTCTTGAATTGATCGTCCTGCTTGGGCGCGAAGTGCGGTTTCAAACATGGGGTAAATCTGAATGGGCATGACAATCTTGCGATCGATTTCTGCTTGCATGTTCATTTGCAAGTCCTCAGACACCAAGACCGGCTCAGAGTTGGTGGTGCGCCAATTTGGCTCGATACCGGCCTTGCGATAGCGCGCACGGGTGCGAGTGGTTTCGCCGCCTGTCAAGATGACGTAGTCAAGTTCACCAGCCTGAATTTGGCGACATGCAGAGTTCACCAAGGTTTGTGGAGTGTTTCCGCCCATGGCCGAGTAGCCCGTCTCACGCGGAGACAGGCCAAGGTCATTCGCAATGAGTTCTGCGGGGTTTCCGTACTTCCATGACAAAAGACTGACGACACGTATGGCGTCTGGATGATGCGTTCCCACGGGAATCCCCGCGTCATCGCATGCCAAACGAATGGCATCCACCATCAGGGCAACGGGATCGCGAGCATCGTCTAGACCCTCGGCTCGCTGGACGAACTGGCCAGTACCAATGAGAACAGGGGTGCGTGGGTCAAGTGTCATGTCTCAGACGCTAGGTCGCCAGAGGGGTGCCCCTACTACTCTGAAGAAATGTCTCGTATTGCAATTGGTGCCGATCACGCTGGGTACACCCTGAAACAACATCTCATCGAGTTGCTCACCAATCAAGGCCACGACGTGGACGACATGGGAACCCACTCCACCGAGAGTTGTGACTATCCGCCAATTTGTGCTGCCGTGGGTCGACGTGTGCGCGACGGCCAAGCCGACATGGGAATTGTGTTGGGCGGAAGTGGTCAAGGCGAGCAGTTGGCAGCAAACAAAGTTCGTGGTGTTCGCGCAGCGTTGTGCAATGACTTGTACACCGCTCGCATGGCGCGTGCGCACAACAACGCAAACGTTCTCTCCATGGGTGCGCGTGTTGTTGGCGAAGGTTTAGCCGAAGAAATTCTGGCCACGTTCTTATCCACCCCCTTCGAAGCCGGACGACACGAGCGCCGCGTCGCGCAGTTGGCCGACATCGAGCAACAAGAAGCGAGCAACTGATGCCATTCCCCTCAGACACCAATCCCGATACCGAGGTTTTTGCACTTCTTGAACAGGAGCGCATTCGTCAAACAACTGGTTTGCAGTTGATTGCCAGTGAGAACTTCACGTCGCCAGCGGTGATGAAAGCCACTGGGTCAATTCTCACCAATAAGTACAGCGAGGGGTATCCCGGCAAGCGCTACTACGGCGGCAACATTCACGTTGACGAGATCGAAGCGCTTGCAATCTCGCGCATCAAGGAGCTGTTCGGTGCAGAACACGCGAATGTGCAACCACACTCGGGTGCCAGTGCCAACATGGCGGTCTATTTGGGATTACTGAACCCAGGCGACACCATCTTGGGCCTCAGTCTTGATCATGGTGGACACCTCACGCATGGTTCACCGGTGAACGCCAGTGGAATTTTGTACGACTTCAAGTCGTATGGAGTGACGCCAGGTGATGAGCGTATTGACTTTGACAATGTTCGCGAACTTGCTCTGAAGCACCGTCCCAAGATGATTGTTGCTGGAACAACCAGTTATCCACGTCGATTAGATCCAGAACCGTTCAAAGCGATTGCCGACGAAGTTGGTGCATTGTTGATGTTCGACATTGCTCACTTGGCAGGGTTGGTGGCAGGTGGTGCACATCCGAATCCGGTTCCATATGCAGATGTGGTCACGTTCACCACGCACAAAACTTTGCGTGGTCCACGTGGCGGATGCATCTTGTCGAAGGCAGAGCATGCACAAGCAATTGACAAAGCGGTTTTCCCAGGAAGCCAAGGTGGCCCACTTGAACATGTCATCGCTGCGAAAGCTGTTGCCTTCCGTGAAGCGCTTGACCCGTCGTTCAAGGAATACGCACATCAGATTGTGAAGAACGCAGCCGCGTTGGCGTCTGCGCTGGCAAGTGAAGGCTTCCGATTGGTCAGTGGCGGAACTGATAACCACTTAATGGTGGTTGACCTTCGGCCCTTCGATGCAGAGTGCACTGGAAAGGTTGCACAGTTGGTTCTTGATGAGGCGGGCATCACGCTGAACAAGAACACAGTTCCCGACGACCCACGTAGCCCATTCGTGACATCTGGTGTGCGAATCGGAACGCCAAGCGTGACAACCCAGGGTATGAAGGAAGCAGAGATGCCCGTCATTGCGTCATTGATTGCAGAGGCGCTTCGGCATCGTGATGACGCGAGTCGCGTCGCAGAGGTCAGGGCAAAAGTTGCTGATCTATGCGCCAAATTCCCCGTGTATCCGAAGCCGTTCTAGTTTCAGCACGCATTCGGTATCTCTCGTAGGCTCACGGTGTAATGGGAGACACAACCGGCTATCTCATCATTGGTGCATGCGCCATGTTGGTGACTGGCCTCACTACGCCTCTCGTCCGTTCATTTGCGCGCGCGAAGAATTGGGTGGCAATGCCCAGCGAACGAAAAGTGCACACAGTGCCCACGCCCGATGTTGGCGGTATCGCAATGTTCGCTGGTGTTGTTGTGGCTCTCGCACTTGCATGGCGCATGGATCGATTCGAGGGTCTCTTCATCGGCAACAGTGAGATTGTCGGAGTCTTGCTTGGTGCAACGGTCATTCTTGTTGTAGGCGTCATTGACGATGTGCGCGAAATTTCTGCGCCAGCACGAGTGGTGGCAACCATTGCAACGGGAATGGTGCTGGTGTGGTTCGGCGTCACCATGTTCTATTTCCGAATTCCATTTCTTGGAGTGCTTCAGTTGTCAAGCGACTGGGTTCCCATTGTGACGGTGGTGTGGTTGCTGGCCATGACTCAAGCTGTCAACTTGATTGATGGCTTAGACGGTCTTGCCGCAGGCATTGTTGCAATTGGTTCACTTGCATTCTTTGTTTACTCGCGGCATTTGTCGGGTTTGGGTTTGTTGTCGGAACCAAACATCGGCCCATTGGTTGCCATCATCACTGTTGGCGTGTGTCTTGGGTTCTTGCCGTTCAATTTCAACGGAGCCAGCATCTTTATGGGTGATGGTGGTGCCTATTTGTTGGGCTTCTTAGTGGCTGTGTCCACAAGTGTTGTTGGGGGACGTGCCGATCCCACCACACAAGCCTTCAGTGGCCAGACATATTTCTTCTTGGCACCAATTGCGATTCCATTAATCATTCTTGGCGTTCCCGTCTTTGACGTGTTGTTCGCAATTGTTCGACGCGTTAGCAAGCGTCAAGGGTTTGCCACCGCAGA
>CAZCZM010000043.1:0-11844 GCA_964503445.1 uncultured Bifidobacterium sp.
ACGGCAGCTCTTGCGCCACGACGCAGCAGTATTTGGCCCAGTGTGTATCCGCGCATTCTCGAACAGATTCTGCAGCATCGTTCCACCATCATCTTTTGTAACGCGCGTCGACAAGCCGAACGACTCGCGGCGCACATCAATGAACTTGCGGCCGAACAGGGAATTGGTGTTCATCCCGACACAGGGTTGGTCACTGACGAATTAGTTAAAGCACACCACGGATCGCTGGCGCGTGAACAACGTGTTGTAATTGAAGATCAATTGAAGCGCGGCAAATTGCGTGCCATTGTTGCCACCAGCAGTTTGGAACTGGGTATCGACATGGGCGCGGTCGACTTAGTGATTCAAGTGGAGTCTCCCGGTGCAATTAGCAGGGGATTACAGCGAATTGGTCGAGCGGGTCACAGTGTGGGCGAAGCAAGCATTGGCACCATTTATCCGAAGCATCGACACGATGTATTGGAAACCGCTGTTGTGGTGCGCCACATGTTGGACGGGAAGATTGAAACAACTCGTTATTTGCGTCAACCGTTAGATGTATTGGCGCAACACATCGTGGCCCATGTTGCTATTACAGGCGAAACAACTGTTGATGCAGTAGCGGCCATGGTGCGGCGTTGCGCTGCGTATGCAGAACTTGATGACGCTGTGTTCACCAATGTGCTTGATTTGTTATCGGGCCGTTATCCCAGCGAGGAATTTTCTGAACTGCGTCCTCGCATTGTGTGGGATCGTGTTGCTGGCACATTGCGTGCACGCGATGGTGCACAACGCCTAGCAGTCACCAACGGTGGCACCATTCCCGATCGCGGACTATTTGGAGTCTTCTTGCCCGACGGCACGCGCGTTGGCGAACTAGACGAAGAGATGGTGTACGAGTCGCGTCCCGGCGAAACCTTCTTGTTGGGCGCCAGTACATGGCGAATTGAAGACATCACGTTTGAACGCGTAGTGGTGACGCCCGCACCAGGTCAGCCCGGAAAGATGCCGTTTTGGCGCGGTGATTCATTGGGTCGTCCAGTGGAATTGGGCAAGGCATTAGGTGAATTCATTCGCGAGATGCGTGGCTTAGACGAAGCTGCCGCAATGGAACGCTTAATGAAGCACCATCAACTCGATGCGTTCGCTGCACACAATGTTGTTACCTATTTGGCAGAGCAAGCAGAGGCAACAGGTGTAGTTCCTGACGACACCACCATTGTAATGGAACGCTTCCGCGATGAAATTGGTGACTGGCGCGTGTGCATTCACTCACCATTCGGCACACCAGTTCATGCTCCGTGGGCCATGGCAATTGAACAACGTCTTGGTCAACGCTTAGACATGAATGTAGAAGTCATGTGGAGCGACGATGGCATCGTTCTGCGCTTGCCTGAGTCGGTCGATTCCATTTCTGCTGACGACATCATCATGGATCCCGATGAAGTGCGCGAGATTGTCATGGCGGCCGTGCCCACCAGCAGTTTGTTTGCGGCGCGTTTCCGCGAATGTGCAGCCAGAGCATTGCTGTTGCCGCGACGCCGACCCGATCAACGCACACCACTGTGGCAACAACGTCAACGCGCCGCAAACTTGTTATCGGTGGCGGCAAAATACCCCACTTTCCCCATTTTGTTGGAGACAAGTCGTGAGTGTTTGCAAGACGTCTTTGATGTGCCGGCATTGTGCGAGGTGTTAACAAAGGTTCGCTCGCGCGCCATTCGTGTTGTCAATGTTGACACACCAAAGGCATCGCCGTTCGCGCAAAGTTTGTCGTTCAATTGGATTTCAGCGTTCATGTATGAAGGTGACGCTCCATTGGCAGAGCGCAGAGCTGCTGCATTGTCGCTTGACCGCGACTTATTGAATTCGCTCTTGGGTGCCGAAGAATTACGCGAGCTTCTTGATGCCGATGTCTTAACCGACCTTGAACTTGAATTGCAGTGCTTGGTGGGTCACCGCCGTGCAAAGAGCCGCGATGAAATTCACGATGTGTTGCGCCGAATTGGTGACGTCACTCGGGAAGGAATTGCACAACGCACCGATGGTCCTGCTTTTGAATGGATCGACGAACTTATTCGTGAACGCCGAGTCATCACAGTTGTGGTGGCAGGTGAAGAGCGCCTCATTGCTGCTGAAGACGCAGCTCTGTATCGCGATGGCTTGGGGTGCGCGTTGCCGCTGGGGTTACCTGCAGCATTCACCGACCCTGTGCAACAACCGTTGATGCACTTGGTGTCGCGATATGCACGCTCGCACGGTCCATATGTGACACACGATGCCGCCGCACACTTCGGAGTTCCCGCTGAACGTGTGATTGCGGTGTGTGATCAGTTAGAGGCAGAAGGTCGCATGGTGCGCGGTGAGTTCCGCCCATCAGGAACCGAGCGTGAGTGGTGTGATGCCGATGTGTTGCGACAACTACGTCGTCGTTCGCTTGCTGCGTTGCGCAAAGAAGTAGAGCCTGTTGAACACGCTGCGTTGGCGCGTTTCTTGCCGGCGTGGCATGGAGTGGTGTCACCACAACGCGGTGCCGATGCATTGGTTTCGGCATTAGGTGTGCTGCAAGGAAGTGCTTTAGTGGCATCGTCGCTTGAGAGCGACATCCTCCCGTTGCGTGTTCGGGGGTACAAAATCAGCGACCTCGATGAATTGTGCGCCGCTGGAGAACTGGTGTGGGTGGGTGCTGGTGCATTGGGCGCAAGTGACGGCCGCATTCGGTTGTTCTTCGCAGATCAGTTGGCACTGCTTGCTCCTGCAATGGAATGGCCTGAATCACCAACGGGTGACATTCACGACGCAATTCGTCTGGCACTACAAACGCGCGGAGCAATGTTCTTCTCACAACTACGTGCAGCCGCACCACACGCAACCGATTCCGAAGTGTTAGCCGCTTTGTGGGATTTGGTGTGGGCAGGTCAGGTCACCAACGACACGTTTGCGCCTCTTCGCGCAATGATTGCTGGTGGCAAAGCATCGTCTGGCCGCACCGCACCGCGTGTGCACGGACGAAACGCACGCCCACGCCCTGGTCGACTCACTCGCATTGGTCCGCCAACAGGTGCTGGCCGTTGGAGTTTGGTGGCGCCGTTGTTAGAACCACCTCCCACGCCTACCGAGGCATCGCATGCGTTGGCAATTCAATTGTTGGAACGTCACGGTGTTGTCACGCGTGAAGCAGTCTTGGCCGACGGCGCAGTCGGTGGCTTTGCTGGCGTGTATGGCATTTTGAAAACAATGGAAGAGCGCGGTCAAGTGCGTCGCGGATACTTCGTCGACGGTTTGGGTGCTGCACAATTTGCTTTGCCCGGAGCAGTTGATCGTTTGCGCGATGCTCGCAACGCCGCCGATATTGATCTGCACCCTGACGATGCGCCCGCACCAGTAGTTCTTGCAGCAACAGACCCGGCACAACCGTTCGGCGCAACATTGGCCTGGCCACTCACCATGGGTCGGCCCACGCGTAGTGCGGGAGCAGTGGTGGTGTTGTCAAACGGTGAACCGTTGGTGTGGTTCGATCCGCGTTCGTATCACTTGGTCACATTCCCTAACTACACAACAGACACATCATGGGCAGAAGCACTGGTGTCGTTAGTGAAAGACGGCCGCCGTCGTGGAGCAGAAGTGCGCAAGATTGATGGTGATTCGGCATCACCTGACCATCCCGCAATTCAGATTTTGCAGAACGTTGGTTTTGTGGCGGGTTACCGCGGTTGGTCGTTGCGCGACTGACCCAGCGAACGCAATCCGGCCCACGCCAGACCAGCAACTGAACGGCCAATTTCTTCGGGGTTGAACTCGCGCCCATTCTTCATGACTTGACGGCTGACCGCTTCGGCCATTCCCACAAGTCCAATTGCGAATGTGTACAAGTTGTCTTCGGGTGCATCGACTGCAATGAAGGGCGAAATTGCGCGAGCAGCAGCATCTTCAAACTCGCTTACGATGTCGGCGAATTCTTCATCAACGCGTTCGCTGCTTTCAAACAACAATGCAAATGCGGTGCGATTGGTGTGCACCCATGTGAAATAGGCAATCATTCCGCGTTCTGTTTGCTCGCGTGGGTCTGAACTTCCACTGACTGCATTGGTGACGTCACTCACAAGTTGTGCACCTACGTGATGTAACAGTTCCAAATACAACGAACGCTTCGAATCAAAGTATTGATACAGCACCGGCTTAGTAAGAGACATTGCCTCAGCGATATCGTTCATTGATGTGTTGTGATAACCGCGCGCAGAAAAAGCAGTCAGTGCTACTTCCAAAATTTGATCGCGACGGTCAGTGTGAGACATTGCTAGAGACCTTTTTCTCGGTCGTCTCGCTCAGCAGCTTTCACGGCATATCCAATAATGATGGACGGGGCCAAAAGAATTGATCCCGCCACGAGAAGAACAATCACGGCAGTGACAAGTGGGCCTTTGAAGCCGAATGCAAATGCCATCACGAAACAACTTATGGCCAGTGCCCACAACAAATACCCAATGCGGTTGGCCAACAAGTTCAGGTGTGCAATTTTTTTGCGACGTTCACGAACGGGGTCATGAGCGGGGGAGTTCATAGGTGACAGGGTACGCCGAATGCGTGCGTGTGGCGATATTGGCTAGACACTGTCACCATTGTCACCAACGATGAAGGACTCTTGTACTACACGTTTGCGGGGATGAGACGTGTGAGATAGCCGAAAAACACAAACAATGTGGGCAGGAAAAACACAGTGGCGATGCCGTACACCAGCCACTTGTTGCGACCTCGGCGCACAAGCACTGCTGCAACAACGGCGAGGGCCACACATAACAGCGCCCACAGCACTGCTCCGGGAATTGCGTCGGTGTCATGGAACCAACCCGCACTAAATGCAGTGACCGCAGGAGTAGTGGGCGGTTCATACACGGTGGGCGGTGCAGGTGTGGTTTCTGAATCCAGAACTGCTTTCACAATGATGCGATTTTGTGATGTCCATTTCGGATGACACGACACCAATGTGAGTTCTGCGATGGTGTCGTCCAGCGTTTTGGCTACTTCAACATCTGCTGGGGTCACAATGAAGGGCTTTTTCACCACGCGGTAGGTGTATGTGGTGCCGCCGCGTGTCAACACAATCTCGTCGTCAACATCAAGTTCGTTCACACGTGAGAATGGTGCGCCATACGACGTGCGATGCCCGGCAATTGCAACGTTGCCCAATTGGCCAGGTAGTGGAGAGCCGTCAAACAGCCCCGGCCCTTTTTCCAGCGCTTTGTAGTCAACGCCGGCAACAACAATCTTGTCGACGCCGATGGAATCAATTTCAATCCGGGTGACTGCATCGCCATAGGTGGGGATTGCTGGTGCTTGTGATGTGAACTGCTGCTTCAGGTCGTCTTGTGCGCGCATTTCTGCAAGACCTGTGCCCCATAGTTGGTAGGCAACGAACAGCAACATCAATGTGCCAATAGTGATGAGCGCTTTGCCAACAATGCCCAGAACAACATCAAGTCGGCGTCGTTTTGCCGTATTTGGTGCTGATTCCTGTGTTGTCACACATTCACCCTACTTGTGCGTTGTTGGTGTTGTCTGGCGTTCACTAGCGTGAAGACCGCATGAATACCGTGATCGAGCTCAACAATGTGGTGGCTGTGCTCGGCGGTTTCCCCGCACTCGCTGGAGTGTCGTTGAACGTACAGCGCGGCGATATTGCGCTGTTGCAAGGGCCAAACGGAGCAGGCAAGACATCGGTGTTGCGTGTGTGTGCCGGGCTGTTACCCATTGAGCGCGGTTCAGGAACAGTGTTGGGAAAGGATCTTTCTACTCAACGTGAGGACATCCGTTCACGTGTGGGATTACTGGGTCATCAAAACGGTTTGTACTTAGACCTCACGGTGAAACAGAACATTGAGTTCTGGGCAAGCACGGTGGGCGCAACGCGCGACGAAGTCACTAGTGCAATGGCGCGCATGCGACTTGATGGAAGGTTGTCTTCGGTGACTGCAAGTCAGTTGTCGGCTGGTCAACGGCGTCGTACTGCACTTGCCAGTTTGATTGTGCGTCGCGCAGAAGTGTGGCTGCTCGACGAACCACATGCAGGATTAGATGCAGCAGGCCGAGACGAATTGGATGACCTGTTGCGTGCAGCAACACATGCCGGCGCAACAGTGATGTTGGCAAGCCATGAAAGTGAACGCACCGCAGGGTTAGCAACACGTGTCATCACTATTGATGGTGGTGGCGCACACAACAGCACTGCGCGTGACGGTGGTGTGCAATGACCACGGCATCATCAACTCGATCATCGTCAGTACGCCTGCGGGTACTGCGCTCTGTTGCTCGTAAAGATTTGCGCATTGAATGGAACAGTCGCATTCTTGTCAACCAGGTTCTTCCATTCGCAGCGATTGTTATGGTGCTCTTCGCCTTCGCACTTGACAACGAAGGAATTCTGCAACGCGTTGCACCTGGTTTGGTGTGGCTCGCCACCTTGTTCTCCATGTTGGTGGTCATTCAACGATCATTCGCGGTGGAAACTGCCGATGGTGCGTTAGATGCATTGCGCGTAGCAGGTGTTGATCCCGGCGCAATCTTCCTTGGTAAGTCACTTGCATTGGCCGCACAGTTATTGGTGTTAGAAGTGGTGTTGGTGTTCACCGCAGTGGTGTTGTACGCGGTGGAACTTTCTGCAGCTGGCCTCGGACTACTGGCGGTCACGGTGGTGGTGGCCACGGTGGGGCTGGCATGCGTGGGCACCTTGTACGGCGGGCTGGCCGCTGGTGTGCGGGGTCGCGAAACCCTGTTGCCCTTGTTGTTGTTGCCTGTGGTGGCACCAGTTCTTATTGGGGCGACCCGTGCCACGGAATCGGCATTCCAGAGCGGGGGAGCAACGGTGTCAGAGGGCTGGCCCTGGGTGGGGCTGTTGCTGGTATTTGCCGTTCTGTTCGCCGCCGTGGGTTCAGTGGCCTTTGGGCCCTTGGTGGATGAATAACCCTCACGCCCGCCACGGAGTCCTACAGGCTGAACTGCCGCCAACGAATCGGTCACATCTGCCCCTACCGATTTCCCTTGACCGCTTTGGCAGGTAAGACTTGAGCCCGTGGAATCAGCCGTGACCCCCCAGCGCGGCACCGGCACTCCCGCTACTCGCCGCCTCGGTGTTGTTGTGCTGGTGTTGTCAGTAGCGCTCGCATTGTTCGGCTTGGTGTTTTCCGCTGAAGATCGCGATCAGGGCAGCTCGGTACGAATTATGTACACCCACGTTCCTTCTATTTGGGTGGCCTACATCGCGTTCATTCTCACCGCGGTGTGCTCTGGTGTGTATTTGTCGAACCGCAATCGTTCGTTGGCGTGGGATCGCGTGGCTGGAGCAAGCGCAGAAATTGGCGTGTTGTTCGTTGCAGTGTCGTTGGTGACAGGAAGTTTGTGGGGTCGCCTCAGCTGGGGAACCTATTGGGTGTGGGATGCACGTCTCACCAGCACAGCGTTCCTCTTTATTACCTACATCGGATACTTGGCTGTGCGTCGCTTGGGCGGAACGCATCGTCAACGCGCTCGACGCTCGGCCGTATTGGCATTGCTTGCCATCTTGGAAATTCCACTCGTGCATTTCAGTGTTCGTTTATGGCGTTCATTGCATCAAGAAGCAACCGTGGCGACTGGCGGAACCGATGTTCACATGGACGGACTCATGTTGTTCTCGCTGTTCTTGGGCCTCGTCACGTTTAGTGCGATGTTTGTGTGGCTGTTGTTGCATCGTCAACGCGGATTGATGTTGGAAGACACCGTTGCAGATCGTGGACTTGACGCAGCAATCGATGCGCGTCGTAGTGAGGCAACGGTGTAATGGAAGACGCAGGCTTCATCATTGGTAGTTGGGTGTTGACCGCGGCGGCTGTTATTTCTTACGCCGTGTGGATGATTCGTCGTGGCAAGAAGTTGGCCGAACACGCGACGCGTGAGGAAATGCCGTGGACTTAACACCACGCACAGGTGACACCGGCGCGGCACCAGCACGCAAGCGTCGTTGGGCTCCCATGGTGATTGTTGCGTTGGCTGTTGTGGGTGGTGGCGTGGTGGTCACGCAGTTTCTCACCAGCGCAATTGACTACTACTGCAACGTTGATGAAATTGGTGTTCGCGATGGTTGTGATGACACCCGTCGAATTCGCGTACAAGGCGTAGTGGACGAAGGGTCATTGAAAAAAGTTGACGGCGAAACCCGTTTCGACATTTCATTCAATGAAAAGACTCTCACTGTGAAGTATCAAGGTGACCCAGGTGGAGTGTTTCAAGAATGCATTCCCGTGGTGGTGCATGGTCGCGTGAGTGGAGACATGTTCGATGGCGACCGCATTGAAGTGAAGCACTCCAACCAGTACGTGGAAAAGAACTCGGATCGTCTCGAAGAATCTGAAGAAGAGGCAAACGCGTGCTCGGCGCCACAGGAGTAGCGGGTCCACTCGGTCGCGCTGCCCTCATTGTGGGGCTAGTGGGTGCAGTGTTTGGAATGTTCGCGGCCATCTCGGGCACGCGCAACAACGATGCTCGTGTGTTGCGATTGGTCCCACGATTTGCATGGCTCACATTGGCAGCCGGAATCGGTGCATTCGCTTTCATGGAGTACGCACTCATCACGCGTGACTTCACGTTGGATTATGTGCAGAAAGTTGGCTCGCGCAGCACACCTGCGTTGTATAACTTCACCGCAATTTGGAGCGCACTAGAAGGTTCCATTTTGTTGTGGACATTGGTGCTCACTGGTCTCACTGTGGGTGTTGCGTTCAAGTATCGACACAAGATGACAGATCCCATGGTGGGTTGGGCCATGGCCACCATGTTTTTCGTGTCGGTGTTTTTCTTTCTGCTCACCATTGGGCCAGCGAACCCATTCGCAGACGGTCCACCTGGAGTGACCGACGGTCCTGGACCAAACCCGCTTCTGCAGAACCACATCTTGGTGGTGTTTCATCCGCCCATTTTGTATTTGGGATACGTGGGGATGACCGTGCCGTTCGCTTTTGCGATTGGTGCATTGGTGACGGGTCGCTTAGGCGAAGGCTGGTTGATTGAAACACGCCGCTGGGCTGTTATTTCGTGGGGCATGTTGACGCTGGGAATCATCTTGGGTTCGTGGTGGAGCTACGAAGTGTTGGGCTGGAGTGGTGTGTGGGCGTGGGACCCAGTTGAAAACGCATCGTTTGTTCCGTGGCTCACCGCTACCGCCTACATCCACAGTGTGTTGGTGCAAGAGCGTCGCGGAATGTTGCGTGTGTGGAACTTGTCGTTGTTGGTGGCCACGTTCAGCTTGACCATCTTGGGAACATTCCTCACGCGCTCAGGCATATTGAACAGCGTTCATGCATTTAGCGAATCAGACATCGGTCCGTACTTGTTGGCGTTCTTCGCATTGATTGTTGTGGTGTCGGTGGGGTTGATTGGTTGGCGCGGTGACAAGTTGCGCGCACCAGGCACCATTGACTCACCTTTGTCTCGCGAAGGTGCATTCTTGGCGAACAACGTGATCTTCAGTGTGTTTGCATTCGTGGTGTTGTTGGGCACGGTGTTTCCGTTGGTTGTGGAAGCATTGCAGAACCGTCAGTTGGTGGTGGGCGAACCGTTCTTTGACAGGTTGTCGGTACCCATTGGCATCACGTTGTTGTTTTTGATGTGTGTTGCCCCGGTCTTGCCATGGCGCAAAGCTTCGGGAGAGTTGTTGTCGCAACGATTGTTTTGGCCCGCGTGGGGCGGCATTGCAGCCTTGGCGTTTTCTGTTTTTGTCGGCGCAACAGGGTTAGAGCCACTGCTCACATTCACCTTGGGTGGCTTTGCTGGCGGTGCAGCGTTGCGTCAGTTGGTGTTGGCAACTCGTCGTCAGGGATGGCGCGGTTTGGTGGGTCGTGCAAACGGCGGCATGGTGGTGCATATCGGTGTCATCTTGATTGCGGTGGCATTGGGGGCATCAAACAGTTACACGCGCAGTCAAGAGCTGACCTTGGTGAAAGGCGAAGTGGCGCGCTTTGGTGGTCACACATTCGAATTGCAAGGGTTCACAGAATCGAAAGATGCGCGCAAGACATCTATTTCGGCTCAAGTCAGCATTGACGGTGGTCAGGCGTATGCACCTGCGGTCAGCAAGTACTTGGCAATGGGAATGAACATTGGAACCCCCTCGGTGAAGACTGGTTTCGCCAAAGACATTTACTTAACGCTGGAACCGCCAGTGAAAGTCAGTAGTGACACGGCAAAGATCAAGGTGTTCATCAAGCCAATGATCTTGTGGTTGTGGATTGGTGGTGGCCTCATGGGGCTTGGCACGTTGTTGTCGGTATTCCCCGGCAAGCGCCGTCGACCCACCGATCCAACTTCTGCACCCGTGCCTGTGGAGACAACAGCATGAGCGAGACTCGTCAACGACGTGTTGCACCGTTTGTGGCCGGTGCTGTGGGTGTGGTGCTCGCTGCTTTTCTTGTGGTGTTGGTGTTGGCTGAACCTGGCGAAGGTGTGGTGGCGAAGTCTCCGTTATTGGGCAAGCCCGCACCAGAGATTTCTTCCACAGTGATTGATGGTGATGAATTTGTGCTGTCACGCCGTAAGGGAAGCTGGGTGGTGTTGAACTTCTTCAACTCCACATGTGTGCCGTGCAAGCAAGAACATCCAGCGTTGGTGGACTTTGCAGATGAACAGAAACAATCCGATGACCCCGTTGAGGTGTACACCATTGTTAATGATGATTCCGATGCTGCAGTGAAAGCCTTCTTTGCGGCAAACGGTGGTGACTGGCCAAAGGTGCGCGATGACGATGGTGCAATTTCTGTGGCATTCGGTGTTGCAAAAGTGCCCGAGACATGGATTTTGGATCCTGATGGTTTCGTACGTTTACGCATCATGGGTGCATTGACCGACGGCTTCTTGACGGAACAGATCGATTCATTAAAGCGTCAGTATTCGGGGCAGTGATGAGTGACGCAGTGAAGAAAAAGTCGATGATGACACGCGTGAAGTCGTGGCCGGTGTGGATGTTTATGGCCGTGCTGACTGTTGCGTTGTTGGCCGTGGGAACCACTAGGGACAATGGGCCACTAACGCAAAGCGATCGCATTGATGCCATTTCAAAGCGCATTGCGTGCCCCACGTGTGATGGCGAAAGCGTGTATGTGTCGCGTGCAACTGCAGCCGAGGCTATTCGCAAGCAAGTGGCGCGTGATGTGTCGGCGGGAAAATTGACTGACAACGAAATCATTGGGTCAATCGCGAATGCATTCAATGCACAAGTGCTGTTGGTGCCACGAGCCACTGGTCTTGATTCGCTGGTGTGGGTGTTGCCCATCGCGGTGCTGGTCTGCGCAGTAGTGGGCTTGGGCGTTGCATTCCGCAGGTGGAAACAGCAGAACACGGGCGATGCCAGTGCTGAAGATTTTGCATTGGTCAATTCATTGTTGGGCGAAGACGTCACAGACGACGAGAACGTGTGATGTCTGACGAACTGCGCGATGAACAACAGTTCTTGTTGAACTCGCTACGTGATCTTGAACGTGAACGTGCTGCGGGCGACATTGACGATGCCGACTACACCACATTGCGTGATGGATATGTGGCGCGAGCCGCCGCTATTACTCGCGAGTTGAATGGCGCCGATGTATCAGATGACGCACCGCGACCACAGTGGCTACGGCGAGTGTTGGTGGCAGTGTGCGTGGTGGCCATTGCTGTGGGTGCCGGCGTGATGGTGGCGCAATCGTCGGGGCAGCGTTTGCCGGGCGAAACTTTCACGGGTGCGATTGAGCAAAGCACCGCAAATATTTTGGCAACGGCTCGCCAATTGAATTTCTCAGATCCAGAGAAGAGCATCGAGTTGTACACCGATGTGTTGAAGTTAGAGCCAGACAATGTTGAAGC
>CAZCZM010000044.1:0-5453 GCA_964503445.1 uncultured Bifidobacterium sp.
GTGTTATTGAGCCACAGTCCAACTACATCGAACATCCAGAGCTTGTTGCAATGCGTCTTGAACAGTGGGCGCAAGTAGTGCCACCAGATCGTTTGTTGGCTGGCGTTGACTGTGGATTCTCCGTGCACGTTGGCACCACCACCATTGACCCAGATGTTGCGTTTGCCAAGTTGGCTGCGTTGTCTCAGGGTTGTGAGATTGCCTCAAAGCGTTTGTTCAAGTAACTAGAGACCATTAAGGGCAACAAGAACTGGCGTCGTAACGGTTCCACCCACCCTGAACGTCATGTGAAGTTCAAAAACATCCCCTTCTTGTAGGGGTGTACGTAAACCTTCCAACATGATGTGCATTCCCCCAGGCGAGAGAAATGCTGTGCTGTTAGATGACATCTTCAACTCAGAATCTTTCATCGTGATGTGAGTGGTTCCTCCATGGTGGCCACCCCCACTTTGTGTGCCAGCGGATGAGACATGAACCATTGCGCTTTCGGCGATCGGAGTTTCAATAGATACCAACTCGTCATCAACCGGCGAAGAAACTTTCATATACACGGCGGCGGTAGTTGCCGTCACTGGAGTTGGTCGAGCCCAAGCTTCAGCAATTTCCAGGCTTTTGATGGTTGGAGATGATGAACAGCCAGCAAGTATCGGCATGAGGACAGCTGCTGCGGCGCAGAGTCGTTTTGTTGTCACTCGCGATGTCATCGTTGACCAAAAGCTATCCTCAGCCGCTTTTGCTTTTGTAATACAAAGCGATCCACGCCCATGATGATGATTGCGCTTGCACCCCATAGCGGGTAGATAATTCCGAGCGCTACTGCAATCACCGCGAGACCACGCCCCAGATAGACATTCTGTGGTCGTCGCGGTAATCCCAGCGTTCCTTTTCTACGACGCTTTCCATACATCACCACGGCTGATATGACTGACCACATTGTCAAAAGACACAAGAGCGTCATGAGGACTCGACTGATGATTCCCCATTGTGTTCCCATGTGCAGACTGACCGTTGTGTCAACCGCATAGGACACCGAGCCATACCCATACACATCTTGTTGACCCAGTGTTTCACCTGTGAATTGATTAATGAATACGTCTCTCGCTTCCCCAGTCTTGCGAGGCCACGAGTTAGACAGGGTGAAACTTCCATACAACGGATTTCCGGCGTCGTCTTCGCCATTTGATGGGAAATATGCCGTGTAGTTCGGCTTCATTCCTTCCTTGCGCGCAATCTCCACAATTGAATCAAGCGACAGCGGAGCCGGGAGTTTGTCTCCCTCTGCAATTGCGTACGAGCCAGGAAGTGGTCTGTCGCCTGTATTCCAGTTGATGGAGTTGCCCAATCGATCTAAGTCACCTCTTTTTCCAAACGCACTTGCCGGTGCATCTGTCCACGTGTTGGGGCTTATTTCGTTTGCCAAAGCTGTGAAATTGGGACCCCAGTATGTGGACCATGGAAGCCCAGACACGGCGACAAAGAACAGAAGAGAGAACAACACTGCACCGGGCAATGCATGAAGGTCCCGCCATTTTGCCCGACCCTTCTTTGTAATTCGAAAGGACATCATCGACTTGCCGTTAGCTTTCGACTTCACTTCTCTGCTGCGGCGAGGCCAGAAGAGATAGAGACCAGACAGCGCAAGAACGATGATCCAGGTTCCCGCAAGTTCAAGAATGAGATCCCCTACGACGTATTTGCGCATCACCGGACCCTCGTCCCACAGTGCAGACACTGTGGGGAGCGACAACTGAACAGATTCGTTATTGAGATGGCCATGGAGGGTGTTTGACCATCGAACGATGGTCATCTGTGCATCTGAGGTTCCAAGGAATTTCCCTGTGTAGGGATTGACGTACGCAGATTGTCCACTTTCCAATCCGAAGACGGTCGATGCGCCTGCATCTCGTGGTGGCGTCATCGCAACAATCGGATCGTCTTTCACTACAGCTTCTACGGCTAGCGCTTGTTTGTCATAAGACACCACAGTGCTACCGCGTTCAACTCTGCGGAGGTCAGATTGAAATGCATCCTGAAGTGGCTGCGTAAAGAGAATGACTAGTCCTGTAACTGCAAAGAGAACTAGAAACGGTGCGCTAATGATTCCTGAATAGAAATGGAATCGCCAAATTTGTCGCCACCGTTTGCTGGATTGCGCCTGGCGCTTCTCGAATGCTTCAATCTCTTCATCTGTCACAGTTGATATAGACCGATGATCACTGATAAAAGTTCCCGAGGTACGAAGATTTTGTTGAGAAACAGCAAAGAGCCCGGCTCTTTCGAACCGGGCTCTTCGTGTAGTTCTTTCGCTAGTGCGAAGTGACTAGTTGTTGTCCTTTGGCTGGTACAACATGCCGATCATTGCGCCATAGATGAGGTGCCAGACGAGGATGCCGAATGGCAACTTCCAACCGTCAGGTCCATCCAAGAGGAAGAAGCCGTAGCCCTGCTCTGCGACGTATGCGTATGGAACGAGAACGCCTGCGCTGATGATGGTCATGATGACGCCATAGATGACGCCCTTTGCTACGTGACTCTTCACTGGAATCTGCTTGTGAGCAAAGATGCCGAACAGCATCGCGAACACAATGCCGTTTACGAAGTGAAGTGCGTTACCTGAGAAGAACAGCCAGCCAGCGTTTTCGCCGACGATTTCGAACTTCTCGTTGAAGTAGCTACCCCAGCTTGGTCCGTTGATTCCCAAAGCGAGTGCACCGTTGTACATCGGCCAAGGGAGGGTTGGAAGTCCAAATGCTGGAAAGACGTAACCAAAGTAGGTTCCGAGTTGGGTGGCGATCACACCGATGACAGCGAGGCCGCCGACGGGATGCTCTTCCACCCATTTGTGCCAGCGCTGTGAAGCACTGGGTGCAAGTGAATTGCTCATGTGTATTTCCCCCAGGAGGTAAATAGTCGGAATTGCCCGACTAGCGGACAAATTACCAATGGGCGGTCACTGGGGGGTGGATTTCGGTGCCTCGGGTCACACTGGAGGCTGATAATCGATGTTTCGGTCCACATTCATGTAGATATCGACCCCAATTGGGTGGGTTTGCTCCTCCACAATGTGGCCCAGCAGGCCGGCGCAACGGGCCAGCAATGCCACGCCTCGCATGACTCCAAGGGGCAGACCCAAGTCGGCCAGCACGGCTCCGCAGACGCCTGCGCCGTTCAGCGGCAGGTGCTTGCCCAAGACATCTGAGTGGGAGCGGCCGATGGCCTCGAACAGGCTGAGGTGGGCCCCGAAGGTGCCGTTCTCGCGGGCCAGAGCCATCAAGACCGGCGTACGGGGGTCGCCCTGCTTGTGAACGGGGTGGCCAAGACCAGGAACGAACTTGCCGATCTCCTTCTGAGAACGAACCACCTCGCGAGCCACGTTGTCCCATTCCTCTGGGGTGCGGTCGGTGAAGCCCACCCGGGTGAGCTCACGGTTGAGGAACAGTGCACAGTCTTCGGTGACACCCAAGAAGCGTGAGCCGCCACCCAACAGACCAGCGGCAAGTGCGCCCTGCAACGAGTCCGGTGCTGATGCATATGTGAGTCGAGCTGCAATTGCGGTGGGTGTGAAGCCGTGGTCAGCCAACGATGCCAACACTGCTTCGAACATCACTAGTTGACCCTTTGATGGACGCTGCTTGGCAATGAGGTAGTACGCCAATTCACCGAATGAAATTTTTCCGAGGAATTCAGATGCAAGGTCATGGCCTAACAATGTGATGCTGTCGGCATCCGACGTGCCAAGACCGGTTCTGTAGGTGGGTTGTTGTGATGTCATGTTCTTAAAGCCCTTCTAGCCATGTACGAAGTTCGTCTGAGTGCTCGCCCAATGTTGGAGGGGGCAAGCGATAATCAAGTTCGCCATCACTAAATGTGATGGGGTTACGCACCAATGTGACTTCGCGATCGCCTTCGCCAACAGTGACACGTGGACGAAGACCAAGTTTTTCTGCCAGCTCTACGCCATCACCAATTGAGTTGATTGGTCCGCAGGGAACACCCACTTTGTTGAGTGCGATAAACAAATCATCAGAATTCCACTCGGCAAGTTTCTCCAACAAATACGGACGAAGTTCTTCACGATTCTTTGTGCGGTCTGCATTAATTGCGAAACGTGGATCTTTTGCCACATCGTCTAGACCCAACACTCCACACAGTGCATGGAACTGCTTGTCGTTGCCAGCAGCAATGATGAGGTCACGGTCTTTCGTCGGCATTGCTTCGTATGGGAACAAGCTGGGGTGTGCATTCCCCATTCGGAATGGCACAACTCCTGCTGCTGTGTATGCAGCAGTCTGATTCACAAGACCAGACATTGCGGACGACAACAAGTTGACTTCCACATGTTGACCCTTGCCTGTTTGGTTGCGCTGATTCAACGCAGCCAACACACCAATGGTTCCGTGTAAACCGGCCATCACGTCAAAAACAGAAATGCCAGCACGAAATGGTGGGCCGTCTGGCTCACCAGTGAGACTCATCAGACCAGACACTGCCTGCACAATCAGGTCGTATCCAGGCAACCACGCACCCTCGGCAGTACCGAAGCCACTGATGGACAAATACACCAGCGACGGATTGTCTTTCGAGACAGATTCGTAATCGAGTCCGAACTTCTTCAGACCACCCACCTTGAAGTTCTCTAAACAGATATCGGCTTTGCTGACCAGTTTTTTCACCAGCGCCAGATCATCTGGGTTGCCGAAGTCCAACACGATGGACTTCTTGTTGCGGTTGATGGACATGTAATAGGTGGCCACGCCATCTTTGGTGGGCGGCACCCATGTACGAGTGTCGTCGCCAGCGGAACTTTCCACCTTGATGACGGTGGCACCCATGTCTGCCAACAGCATGGAGCAGTACGGTCCTGCCAAAACGCGCGACAGGTCTGCAACAAGCAAACCTTCCAGCGGCTTGGCCGTATCCTGAGCAGTGTTCATGGTTGTCTCACTTTCCGTGCTGGCACGTTGAATAGAAGATTTGGGAGGCACACCGCATGGCGCGCGAAGGGAATGAAGGCGACTTTGTTGAAGCACTGTCGCGTGGGCTCAGCGTTATTCGTGCTTTCTCTACATCGCACTTAGCGCTCACGGTGTCTGAAGTTGCCGATGCCACCAAACTTGCGCGGCCTACCGCACGCAGATTGTTGTTAACACTTGAACACCTTGGATATGTGCGTGCAGAAGATGGTGTGTACACATTGACACCAAAAATTCTTGAGTTGGGAATGTCATACATCAACGCACAAGGAATGTGGGACATTGCACGACCACACTTGGCAGCACTTGTTGCACAGACACATGAGTCAAGCTCTATGTCGCAATTAGACGGAAGCGACATTGTGTATACCGCACGAGTACCAGTCGCAAAAATCATTGGTCTGTCGGTGCACATTGGCACGCGTTTTCCTGCGGTTGCAACATCGATGGGCCAAGTACTACTTGCTGATTTATCTGCAA
>CAZCZM010000044.1:5553-10593 GCA_964503445.1 uncultured Bifidobacterium sp.
TTTCCTGCGGTTGCAACATCGATGGGCCAAGTACTACTTGCTGATTTATCTGCAAAAGAATTAGATGTTGTGCTGAAAACACCGTCACAATCGCGAGTTGTTCCACGCATTCGACCATCACGCAAAGAGATAGACGCTGCGTTGGACGAAGTTCGTGCACGTGGATGGGCATTATCTGACGAACGATTGTCGTTTGGCATTCGCTCTGTTGCCGCACCAGTACGCGATGCGCATGGCAAAGTAATTGCTGCAGTGAACGTCACCGTGAATGCAGCTGAAACTTCGCTGACAGAACTGAAGAAGTCGCACTTGCCGCTGTTGCTAAAAACAGCAGAAGCAATTTCCTCTGACTTTGCGCGCATCTCATTGTTGCCAACTACAGAACCACTGCAGCCCTGATTACTTGTCATGTCACAACCCCACTTCTGCACGGTGGGTCTCCAGAATGAAATCGGCGGTTTCATCGGGTGCTGAAAAGAACGGCGAGTGATCTGTATTGAGTTCCACTGAATGCTTCGCCCATGATGCGCGCAGACGTTGCTGATCCACTTGCACAGCACGATCATCGGTACACACCACATAGCTGCTGGGGACATTGATCCACGCGGGGTTCTCAAGTGGTTCCACAGGTATTTCACTGCGCATGGACCGACGAGTTTGCATAGCAAGACGCGCCAATGATGCTGGGCTGCGATGGAACAAATAATCAGTTGCCGATTCTTCGAGTGATAACTCGCCGTCATCGGCAATGTTTAAGCAACTGCGAAACTCTGGGTTACCCCACTGTGGCGACAATGCGGTTTGTGATTCACCTAACGCTGGCATACGTGCTGCAACAAACACCATGTGCTGAGCAGAGTGCGCGGCAAGTGATGCGGTAATGCCGGTGTAGCTGTGAGAGACAACAGTGACTCCCGATTCACTCAATGACTGAACGGTGTGTTGCAAATGTGCGACGTCGTCGGCCAATGATGTGAATGGGAGTTCTATTGCATGGCAATCCACCCCGTGTCGAGAAATTCGCTCGATGACCGGGACCCATGTCCATCCAGAAAAAAATGATCCGTGGACAAAGAGAATGCTGGTGCCAGCCATCTCGGGGGGAAAGAGATGTCTAGCGGTAGTTGTTATTGCTGGTGTGGTCTCCAGCGAGCCAACGCTTCAACACTTCATGTGCATCTTCGCGACGGTCGGCGTTGATCTTCTCAGCACCTGGTGCATCTGCAGTGAATTCCAACAACATGCCGTTGGGATCTTCTGTGTACAGCGAGCGGCAGTAACCGTGCTCGAGCACATATGTTCCCTCGGGCTTCCAACCAGCCTTGGTGAGGCGACCAAAGATTTCGTCTTGTGCTTCGGTGCTCACGTTCAATGCGATGTGGCGGAAAGGTGATGCTGGAAGTGGTGGATCGAATTCGTCTTGGTCCGACTTGTTTGCGAACTGGAAGAACGCGAGTGCGCTTCCGTCTGGCATTCCGAAGAAGCAATGGCAGTACACGCGGACTGCACCGAAGAGTTCGTCTTGTTCGGACCATGTTGCAACTAATGGAAGACCAACGAGGTCTTCATAAAACGCACGCGTTGCTTCCAAATCTTTGGTGAGGTACGCGGTGTGATGAAGGCGGGTGGGTGCGCTGCTCATGTTGGGATTCTCCTTTTGTGGAAAATGGCCAGATGTCCGCTAGTCGGACACAGAACCGTTGTGCGTACATTATTGCCCACTTTGGCCAGCCACAACCTGCAGAAGCGGAACGTTGCTACCCGAAAACGATGGTGCGGTTTCCGAAGGTGAGAACCCGATTCTCTACATGGGCGCGAACGGCGCGCGCCAATACCACGGTCTCTAAATCTCGGCCGGTGCGAGTGAGTTCGGCAACGTCGTGACGGTGGCTGACGTGCGCCACGTCCTGGGCAATGATGGGGCCCTCGTCCAACACGTTGCTGACGTAGTGCGCCGTTGCTCCGATGACCTTCACCCCGCGGTCGTGCGCCTGACGATACGGATTTGCACCGATAAACGCCGGGAGGAATGAGTGATGAATGTTGATCATGCGACCAGTCCATGGCTTTACCAGCGCAGGAGGCAACACCAACATGTAACGCGCCAACACCACCAAGTCCACATTCAGTGACTGCAACAACGCTGCCAGTTGATCTTCTTGGTCTTGACGACCAGTTGATGAATTGGCAACAGGAAGATGATGGAACGGGATGTTGAACGATTCAGCCAAAGGTGCAGCGTCGTTGTGATTGGACACCACTGCTGCAATATCAAGACCGAGGTCTCCATATGTATTGCGAGACAGAAGGTCGGCGGCGCAATGCAAATGCTTGGAACACAAAATTGCAGTACGCGGCCGCCACGGTGATGCCGTGAGTGTGAATGTCATTGACCAATTGCTGGCCACTGCCTGAAACCCGGCGGTGAGGGTGTCTAACGATGTGGTGGATGCGTGCGTGAATTCAACGCGCTGAAAAAACATGGCGTCCGATACATCGGTGTGCTGTTCAGCATGAACAATGTTGCCGCCAACGCTGGCGATCCATGTTGCGACCGCTGCAACAATGCCTGGTTTGTCCGGGCACGAAATAAGGAGGACGGCCGTTGATTCCACAGTGGTGGAGACGATGGGAATCGAACCCACGACCTCCTGCTTGCAAAGCAGGCGCTCTACCAATTGAGCTACGTCCCCGAAGGGCAGATAAGAGACTATCGGCGCAACATGAGAACTGCCTCAGGTCCATACCCATTTGGCACGGGGTCGGAACTGACCACGAAACCCCGCTTTTCCCAAAACCCGTGCGACCCCTGCACCGAGACCAACAGGTATTCCACAATGGGGGCCGAGGTCACCGCGGCATCAAGGCATTCCAGCAACGTGTCGGCTAACCCCGTTCCGCGGAAATCGGGGTGGACTGCAAGGTCGTGGATATACACACGTTGAGCCTCGGCCATCGGCACCGCAGGAATGTACGAGGTATTGAGGTCAAGTCCCTCATGATCATGCATGAGAACTGCAACGAGATACCCCACTAACTGGTTGTTGTGCCACGCACCGAATGCGGTTAGCGGGCTCGCAGTGATTTTGGCTAGAAAACTGTCGGCGTCTTCCAAGTAGTTGCTGGCATATGCACGATGTTGCAGTTGAACAATGTGTGAGACGTCATCTACCACGAGTAGTCGAACATCAATCGCATCACGCACGCGAGCACTGTAGTGGCGAGGTGAAGTGTGTGAACGCTACGAAAGGGTCGAATAATCTCCCCGTTCGCCCATAGCGACGGGGGTACCCTTGCACTATGGCAGGCGAACTCATTTATGCATTCCGAATCTTGCGCCTGCCGTTGCTTGACGCGGGCGGCGCCGCCATTGGCCGTATTGACGACATTGTTGTGGTGCCCGGTCGCAGTGGAACAGCCCCTCGCGTCACCGGATTTGTTGCGACCAGCCAGCGCCGACGCATTTTTGTAAACGCCAATCGCGTCAGTTCACTTGACTCTGAAGGCGCGCGCCTCCGTAGTTGGGACGTTGACCTGAACCCATTTAAGCCACGCGATGGCGAGCGCATGTTGGCAGCCAACATCATTGACTCACGCATTAATGGCGAAACCATCAGTGACGTTGCGCTTCGTCCCACCGTCACCACCCGTGAGTCGGGCTGGGAAGTTGCAAAGGTGCGTCTCAGCCGTGGCGGATTATTCGGAAAGAAAAACACTTATCGATTGGTCGAATGGAACGAAGTTGGTGCACTGTTTGCCGCAACCACTGAAATGGCTGCCGAAGCTGCGCGCTTACGCGACATGCACCCCTCAGACGTTGCTGCCGTGGTTCGTGCTCTTCCTCTTGCTCAACGTCAGTTGTTGGCAAAAGAAATGGACGATGATCGTTTGGCCGACTTGTTGGAAGAGTTGCCAGAGAACGAACAGCTCGCACTTATTTCAAACCTTGATCTTGACCGTGTGATTGACGTGTTGGAAGAGATGGAGTTTGACGACCTTGCAGACTTGTTGGCAGAGATGCCTGCGCAACGACGTGCAGAAGTGCTGGAAGCAATGGATGACGAAGACGCCGATGTTGTGCGTTCGTTGTTGTCGTACTCCCCTGGTACTGCAGGCGCATTGATGACACCCGAGATCATCATCATGGATGCCACTGCAACCGTTGCCGAAGCATTGGCGCAAGTGCGTGACCCAGAATGGCTGGTGTCTATTGCTGCACAAGTGTTTGTCACGCAAGCACCATTCAAAGCCCCAACGGGAACATATTTAGGTGTTGTGCACTTGCAGCGCCTGTTACGTGAACCACCCAGCACTGAACTTGGTCGTTGCATTGCTAAGGAACCAACGGTGTCACCACATCTTTCTGACCGTGAGGTGGCGGAGTTTTTGGCGTCGTACAACTTGTTGGCTGTGGGCGTGTGTGATCACGCAGGTCGCTTGTTGGGTGCCATCACTGTGGACGACGTTCTTGACCGCATGTTGCCGGCAGACTGGCGGCAGCGCAGACGACAGGCGGCGCAATCATGAAGCGTCGGCAAGATCTTTCCACTCCACGTCACCGTCGACGTCTTGGGGTTCATTACGACCCCGATGCATTCGGTCAATTCAGCGAGACAATCGCACGTTTTTTGGGAACCGGACGCTATTTGGTGTTGCAAACCGTATTGGTCACGGCATGGATTTCCGTCAACGTGTTAGATATTGCTCCGTTCGATGATTATCCATTCATCTTTTTGACTCTCATCTTGTCGTTGCAGGCGTCATATGCTGCGCCGCTTATTCTTCTTGCGCAAAACCGACAAGAAGATCGTGACAATGAACAACTTGAACGAGATCGTCAAATGGCTGCTCGTACGCAAGCCGATACCGAATATCTGGCTCGCGAACTTGCTGGTGTTCGCCTTGCGCTCGCAGACGTAGTGACGACCGAAGATTTACGGGATCAACTTGAGCGTATTAACGAAGCATTAGACAAATTGATTGCTAACGCGGACGACCAGTCACAACGCCAACAGCCTGACGCGTAGCCGCTGAAAATTC
>CAZCZM010000045.1:0-10051 GCA_964503445.1 uncultured Bifidobacterium sp.
GCCAACAAACGACCACCGGGCAGCACCAAGTCGTTGATGCTTTGACGCCCACCAAGTGCAGTTTGAATGGCATGTTGAGCAGGAACGTTGGGGCACAAACGCATGTTGGTCAACATGTTGATGCCCTCAATGTAACTTTCGGCGTGTTTACGTGGCCCAGTCACCATCATCCAGCCAGCACGGAAACCGGCTAATCGATATGCCTTTGAAATGCCGTTGAATGTAAACGCCAACACTTCGGGCGCAACGGAAGAAAATGTGTGGTGCACCGCGTCGTCGTACAGAATCTTGTCGTAAATTTCGTCCGCAAAGACAAGAAGATTGTGCTCTAACGCAAGGTCGGCAATATCGCGCAGAATCTTCTTGCTGTAGACCGCACCAGTGGGATTATTCGGATTAATGACAACAATTGCACGCGTACGTGGGGTGATCTTGGAGCGAATGTCATCCAAGCTTGGATTCCAATCGTCTTCTTCGTCGCACAGGTAATGAACTGGGGTTCCACCAGCAAGACTTGTTGATGCTGTCCACAACGGATAGTCAGGTGCAGGAATAAGAACTTCATCGCCTTCATCAAGCAATGCGTTCATCGCAATTTGAATCAACTCACTCACACCATTTCCCAACCAGATGTCGTCGGGATCGGTGATGTCAATGCCCTGCAATTGATAGTGCTGCACAATTGCAGTGCGTGCAGAGCGAATACCTTGTGAATCGGAATAGCCCTGTGATTCATTGAGGTGGCGCACAACATCCACCAAAATTTCGGGTGGTGCTTCAAATCCAAATGGCGCAGGATTACCAATGTTCAACTTGGTAATGCGGTGACCTTGTTCTTCCAGACGTTTCGCTTCCACCAGAACGGGACCGCGGATGTCATATAGAACATCCTCAAGTTTGTGCGACTGATGGATCTCGTTGGGCATGATTATTTGAAGTTCTCGAAATAGCGGCTGGGTGTCGGCCCGCGTTGACCCTGGTACTTCGAACCTTGTGCGCCTGAACCATACGGCTTCTCTGCAGGCGACGTCATCTTGATGAAACTGATTTGGCCGATCTTCATTCCGGGATAGAGCGTGATGGGCAAGTTGGCAAGGTTGGCCAATTCCAAAGTGACATGGCCATCAAATCCAGCGTCAATAAAGCCTGCAGTGGAGTGAATGACCAGGCCCAGACGTCCAAGCGAGCTCTTGCCTTCGACGCGCGCAACAAGATCATTGGGGACAGCAACTCGCTCGAGTGTGGAACCCAACGCAAACTCGCCTGGGTGCAACATAAAGGCTTCGCCTTCTTGCACTTCGACCAATTCAGTCAGACCAGTGAGGTCTTGCTTCACGTCAAGGACTGCTGCCGTGTGATTACGGAAGACGCGGAATAAGTGGGAGACCTTCACGTCAATGCTGCTGGGCTGAATGCAGCTCTCGTCGAAGGGCTCAATAATGATGCGCCCTGCTGCCAGGTCTGCACGGAGGTCTCTGTCGGAAAGAATCACGGATGAAACCCTAGCGAAATGCCCCCCTCAGATGAGGGGGGCATTTACACAAGAGTCCAGATTCCTTAGTGCGTGAAGGAAATCTCTGGAATCACCTTTGCCATCCACTTGGGGATGTACCACGCTTTCTTGTCCAGCAGACCAAGAAGTGCTGGTACCAGCATCATTCGAATGACTGTTGCGTCCAGCAAGACCGCCACAGCCAAGGTGATTCCCAGTTCCGTGGGCGGAATTGGTCCGGTCACACCGAAAGCAACGAACACCACAATCATGATGAGGGCTGCGTTCGTGATGGGTCGACCCGTACGGGAAATTCCCTCACGTACCGCAATTTGTGTATCTCCCGACTTCTCGTGGTGTTCCTTGATGGATGCCAACAAGAAGAGTTGGTAATCCATGGACAATCCAAAGAGAAGAGCAAAGAAGAACAGCGGAGCCCATGCATTAATGAAGCCTTGATGTTCAATACCAATAAGGCTGGCTCCAAATCCGTGCTGGAAGACCAGCGTGGCGAAGCCAAAGCTTGCCGCCACACCAATGAGGTTCAACACAATTGATGCCACTGCAATCGTGAGACTACGGAACACAATCAGCAGCAACAAGAACGCCACCAACATGATGAGTCCCACTGCAAGTGGCGCACTCGCCAACAATGCCTCAGTGAGGTCATGGTTTTGTGATCCAGGACCACCTACCAATGTTGTTGGAGATACTTCAGACACCGCGTCGCGCAAACGACCAGTCATGTCTTGTGTCTCTTCCGAACTTCCGCCGGTCTTTGCGAATGCGCGCACAATGGTGCGATTCTCTGACGATGTCACTCCCATGGGAGCAGCCATCATCGTGTTCTCGTCTGCGGACACAATTTTCAATACCTTTTCCATATCGGAAACTGGTGTGGTGATGTAGAACGGTGCAACGGCACCGTCACCGAATGCTGCAACAACTGCGTCGTTTCCGTCGCGGCTTTGTGCTCCCTTGTCAACAACTGTTGCGTCAGGCATTCCGAGTCGCATGGAAACTGCGGGGGCTGCCAACGCAACCATAAGCACTAGGCCAGCAACCAATGTGCGGCGTGGCTTCCACAATGCCTTTGATGTCCAACGTGCCCAACGGCCTTCGGCTGCACGATCTGGATCTTCCTTCGCGCGATTCACCAATACTTTGTCACCAAGACCGGCAAGTACGGCAGGCAACAGAGTCAAAGAAGCAGCAGCGACGGCGATAACAGACACAATCATGCCGAATGCCATGGCACGGAAAACCATGATGGGTACAAAGAACAACGCGGCAAGCGAAAGAACAACGGTAAGTGCCGACAAGAACACTGCTTTACCTGCAGTTTCAAGTGCGCCTGCCATTGCTTCAGGAAGAACTTTTCCGTCTGCACGTTCTTCGCGATAACGCGACACGATGAAGAGGCTGTAGTCAATACCAACAGCAAGACCGATCATCATCGAGAAGTTCATGGACCACACCGATAACGGTGTAATTGCACTAGCCAAGTTCAAGATGGCGAATCCCACTGCAATACCTGCGATGGCAAGAATGAGTGGCACACCTGCGGCTATTGCTGATCCAAACGCAATGAACAGAAGAATCAGTGTTGGGAGACCCGACAACAGCTCTGCTTTGTGAAGCGCTTTTTCGTTTTCCTTATTGAAGTCTTCCCACATTGCCCATTCGCCAGTGGCGTTCGCAATGGTGCCTTCTGGAAGTTCTTGTTCCTCTAACCACTCCATGACATGTCCGGCCGAGATGGGAAGATCTGCGTCTTCCTTACCTTCCAACATCACAGGAATGATGATGGTTTTACCGTCCATAGAAATGAGCCCGGACTCTTTCGGAAGCTCGAGTGGATTCATTGCTCCCGCGCTTCCAGGAGCCGTCTGTGCTCCTTGTGCAAGTTTTTGCACTGTCTCTGGTGCTTCGGTGACCGGAGCGTCTTGTTGCACAACAATCATTGCGGCCTCGGCTCCCACCTGTGGGAACTGAGTACGTAATTCATTGCGCACTAACTGAGCTTCTGAACCCTGCGCATCCCATCCGGCTCCGGACAATGCACTTGTCAGAGAGATGGCCAATGGTGCTGCGGCAACCGTGAGTATGAGCCACAGGAGCATCACTGTTTTCTTTTTGGCCACTGAGAATCTCGCGATGCTGGCGAGAGGGCCTTGGGGTGGTGGTACTTTCATAAGAATTCACTATACCATACCCCCTAGGGTATATACTCATTTCAGAAACAAAGGAGATCACCATGTGTTCAACCGTCCGATGCCCCATCTGCCAGAAAGTCACCTGGGCTGGCTGCGGCATGCATATCGAGCAAGCACTGGCTGGCTATTCCGCCGACCAAATCTGCCAGTGTGCAGATGACGAGATGTCAGAAGATTCACAAAATGCTGAGGCTGTCCGATGAAATTTCTCTCATTCATGAGCACACCTATTGGTCGCGTGTTGCGAGTGGTGATGGGTGCCGTCATTATTGCCATTGGTCTTGCGATTGGTGGAGGAGTAGGAACGGCACTTGTTGTCTTCGGTTTCCTTCCACCCATCACCGGCCTCTTAGGTATCTGCCCCATCAATCCGTTAGTGGGTCGTCCGATTCGTTGTGATGAGGCGTGCCGCACCGCAACATCGCGGTGACAATTTCCTGATTGCCTTACGGCTCTAAGACAACCCAGCCACGTTTTTGTAGTTCTGCTGCCAGCACTTCGGTGGGCACATTCTTTAAGGACTTTTCTGCTGCAGTCTTCTTTGGTTGCGGAGCACTGGGTTGCGCTGGCTCAGGAACAGCGTCAGCGGCTTCAGCAATTTCAGCCCATTCGTGAAGCGAAGCGATGAAGGCATCGGCTTCGTCGCGCGTGAACTTGCCACCTGCTTGACGTTGAGTAAACCCCATGGGTCCGCGTGCGTCACGAAAGTCGGTGTGGCCAGCAGCGTTGAGCAACTGCAACAACTCTTTCAATTGTTTTGCTGTTGCCGGTGGGCCTGATGGTTGTCCGAATGCCATGGTGTGAACGTAGCGAAGGGGTCGTTCGCTATCCGCCAATCAAACTTGCGATAGCCCAAATAGCAGCAGTGGCACCAATGATTGCCATCACAAGACTGCGTGCGACTGGAGCTTTTGATAAGTCGGTATTGCTGTTGGCATCGTTGTCGTCATCAGTTGTGGTGGACGTGGTTGGACGCTGTGGCTTTGGTTGTGGTGGTCGAAGAAGCGCCGCGATGTTTCCCACTGCAAGTGCACCTCCAAGTGCAAGCACGAGATACACGATGAGATTTTCGCCTAAGAACATGTCTTCAGACTAGATGCGTCGTGAGTGCACAACACCGCACACTGATCATTCGGGTTCATCAACAAACTGTGTGTAGGCCTTGTTGAAGATAAGGCGAATGGTGTCGGTGGGGCCTGAACGATGCTTTGCAACAATGACATCGGCAAAGCCGCGTTCATTGGGTCTCACTTCGGTGTTTGCTGCTTCTTCTCGATACAAGAACATGACAACGTCGGCGTCTTGTTCCAATGCTCCCGATTCACGAAGGTCAGACATGACAGGGCGACGATCAGTACGTTGTTCAATTCCACGACTTAACTGGCTAAGGGCCACCACAGGAATGCTGAATTCACGTGACAACATCTTGAGACCACGAGAAATTTCTGCAACTTCCAATTGACGTGTTTCGTGATTGCCGCCACCCATGAGTTGCAAATAGTCAATGATGACCATTGCAGGCGGTGCATCAGACACCTTGACGCGACGCAGTTTCTGACGAATTTGCATGACCGTGATTTGTGGCGTGTCATCGATGTACAACGGCACATTCAATCGATTCATTGCGTGAGTGATTTTTGTCCAGTCGGCATCTTGCAAACGTCCGCTACGCATGCGATCGGAATCCACTTGTGCTTCGGCCGACAAAATACGTTGCGTTAACTCGGTGCCGGACATTTCTAGTGAGAAGAACAACACCGGGCGGTTAGTGGTACGCGCTGCGCTAACAGCCATGCCCAGTGCAAATGCCGACTTACCCATTGCAGGACGTGCACCAACAATGTTGAGCGTGCCTGGCTGCATACCCGACAAGAGTTTGTCCAGCTTTGTGTAGCCCGTGCGAATACCAGTGATATCGGTTCCCGAGTCGTAGCGCGCTTCAAGAATTGACGTGACCGCAAGAGTGAGATCGTTCAACTTCTGCAGTGAATCGGTGAGCTGCTCGTCTCCCAGATCGAACACAATTTGTTCAGCTTTATCGATAGCAACTCGAATATCTGCCGGCGCCGAGTATCCGATGTCTGCAATGTCGCTAGCGCCTTTAATAAGACGCCGCAATGTTGCGGTGTCGCGAACAATGCTGATGTAACGGCTTGCACTGCTGATGGAAGGAGTTGCGTTCTGCAGTTCATTCAGAAAGTTGAGGCCACCCATATCGTCGAGCAAGTTGCTCCGACGCAATTCTTCAGACACCGTGACGGCGTCAATGGCCTCGCCTTGACCAGACAACGAACGAATTGCGGCAAAGACGTGTCCGTGTGCGGGCTTATAGAAATCGCTGGGGTCAAGCGACATTTCAATGGCAAGACCAACCGGTGCTTCATCAAGCAACATGGCGCCCAACAACGATGCTTCTGCGTCGAGGTTGTGCGGGGGCGTACGACTATCGGACTGCTGCTTGGCTCGCGCTGGGGCGCGGTCTGACCGGTCGTTGAAATCTGACATAGAAGACCTCTACCTTGCCCGCGAATCCCTGTGGATTGCTAGTGGACAACCCTGCGAAATCCTTGTGGATTCTGCTGGGGATAGTGATGGCACTCTGTGGATAACTGTGGATAACTGGCGATCAGCCAGGCACCACAGAAATCTTCACGCTGCACTCAACATCGGCGTGCAAACGAACAGTGACGGTGTGTGAACCGGTGGTACGAATGGGCTGAGCCACAATCTTCTTGCGGTCAAGTGAAACACCAGCTTGTGCTGCCAAGGCCGACGCGATGTCTGCAGTGGTGACTGAACCGAACAAACGGCCTTCGTTGCCAGACTTTGCCTTCACGGTAAATGTCTTTGCGGTGAGGGCTTCGGCCACGGTACGAGCTGAGTCACGGTCAGCAGCTTCACGCAAATCGCGTGCACGACGCATTGCGTTGGCTTGGTTCACAGCGCCATCGGTTGCAACCAATGCGAGGCCACGGGGCAACAGGTAGTTGCGGGCATGTCCGTCTGCCACGGTGACAATGTCTCCGCGTCGTCCGACGCCTGCAATATCTTCACGAAGAATGACATTCATGATTACGCCTCTTCCGTTGTCTCAACAGCAGCTTCCACTGCTTCGTCGGTGGTGACTTCATCGTCCTCGGCCAAGTTGGCGTATTCAGAGGTGATGGGCTGCTCTGGCATTTCCAGTGTGCTCTCGTCTTCGCGGCCTTCCTTGCCAGGACGTGGTGCGCGCGTTGACACGGTGCGCTTGGTGTATGGCAACAAAGCCATTTCGCGAGCGTTCTTGATTGCAGTAGCCAATTCACGCTGTTGCTGCACGTTGGTGCCGCTCATGCGCTGACCACGAATCTTTGAGCGATCAGTCATGAAGCGCTGCAACAGGCTGACGTCCTTGTAGTCGATGAAAACAACCTTTTCGGCGGCCAACTGATTGGCCTTCTTCTTGAACTTGCGATTCAACTCGCGAGCGTTACGCGCTTTGTTCTTCTTGCTTGTCATTGTGTGTTCCTTGTATGAGGGAAGTGAGAGGGAAAATTACGAATTAAAAGGGCTCTTCGTCGGAGGGGAAGTATCCGCCGCCGCCTTCGCCTGAGTTACCGGCGTTGCCAGAGTTGCCGCCACGGTTTCCGCCGTAGTTGCCTTGTCCGCCTTCGCCACGAGGGTTGCGCTCGACTGATGCGGTAGCCCAACGCAAGCTGGGTCCGATTTCGTCGGCGTTGATCTCGATTGCGGTGCGCTTCTCGCCCTCGCGGTTTTGGTACTCGCGCTGTTCGAGACGACCTGACACCACAACGCGCATTCCCTTGGTGAGAGATGATGCGGCGTTTTCGCCAAGTTGACCCCAGGCGACGATGTTGAAGTACGAGGTTTGGTCTTGCCATTCACCATTGACTTGGTAGCGACGATTCACTGCCAAACCAAACGATGCAACGCCGCGTCCACCTGTGGTGAAGCGCAGTTCGGGATCTTTGGTGAGATTTCCAACAAGAGTGACTGAGTTATCGGCCATGACTGGTTCCTTCCGAAATAAATGTGAGTGAGAGCAGAGAGCTCGAAAGGGGCGGACTAAGCCGCCGACACCATTCCACGACGGGCTGCTTCGTCGTCGGGAAGACGAAGAAGTTTGTGGCGAAGGACGTCGTCGGAGAGACGGAAACCGCGCTCCACTTCGTCGAGTGCACCACCGGGCGCAACAATGTTGAACACCGCGTAATAGCCGTCATCCTGCTTTTGGATGGGATATGCAAGGCGACGCTTGCCCCACCATTCAGGATTGCCATGGACCGAACCGCCAACAGATGTGACGGATTGAGTGATGGTCTTTAACCATGAGTGGGCGTTGCTCTCTTCGAGCTTGCCGCTGATGATGACCATGAGTTCGTAAGCACGCATTGCGTGTGACCTCCCTTCGGACCCGAGTTACGACCTCGGGGCCCCACGTATGGAGCAGGGTGAATATGACCCCGAAATCGTATCTGCTGGTCGTCACCATCCCACAGGGGTGAGCCATGTTCGCGAAACCCTTATTCATCAAGGGAATGTGGAGATTCCCCGCAGTGGTTCGGAAGCCGTGGTGGCGAGAAATTTATGACTGGGCGGCTCGACGGCGACCACGACCAGCAATGGGCAAGACCCGTAATAAATGGTGCCAGCGACATTCTGGGCAGGCCTCCACCACATACGCGGCGTACTCGTGCGATGTGCGTTGCAGTTTCTCGATGTCTTTGCGATCAGTCACACATTTGCCGTGCTTGGGTAAGCCGTGACCGAACACGTAGGTGACCAACACAACATTCACCTCTTCACAAATGGGACACACCGTCTTTGATGGTTCGCCCAAATGTTTTGCCGCACGAATGAGTTCGGGATGTGCATCGCACACGGACTCGCGACTCACACGACCCCGCTTCACTTCATTAATGAGTGCTCGACGAGAGAGCTGATGATCGACAACGCCAACGTCACCTCTCAACATGTCGACGGAGAAACCCATGACGCCACAAGATAGTCATAAGATTCGGTCATGTCAGACCCAGCATCAGTTGTCACAGACGGCCGAGCCATTTCCTACGGCGCATCTGTCTTTAATGACGATGAATTACGTGTCTGCGGCGATGTCCGTGGCAAGCGAGTACTTGAGCTTGGTTTGTTTGGCACCGTCCCCAACTGCGTCACCGTGGCACAACGTGGAGCGCGGAGCATCGCCATCGACCCATCTCGAGAAAAAGTGCAGCGAGCTCGCCAAGCAGCACGAAATGTTGAGGTGGCCGTCGAGTTTCACGAGGGTGAACTTGCCGACCTCGGATTCCTCATGAACGCCGCAGTCGATCTTGCGTTGTGTGTCCACCACATTGACCTCAACACCGACATCGCCCGACTGTTTCGCCAAGTGCACCGTGTGTTGCGCCCAGAGGCCGGCTTTGTGTTCGCCATTCCTCACCCAGTGTCAACAATTTTCGACGGCAACGATGCAACAGCGAGACGTCGATACGGTGACACATCACCCACCATTGGTGATCTCACCATGGCGTTGCAGCGCGCCAACTTCACCATTGATGTCATGCATGAACTCACACCATTACATCAACCACATGCAGTTGTTCCGTCCACGCTTGTTGTGCGTGCACGCAAACTTGGTTCGTAACTAACCCAAGTTGATACGACGCGTTGGTCGTAACGACGATGCACGCGATTCGTTTTGCGCCCACCACTCACGCAGTCGCTGAACAACAACTTCCTCGCCCAACAGGCCTTCTTCTAATCGAATGTCCATGAGGAATTCCAAAGCGGCACCAACTATTGGTCCCGCTGGTACGCCAAGTAATTCCATCACTTGTTGACCATCAATTTCTGGGCGCAAACTTGCGAGTTCTTCACGCTCCATTACTTCAGCAATGCGCTCTTCCATTTCGTCCATGCGTCGTGCAAGCAATCGCGCTTTCTTTTCGTTTCGCGTGGTGCAGTCACATCGAACAAGAACATTGAGTTCAGACAAATACGGACCAGCATCGCGAACGTATCGACGCACCGCGGCATCGGTCCAGCCCATCTGATATGTGTGAAAGCGCCCACTAATTGCGACTAACTCAGATACTGCTGCAATGTCATCATTGGGATACTTCATCTGTTTCATGCGCTCACGCGTCATGCGCGCACCAACTGCTTCATGGTGATGAAATGTGACGCCCTTGCCTTCTTTGAATCCGCGTGTGCGTGGTTTGCCAATGTCGTGATACAGCGCTGCCAAACGCGTGATACGAAAATCGAAATTGTCACGTGCATCCGGACGAACATTTTCAACAACAGCAAGCGTGTGCGTGAGCACATCTTTGTGTCGGTGAAT
>CAZCZM010000046.1:0-9337 GCA_964503445.1 uncultured Bifidobacterium sp.
CCCTTTGTCTAGGTTACAACCCTTACGACATAACGGTTTGACGCCATTCTTCACACGGACGCGCGCGCCGTCAGTTCACGACCGTTTGGTGCGTCAACACCAGACCCTTGCGGCCGAGACAACGGCTCCGAACAACCCTCAACCAATCTCAACTACAGGTTGAGGGTTTGCAGACGAATTGCAAGAACTCCAATTCCCGTAAGGGAAATCAGCACATCTCAAGAAATGACATACTCAATAAGGACATGTCGTGCTGCGGGGCTTATGCCAGATGCAGGGTTGATTCGAAGCGACACAATTATCGATGGGCGGGATGCTTTCAAATAATTGCAGGCTCTCACAGCCCTCGCTCTTGCAAGTTTCCTGTCAACAGATGTCGCACGTTGGCTAAGTGTTGATCCCACGCACGTCACCCGCGACTTTGAGCGAAGCAATGGAGCAACCCTTGCAAGTTTGCCTCGAACAGTCGGATTAATCATCTCTGAATATCCACTAAACCCAGTCACGAGTCGACGAGCTACAACACTTCTCATGGAGACAACAAAGTCGTCGCCGCGTTGCGATTTTCCAGAACGATAGATGAGAGTTGTCCGATACGTTCCGACCGCCATCGACGGAATTGTGAAAGTAACGGCACCTGATGGTTGATTCACCACGTTGACATTCACTTGACCAACCACAACAGTTTGAACTCCGTTGTACATGGGGCCCTGAACAGACACAGGGAAGGGCGGTGCAATTTGTGAAGTGGGCGCGGTGGAAGGACTAGATGGAACAGTTGTAGTAGGTGTGCTTGAGACCGGAGAAGTCGTTGGTGGCGAGCTCACAGAATTGGGATTTGATGAATACGTCACTGAAACGTTGACAACAACACCCGCAATCGTGAGCGACAACTGATGTGTTCCTGCCGGCATTGCAGGCAGCGCTACTTGCATTTGCGTGCCGCCACTATTGACTAGTGGCGTGACGTTCAATGCATTTCCGCCAAAAGAGATTGCACTTACACTTCCTGAGTTCAGACCCAATCCCGACAAGGTGACTGTGCCACCCGCTAGTGGAAGTGCGGCGGGGCTTGAACTTGTCACACTTGGTGACGGCGCCCAGATTGCATATGCCGTGGTGTTTGCATAGATCTTCGGGTTTGCGTTATTCGAGCGGTCGGCACCAGAGCCATCGGGACGGCTATTCCACCCAGCAAAGACAAAACCTGGCTTCGATAATCCAGCACCGCTGTCAATTGTTGGTCGGGCCGCCGACGCAATTCCGGTAATCGGTGCGAGAGGGCCGCCTGCGTTTGTTCCTCCCTGAAGATCGTAAGTGAACGTATAGGTAGTTCCAGCCGTGTCCCACAACGCATACAAAGTCATGTTCGACCGAATAATGAACGAATCATTGGGAAGGAAAATTTCGGCATTGACACCGTTCGGAGTGGTTGACCATCCAGCCCATTGAGTAAATCCAGGCTTCTGCAGTCCGTACGCAAACTGATCACTTGGATCATCCAGGATTGGCGTAATTGATGTACCGCCCGCAAGGTTTGTCTGTTGAGGAAAGGTGACCGCTTGGCCAACAGAGCTTGCGAATCCATTGTTCACCGTTGTTTGGGTTGCTACTCCACCATTTGTGAGCAGGTCAAGAGTGTAACTATTCGCCCATTGCGCATACAGCGTGACATCAGAAGTGAACGAGTACTGATCCCACTGCAAATAAGAGAATCCCGATCCATTCGCAGCGGTGTTCCATTTGACGAACACTTTCCCGGAAGGTGGAGTGAACGTTGGCGAGTTAATGGATGCCGTGGTGACATCGCTCTGCGGTGCCATGGACCCACTTCCGCCGTTCGCGTCGAACGTGATTGTTTTAGGAGATGGAACACCGAAGGGCATCGTCGTTGTTGCACTTCCGTGGACATTGGTTGCGGTGATCGTGTACGTGCGAACGTCTGAATATGCCTGCGCAGTTCCGCTGATGCCACCGTTAGAAGTGTTAAACGTGACTCCCGCTGGCAACGAAGGCGAAATAGAGAAAGTGGTTGCCACTGGAAGCCCTAAACCAGCATTGGTAATCAGAGTTGATCCACCGCAGGCAGAGTTTGGCGGATTCGCGAAGTTTGCACCCACTGTCATTGGACATGCAAGTGGTATCGACGCATTCAAACTAAAGACGCCTTGACCTGAGCTGCCCCAGGCTAAACCACCTGTATCAATGGGCAACCAGCCAGGGTTGCCGTTCCACGTTGTTGCGTAGCTGTAGTTGAACGAAGTCGGTGGCACCTCGAATGTGATTGAAGTTGTCGATGAAACAGTCGAGCCATCTGCATTCGTATATGTGACGGTGTAGGTGCGACTGTTGTTTCCCGGAGTCAAGCCAATAGTGCCGGTAGGTGTACCCGAAATTGATCCGTTGTTATTTAGGGTTAATCCGGCATGGAGCGCTGGCGAGACAGACCATCCCACTCGGTTCATAGCTCTTAGCGCGGCATTTCCAGTATCCGCAATGATCAATTCACCTGTTGGATTTGAGCCTTTAATGTCAAGGGCCAATGCGCCACCCGTAACATAAATGACTCCATCAATTGCCGGCGGATTCGAGTTGGGTGCAATTGGGCTTCCAACGTATATTCGGTTGGTTCCCACTGGGCCATCTACGTATCCAGCAATGGCTGCAGTGTTTCGGTAACTTTCCGCCGCTGTTACAGCAATCGTGAAAAATGAGCCCGCCTGAAGAACTGAATTTCGACCTGCACCGCCCACGGTTAATCCATTTGTATCCAAACGTCGAATAGCGTTTTGTGTTTGGTAATAAAGGTTTCCGTTGTCATCCATGACCGGCGTACCCGAATACTGGTAATTACCAAGGTTGTTGTTGGCACTGACTGTCCCAGTAGCCGATCCGACGTTGTTCGTAACAGTTGCCATTGTTACGACACCCATATTGTCGGACAAGTGAAAAATACGAGAGTTACTTGGATCGCCCGCAACTGTTTCGTCAACATAAAGCCCGTGTGGAATTCCATGGGACCCTGGACTGAACGTAATGGGATTAGTTGCGGGATATGCAACTGCATTAGCCGTAGTCGCCGAGCCTGGCATCACCTCAGAAAAAATTGAGCCAGTGTTGTTCAACAAATAGACGCGGCCTGCATCGGTTACCTGAAAGTTTCGCAAACTAGCCAAAGAAACTTTTGCACCCGTTTCAGTAAAGGTGTTCCCCGAAACAGAGATCTGCACAACATCGTTACCGATTGCAACGTATAAGTTTCCAGATGAATCTGATTGCAAGTTGCTTATAGAAATGTTGCCGGACAGTGTCCCTGTTAATGCAGTGACTGCGCCAGTTGATCTGCTGACTCGCGCAAGCTTGCTCGTTTGAGATGGCGCAATGTGCGTTATCGATTTCATCATCACATAAAAGTCGCCATTGGCAACTTGAGTCACACCTTGAATGCCAAGGAGTTCATTCGTTGTGACAGTTTGCGGACTAACACCTTGCGCAGATGGTCCTGCAATTGTTCGAACGTTATACGCGTTCGAAAGTCGAGAAACTGTTGACCCCGTTGGAGTTGCAACAACTGTTGAGAGTGCTTGGCCAATCACAACGGTCTGTGAGGCTGGACTGAGGGTCACGGCCGTCGCGTTAGCGCTGACGACCGATGTTGGGAGCCCCTGCACAAGTGCAACAGAAACAAGGAGCGCCGAAGTGAGCCAGACCGGTTTACGCATAAACCAAAATTCTATCTGACGTTCTGCAGCCGACTATTTGACAAATTGGCGCGCTCGGAGAGACTTGAACTCCCAACCTTCTGATCCGTAGTCAGATGCTCTATCCATTAAGCTACGAGCGCATATTTATTGGACTCATGAGTGTAGCCACGGCTCCCATAGTCTCCACCCACCTCCTGAAGGAATACAGTCCTCAGAATGAGAGTGCGCCAAATCGTTGTCTTGCTTGTGGTTGCGTCGTTTGGGTTGTCGCTTGTAGCGGGAGCATGCGGCCAGGTCAACCCTGGGCCGACCAACTCGCAACAGTCCTCGCGCTAGTGCATTCGCCGAACTAGTCGACCTATTTAAGATCCCACGGACCCCAACCACTGTTGCGCTTGTATATCACTAGTGCTGCGTTCGCATTCACTCGTGCATCACGTAATTGACTGGCCTTTGTAACACCAATTGTTTTTAGCCACGACTTGTGTGCCCACCAATTGATTTGAAACAGACCAACACAACACCACGTGTATGACAACGCATTCAACTTGCTCTCGCGTTGTGCAATTGCCAATGCACGCTCATGCAAACGTTCGGGGAAAATTTCGCGAATGACTGCAGCTGCTTGCGCCCGTGTGTATCGAGTTGATGGAGTTCCCAAATTGCGCAATCCAGTTGCTTTGGTAGACGGCTGATTCCATGTGGTGCCCTTCGGCAAACACACCGTTGCGCCAACAAGAATCATGGTCTTGGTGGTCGCCTTGTTCTGCTTCAGCAGTGCCGCCAAGGTGACTCCAGTTTTCTCAGCAATGCGACTCCACGAGTCGTTCTTCACCGCTACATATGGTCGGGCGCACGTTGCTGCCGCAGCGGGTGTTGATGGAACCGTGAGGGCCACCGCGCATACCAAGGCGCTGAGAACAGAAATATGGCGAATCCGAAACATAGATATAAACAAGGTGAGGTCGCAGGACAAATGTCAGCCTGACACGCTCTGGCCAACTGAACTTGGCAGTCCCGCTGTGTCCCCTGTGAAATAAGGGAAATAACTGATCGAAATGGCGGAGAGGGTGGGATTTGAACCCACGGTCCGCTTTAAGACGGACAACGCCTTAGCAGGGCGCCCCATTCGGCCACTCTGGCACCTCTCCTGGGAGAGTGGAGTGTATCCGCGGGAATTCAACGCCGTGCTCGAGCCAGCACTCTCACAATGAATTCCGCCGTATTTTCGCTGCAATTGAGGGGCTGTGTTACGGCTTGTTTGATTCTTTGTTAAGCACCCGTCTCGCATGATTTAGGGACAAATTCATGCGACTAAGGTTCTCTTCGTTCGGTACCACCAATGGTGCCGAAGATCAGGGAGATCAACCACATGAAGAAACTCTGGAAGCTTGCCGCAACGGCTGCTGCCGCCTCGTTGCTCGTTGCAGCGTGCGGTGGAAGCGACTCGGCATCAGACACCACGAGCGCCCCTGCAGAAGCTGCCGACGTCAAGGTTGCAGTTGTCTACTTGGGTGTTCCCGACGACAAGGGCTGGACATACCAGCACGAGCAAGGCATCTTGCAGCTCGAACAAGAACTTGGCATTGAAGTCAAGCGCGTTGAAAACGTACCCGAAGGCGCAGAATCGGAAGCAACTTTCGAATCACTCGCGGCTGACGGTTACGACCTCATCTTCGCAACATCATTTGGATACGGCGCACCAATGGCAAAAGTTGCCGCGAAGTACGCAGACATCTGTTTCCAGTGGGCAACCGGTGCGAAGTTCCTTTTGACCAAGGCTGGCGGCGGCGAGTTCGCTGACTTCGATGCATTGCCACAGAACTACGGCACCTACTTCGGCGCTGCTGAAGAAGCTCGTTACCTCTCTGGTATCGCTGCAGGTAAGGCAACAAAGAACAACAAGATTGGTTACGTTGCTGCGTTCCCCATCCCTGAAGTTCTTCGTGGAATCAACGCCTTCACATTGGGTGCACGTTCAGTCAACCCAGATGCAACAGTGCAGGTCACATGGACCAAGACCTGGTTCGACCCAACACTCGAGCGTCAAGCAGCAGAGTCGCTGTTGGATGCAGGTGTTGACGTCATGGCACAGCACCAAGACACCACCGAGCCCGGTCTGGCAGCAGACAAGAAGGGTGCAAAGTGGGTTGGTTACAACTCAGACGTGAAGGAAGCAGCGCCAAACGCATGGCTCACCGCTCCAACATGGAACTGGGGTCCGTTCTACACCAAGACAGCAAAGTCTGTTGCTGAGGGCACCTGCCCCACCGACGAGTACTACGGCAACATGCAAGATGGCATGGTCACCTTGGCTTCGTACGGTTCATCTGTAGACGCAGACACACAAGCATTGATCGAAGAGAAGAAGGCAGCAACTATTGCTGGCGAGTTCGCTCCGTTCACTGGTCCAATCAAGAAGCAAGACGGATCTGCATGGCTCGCCGATGGTGAGAAGGCAGAACTCGGATTCTTGTTGGGCGAGATGCTGTTCTTCGTTGAAGGCGTCATCGGTTCCGCAAAGGGCTAATAGACGTCACATGTCGAACACCTCACACGAGGTCGCGTCGGGGCCGCATCACACAAGTGGTGCGGCCCCTAGCGCACTCTCAGCACACTCAGTTTCCAAACGATTCCCTGGCGTTCTTGCCAATGACTCTGTTGATTTCGATATTCGTCCTGGCGAAGTTCACACACTGTTAGGTGAGAACGGCGCAGGCAAAAGCACCTTGGCCGCCATGTTGTGTGGTTTGTATCAACCCGACAGCGGCTACATCGCACGCAATGGACAACGCGTTGTGTTGTCATCTCCACGCGCAGGTTTGCAGCACGGCATTGCAATGGTGCACCAACACTTCCGACTTATTGACCGTTTCAGCGTGGCTGAAAACGTTGTTCTCGGAAGCCGCAATCTTTCTTTCGTTCTTGACCGCCGCTCCATTAACGAGCGCGTCTCAGAAGTTGCAGAGTCATACGGCCTCCCCATTGATCCCACCGCGACTGTGGGTGATTTGTCGGTAGGCCAACGCCAGCGTGTGGAAATTGTGAAGGCGTTGTATCAAGGTGCTGAAGTTCTGTTGCTAGACGAACCCACTGCAGTGTTGGTACCAGCTGAAGTGGAAAAACTTTTTGAAAACGTTCACGCAATGACCAACGCTGGTAAATCCATTGTGTTTATCAGCCACAAACTTGGCGAAGTCGTTGAAATTTCTGACCGCGTCACCGTGTTGCGCGGTGGTTGTGTCACCGGACATGTTTCTGGTCGTGGCGCAACAGATACCAAAGAGCTCGCACGCCTCATGGTCGGGCGCGACATCAACTTGGGTGTCCAGCGTGCATCACACCCCATTGGTCACGAAGTATTACAAATTCGCGATCTCTCGCTGACCGTTAATGGAGTCAACGTACTGTCTGACATTTCCTTCAACGTTCACGAAGGCGAGATGGTGGGCATTGCAGGTGTTGCGGGCAATGGCCAGAAAGAATTGGCCGACACAATCGCTGGCCTCATCACACCTACTTCGGGTTCAGTCTCGATTGGTGGTGCGCTGGCCACCGACCGTGGACCCATTCACGCGCGCGAACTTGGTTTGGCATATGTGCCAGAAGATCGTCTGGGGATGGGTCTAGTGCCCTCTATGTCCATCTTGGACAATCTTCTTCTCACACGTGATCGCAAGTTTGTTGTGGATCGTGCGTCGGTGAAGCCAGAAGCCGGCCGCCTCATTGATCAGTTCGAGATCAAGGCAAATGGTCCAGAGCACCTTGCACGCAAACTGTCTGGCGGCAACGCACAGAAAGTGTTGTTGGCGCGCGAGTTGTCTGGTGGACGCACTGCAACAAAATTGCTGGTGGTGTGCTCACCCACACGCGGACTTGACGTGGGCGCCATTGAAACCGTGCGTCGCTTACTAGACGATGCACGCAGCGCTGGCCAAGCAATCTTGCTGATCTCAGAGGACTTAGATGAAATCATGTCGTTAGCAGATCGCATTCTTGTTTTGTATCGCGGTGCGATTGCACACGAAACACAGGGCGACGATGCAAACATCGCAACAGTTGGCGCCGCTATGGCCGGCCTTTCAACAGGAGAAGCCTCATAATGCGCGCACCATTTCGCATTGTCTTTGAACAACGTTCAGAAGGCTCCAAGTACCTCTCGGCGCTAGTTCCCTTGGTGTCCGTCGTTTCTGCATTGATTGCAGGGGGCATTTTCTTGCTGGCCACTGGATACTCAGTTTCTGACACATACATGAACATGCTGGACGACGGATTCCTCACGTTCCGTGGGTTCACCGAAACTCTTGGTTTGTCTACTGTTCTGATTTGCACAGGTATCGCTGCTGCATTTTCATTTCAGATGAATCTGTACAACATCGGCGGTGAAGGCCAGTTGTACCTGGGAATGATTGGTGGCGCATGGGCCGGACTGGCGCTTGGACCACACCTTCCGTCATTCGTCATGATTCCCCTTCTTCTGGTGATTGGTGCAGTGGCTGGTGCTGTGTGGATCTTTGTTCCCGCATTTGTTCGTGCACGATTGGGCACCAGCGAAATTGTGTCCACCTTGCTGCTCACATATGTGGCGGCAAGCTTGGTGAAGCATTTCGTGAACACACCCAACAGTTATTTCCTGACAGAAAACTCTGGCTTCCCGCAGGGACGCATGGTTGCAGATTCGGCATCGCTGTCGCCATTCGGCGACACGCGTTTGTACCCAACATTTTTCGTTGTGGTGGCACTTGCATTGTTCCTGTACTGGGTGGTGAAGAAAACAGAATTCGGTTATCGCATTCAGGTGATCTCTGATTCACCAAAGGCCGCAAAATACGCAGGTGTCAATGCGAATCGCACCACTATCTCGGTCATGTTGATCTCTGGTGCGCTTGCTGGATTAGGTGGAGCAACGTTGATTGCTGGCCCGTTCGGTCGTCTCGACCAAGGAATCACCTTGTTGGGTTACGGCTACGCCGGCATCGTTGTGGCGGCACTTGCTCGCAACAACTTCGCTGGAATCATCGTTAGTGGAATTTTGTTCGCAGGTCTTCGCGTAGGTGGCGAACGTCTTCAAATTTCTACCGACACTCCTAAGCACATTGGCATCATCTTGCAGGGCGCAATTCTGTTGTTCGCTCTTGGTGGTGAGGCATTCCGTCGCTACAAAATTCGCGCCGTACGCATGAAGGCGGTTACACAATGAACTCAAACATTTGGTTGCTGTCGTTCGCAGACTCAATTGCCATTGCTACCACTCTTATCTTGGCGGCATTGGGTGCATTGTTCACCGAGCGTTCCGGAGTGTTGAATCTGGGTATTGAAGGCATGTTGTTGACATCAGCAATTACTTCATTCCTCATTGCCGATAGCACCGGAAGCATTTGGTTGGGTTGCATCATGGGAATCATCCTGGGCGCATTGCTTGCAGGTATTCACGCATTCCTCACAGTGGTGTTGCGTGCAAATCAAATTGTGTCTGGTTTGGCACTGGTGATTTTCGGAACTGGTCTTGCCAACTTTCTCGGCAAACCTGCTGAAGGAAAAACAGTAAAGACAACTATTGAGCCACTCAGCTTTGGTCCGTTGTCAGATATCCCTGGCATTGGCCCAGTGGTGTTTGGTCAAGACATCGTCAC
>CAZCZM010000047.1:0-8870 GCA_964503445.1 uncultured Bifidobacterium sp.
TGAAGGTGCATCAAACGCAGTGCGCCACGGGAAAGCAACACGAGTCTCGGTTCGTGTTGAAACAACCGAAAACAAGTTGCTCGTTTCGATCAGCGATAACGGCACTGGCATAGATGCTGCAGCGCTCAGGCATAACGGTCTCCACAACATGCGCGAACGCGCCGAATCATTAGGAGGAACCATGGAGATACAACCCAACACCGACAGAGGCGCCACTCTGATGTGGTCCATCCCATACCTGAGGAGAGAGTCATGATCAGAGTTGCAATTTGTGACGACCATGTGATGGTGCGTGAAGCACTTGCACAAGTAATTGAGCATGAAGATGACGTGCATGTTGTCGGCATCGCAGATTCATTGAAATCTGTTAACGAACTCATCGAAAAAGAAGTTCCGGAAGTTCTCGTGATGGACGTACGACTAAAGGGAGAATCTGGACTTGATGTTGCTCGGTCAGTTGTCGCAGAACACCCTGACGTGAAAGTGATAATGCTCACTTCATTTGATTCTGATGAGGCTCTTGTCTCGGCCTATGAATTGGGTGCAAGCGCATTTGTTTTGAAGTCGGGAAGTTCAGATGCATTGGTGCAAACCATTCGCGACGTGGCCTCTGGCATGCGGCTCATTAACCAGGCGGAAGTGCGTACTGCATCTGAGAGCCTGGAGAAGCGGGGATTGGGTATCTTGCGACGTCTCGATGCAAATGATCGGCACATCGCACGACTTATTGCGTTGGGGTACTCGGACAAGCAAATTGCGGAGACTGTGTTCTTGGGACTGCAAACTGTGCGTAATCGTGTGTCGCGGATGCTGAGCCGTTTCAACAAGGAGAATCGCACCCAATTGGCGCTGTTCTTCTCGGAATATCAAGCAGAACTGGCAGATATGTAGCGCAGCACGCCCAAGTGGGGGTGTGACAGGAGACGTGGGGTGATGGTTTGACCATCTGAACGTGGTGCGCCTAGATTGTGGACAGTTTCACAAACTCCTGGCCCAGCCAGGTTGCGAGAAAGTGCCCCCGTTGCGACTCATTCCGAAACCAAAGCCAGTTGCGCTGGATTCGAGCATGTCTCAGGGCGCAGAGTTTGCTGGCGGCATCATTGTGTTTTTCCTCATTGGTTTGGGTCTTGACGTATGGCTTGACACCACGCCCATTTTCATGGTCGCACTCACTGTGTTTTCTATGGTGGGCCAATTCGTCAAGATGTACTACGCGTACTCAAGCGCCATGGACCAGGAACAAAAGAAACGAGCCGATTCGGCCCGAGGTGACCAATGACCACCTCGCCCTCTCCGCTTGCCATGGCCGCCCAAGGACAGGCCCCTGAGGTCTCCATCTCGAAAGATTTGGTGAAGCGTGGCCTGATTGCTGCCCCTGTTGTGTGTGGTCTCGGAGCTATCGCTGGTGGTGCTGACGGAGCCTGGTCAAGCCTGTTTGCTCTCGGGCTCATTTTGCTCAATTTCTCAATAGCCGCATGGCTTATCTCGGTCACGGCCCGCATCTCATTGGGGGTCATGATGGGGGCAATTCTGTTCGGATACATCTTCCGACTTGGCCTCATCACCCTGGCAGTTCTCCTGGTGAAGGACATGTCATGGGTCTCCATTCCCGTGCTGGGAATCACCATCATCGTCACCCACCTGGGCCTCTTGTTCTGGGAAATGAAATACGTGGCAGCGTCACTTGCATTTCCTGGATTGAAGCCCGATGTAGCAGAATGGCGTGCGTCCCGCGCCCCCGAGAACCACTGAAGGATGACAAGTGCTCGCGCTTAAGTTTCCAGAAATCAATCAGCTCCTTCGTTGGAAGGACTTGTTCCCCGGCTTCAACAAGATCGCCATCATTGCGATTCTCGCGACGGTCATCAGCATTGTGTTGTTCATCTTGGCAACACGTCGTCCTACCGATGAAGCACCAAAGGGCTCACGCAATCTTGCGGAAGTCATCGTTGAATTCATTGAAGACGGAATCATCATGCAGACAATGGGTAAAGAAGGTCTCGGATGGACACCGTTCTTGCTCACCACGTTCTTGTTCATTTACCTCTGCAACGTTCCTGGAATCATTCCGTTCTTCCAGATGCCTGCAACCGCACGTATGGGTGTTCCCATGTTCTTGGCGCTGCTTGTCTGGGTGGTCTTTAACGTCACAGGTATTAAGCACCAAGGTTTCTTCGGTTACTTCAAGAGTGTGTTGTTCCCACCAGGAGTTCCCAAGGCTCTTTATGTGTTGGTGACACCCATCGAGTTGATCTCTGTGTTCTTTGTTCGTCCGTTCTCATTGGCAGTTCGTTTGTTCGCCAACATGTTGGCCGGTCACATTCTTCTCATCACGTTCGCACTGTTGTCTGAAGCACTCTTTCAGGCAAAAGACGTGGCACTGATTCCAGTTGGAATCTTGCCGTTCTTCATGTTGCTCTTCATCACTTCATTCGAAGTGCTGGTGGCCTTCTTGCAGGCGTACATCTTCGTCATTCTCGCTGCCGTGTACATCGGCGGTGCGGTGCACGCAGAGCACTAAACACACACGGTCTCCCAACCACAACCAACTAACTAGGAGAAAAGAAAAATGGAAGCACTTTCACTGCTTATTGCAGCCGAAGAAGCAGCAGTAGAAGCTGGCACAAGCACCGGTGACGGTCTCACCGCAATGGGTGCAGGTCTGGCATACGGTTTCGCAGCTATCGGACCAGCACTGGGTATCGGAAACCTCGTCGGCAAGTCCGTCGAAGCAATGGCCCGTCAACCAGAAGCTGCCGGCATGGTGCGTACCACCATGTTCCTTGGTATCGCGTTCACCGAAGCGCTCGCGCTTATCGGATTCGTGGTGTTCATTCTTCTCAAGTTCGCCTAAGTCGCAAACTGAGTCCGAGTCAATCATCGATCTCTGCGCAGGCAGAGTCCAGGAGCTGAAATGCCGACTGCGATAGTCACAAAATCGAATGGACAGGTGGTTCACATCCGACTGGTGTCTTCTGAAACAGAAACAGAAGACACCGTCGAAGACGTGACGCTGATGGCCGCCTCTGGTGAGGCCACAAGCGAAGTTGACACTGGCCCCAATCCAATCGCTGCAGAACCGAAAGAAATTCTGTGGCCCGCCGGCGCATTCTTTGTGTTGCTGGTGGTCATGCGTTACGTGCTGTTCCCCAAACTCAAAAAGGGAATGGATCAGCGCTATGCATCCATTCGTTCAAACATTGAAGGTGCAGACCAGGTCAAGGCAAGCGCACGCGACGATGTTGCTAACTACGAAGCCGCACTTGCTGCAGCTCGTGCTGAAGCAGCAGGTCGTGTCGATGCAGCTCGTCAAACTTTGGACAACGAGCGCACTGCTCGCTTGACCGAAGTGAACGCGCGCATCGCAAGTGCCCGTCAAGATGCAGAAGCAGCAAATGCCTCTGCTCGTGCAGCGGGTCAAGCACAGGTAGCAACAGCAGTTGCCACCGTGGTGTCACGTGCCGCTGAGTTGGCAACTGGTTCACGCCCCGATCAATCGGTGGTTGATCAAGCAGTCAAGCAAGTCATGGAAAGCGCAGGCAAGTGATGAGCATTATCTCCACACTTCTCGCTGCTGGTGACCCTTCACAATCCCCGCACTGGTTCATACCAAAGCGCTTCGAGTTGATTTACGGCGGTCTCGCGTCGGTCATCATCATCGGATCTTTGGTGAAGTTTGCAGGTCCATTTGCGAAGAAGGCATTGGCAGCACGTACCGAGCGAATTCAAAATGAAATCGATTCTGCTCGCAACGCAAAAGCATCTGCAGAGCAAGAGGCAGCACAAATTCGTACTGCACTTGGCGACATTCAGGCCGAGCGCGCACGTTTAATTGCCGAAGCAGACCAGCAGGCAGCAGCACTGTTGTCAGAGGGTCGTGCACGTATCGAGGCTGAGATGAAAGACATTGAAGCCAAGGCAATGGCCGACATCGCGAATGCTTCCTCGCGAGTTGGTGACGAGCTTCGTGCTGAAATCACACGCTTGTCTGCGGTTGCAGTGGAGCGCGTCGTGGCGCAGTCAATGAATGACGCTTCTCGTCAAGATCTCATTGAGAGCTTCATCTCGAAAGTGGGGAGCGCACGATGAGCACCATTGACGCATACGTCAACGCAATCAACAACATCGCATCTGCTGAAGGCGTGCTTGTTCAGGTTGAGTCAGAATTTTCTGCAGTTGTTCGCGCAATCGACGCAAATGACTCATTGCGTAGCAAGTTGAACGATGAACTTCTCCCTATTGCTGTTCGTCAATCGATTGTTGAGCAGCTGTTAGAAGGCAAGGGTCATCGCGTTACTGCGCAGTGTCTCGCCTTAGTCATTGGCGCCGGACACTCACGCGACCTTCGCGCAATTGCCGAGCAGATTTCTGCCGGAGTTGCGAAAGGTCAGGGACGTCAAGTTGCCGAAGTACGCAGTGCTGTTGCACTCACTGACGACCAGCAGTCACGCTTGGCCGCTGCGCTTGCAAAAGCCACAGGTTCCGAAGTGAATCTCAAAGTTGTTGTTGATCCGTCCGTCGTCGGTGGTTTGGTTGCCACTGTTGGCGACAAGGTCATCGATGGTTCAGTCCGTCACTCACTCGACCAGCTGAAGAGCCGGTTGTAAAGAATCGCGAAAAAGAAGGAAGACATGGCAGACATCACATTTTCCGCCAACGACATCGCGTCAGCGATTACGAGTGGTCTTGCTGGCTATAGCCAGTCACTCGAAGCGCAGACCGTTGGTCGCGTTGCAGAAGTGGGCGACGGTATTGCTCGCGTCACGGGATTGCCCGATTGCGCAGTAAACGAGTTGCTCGAATTTGAAGACGGCACCGTGGGTATCGCACTGAACCTCGACGAAGCACAGATTGGTGCTGTGGTTTTGGGCGACGCTGACTCCATTGAAGAAGGCCAGCCTGTGAAGGCAACCGGACGTATTTTGTCGGTGCCGGTTGGTGACGCACTTCTTGGCCGCGTCGTCAACGCTCTTGGTGAACCAATCGACGGTAAGGGTGACATCGTTGGTGGCATCGACCGCCGCGTGGAAATTCAGGCGCCGGGCATCATGGGTCGTAAGCCTGTGCACGAGCCACTTCAGACGGGTATCAAGTCCATCGACGCAATGACCCCAATTGGTCGTGGTCAGCGCGAACTCATCATTGGTGACCGTAAGACTGGCAAGACAACAGTTGCTATCGACACCATCATCAACCAGCGTGGTCTTGGTGTGAAGTGCATCTACGTTGCAATTGGCCAGAAGGGATCCACCGTTGCACAAACAGTGGAAACTCTTCGTCAATACGGCGCGCTTGAGTACACCGTTGTTGTTGCTGCGCCCGCATCAGAGCCTGCACCGTTCAAATACCTCGCCCCATACTCTGGCTGTGCAATCGGTCAGCACTGGATGGAAAATGGTGAGCACGCTCTCATCGTGTACGACGACTTGTCAAAGCAGGCCGAGGCGTACCGTCAGATGTCGTTGCTGCTCCGTCGTCCACCAGGCCGTGAGGCATACCCCGGAGACGTGTTCTACCTACACAGCCGCCTTCTTGAGCGCGCTGCAAAGCTCAGCGACGACAAGGGCGCCGGTTCATTGACTGCATTGCCAGTGATTGAAACAAAGGCTGGCGACGTGTCTGCGTACATTCCCACCAACGTGATCTCCATCACCGATGGTCAGGTGTACTTGCAGGACAACCTCTTCAAGTCCGGTGTTCGTCCCGCAGTTGACGTAGGTGTGTCGGTGTCACGAGTAGGTGGCGCAGCCCAGACCAAGGCAATGAAGAGCGTGTCAGGAACACTGAAGTTGGATCTTGCGCAGTTCCGTGAATTGGAAGCATTCGCAACATTCGGTTCAGAACTTGACGCAGTGTCGAAGGCACAGCTTGAGCGCGGATACCGCTTGGTGGAATTGCTGAAGCAGGGTCTGAACTCACCAATGCCTGTTGAAGAGCAAGTGGTGTCCATCTTTGCTGGAACTAAGGGGTATCTCGATGACATTCCGGTAGCAGACGTTCGTCGTTTCGAATCCGAATTGTTGGAGTATGTCCGTGCACGCCACGGTGCGATGCTTGCTGAGTTGCGCACCAACGGTAAGGCCGACGTTCCTGCAGACATGGGTGACATCGTCTCGGCATTCAAGGCTCAGTTCAAGGTCAGCGGACCAAAGGCTGGCTCAGTCGATCCCACTGCAACCGATGCTGAAGCACTCGGTGAAGCAGCAAGCAACAAGACACTTGCAACGGAGTAATTAAGTGGCTGGTGGTCAGGAACGCATTCTGCGCGGACGTATTCGTTCCGTGCAGGCGACGAAAAAAATCACGCGTGCAATGGAGCTCATTGCTGCATCGCGCATTGTGAAGGCGCAGCAACGCGTCGCCGCCGCCGTGCCGTACAGCGAGTTGATCACGGAAGTTGTTCGCGACCTATCCGCAGCCGGTGCAGGATCAGAAGCACCGTTGCTTGCTGGTCGTGACACAGTGAAAAACGTCTGTTATGTCGTACTCACCGCCGACCGTGGTTTGTGTGGTGGATACAACTCAGGCGTGATGCGCGCAACAGAGGGTGAAATTAAGCAGGACGCCTTGCAGGGTCGTGCACACACCATCATTGCTGTTGGTCGTAAGGCCGAAAGTTATTTCCGCTTCCGTGGGTACAACATTGGCAAGTCATTCACCGGTTTCACCGATAATCCGAATTACGCAATCGCCAAAGAAATCGGCGAATACGTCACCGGGCTATACGAGTCTGGCGAGGTAGACCGCGTCGAGTTGGTGTACACACGCTTCATCACTGCTGGTAACCAAGAAGTTGTTCAGCGTCCTCTGGTCCCATTGGACACCGCAACAGCTGAAGGTGGCGACGGAAAGAACGACGCTGGTCGTGACTACGAATTCGAACCATCGCCCGAGGCAATTCTTGAAACATTGCTTCCTCGGTATGTCGAAGCTCGTGTCTATGCAGCGCTTTTGAATGCCGCAGCCTCGGAACACGCCTTCCGTCAGCGCGCAATGAAGTCGGCCACCGACAACGCCGAAGAACTAATTAAGAACCTTTCACGAATCATGAACCGAGCCCGCCAGGACTCGATCACCACCGAAATCATGGAAATCGTCGGCGGAGCCGAAGCCATGTCGGCGGGGAACTAAGAGCGAACAAGTAGGAGAAATCCAGATGAGCATGACAGAGACACATCAAGACGGTCGGGTAGTGGCAATCGCCGGTCCCGTTATCGACGTCGAGTTCCCTCGTGGCGCACTGCCCGAACTGAACACGGCAATTGAGTTCGACATTGTTGTCGACGGCTCCACCACAAAAGTGCTCGCCGAAGTTGCCCAGCAGCTCGGTGATAGCCGCGTGCGTGCAGTGTGTTTGAAGCCAACCGACGGTCTGCGTCGCGGAACCGCGGTGCGCAACACCGGACACGGCATTCAGGTGCCAGTCGGTAACCGCACACTCGGTCACGTGTGGAACGTATGGGGCGAAGTTCTCGACGGGAACAACGATGACTTCAAAGACATCGAGCGTTGGGACATCCACCGCGCCGCACCAGCGTTCGACACTCTCGAACCATCAAAGCGCATGTTCGAAACCGGAATTAAGGTCATCGACCTTCTCACCCCATACCTCGCTGGTGGAAAGATCGGCTTGTTCGGTGGTGCAGGAGTGGGTAAGACCGTTCTGATTACCGAAATGATTAACCGCGTGGCGTCAAAGCACGGTGGTGTTTCTGTGTTCGCCGGAGTGGGCGAGCGCACACGTGAAGGTACTGACCTCCGTTTGGAAATGGAAGAGTCAGGCGTGTTCGAGAAAGCCGCACTTGTGTTCGGACAAATGGACGAACCACCAGGCGTGCGCCTTCGCGTTGCATTGTCAGCGTTGACAATGGCTGAGTACTTCCGTGACGTACAGAACCAGGACGTGTTGTTGTTCATCGACAACATCTTCCGTTTCGTGCAGGCCGGATCAGAAGTATCAACGCTGTTGGGACGTATGCCATCAGCTGTGGGTTATCAGCCAACACTTGCTGACGAAATGGGCCAGTTGCAAGAGCGCATTACATCAACTCGCGGACGTTCGATTACGTCACTGCAAGCTGTGTACGTTCCTGCGGACGACTACACCGACCCAGCGCCATTCACCACGTTCACCTTCTTGGATGCAACAACAGAACTTTCTCGTTCGATTGCATCGCTTGGTATTTACCCAGCAGTGGACCCACTTGCGTCGACATCAACAATTCTCACGCCAGAGACCGTTGGCGATCGTCACTACGCAGTTGCGCGTCGAGTACAGGAAATCTTGCAGCGCTACAAGGAACTGCAAGACATCATCGCAATTCTTGGTCTTGACGAATTGTCCGAAGAGGACCGCCTCATCGTGTCTCGTGCACGTAAGGTTCAGCGCTTCTTGTCGCAGCCGTTCTATGTTGCAGAAGTCTTCACCGGCGTGAAGGGTGAATACGTTCCTGTTGCAGAAACAGTTGAGTCATTCGAGTCGCTGATCAATGGTGAACTTGACGAAGTGCCAGAACAGGCATTCTTGAACGTCGGTTCAGTTGAGCAAGTGCTCGCAAAGGCAAAGGCTCTGCAGGAGAACGCATAATGGCTGAGTCCAATGGTGCAATGCGTGTAGAGGTGGTATCACCCGAGCGGATTCTCTTTTCTGGAGAAGCCACTCAGGTCATCACTCGCACTCGCGAGGGAGGCGAAGTCGCCTTTCTTCCGGGTCATGCGGCTTTTCTTGGTGCACTGACCGAGAACCACACACGCATCTATCTCGCCGATGGAACCATTCAAAACTTGGCAGTTCACCTCGGTTTCGTTGAGGTCGGTGCAGATCATGTCACCATCCTCTCCGATTCTGCAGAACTCGAAGAAGACATCGA
>CAZCZM010000048.1:0-6037 GCA_964503445.1 uncultured Bifidobacterium sp.
AAAAGCAAAAGGAGTTGGCCGAAACCAACTCCTTTGGCGGAACGGAAGGGATTCGAACCCCCGGGGCTATTAACCCTCTCGCTTTCAAGGCGAGTGCATTTGTCCGCTCTGCCACCGTTCCGTTGACCACGCTACCTGCGCAACGGCGGTGAGAGAAATGCGGATTTAGCGACCGAGGGCCTTATTGATGAAGTTCGGGATTTCGGACTCTTCCATTTCACCCGAATGGCGCGCAACCACTTTGCCTTGGCCATCCATCACCACCATGAACGGATAGCCGTCAACTCCGTATGCAACGCCAGCGGTGTTGGTTTCCGTGTCGGCCATGTTCTCGAATGGCCAATCAAACGACTGCATCCACTCCGATGGTGGCCAGTTGGGCTGGTCCTTGCGTGATGCAGTGGCAATTCCCACTACACGAAGGTCATCGGGAACTAGTCCTTTTTCATACCAACGAACAAGGCGTGGCATTTCTGCATTGCAATGCGGGCACCAGTGCGCCAAGTACACCAACAATGTGGGTGCACCATCGGTTGCAGGTTTGATGGAGACAGGTACGCCTGCAAAGTTGAAACCTGTCAAGTTGGGACCCACCTCACCGATTGCTGGATCGATGGTGTCTTTGCCCAACGGTTCAAGCGCCTTGCCGTCAACATCAACCTTTTGAAACTCATTCGGCTGTGCACCACCAGCGATGGTGTTCACGGTTGTATCGCTTGAAACACTGTCGTCACCACCACTTGCCAGAACGGCAATACCAGCAGCAACGGCAACAACAATTGCCCCTGCGATGATGATGACACGCGCGCTAATTCCGCCCGATGTGTTCTTTTTTCCTTGTGCCATGTCAGTCCTCCTGTGAACTGGTGATGGGGGTGCGCATAAGCGCAATTGAGAATGCAATGGTGGCGATGAACGCAGTGCCAGCCATGAAACACAGTGTGATAAATCCGAACTCGCGGAACCAAATTGATGTGCAAGGAATGTCGATGCTGCACGCGGTCTTCTGATTAATGACGCCCCACTCCAACAAGTAGTGGTACACGGACACAATCAACCCCAGCGACGCAAGTGTGAGTGTGTAGGGCGCAATGCCTTTGTCTTTACGAATGGCCGCCACAAGAGAAACAATTGCGATGCCATACATAGCAATGCGCTGGTACCAGCAGTATTTGCATGGTGCGTAACCCACCACTTCGCTGAAGTACAAGCTTCCTACCATTGCGGTTCCGGTGATGGCACAGATGGCCCACACGCCATATTCCTGCACTGTGGCAATCCATGTAGAGGCCCACGACGCCTTCACGACAAGAGCAAGGAGAGTAAGGAGCCCGCCAGCCAAGGCCACTAGCGACAACAAGGCGCTAAAGGTCTGGACTGCGTCAGAATTCATGGCCCCCATTCTTACGCCATCTGCCCCATTCTCAGACGGCAGTGGCAGGATTAACGAGTGAATTTAGAGGCCCTCGGTACTAATGCGTTGCGCGACATGCGCCGCGAGCGCCGTCGACATCGGGTTGCCGACATGGAGTGGTTCGAAGCCCTCTACCGGGTGTACCTCGCGGCACTTTTGGGCGGCGGTGCCATCTTGTACTTGTCAGATCTGGTCACCGATGCTCCGCTTGTGGCGCGCGAGATTGCCAATGTGTCCACGCATACCCCACACGCAGTGGGCTTGGTCACCGCGTTGGTGGTGTTCTTGGGTCTGCGCAGCGGACTGAATGGTGGGCCATTGGCGGTGGAGGAAGCCGAAGTACGTCATGTGTTGATGGCACCCATTCCACATCAACAGGTGTTGCTGCGACCCGCCATTCAACGCCTCCGCACATTTGTTTTCTTTGGCGCCATTGCTGGTGGCGTGGCTAACCAACTACTGGGACGCCGCATTCCATCAGCCGAAGCCGGATTACTGACATTCGCATTGTGGGGTGCAGTTGCGGGCGCAGTGATTGGTGGCCTCTTTATTGTGAGCGCTCTTTTAACTCACGGACTTGGCCTACCCCGCTGGATTGTGACTCCCCTTGCATCTGGTCTTGTTATGTGGCAAGCCGTTGTCACATTCGGTGACACCACCGTTGCAGGCCCGTTTGATTTTGTAGGAAGCATTTCTTTGTGGTGGCTGCGGTGGTCAGCAATTGATCTTGTTGGTCTCGTGGTTGTTGTTGCCGTTACTGGTGGTGCACTTGCATTAACGGGACGCTTGTCTTTAGAGGCATTGTCACGTCGCAGTTCGTTGGTGTCACAAATGAAGTTTGCTGTCACGTTGCAAGACATCAGAACAGTGATCTTGTTGCGTCGTCAACTAAGTCAGGAATACATGCGCGTAAAGCCATGGGCAAAGCTCCCACGTGTCGTGCGACGTGACGTGGTGATTGCACGTGGGCTTCGTAGCATTTTGCACTTCCCCATGCGTCGACTACTTCGCATGATGTTCCTTGCCGGTGCTGGTAGCGCTGCATTAGTAATTACATGGCGCGGCACAACACCAGCAATTGTTGTTGCAGGTCTCGTGTTGTTCGTATTGGGACTTGATGCAGTTGAACCACTCTCACAAGAAGTCGATCAACCCGACCGCACCGATGCATTGCCTATTGAACGCGGTTTGCTATTAACGAAACACACACTGGTACCCGCGCTGACAGTTGTTCCCTTTGTATGTCTTGGTGTTGCGGTTGCATATGTGTTGGAACCCACAACAAGCACCATCGCATATGGCTTTTTGGTGGGACTACCTGCCGCATGGGGTGGAGTTGCCGGCGCAATCATCAACGCCGTGAAAGGTGCACCAGACCCCATCGGCGGAGCGTTGCAAGGTCTCGCCATGCCACCAGAAGTCAGCGGTATGACCAGTGTTGTGCGCGCAATTTGGCCACCGGTTGTATCAATTGTGTGCAGTGGACCAGTGATTGTTTTGCGCGAAGCAGTAGAACGAAACAACGACATCGCCGGAAACACAGTGCGCTCATCAGCGGCAATTCTTGTGGTGTTAGGACTTGTTGCGGGCTGGGTTCGCCAACGCGATCACATTCTGGCCTGGTTCCGCACTGCGCAAAAGCAAGCGTCGTCTTCATCGATTTCTCCCTCAACCACCACAACGGAAGGTTCGTGACATGGCTCGTACACGACAAAACATTTATGCACCAGCGCCAACATCAGCGCTGCTCATTGAAGGTGTCAGCAAGGCGTACGGAGAAGCAGCAGCACTTGATCCAATCAGCATCACCATTGAACGTGGCGAACGTGTCGCACTCATTGGCCACAACGGTTCTGGCAAAACAACTCTGATGCGCATTGCTGCTGGTTTGTTAGATGCATCTGAAGGTTCTGTGGGTGTCTGCGGAAATCCTTGCGGGTCCCTTCCCGCACGCGCATCACTTAGCTACATCGCAGATCAACCCACGTTCTATGACGACCTCACACTGTGGGAACACTTGGAATATGTTGCGCGATTGCATGGCGTAGACGAATGGGAACAAGCCGCCGCAGACCTATTAGGTCATGTTGGTTTGTATGACCGCGCCGACGATATGCCGAATCGTTTCTCTCGTGGCCTGAAGCAGAAGTCTGCCATCGCACTCGGATTCATTCGCCCCTTCGACTTGTTGCTGGTGGACGAGCCATTTGTTGGTCTTGACTCTTCGGGCAAAGAAGCACTGTTGGAACTTCTGTCACAAGCAAGCGAGGACGGCGCAACGGTTGTGGTGGCCACGCATGAATTGTCCTTTGTTCACACAGTGAATCGCATCATTGCTCTTCGCGATGGCCGCTTGGTCTATGACGGTGGAGTCGAGGGTATTGATGTTGACCGTTTGGTCCGCACCGAAGATCCTGCGGGTGAGCACGACGGAGAAGGGCACTAGAATTCAGCCATGTACACGTACGACGTTGTTTCCGAATCTGTCCGTAACCCACACGAGCTGGCTGCAGAACTCACGCGCCGTTCGCACGAAGGATGGGAAGTTGTGCACATTGCCTATGACGGTGCTGCATGGTTCCACGCATTCATTCGACATGCTGGCAGTGTCTCCGTTGCTCCTTACCCCGGCATGAAGAGCGACACCCCTGCTGCTGGTCCATTGGGCGACGCCAAGCCATCCACCATCACCACTCCTGCAGCACCAATGCCACAAACTTCGGCAGCAACTCCGTCAGTTCCCGCTAACTGGTATCCCGATCCATCAAAGCGTTACGAGTTGCGCTACTGGAACGGCACTGCATGGACCGAGCACGTTGCTACAGGTGGCGTGCAATCCATCGATCAGCCGAAGTAATTCTTCATGCAGGCCATCTCCCTCGGCCATGCGGGCATTCTTGTTCGCACTCAAGGAATCACCATTGCATGTGACCCCTGGTTTGTTCCTGCATTCTTCGGTTCGTGGTTTGTCTTTCCACGTAATGATCAATTGCCCGACGACATCATGCACGATGTATGCAATCCAGATTTCTTGTTCGTCTCGCATTTACACGGAGACCATTTCGATACTCCGTTCTTGACCGAACGCATGAACAAGAACACCACGGTGTTGTTGCCCGACTATCCCACTCGTGAACTAGAGCGCACGTTCAGCGCATTGGGTTTCAAGAACTTCATTCGTACACGAGACACGGTTGAACAAGAAATTGCGCCAAACGTACGTATTGCAGTTCACGTTGAAACATCAATTACTGATGGCCCTGGCGGAGACAGCGCCATTGTCATTAGTGATTCTGATGGTCGTCTTGTCAACCAAAATGATTGTCGCACTGACGACCTTGCTGCGCTTCGCTCACATGGTCCCGTAGATCTGCATTGGCTGCAATTCTCGGGAGCCATTTGGTATCCCATGGTGTACGACATGCCAGCCGAAGAAAAGAAACAGCTGTGTGTTGACAAGGTGGAAAGTCAATTCGCTCGCGCCATTCGGTATGTGGAGGCAATTGATGCAACAACAATTGTTCCGTCCGCTGGTCCACCATGTTTCTTGGACGAAGATCTGTTTGCGTTAAATGTTGTGACTGGCAACGAGCCAAGCATCTTTCCCGATCAAACTGAATTTCAACGTCGCCTTGCCGATGTTGGGCGAATGAATGCCGCCACCACAATTCCTGGCACCACGTTCACCGTTATTGGTGGCGCCGTCACGGTAGAACAACCAATGAGTGGCGAGCAGTTGTCCAGCATTTTCACCAATAAGGCTGAATACTTGCGTACGTATCAGGCTGACTGGGCCGATTGGTTGGCGGCAGAGAAGGCATCGTGGGCATCTCCCGATACCGACATTGTTGCCACCTTGAAGCTGTGGTGGGAGCCGCTCATGGCACTTGGTATTGCAGTACGGCAAGGCATTGGTGGCAATGCGATTATTCGCGCTGGTGACCTCACTGTTTTTGTGAACTTCTTTGACGGACTTGTGGAAGAACACGCCGGACAGCCGTATTCATATTCGTTTGATGTTCCACGTGACTTGTTAGAGCATGTTGTTGCACAACGTGCGGTTGATTGGTCGAACTCGTTGTTCTTGTCGTGTCGCTTTACTGCGTGGCGCGAAGGTTCATACAACGAGTACCTCTACAACTTCTTGAAGTCGTTGAGTGTTGAACGAATGACGCGCACCGAAGCCGAAGCGAAACAAAAACTAAAGGGCATCCCGTCGGACGAATCAGATATTCAGATTGGTGACTATGTGGTGCAGCGACGTTGTCCGCATCGAAATGCCGACTTGTCGGTGTTCGGCGAGATTGATGGCAACAACTTGGTGTGCACATTGCATGGCTGGAAGTTCGATCTTGAAACTGGCCAGTGCCGCAATGCCGCCGAGACGGCAATCCGCATTAAGAAACGCACATAGTCATCTGTCGCCAGGTTTGTATCTCGCCCGTACACTTGTGAGGGACGAGGGCGGACAGCGAAATCTGTGTAACCGCTGCAAAGAGAAGGAGGAGATCACACCATCTCCTCCTTTTTCTTTTTCCATAACTCGATAATCGCGTACACATTCATCGTGAGGCCGCGATGGTGTAATGGCAGCATGTTGCCCTCGTCAAAGCAGCGGTGCCG
>CAZCZM010000048.1:6137-8796 GCA_964503445.1 uncultured Bifidobacterium sp.
ATTCCTTGTGCGGCCAAATCAGACAAGGTGACTGCGCCATGTCGTTTGGCAAGTCGCTCGCCATCATGTCCCACCACCAAAGGAACATGCCCATACTGCGGTGTTGCATACCCCAACAGTTTTTGCAGATGCACTTGCGTGGCCGTGATGTCTAACAGGTCATCACCTCGCACCACTTCTGTCACTCCTTGGGCTGCGTCATCCACCACCACAGCAACGTTGTATGACGGCATGCCGTCATTGCGGCGCAACACAACATCGTCCACCACCCGAGTAACTACACCGTGGAGGTGATCGTGAAATGATTCAGACACTCCATCGGCGCGAAGACGCAATGCACCGGGGCGAGACTGCCGTCGTTCGGCTCGCTGTTGTTCGGTGAGGTCTCGGCAAGTGCCGGGGTATAACAAAACAGAACCGTGCGGTGCTGACACTGCATCGCGAATGTCTTTGCGCGAACAGAAGCATTCATAAGTGAGGCCACGTTCTATCAACACGTTGATGGCGGCGTGATACAGAGCGAGTCGTTCACTTTGTGTCACTGGTGATTGTGCTGGCGTGATGCCAAGTGCCGCTAAGTCTCTGCTTTGTTGTTCTGCATGACGAGGCGACGAAGTGATCTGATCAAGGTCTTCCCATCGCACCAACAATGAACCACCAGCGAGTGTGGCCGAGCCCCACGCTGCCAAAGCGGTCCGCAAATTGCCCACATGCAATTCACCCGTGGGTGATGGAGCAAACCGACCAACAATTGTCATTTTTTCTGGTGCATCCATGAATCCGGATCATTAGGAAGTGGTTCGTTTAACAGTGAGTATGTCTTATTTCCGAATCGAATATTCACTTCCAAACTCCCTCCAAGTGCATTACACAATCTCCACAGTTTTCCTATGGTTGCAGGGCGCTTCAACATTTGACACACTGCCGACTGCGACACATGTAGATGATCTGCAATCTGGCGTTGAGTGATCTTCTGTCGCTTACGATTCAGATTTAGATAATACGAAACCGTTTCATGGAACATGTCGTCGTAGCCAGTTTGGTCTTCACTTTCCACAGTTGAAACAAGTTCTCCATTTTTCATTTCATTTCTTCTTTCTCAACGTGCTTGTCCATAATCTGATCTGCTTGATGAATCATTTGCTTGTACCAATCTCTCCGAGCTGACTTGTGGCCGCCAGTCAACAAAACTGCCTGCCGCCGCGAATCAAAACAGAAGAAAATTCGGACGGCAGAATCACCAGAAATTCGAAGTTCTTTTAGGTTTGGATGTTTGCTTCCCTTAATGTGATCAACATGCGGTCGCCCAAGTGATGGCCCGTATATTCGCAAAAGCTCAAGTTTTCTGTTCACTGACCGTGCACTTCGAGGATTAAGAGATTCACACCACTCTTGAAATTCAGTTGTATGGATGATTGTCCAGTTGGACGCCATTAAGCGTCTCCGAACAATATAAGTATATGCTTATAATCCGAACCCACGATCACCCAACCATGTGGGCGGCGTTGGCAGGCGGCTGGAAGCCCTACCCTGTGGCTCTGTGGAGCCCAGACCCCGCCAAATGAACCGCAGAGAGCGGATGCAGGTCATCCTCGAGCGCGATGGTCCCTATTGCGTGTGGTGCTCTGCCCCATTGGATTCATCGCTGAATCAACCCACTACCGAGCATCTGGTCCCCCGCATTAAGGGTGGTCCCAGCTGGGTGGAGAATGAACTCGCGGCATGCCGTCGGTGCAATAACGAGCGCGGACATCAAGGCCCAGCGGGTTGGCTACAAGATTGTGTGGGAATGGGTCGAACACCTCGCACTCACGTGGTGATCAGCGCGTTGGAACGCCTGCAGGCGGCAATTGTTGAGCGTGGTGGTCAACGGCGCGCCAGACCATATATCGATAGCCAGTTACGCAGACTACGAAAGATGTAACTACAGCTCTTCAGCGAAGCGGCGCGACAGTTTCGTAAACAATGACCAACCCAACACCATGGCAACAGCGGCCACTAGAGCACATGCTGCCAAGTTGTCCCATCCGGGGAATGCGCTGTCATACATAGAACGACGGAAGCCTTGCGCAAACACTGCCATGGGGTTCAAATCAAGAATGCGCTGCACCCATTCAGGCACTTTGCCTTCAATGATTGCTGGCGTGTACACAATGGGCGTTGCGAAGAACCAGACCTGCGTAAAGATCTGCCATAAGTAGCCGAGGTCGCGGAAATACACGTTTGCTGCAGAGAGTCCTAACGCAAGGCCCGATGCAAACAACAGCAACAACAACATCTGTAACAGAACAATTGGAATCCATGGGAAAAAGAAACTTCCTGCAATTACTAGTGCAATGGTGAGAAGTCCCATCTCAATTCCGAACTGCACAATGCCGTGCAGTGAATTAGAAAACACCAACACTTCTCGGGGGAACGCAACTTTGCGCACCAATGCTGCGTTTGCAAGTAGCGAGTTCATTCCGGTGTTGGTGACCAGCATGAAGAAGTTCCATGGCAACAAACCGCACAACAAATACAGCGCAAATACTTTGATGTTGCTGTTTGTACCCACTGGTGCTTCAGCCTGAAACAAGTGACCGAAGACGAAGGAATAGATGGCCACCGTTGCAAGCGGGTTCAGCATGGACCAGCTCCAACCCAGGATGCTCTTGCGATA
>CAZCZM010000049.1:0-1694 GCA_964503445.1 uncultured Bifidobacterium sp.
GCAGCACCTGCAAAGCGCAAGAAGGCTGCCAAGAAGGCAGCTCCAGCAGCTAAGAAGGCAACCGCAAAGCGCAAGCCTGCAAAGCGCAAGAAGGCTGCGAAGAAGTAATTCTTCTTCGCTCTTTCAAGCAAAACAAACCAACCGGCTCGGAGTGTTGAAGTGGGGGCGAAAGCCCCCACTTCTTTTTTGTCTCTGAACTGATTTTGCGGTGCTCTATGGACAGCGGAGCACGTCCGTCCGTCCGTTAGAGACGGTCCATCAGGTGAAAGATTTCAGCAGCAGCCAGCCCATGTGGGGCACCAAGATCGGCCATGCGAGTACGAATTCGCGATCGAAAGACTTCCATGCCGTCTTCGTCGGTGGCTTTCATGGTGGATTCGAACTGACTTTCATGTCGCTCAAGTGCTGCAAGTTTTGTGTCGACAAACTGGGACACATCTTCAACGTGGTTTGGCTCATCGGCTTCCCATAACAGCAATGCATCGGGTCGGTGGTGGGTGACCCCGTATGTGGTCATGTGATGTTTGAGGAAATGTGGATCGCGCGCAGCGACAATGGCGTCGCACACATTGAGTCCTGTGTTGCGGTGGTCGGGATGCAATCGGTATCGCTTCCAGGGGTCATGCGACAGAACCACGTTTGGTTGCAGTGTTCGAATTGCAAGTGCGATTTTGTCGATGGCTTCTCGTGAATGCTCGAGGTCGCCATCGACGTATCCGAGAAATGACACGCTTCCGCTCGCGCCAAGTGCACGAGCGGCTGCTTGTTGTTCGATTTGTCGTTGAGTCACTAGTTGTGCAATGTCTGCATCGGGATTCCATGTCCCCTTGGAGCCATCAGTGCAGACGAGGTGGTGTACCACGGTTCCTTGTGCGGCCCATTTTGCCAATGTTGCGCCACATCCGAACTCAACATCATCGGGGTGTGCGCCAATGGCCAGCGCAATTGCGGGTGCAGGAAGATTGCGACTGAATGTGGTGGGAGAGTGCGGTGGTTGTCCCGGATCATTTGCGCTCATTGTTGCTTCTTTCGCTCTGAGAGTTCGGATAGGTCGTCTGCAGTGTCGAGATCTAATTCAAGGTCGTCATCATGCACCACATGAAATGGGAGTCCTGCTTGTTCTGCCAATAACTGATGATTATGGAAGCTTCCTGGGCCGTACGCAGTGGTGAACGTTGAATCAATGGGGAACGAAAGAACATTTGTGCCGTCACGGTGACGGTCGGGTACCGCAGAGACGGTGCCTTCGAACGCCACATGTTCAAAAGTGTGTGCAAGAGGTAAGTCTGCATGCGCAACGATGACATGTGTGAATCCGTCTTTTCGCGCGGCATCTCGCGCCGTTGCAACAGCGAGGTCCAAACCAGGCGACGCACAATGCACAACATGTGCCCCGTGACGAGTGGCCCATTCAGCAATGTCGCTGTCTGAGCAGGCCACGAATGTTGCAAATGGACGCGCGGCCATGACGACTATGTCGGCACACGTCTTTGCCAATTGCTGTCGTTGTTGCGCAGTGAGAGAGTCGCTCAAGCGTCCTTTTGCCACCGTGAAGGACTTAACAGGGATAATCACGGCGATACGCACTGTGTCAGCCTACGAACCTTTGCTGGTCTGTCGCCTACGCTGGCGTCATGGCAACGATGAGGATGGCCGTTGTGGGCGCTGGGTCGTGGGGAACCACTGTGGCGTCA
>CAZCZM010000049.1:1794-8491 GCA_964503445.1 uncultured Bifidobacterium sp.
AAGAAAGCCAGCGATGCGTTGGTGGATTTAATGTCGCGTCGTTCGCGACCCGAAGCGAAATGATGTTATGACAGATCGGATAATCGGAAACCGCGGTGCTGCTTGGCGTGGTCGTGTCACGGCGTGGGGAGACATTGTGCCGCCTGTGGGTGCCACGTTGTCGTGGTACGTGGCAGCAGATGATCGCTGGTACACGCCTCAGACAGAGGTATCCACGCGACAGAAGTGGTACTCCGGATATCCCGTCGCTGAGACACGCATTCGCATACCTGGTGGCGACATGGTGCAACGGGTGTATTGCGTGGCCGACCTCGGCGGTATGACGGTGATGGAGTTTGAAAACGATTCGCCGATGCCTGTGGCCGTGGCCGTTACTCGTTCTGACATTTTGACCACGAGAGAGCCGTCATCGCAGGCTCCGGTTGGTATTGATGTGCCAGAGAACTCTGTTGTTGTTCCTGTTGGCCACAAGTCCACTGCTCGAGTCGCCCTGTTGCATGTTGATTCGCACGCAGGGCGTCTACCCGATGACACCCCGACATATCAGCAAGTGGTTCGTGGGTGGGAGACAGCCTGTGATGCGCCGGGACGTATCACACTTCCTGACCACACAATTGTTGCGGGGGTGGCTCGTCTGCGAAGTGACTTGTTGTTGGGAGTAGGTACGGACAATGCAGCAATTGAATTGGTTCGCCTCGGCGAGATTCATTCTGAGTCCATTCTGGATGTTGTCGACATGGTTCAGCAGCGATTGAAAGAAGAGAAGCGCGCAAAAACTTTGCAATGGTCAACGCGGCATGTTCTGTTGTCTGCAGCGTGGGCGTGTGTGAAGTTGGGTGACCACACTGCGGCTGGTGATATTGGTGCTGCATGGTTGCGACTTGCAGACAGGCCGCAGCAAGATCTCCCTGCCGAGATGCCGCAGGGCCTCGCAGGAATCACCTGGATTGAGGAAATCTTGGCGTCTGGTTCACCAAGTGGCGGCGAGGTCAGCATTTTGCGTCACGGAGTTCCTGAGCCATGGTGGGGCGCGTCATTTGATGTGCATGCGCTCCCTGCAGATCCGTTCCGCACGGTCAGCTATGCAGTGCGTTGGCATGGTGCACGACCTGCATTGTTATGGGAAGTGAATGGTGCGCCTGGAATTGTGTTGAATCACGGCGAATGGCACAGTGCTGATGCGTCGGGCGAAGCACTGCTACCAGCACCGCAGCACAGCCACGCGTAGCGGTTGTTATCGGTCGGTGAACAATTCAAACGTGTCGCCAACCGAAACTTCACCACAGGTGGTGACCATTGCATAGAGACGACTGAAGTCTCCACGTTCGTGACTCATAGCCATGAAATCTTTGTTCTGAAACCAGTCATTGTTTTGACTGCATGGAATTGCATATGCGGTCATGAACCCGCGCACTGAGCCCACACGGAAATGTGCGCCTGGACGAAACGCCGTTGCAGGAATTCCGGCAATGGTGATGTTCTCACCGGCAAATCCGGGTTTGATGGGGTGACCATCGCGTTGAAGTGACTCGATGGCATCGGTTGACCAAATGCACAATGCTTGCCACGGACGCCCGTGATGTGCTCGTGCTGACTGCACATCGCCGTTCACCCCTTTCCATCCCACTTCAGCGCGCGCAATGGCTGCTTTGGGGAGGCCTTTTGATGCGTGCATGTGAGCAACTGTTCCGGTGTGCTCGTGTGTGAGTAAACGCATGGTAGGGAAGAACCTCCATGCTGCGGCAAGAAGCGATTCAATTTGGCCGTCTGTGAGTTGGTCGTACTTTTCGGTGAGTGATGTGGTGAGTGCAGCAAAGGCTTCATCCACGTTGTCGAGTGAGGGGAGTGTGACTGCACCCAATGAACACATCTCGGCAAGAAATCCACGCGCACCAGCAAGCCATCCATCGGGGATGTGTGATTGATGGGTGTAATGCGACCAGGTGCGATCGAGGTAATCGATGGTCTTGCGAGCGTCTTGAGCTGAGTACATGTAGTTCCCAACAGTGATGGATGCTCGTCGTGCCATAGAGGAAGCCTACGCTCGTAGAGATGGCGCGTCCCGAACCAACTCTGAACGTTGAACACGAGCTCTTTGCATCGGGTGCGCGAATCGTTGCTGGTGTTGATGAAGTGGGCCGCGGTGCAATTGCTGGCCCAGTCACTATTGGGGTGGTTGCTATCGATGCCACTGCGACGGGTTTTCCCGAGGGGCTTCGTGATTCCAAACTGATGACACCGAAGCGCAGGGAAGCCATGGTTCCCACTGTGAAGGAGTGGGCACTGGCCTGGGCAACTGGTTCAGCAACAGCATCGGAGATTGATACATTCGGCATTGTGTCGGCGCTTGGCTTAGCCGCTAGTCGCGCGTTGCAGTCGTTAGCGGTGATACCCGATGTGGTGATTGTGGACGGCAACACATCGTTTCTCGTTGAAGAATCGCATGGACCACGCATCATGTTGCGCGTAAAAGCAGACCAAGATTGTGCCAGCGTGTCAGCAGCCAGTGTGATTGCCAAAGTGGAACGCGATACGTTGATGACGTCGCTGCATCAACAGTTTCCTCACTATGGATGGGATGGCAATAAGGGATACGGCGCAAAAGTGCACACAGATGCCATTCGCTCACACGGATTGACCGACCTGCATCGCAAGTCGTGGAATTTGTTGTAACGCCGCCGAGGGCGTCACATTTTTACTTTGTGGTGGACACCTTGATGTCTTTGAATGGCGAGCGTGAGTCAATGCCAGGCTCTTTGGGGAGTCCGAGTACGCGCTCACCAACAATGTTGCGCATGACTTCATCTGATCCGCCAGCAATGCGCAAGCCTGGTGTTCCAAGAACAAAGTTGGCCCATGCGTAGGTGCCCCACTCGCCGCTGTCTGCAATGAGCTTTGGCCCCAAGACGTGCGAGAGGAACTTCACAAGGCGTGCCTGGTTATTGACCAGCACCATCTTGCCGATGGAGCCTTCAGGTCCAGGAAGTTGTCCGGCCTTGGCCTTTGCAGTGGTGCGACCAGCGTTCATTGCTGCGATGCGGTAGTTCATCACAATGTCGGCGAGTTCGGTGCGAATGAGGGGATCTTTTTCAAGTCCGTAGTGCTTCACCATGGCAATGACGCGAGTCAGCAGGTTGTTGTCGCCAGAGTTGTTGGTGCCAATTGAAGCGCGCTCGTTCATCAGTGTTGTGAGTGCAACATTCCATCCGTTGTTCACATCGCCCAAACGCATGTTGTCCTTGACGCGAACTTCGTTGAAGAAGATTTCGTTGAAACTTGCGCCACCGGTCATCTGCTTCAGGGGACGTACTTCCACATTGGGATCTTTGAAGTCGATAATGAAGGCAGTGAGACCCTTGTGCTTGGGAAGGTCCCAGTCTGTGCGGGTCATGATTTCGCCAATATCTGAATAATGCGCACCGGTGGTCCACACTTTTTGGCCTGTGATGACCCACTCGTCACCATCTTTGACGGCTTTGGTGGTGAGTGATGCGAGGTCTGAGCCTGCGCCTGGTTCTGAGAACAACTGTGATGCGATCATTTCGCCGCGCCACAACTTGCGAACATACATGTCGCGTGCTTCTTGTGAACCGTGGTCGAGAATTGTGGGTGTCACCATGCCGAGGCTGATGGCAAATGCGCTTTGATCAGGAACGCGATAGGTGGATTCAATCTGGCTGTACAAGCGATCGAATGAGGGTGGCAGTTCGCGGCCGCCGTATGCCTTTGGACCTGAAATCCATCCGAATCCAGCATCGAACTTTGTTTGGCGCCACTTCTTTGCTTCTTCTGCATTCTGTGCTTCTTGTTCGCGGTCTTTCTCGCGATAGAAGTTGTCAGAGCCTTCGCCCCACACGAATGCCTTTTCCACGGGACGCTTTTCCACATGTGCTTCAAGGAATGCAATTGCTTCTTTTTCAAACTGTTCAATAGTGATGTCTGCCATGGTTGTTCCTCGTACAGGACCCTGGGGGTCGTGAAGTAGTACTGCGTACGGTACCTGCCACACCGATTAGTAGGCGAAGTCGGGCTGAAGTTGACTAGCGTGACATTTATGGGTCAGCCAGTAGCAGTAGAGCAAAAGGTCGGGGGCAGTGCCGCCATCGTTCGGTTCGAGACAAATAGGTCTCTGACGGGAATGGGTCATGAGCGCTTCACGTCGGTGGCAGAGGCCAAGGGAACTCGTCCCGCCGCTGTTGTGGCTCGTCGGTTGCTTGAATCGGGTCAGGTGTCGTGGGTGCATGTATACGGCAATATCGTCACTGCCCAACTCGCATCGGGAGCGTCACAAACAGGCCTCAATGAGATTGTTCGCGACCTGTACCAATACTGGAAGCCCGGCATGACCCCACCCAGCCTTGAAGAACTTCTGGCTCAGATGCCAGCCGAAGCTGCCCCTGCAGCTGCAGCCCCATCGGGAGACGGTGGCGGCGCGGGTCTTGATCCTCGTGTTCCGGCACATTTGTGGGAACGCAGCCGCTTAGGCCGCGAGAAGTGGGTCGCAAAGCAGGGATAACCCTGCGGCCAGACACGGCCTGAAACTTACGAACATGTGTTCGCTATGGTGGCGCCATGTCCACCATCCAGTCGCTGGGTTTATCGGGGCGGCATCTGTCTGCCCTCGAGACCGGTGCTCAATTCGCTGAACGCGTTACTGCTCGCGCGGCATCGGGATACGGCCCGCTTAGTGTCCCGCCACAGTTGGCTCCGTTGTTTCCGTCTCGTGGTCTTGAACGCGGGTGTGTGTACGGACTCTCTGGTGGGGCGTCTGTGTCGTTGCTGAGCGCACTTGCATCAACGGCAACTCAAACAGGGTCATGGCTGGCGTTGGTCAATATGTCTCATGTCGGTGTCTTGTCCATGCATGAATACGGTGTTGCGCTTCACCGAACCGTGTGTGTGTCCGTTCCGAATAAAGGATCCACATGGGCAGGTGTCGTTGGTGCACTTGTTGATGGCATTGATCTTGTTGCTGTATCAAACATGCAATGTTCCGTTAGTGAAGCGCGACGTATTGCGGCTCGCGCGAAAGCGCAAGGCTCTGTTGTGTTTGTGATGAACGCAACACAGGGCGTTCCATGCGACGTGGTGTTAACAGCATCGCCACAGCAGTGGGAATTTTCTACACACGCTGCACAGCGCTCTGTTCGTGTTGTTGCACACGGCCGGCGCGTCTATGGCCAACGTTCATGTTCTGTGTTCTTGCCTAATCACATGGGTGCTCTCTCGGCGGTGAATGAATGAATCGCAGTATTGCCATTGTTTTTCCTGGATGGGTTCAGCAGTACCACGAACAAGGAGAGCAATATTCGTTTACTGAATTCGAACGTGTGGTTCGCGCGGTCAGCACTATTTCGCCACTTATTGAAGTGCAAGAGGCTGGTGTCATGTTGCTCTCCGCACGTGCTCCTGCGCGTTACTTCGGTGGCGAAGAATCTGTTGCGCAACATCTGCAGGGTGTGTGTTCGGCAGAGGTCATTCCTAGCGGTATCGGAATTGCATCATCTCGGTTTGCTGCTCTCACTGCTGCTCATCTGTCTGTATCACGTGGGCAACCATGCATTATTCAACACGACATAACACAAGACTTTCTTAACGCTGTTCCTGTTGGTGCATTGCATGACCTCGGAAATATTTCATCAGACATGGTCAGTCTTTTGCGGCGTTTGGGCCTGTCTCGCTGTGGTGCTGTGCGAGACATCGGAGAATCTGCGCTCATCGATCGATTCGGTGTGGAGGGGCGCTCTGTGTGGCAACTTGTGAGCGGAGAAGATGTTCAGCTTTTTTCTCCCGATGCACCCCCATCTGATTTTGCTCGTACTGTCGACTTTGAGTCACCGCTCAGCACCGCATCACACGTTGTGGCGGCAGCGCACGACACCATCACCAATGTCATCAGTGCAATAAGCCATCAGGGGCAACGATGTATTCGGTTATTGGTGGAATGTGAAACAGACCATGCTGAAACCTCATCCCGGGTATGGGGCGAGCCGCGTGGCTTTTCAGGTGCGGCGGTCATGCAGCGCCTCACGTATCAACTAGATGGCTGGCTGGTCAATGATCAGTCAGTGCCAGATGCTCCCACCAGTGGAATAGTTCGGGTGCGCTTGGTGCCACTTGACTGTTGTGATGCGGTAGCCACACAACAAGTGTTGTGGGGTGGCTACGAAGACAACATCGAGCGAGCTATTCGTGCGGTCACGATGGCGTGTGCGGTGGATGCTTCCGTGGTGGCAACAGTGCCGCAATGGGAAGGCGGTCGCGACATTGCTCGGGTCTACTCACAGGTTCCATTTTCTGCGGTCAATATTTCAGATATTCACGATGCGCAACAACGGGTCACAACAGGTCGTGGTGTTGCTCGCCAATGGAGTGGTGCTGTGCCTACTCCGTCTCCTGCATGTGTTTTCCCTGAACCACATCGTGCAGTTGTTGTCGACGCGGACGGGGAGCCGGTGTTGGTCACTGGTCGGCACGAACTCACTGGTGTACCAGCACGAGTAGACGTCAATGGGTACTGCTACCAGGTGGAATCAATTGCTGGGCCGTGGCCAGTGGAGGAGCGATGGTGGGACACACGGCGACGGCGACGGCATGTTCGATTGCAAATGTTGGTGCGCAATCAACGCAATGCACTGCGGGTGTTGCTGTTGGCGTTAGAAAATTCTGAATGGTCAGTGGTGGCACGGTACGACTA
>CAZCZM010000050.1:0-8271 GCA_964503445.1 uncultured Bifidobacterium sp.
GACGTTGCAGGTCTGAAGACAACTGCAGTGGAAGCTCCTGGTCCAAATGGTGAAGCCGGATGGCTGATCAACGGTGTGAAAACGTGGTGCACCTTCGGCGCTCGCGCAAATGTGCTCATGTTGCTTGCGCGCACCGATCCAGATCGTTCAAAAGCACACCGTGGTCTTTCATTGTTCATCGTTCCAAAGCCCATTGGTGACGCACACGGATTCATGTTCACCCAAGACGGTGGCGGAAAAATGGAAGGTCGCCCGATTGACACCATTGGCTACCGCGGAATGCATAGTTACGAGATCGCCATCGAAAATTGGTGGGTGCCTGAGTCACATCTCATCGGTGAACGCGATGGATTGGGCAAAGGTTTCTATTTGCAGATGGCCGGATTTGAAAACGGCCGCCTACAGACCGCAGCTCGCGCTGTAGGCGTGATGCAAGCTGCCTACGAAGCAGCGCTTGACTACGCACAGAACCGCGTGGTGTTTGGCTCTCCCATTAGTGACTACGAACTCACCAAGGTGAAGTTGGGTCGGATGGCTGTCATCACCCAGGCGTCTCGCCAGTTCTCGTACGCCGTTGCTCGCCTCATGGGCAAAGGTGAAGGCGCAATGGAAGCAAGCATGGTGAAGGCCTATGTATGCAAAGCAGCCGAGTGGGTCGCCCGCGAAGCACTCCAAATACATGGCGGATATGGCTATGCCGAGGAATACAGCGTGAGTCGCTTGTATGTCGACGCACGCGTGTTGTCCATCTTCGAAGGTGCCGACGAGACCCTCTGCTTGAAGGTCATCGCAAAGAACCTGTGCGAAGCAGCAAAGTAAAGGCACACGATGCGTTCAGCGAAAGACTTCTTCAAGCCGCTTGCAGCTGGTGCCCCTGCACCTCTACACGAGATTCCATTCAAGCCAAGTCGGGTGATTCACTTCTTCCCTCCACATAACGAGAAGATGGTGGCAAAGCTTCCTGACACCATTCCTACGGTGGACATCATCTTGGGAAATCTGGAAGATGCCATTCCAATGGCTGACAAGGAAGCTGCTCGTGCAGGTTTGGTGAAAGTCGCAAATGAGTTGGATTTCGGAACCACACAACTCTGGACGCGAGTCAACAGCCTTGACTCACCTTGGTTCTTGGACGACATGATCGAAATCGTGACAAAGGCTGGCGACAAGTTCGACGTCATCATGATTCCGAAAGTAGAAGGCCCAGAAGACATCCACTATGTCGACCGCTTGCTCGCCCAACTAGAAGCTCGTGCAGGACTGAAAAAGCCCATTTTGTTGCACGCCATCTTGGAAACTGCTCGCGGCGTAGCCAACGTTGAAGAAATTTGTGGCGCATCACCTCGTATGCAAGGTATTTCACTGGGGCCAGCCGATTTGGCTGCAAACCGTCGCATGAAGACAACCCGCGTTGGCGGTGGCCATCCCGACTATGTGGTTCGGCAAGACCCTGTCGGTGATGACTATCAGGGTGCTCGAGCCACATACCAACAAGACCTCTGGCACTACACAATGGCGCGCATGGTTGATGCATGCGTCATGCACGGAGTGTTGCCTTTCTACGGCCCATTTGGCGACATCAAAGACGTTGTTGCATGTGAGGACCAATTCCGCAACGCCTACTTGCTGGGCTGCGTGGGTGCATGGAGCCTCCACCCGGTTCAGATCGACATCGCAAAGCGAGTGTTTAGCCCACGTCCCGAAGACGTACAGCAAGCACAGCGCGTTATCGATGCAATGGGAGACGGAACAGGGGCCATCATGCTGGACGGCAAGATGGAAGACGATGCATCTGTGAAGCAGTGCAAAGTCGTTGTCGAACTTGCACGGCAACTTGCTGCGCGAGATCCACAATTAGCCGCACAGTACGGTTTCTAATTACCCACTGACGAAAGTAAAGCCATGAGTTCATTGCGTCCACGTCGTTCCGCTCTGTATATGCCTGCTGCAAACGAGCGCGCATTAGAGAAAGCAAAAGGCATCTCTACCGATGCCATCATCTTCGATCTTGAAGATGCTGTCTCGCCCGATTCGAAAGATCTTGCCCGGGCCCAAGCGGTTGCTGCAGTGAACAGTGGCGAATATGGAAAGCGCGAACTCACTATCCGATGCAATGCCTTGGCAACACCATGGGGCCATGCCGATGTCGCCGCCGCAGCAAAAGCCTGCGTTTCAGCAGTGGTTATTCCGAAAATTAATTCAGTCGCAGAAGTGAATGAAGTATCAGCTGCACTTGACGCAGCCGGCGCGCCACAGGAAATGATGATCTGGGCGATGATCGAAACACCCACCGCAATCATGGACTGCCGAGCAATTGCTGCGCACCCACGCGTCGCAGTGTTGGTCATGGGCACCAATGATCTTGCAAAAGAATTGCGTGCCACTCAAGTACCAGGACGAGCACCTCTGGTCCACAGTTTGCACATGGCATTGCTTGCGGCTCGTGAGGCAGGAAAAGTAATTCTTGACGGCGTCTACAACGACATCAAGAATGCCGACGGATTCCGAGACGAATGCTCACAAGGCCAGCAAATGGGATTTGACGGAAAGACACTCATTCATCCCGATCAGGTTGCAATTGCAAACGATGTGTGGTCCCCTTCTGAAGATGAAGTTGCTCATGCACGAGAGGTAATTGCAGCATTCGACGACGCACTAGCGGCCGGTAAGGGTGTTGTGCAATTGAACGGCCGAATGATTGAGAACTTGCACGTCGACAATGCACGACGCGCAATTGCAATTGCCGAGGCAATCGCCGAACTGCAATAACTGCTATCTACAGGTTGGCGCGGAATAGCGCCACGGTACGCGCCCACGCCTTCGCTGATGCATCAGCGTCGTACACCTCATCTCGTGTGTCATTGAAGAAGGCATGATGGGTTCCGGCATACACATGAAAAGTGGCGTCCTTCCCAAGCGCGCGCAACTCTGCCTCTGTGTGTTTAATGGCGTCGGGTGCAGCATTCCCTCGATCATGTTCTGCATAGTGGCCTTCAACCACAGCAGCCATGTTCTCCCAGTTGATCGGCGTGTCGGGACGCATACCGCCGTAAAACGGAGCTGCCGCAGCGACAGCATCGGGTCGTTGACACGCCACCATCAACGTCAGACCGCCGCCCATACAGAATCCAGTGACTCCGACTTTTGTGCGACCCGTGCGCTGCTGTAAATAATCGATTGCTCCACCGATGTCTTTCCCCGCAGTTGCCAAGTTCATACTCATGAGCAATTTCCCAGCATCATCGGGTTCGCTTGTGACGACGCCGTGGTACAGGTCTGGAGCCAATGCGGTGAAACCCTCGGCTGCGAATCGATCAGCAATATCTTTGATGTGATCATTCAGACCCCACCACTCCTGAATAACCACCACGCCTGGGCCTGACGTGCCTGCCACGTATCCCATGCATGTGCCACCGTTCGCAGGGAACTCGACCATCTCGCCCATAAAGTTCTGCCTTTCTCGCCGAAACTCTGCCTCAGTATGACACCTCATGCGTACTCCACATGTCACAGATGTCCTATGACGCCGAGGGGGTTCTCTCTGAATGGCCTCAGCCACTAGCGTTATGGATGTGGCACACGCATCTCTCCCCAACCCCAGCCTCGACATCACCCTCACCCCTTTGTCGGGAACTGGACGAACCCTTCGTGAATGGCTCACCACATTCCACCTCGCATCAATCGTTCTTGATCCATATACCAATGAAAGTTCGTGGATCTTGGAAACTGCAGTGCGAATCATGCGCCAGTTTTCTGGCGCAGCTGTCCGCGTCAACTTCATCGTGACCTGCGACGAAGACGGTGCGCGTGCTTTCCTGGGGCCATATGCAGATGAGTTCCTCGTGTACTGCGATCCCGACCGTGACATCGTGAAGGCACTTGGTCTCAGCGAACTACCTGCATTTGTGTTGGTGCAATCCAACGGAACCATTCCTGCTGCCGCACAAGGGTGGTCTGCTGACGACTGGAAGGGCGTCGCAAGTGCAGTTGCGTCATTGACCGCGTGGTCAAAGCCCACCATCCCCGCACCTGGTGACCCCGGTTCATTCCGCGGTACACCCGCACTTGTCTAAACATCTCCCAGACTCCGGCTTGCCCGTTGAAGAGGCAATAGAGCCCCTTCGCATTGCTCTTCATTCACACCATGTCGCGGTATTGGTCGCACCTCCCGGTGCAGGTAAGACAACTCTGGTTCCCCTACGCCTCATTGATGAACCGTGGGTCGGTAATCGACGAATCGTCATGCTTGAACCGCGCCGCCTCGCCGCACGAGCAGCTGCGCAACGAATGGCTTCATTATTGGGCGAACGAGTTGGCGACACAGTGGGCTTCCAAACACGTGACGAGAGAAAAATTGGGCCCAGCACGCGTATTGAAGTTCTTACCGAAGGAATCTTGACTCGTCGCTTGCAGAACGATCCAACACTTGACGGAACTGCTCTCGTCATTTTTGACGAGGTTCACGAACGCAATCTGCCCACCGACTTAGGACTTGCGTTTCTGCTAGATGCCCAACGCACCTTCAATAGTGATGTCCGGATTTTGGCAATGTCTGCAACTGCACAGGCGGACAAATTCTCAGATGTTCTTAGCAACGACCATGGTTCAGCGCCAATCATCACTTCCGACGGACGACAGTTCCCGGTAGATGTTCGTTATCTTCCGCGTCAACGTGATGACCGTCTAGAGAACGCCGTTGCTGACGCCGTGATGCATTCATTGAAGAACGATGAAGGCGACATCTTGGTCTTTCTTCCCGGCATCGGTGAAATAAACCGTACGCAACAAGTTCTTGTGAGTCGCGTTGGCAACACAGTCGATGTAGTGCGACTTGCTGGCGCCTTGCCTTTTGCCGAACAAGATGCTGCACTACAAACAAGCCCGCATGGACGCCGCCGTGTTGTGTTGTCGACCGACATTGCTGAAACTTCTTTGACTGTTGAAGGTATCCACATCGTTGTCGACGCTGGACTTGCACGAACACCTCGCCTCGATGTGCGCACCGGACTCACCGAACTTGTGACGGTGACGTCATCGCGCGCATCTGCCGACCAACGAAGTGGTCGAGCCGGTCGAGTTCGAGAAGGTGTGGCATACAGATTGTGGAGTCGCATTGAAGATTCAACGCGCCTTCCTCATCTGCCCGCAGAAATCACACAAGCAGATTTGTGTTCTTTTGCCTTAGATGTAGCGTCGTGGGGCACTCCCCTTGATCAGTTGTCGTTCCTTGATGCACCACCGCCCAAAACACTTGCTTTGGCACACAACACACTCAAGATGTTGCACCTCATTAACGATCGTGGCGCCATCACAGCACTTGGTACCCAAGTGCTCAGCCTGCCACTTCACCCACGATTAGGAACCATGGTGGCACGCAATGCAGAGTCGCCCGCACAGGGATGGACTGCCTGTGTGCTTGCAGCGCTTCTTGAAGAACGCGACATTCTTCGTGGTCGGCCCGAGAATCTTCCCGCCGATATTTCACTTCGCGTGCGAATCATTCTTGATCTTGAACGCCACGACATGGCAGATCGTGGCGCGGTACAGCGTGTGCGAAATTCTGCTCGCGATATTGCACGTCGCAGTGGTATTTCCCCTGACACGTATCTCAGTGCAGACATGGTTGATTCTCTCTGTGGTGCGGTGTTGTTGTCCGCCTACCCCGACCGTCTTTCCATGCGGCGCTCAACACCAGGACAATTCGTTATGCGAGAAGGTGGCGCGGTCAGCTGCGAGAAGCACGACGAGATTGCAAAAGAGATGTTTATCGTTGCCGCTGATGTCGATTCACGGCGTGGTGGTTCGCGTTTGCGTCGTGCAGCAGCAGTTGGCATTGAACTGATCGCCCCGGTTCTAGGCGATGATGTCGAAGTCGAGTCGTATCTCACATGGGATAAATCACGCGACGACTTAGTTCACCATGTCGTGCGCAAAGTTGGCAGTATTCGAATTGACGAACGAGACTTAGAACCAGTTCCAAGCGATGAGACGACCGATGCCCTCATTGAGCGAGTGAAGGCCACTGGAATGAAAATTCTCTCTGGTGGTGCCGCTTTAGACTTCCGACAGCGAGTGGCATTTCTTCGTCACCATCTGGGTGACGATTGGCCAGATACGTCACAAGCAAACCTTGTTGCCACGATTAATGATTGGCTGCGTCCATTTTTAGTGGGGGCCACATCGCGATCAGATGTCGCAGCGATTGACCTGACGATGGTGCTTCAATCACAACTTGGGTGGGACAAATCATCACAACTTGAATCACTTGCACCAGCTCAATTCGTACCGCCTCACGGAAAACCTGTTGCAATCAACTACGCCGACCCCGACGCGCCAACTATTGCAGTTCGCGTGCAACATCTCTTCGGTCTTACCAGCCATCCCACTGCACTGAATGGTCGAGTTCCACTTCGCATACAACTGTTGTCCCCCGCTGACCGTCCCATTCAGATCACCGCGGACCTTCCAGCATTCTGGACTGGGTCGTGGGCCGAGGTGCGAAAAGAGATGGCGGGCCGTTATCCCAAGCACAAATGGCCCCTTGACCCCAACGCATAGGGAACAACAGGCCTCTGCGACATAGCCTTACGGCATGGCAGATTTTGCGTTTACAGAGATTCTTCCCCTCGGTGCTGATACCACTGAATATCGCCTAGTGAGCACTGAGGGTGTCTCGCAAGTTGAAACACCGTTGGGAACATTTTTGAAGGTGGAGCCAGAGGCTCTCACTCTTCTCACACAAACTGCCATGAGAGACATTGCGCATTTGTTGCGCAGCAGCCACCTTCAACAATTGGCCAACATCTTGGAAGATCCCGAAGCAAGTGCGAACGACCGATTCGTCGCTCTCGACCTTTTGCAGAACGCAAGTATTGCTGCTGGCGGCGTATTGCCAATGTGTCAAGACACCGGCACTGCAATTGTGAAGGCCAAGAAGGGTCAGTTTGTGATGACTGGCGGCAACGATGAAGAAGCAATCGCACGCGGCGTCTACAACACATACCTCACTAGCAATCTTCGTTACAGCCAGATGGCGCCGCTCAACATGTACGACGAGAAGAACACCGGCAACAACTTGCCCGCAGAAATCAAAATCTCTGCAGTCGATGGCGATGCTTACAAGTTCTTGTTCATGGCAAAGGGTGGTGGTTCTGCAAACAAGAGTTACCTCTTCCAAGAAACCAAAGCATTATTGAACGAAAAAACATTGTTGCCGTGGGTGTTCGAAAAGATGATCACACTCGGCACAGCCGCATGTCCCCCGTATCACTTGGCGGTCGTCATCGGTGGCACATCGGCCGAACAGGCTGTGGAGACTGCAAAGTTGGCCAGTGCTCGCTACCTTGATTCACTTCCCACTCACGGAAGCGACCTTGGCAACGGATTCCGCGATATTGAACTTGAAGCAAAGATTCTGAAGTTGTCACAAGAAACTGGAATCGGTGCCCAGTTCGGCGGAAAGTATTTCTGCCACGACGTACGTGTCATTCGTTTGCCCCGTCACGGCGCAAGCTGTCCCGTCGCATTTGCCGTGTCGTGTAGCGCAGACCGTCAAGCATTGGGCAAAATCACAAAAGACGGTCTGTTCATTGAGGCGTTAGAGACAGATCCTGCACGCTTCCTGCCAGAAGTGACGGAACACGAATTGAGCAACGAGGTTGTACACATAGACCTCACGCAACCAATGGATCAGATTCGTGCAACCCTTAGCAAGTACCCGGTAAAGACACGCGTCATGCTCACTGGCCCCATGGTCGTGGCACGCGACATCGCACACGCCAAACTGAAGGAGCGCCTTGACGCAGGCGACGGACTGCCGCAATACATGAAAGACCACTGTGTGTATTACGCGGGACCTGCAAAGACTCCAGAAGGAATGGCATCTGGTTCGTTTGGGCCAACAACTGCGGGCCGCATGGACAGCTATGTTGCCGACTTCCAGGCAGCTGGCGGTTCGTTCATCATGTTGGCAAAGGGCAACCGATCACGACAGGTCACTGAAGCTTGCAAGACATACGGCGGCTTTTATCTGGGGTCAATCGGCGGACCTGCTGCTCGTTTGGCTCAGGACTGCATCACCAAAGTTGAAGTCCTGGAATACGCCGAGCTTGGTATGGAAGCGGTCTGGAAAATTGAAGTACAAGACTTCCCTGCGTTCATTGTTGTAGACGACAAGGGCAATGACTTCTTTGATCAAGTTGGCGGAACGGGAACACCCGTTCATCTGCACTAAGAACTAGTCGCCAGCAAAACCTGGCCAGTTACCCATAT
>CAZCZM010000051.1:0-8225 GCA_964503445.1 uncultured Bifidobacterium sp.
GTGGGGCGCACCCTCACACGCGCTGGCAATGTCATTTCATCAACACAGCCCGAAGTGTGGAAGACCACCATGGCTCCAACCACAGCCGCCACGTTGTCGCAGTTGATGGTGGGAGTTGTGAAGAACGGAACTGCAACGTGTTGTCTTCAGTTGCGCAATGGAATATCTGTTGCTGCAAAAACAGGAACTGCTCAGTTGAACCCCGAGGGAGAAAAGGAACGTTCACACGCGTGGATCACCGCCTTTGCTCCGGTGGAAGCACCGCGATATGCCATCTCAGTGTTCATCAAAGGTGTTGACGATGAAGTCAGTGCTAGCACTGGCGGTCGATTAGCTGGCCCCATTGCCAAAAAGGTTCTTGACGCTGCATTTGCCATTCCCACAACGGCTGCCCCGACCAAGTGAAGGCAGACGGGTAGCCTCTAACGGAGCCTTATGTCGAATTCAGAACCCCAGGTCATTAACGACCGCTACCAACTTGTGCGCCGTTTGGGCCGCGGAGGAATGGCCGAAGTGCACTTGGCACACGACATCCTTCTGAATCGTGACGTGGCTCTTAAATTGCTGTTTCCAGAGCATGCCATTGACCCCAATTTCGTCGAACGCTTTCGCCGCGAAGCCCAAGCTGTTGCTGGCCTGAACCACCCCAACATCGTCAGTGTGTACGACTGGGGCCAAACAGGCAACACCTATTTCATGGCCATGGAATTGGTCGAGGGTCAAACACTTGCCGATGTGTTGCGTCGTGCGCCCAACAATCGCCTCGCCACACAAGGCGCATTGAAGGTGGGAATCGCTGTTGCCGATGCGTTGGCATACGCGCATCGCAACAATGTGGTGCACCGCGACATTAAGCCCGCAAACATTTTGGTGGGTAACAGCGGGGCTATCAAAGTGGTCGACTTCGGAATTGCACGCGCTGTTGATGCTGCACACGAAGAAGGCCTTACCCAAGACGGTGCCGTCATGGGAACCGCTACATACTTCTCACCCGAGCAAGCAAAAGGCGAAGGCGTTGACCCGCGCTCAGACATTTACTCATTAGGAATTGTTCTGTATGAAATGCTGGCTGGTGTTCCACCGTTCACGGGTGACACAGCATTAGCTACTGCGTACAAGCAAGTGAATGAACAAGCTGTTCCACTGCAGAAAGTTGTTCCCGATATTTCACTTGACGTGAATGCCATTGTGGGCAAGTGCATGACCAAGTATTTGCCAGCGCGTTACAGCACCGCAGAACGTTTGCGTGACGACCTTCGTCGAGCACTTGATAACTCACCCACATTTGCTGGAGACGAAGTACGTAAGCGCATAGGCCAAGCACCGCTAAACAAGGAAAACATTGAAGAAGTCACCACGGTGATGACTCCGACCGATGTTGATCCCAATGCAACAGTTGCAATGGCTCCCACGCCACACACACAAGTCATGCCCGCCTCCATGGCGCCCGAGGAAACACTTCCCGACTACGACGAACCTGCGCCGTCACGACGCAACTACATCATTGGTGCAGTTGCCGCTGCGTTGGTCATTGTGGGAGCAGTCATCTTCCTCATCGTCGGTATGGGTGGATCATCTGGTGTCACAGTTCCCGATATCAAGGGCAAAACGTGTGATGTTGCGAAAGCAGAACTTGAAGCAGCTCAGTTTGTTGTTGCGCTGAACCCCGCCGACACCGTGTGTGACCCAACATCAATTGTTCAGGGGCAATCTCCCGCAGCAAATGACACAGCAAAATCAGGCGAAACTGTCACGTTGTTGTTCCCCGCTGTGGGTGTGCAAGTGCCTGCAGTGAAAGGCCTCACCGAAGAAGCAGCGCGTGCCGCAATTGAAGGTGCCGGATTTGTGTTTGTGAAGGGCCCTGATGTCATCGACAAAACCTATGCACTTGGTCAAGTTGCTGTTCAGAACCCAGAAGGTGGCACACAACAACCAAAGGGCAGCACCATCACGGTCAACTTGTCGGGTGGCAGCGGACAGTTAGCAATCCCTGCTGTTGTCATTGGTCAAACAACACAAGCTGCGCAAGAGTTTTTGCAGGCCGACCCATATGCATTTGTTGTCACCATCGCCGAAGAACCCAGCGCAACCGTGGCCAAGGGAATTGTTATTCGCACCGACCCCGTTGTGGGTCAGTTGATTGATAAGGGTGCACCCGTCACGTTGTATGTGTCATCTGGTCCGCAACCAGTTGCTATGCCAAACGTGAAGGGGCTTACCGAGGCTGATGCTCGCGCGAGGCTCACCGCAGTTGGTCTTGATGCCACGGTGGAATATGTAGACCTAGCAACTGGCAACGCCAACATTGGCAAAGTGATTTCGCAAGGAACCACCACCGGAACAATGGTGACACCAGGAACAAAAATTGTTCTCACTGTGGGTCGCGACGCCGCCACAGTTCCTGCTGGCTAGTTCATCCTGTTTACAGTTTGCGCGGGCTGTATCGGCTACTTGTAGTAACTGTTATTTTCCGCAGCGCTTCAAGAAGTTGCGCAACATGTCATGACCAGATGCGGTCAAGATGCTCTCTGGGTGAAACTGCACACCTTCAACATCCACACTCTTGTGGCGAACACCCATGACAATGCCATCACTTGTTTCTGCAGTAATCACAAGTTCTGCGGGCATTGTGTCTCTGTCAATCACAAGCGAGTGATAACGCGTTGCTTCTAATGGCGACGGAACACCTTCGAACACACCTGTGTTGGTGTGTGTGATAAAAGATGTTTTGCCATGCATTAACTGTGGTGCACGGACAACGTTGCCGCCATACACATGACCGATTGCTTGATGACCCAAGCACACTCCAAACACTGGAGTGTTGCCGGCGAATGCTTGAATGGCGTCACAAATGATTCCTGCGTCCTCTGGGCGACCAGGACCAGGAGACAACAAGACGCCGTCGGGCTGCAAGGCCACGGCATCGGCAACCGTGATCTGGTCGTTGCGCACCACCACTGGTTCAGCGCCAAGCTCACCCAAATATTGGACGATGTTGTAGACGAAGCTGTCGTAGCTGTCTATGACCAGGATCTTCGCCATCCCCCTAGCCTGCCCTGATAATGGTCATTTCATGAAACCAATTAGCCCTGCGCGTTCTACACTTTCGTCCGTGGCAACAAAGAAGAAAAAGGGCGGTCGAGTCACCCCAAAGGGCGGACACCCCCAACCCAGCCGTATTCAGCACTCCGACGACGATTCGGTGGACTCCAGCAGCCGCTACACCCCACCCATTCCGGGCTACAAGAAGCAGAGCCCACAGTGGATGCTGTATCTGTTGTTCGGATTGTTGGGCTTTGGCGTCATCGTGATCTTCTTCTACTACCTCGGATTCGTGCCCGGTGGACGGAGCAACTGGTACTTGGCAGTGGGATTGGTGTCGTTGCTCGGCGGTTTATACACAGCCACGAAATATCACTGACCCACGGGTAGGCCCAACACTGGGCGCACTATCACGAATGACATTGCTGTTGTTTCCCACTGAGTTATCCCCATTCTGTGGAAAACCCCAGGATTATTCGTACAAGGGCGCGATCATGTCCATGTCTTCAAGACAATGCTTCGGCGGTGGCGGATCTTCGTCCGGAGCCATCACTACGCGAAGTTCAACACCACACACGCTGCAGCGATAACGCACGTTGATCTTGCGCATCTCACCCGATGGAGGTGGCGGCGGCATGCTGGTGGTCATTGACTTCAACATGCCGAAGCCGAACTTCCATGTGAGCCGAAAAATCAACACGCCAAAGCCGAACCACACAATGGTTCCCCATGCGGGCCACGACAGTGCGAATGTGTTGATCACAACGATGTCTTAGCCGAGGCGTTCGATGATGGTGGCGTTTGCCATGCCGCCACCTTCACACATGGTCTGCAAACCGTAGCGACCATTGGTGCGCTCGAGTTCATGCAGCAGTGTGGTGAGCAAACGTGTACCGCTTGCACCAAGTGGGTGACCCAATGCAATTGCTCCACCGTTGGGGTTGACCTTTGACATGTCGGGATGCAATTCCTTTTCCCATGCCAACACCACTGATGCAAATGCTTCGTTGATTTCAGTGATGTCCATGTCACCCATTGTGAGACCAGCTTTTGCCAATGCCTTTTGTGTTGCAGGAATTGGTGCGGTCAACATCAACTGTGGGTTGTCGCCAGCAAGACCAAAATTCACGAAACGTGCACGGGGTGTGAGACCAAGTGCTTTGCACTTCTCTTCGCTCATGATCAACACTGCAGATGCACCGTCGGTGATTTGGCTGGAGTTACCAGCGGTGACGCGACCACCTTCTTCTTCACTGCGGAATGCAGGCTTCAGTGTTTGCAGTTTTTCGAATGGAGACTCACGAATACCTTCGTCGGTAGTCATGAGATTTCCTTCAGCATCCAAAACAGGAAGGATCTCGCGCTCAAAACGACCTTCAGCTGTTGCTTGAGCAGCGAGCGCTTGTGAACGTGCACCAAAACGGTCCATGTCTTCACGAGTGATGCCCCACTTGTCGGCAATCATCTCGGCACTGATGCCTTGTGGAACCAGTCCACCATCAGGTGCGTAACGAGCCGACACTTGAGGACCGAATGGGAAACCGTACTTGCCATCGGCAATTGCAGATCCCATAGGAACGCGTGTCATTACTTCAACACCAGCTGCAATAACAACGTCGTATGCACCGGCCATCACGCCTTGTGCCGCAAAGTGTGCAGCTTGCTGGCTTGAACCACACTGACGGTCAATGGTGGTACCAGGAATTGTTTCGGGAAGACCAGCAGCAAGAACTGCGTTGCGTCCAACATTCAAGCTTTGTTCGCCCACCTGCATGACGCATCCCATGATGACGTCTTCAATGAGATGTGGGTCAATGTTGTTGCGCTCAACCAGTGCCTTCAATGTGAAACCTGCAAGATCAACGGGGTGCCATTCCTTCAAACGGCCATTGCGCTTGCCAAGTGGAGTGCGGAGTGCGTCAACAATTACTGCGTTTTGCATGATGGTTCCTTTGTAGTTCCCCATCGGTTCCATGGCGGTTCCGTGGTGGGTCAAAGTCTGCCCTGTGAAGTGGCGTTGCACCTAACTGAACGGCTGTGACCTAGTCGGCTTCTAATACTTTGGCGAAAACACGGTGTAACGCCACAACATCAGTCTCGGTCAAGGTGTTGGTAAACGCTCGGCGAACAATGCGGTAATAGGTGAAACTGGCCTCACGCCACACCTCGTGCCCCTTAGGTGTCAACACCACCAAAATGGCTCGACCATCGTCAAGCACAGACTTTTCTCGAGCAATCAGCTTGCGTGCTTCTAACTTGTCCAACTGCCGCGACAGGCTGGACGGGTTCACCATCACACGCTCGGCCAAGTCTGTGAATCTGAATGCACCCTCTTCGCTGGTTGCCAAGGCATCGAGCACTTCATACCAGGGCAACTGCAATCCATCTTGTTCATCCAATGCGTGCGTCAGCATTTTGTCGAGCGCTGCGTGTGCGGTGCGAAACGCGCGCCACACATCAAGACGTTCGGGATCGGGAAGAGTCATGATGCAGGTGGTGGTGCTGTGACGCGAGCGAAGTGCGCCAACGCTTCATCTCGTGAGGTGTGTGTTGACAACAAAGATCGACTGGGCATGACCAACTTTGGTTGAGACACACCAAGCACGGCAGTGAGTCGATTATTGACACTGTAAATAGCACACCATTTGCCATCTGCTGGGTGACCAGCAACAACGTCTACCTGCGCGTTTCCACTTGGCCTACCCAAACACTGAATACGTGCGTCGAATTGATCACTCCAAAAGAACGGCACTGCTTCATACGGTGTCATCTCTGTCTTGTTCAACGCGGCCAACAGGTTTGTTGCTGCGTGTGCACCTTGTTCTGCCGCGTTTGTCCAATGTTCTACACGCATGTCTGATTCCACATCTGCGAACAATGAATTGGGCCAGCGCAACACGTCGCCAGCAGCAAACACATTCGAAGGACCAGCACACAAGTTGGCATCGCACACCACGCCATCACGAATAGTCAGCCCAGAGTCTTCTAACCACGCAGTTGCCGGAGACACACCGATTCCAACAATCACAACGTCCGCTGGAATGTCTTCACCTGTGGTGAGAGCAACACTTGTGACCCGTTCATCGCCACGAATTTCAGCAACTTGCACACCGCACTTCACGGCAACGCCGTTGCGAATATGCACATCACCAATTGCAGCGCCCATCTGAGCGCCTAACGCACGAATAAGCGGGGCCTCTAGGCCTTCTAGCACGGTGACATTTGCGCCGCGCTTCTTGGCGGTTGCTGCAGCCTCAAGGCCAATGAAACCAGCGCCAATCACCACAACATTGGTGCCATCGTTAATTTCTGTGCGCAATGATGCTGCGTCATCAAGTGTGCGCAACACGTGCACACCTGCGATGTCTGGTTGTTTGGGTAACCGTCGCACCACACCGCCAGTTGCGATGATGAGCCCGTCATACGTGATGTCTTCACCGTTCTTCAGCGTGATGGTGTTGGTGGTTGTGTTCAACGATGTCGCTTCAACGCCAAGTTTCCATGTCAGGTTCAATTCTGCGAGCGCTTCTGGTTTGCGTAATGCAACGCGCTCGTCGTCCCAATCACCAGCGAGGTAATTCTTCGACAATGGCGGTCTGTCGTATGGCATGTGCTGTTCTGCACCCACCATCACAATCTCGCCAGTGAAGCCACCAGAGCGAAGCGTTTCAGCGGCCCTAGTTCCCGCCAACGAGGCACCAACAATCACAATCTTTTGCACGCACACAGATTACGAACCCACACTGTGTCTGCCCTGCCTCCAGAACAGTTATTCGTACACATTTTTCAGAACACGATTTCTGAAAGGTGTCTACAATGGCAATGAGCGAGGCTCAACGGTTCGAGTTACATCTCGGGCTTCAGAAACTTATGGGAGAACCCATGGCTACAACGTTTATGGAGAATGTGCCACCGAGTGGATGGAGCGATGTAGCCCAACGCGCAGACCTCACAATCTTGGAACGCGAATTGCGCGGCGAGCTTAATATTCTGCGAGTTGATGTTGAGCGTCTACGGATTGACGTAGACAGACTCGACCGAAAACTGAACATGGTCATCGGCATTGGTCTCACATTTGGTCTTGCGCTTCTCGCGCTTCAAGTGCAAATCATGCTCAGCATCGCCAGCCTGTAGAAACCTTGTGTGGCCGCCACTCGGACACCTGTACGCCCATAGAATCGCCTGCACACCTATCTGACAGGACTTGTAGTGGCTTCTCATCTCATTCCCAGCACGCACACCGGCAGCCTCCCCCGCCCCGATGACCTCATTCAGATCATGTGGGCCGTTGGGGACGGCATCCCTGTTGACAAGAAGGCTCTTGACGAGCGCGTGCAGAAAGCCATTCAAGAAGTGGTTGACAAGCAAGTCGCCGCTGGTGTCACCATTATCAATGACGGCGAAATGTCGAAGCCCTCATATGCCACCTATGTGAAGGACCGTCTCTCGGGTTTTGCTGGTGAATCAATTCAGAACTACTTCTTTGACGACCTTGTTGATTTCCCTCGCAGTGCTGAGGCAGTAGCAGGAAACCCTGGCCGCCGGAAGCGTTCAGCACCTGCGTGCACCAGTGCAATTGAAGTGATTGACCGTGAAGCCGCTGTAAAAGACATGGTTGATCTGTCTGCGGCTGCAAAGAAGGCGGGTCACGACAAAATCTTCACCAGCGCTGCATCACCTGGAGTTGTTTCGTTGTTCTTTGGCAACGAGTACTACAAAACACAAGAGGAATACGTCTTTGCAATTGCAGAAGCAATGCGCTTTGAATACGAAGCCATCGCTGCTGCCGGTGCAACTGTGCAAGTGGATTGTCCAGACCTTGCAATGGGTCGCCACTCGGCATATGCACAGATGTCATTGGAAGAATTCCGCAGCACCATTCGCATGCACATTGAAGCGTTGAACCACGCCGTACGAAATATTCCCGCAGAGCAACTGCGTATGCATTTGTGTTGGGGCAACTACCCGGGTCCGCATCACCACGACGTTCCCATTCAAGACATCATCGACATTGTGTGGACTGCAAAGCCACAAACAGTGTTGTTTGAAGGTGCAAACCCACGTCACTCACACGAATGGCGCGTGTTAAAAGAACTTGGCGTTCCAGAGAACAAGTTCATTTGCCCCGGTGTTATTGAGCCACAGTCCAACTACATCGAACATCCAGAGCTTGTTGCAATGCG
>CAZCZM010000052.1:0-8160 GCA_964503445.1 uncultured Bifidobacterium sp.
ATTCAACGAGAAATTGCCGACAAAGCCGCACTTCTCATTCTTGAGGGTGTTGTCGCAGAAGACGGAGCCGTGCGTGTGGACGCAGTCGACGGTCAGCTCACGGTGTCCGCCGCTTCATAGATGACCTAGTCTTTCTGGCAGTTGCACTGCAACACAGGGGGACATAATGCGAACACCTATCTATGTGCTTGGTGGATACCAAACCGACTTTGCACGCAGTTACGCCCGTGAAGGATTCGACATATCTGAGATGATGCGCGAAGCCATTGAAGGTGCGCTGATGAATAGTGGCGTTGATGTCGACGACATCGACACGGTGCATGTGGGCAATGCCTTTTCTGAACTTCAGCGCCAGCAAGGTCATCTGGGAGCAATGGCATCACAAGTGGTTCCTGGACTGTGGGGCAAACCCGCTATGCGACATGAGGGTGCGTGTGCGTCGTCATCGCTTGCCGTACTCGCTGCAATGGCTGAACTAGAGGCAGGACGATACGACTGCGCACTAGTTGTTGGTGTTGAAGAACAAAAAGCTCTTCCCGGCGACCAGTCCTCGATTGCCCAGAATGCTGCGTCATGGCAAGGACATGAAGGAATTTCATGCACGTTTATGTGGCCAGCGGTGTTCGGATTGCTGGGCGAAGAGTATGCCTATCGATATGGTCTTGATCGGCAGTACCTCAATCGCATTTCAGAGATCAACTACACAAATGCCAAATCCAATCCACGTGCACAAACTCGAGGATGGAAGTTCACTGATCTCAGTTTCACTGACGATGACATCGCCAATCCAATCATCGAACCGGGAACGCGACGTCAAGACTGTGGACAAATCACCGATGGTGCAACTGCGGTTGTTTTGGTCTCGCAACGTTTCATTGACGCACACGCCGCAAAACGAAACATTCGCACATCACAGACCGCACAAATCTTGGGGTGGGGTCATCGCAATGCTGGTATCAAATTCTTAGACAAACTTGAACGAAGCAAGAACGATGCTTACGTTTTTCCGCACGTTCAACAAACAATCAGTGATGCATTTACGCGGGCAGGAATCACAGACGTCTTTCAATTAGATGGAATTGAAACTCACGACTGTTTCACAACCACGGAATACATGGCCATTGATCACTTTGGAATCACTGCACCCGGCGAATCGTGGAAAGCAGTTGAAGATGGAACTATTGAGAAGTCTGGTCGTTTGCCCATTAATCCCAGCGGCGGTTTGATTGGTGGCGGTCACCCCGTTGGCGCAACTGGTGCTCGCATGATTTTTGATGCGTGTAAACAGGTCACCGATCAAGCCGAGGACACGCAGATAGATGGCGCTAAGACATTTGCAACTTTGAATATCGGTGGTTCATTGTCAACAGTTGCAAGCTTTGTTGTTGGAGTTCGCGACTAACACATCCTTCGCTGAGAACCAGTGGTAGTGATGGCTCCTAGTATGTGGTCATGGCAGGGGTAGGCACACGTAAGGGCGGTCCGCGTTTTAAAGCAGAGTGGGACGACGGAGCACCGTACGAGAAAATTTCTTTTCATCGGTACACACCGAATGTTGGTGTGGTGATTGAAGACATTGACTTGGCAAACATTGACGACGACACAGTCGAAGAAATTCGACGTGCAGTCTCTGAACATTGCGTGGTGTTCTTCCGTGATCAACACCTCACTGTCGAGCAGCACATTGAATTTGGTCGACGCTTTGGTCTGTTAGATGTTCACCCTGCTGCGGCGAATGCAACCGGTCACGCCGAGATTCTCGTGATTTCTGCCGATGAAAATTCTGATCGTGCCAATGGTGAAGCGTGGCATTCAGACGTCTCGTGTCAAACGGAACCACCGATGGGCAGCATTTTGTACATTCATGAAGTTCCACCCAGTGGTGGTGACACCATGTTTTCGAATATGTATGCCGCGTATGACGCACTCAGCGACAAGATGAAGCAATACCTAGATGGTTTAGTTGCCGTGCATGACGGAGAACATGTGTATCGCGGTTTGTACACCGGTGTTGCCGACAGGCCTACATATCCGCGAGCGAAACATCCAGTGGTGCGAACTCATCCCGAAACTGGAAAGAAATGTCTGTTTGTCAACAGAGCTTTCACCACACACATTGTGGGCTTACCTCGTGACGAGAGCGACGCAATTTTGCAATTTCTGTACAACCACATGGAGCACCCGAACTTCCAATGTCGTTTCCGTTGGGAACCAATGTCTATTGCATTCTGGGATAACAGGTGTGCACAGCACCGAGCCATTTGGGACTATTGGCCTCACCGTCGTTACGGCCACCGCGTCACGGTGATGGGAGATGCTCCGTACTGATTAGCCAAAGCGGCGACGAATTGCGTTGCCGTGTGCTGAGAATCCTTCGTGGTCCGACAACGCCACAATGCTGTTGGCCATGCGGCGCAGTGCTGGTTCTGTTGCCTTTGCAACTGCAGTTCGCTTTAAGAATGCTTCAACGGTGATTCCTGATGACACGTGCGCAAAACCGCTAGTGGGTAATGATGCGGGACATCCAATGACAAAGTTCCCGGCGCTAAATGGGGTGTGTTGTCCAACAAGTATTTCGCCAGCATTCACAATGAGGTCGATCATGTCGTCTTCGTACTGTTCGGATACAGCCAATTGAAGATGCTCTGGTGCATACATGTTGGCGAGATCAGCAGCTTCATTCAGGTTGTTGACTAGCACTGCACCGCCATTTGGACCTAGTGATGCGCGAGCTGCTGTTGCGCGGACTTCGGGCATATCACCGAGTTGAATTTGCAACTCTGTATCGACAGCATCAATGAGTTCTGATGATGTCGCCACAAGGACAACCGATGAGTCGGTTCCGTGTTCGGCTTCAATCAACAAGTCGGCGGCAAGACGACCAACGTGGGCATTACTGTCGGCGATGACCATGCTTTCGGTGGGGCCCAACAACATCATGGTGGCGAGGCCATGTCGTTGCATTTCTACTTGTGCGAGTGTGACGGCTGGGCTTCCGGGACCCACCACCTTGCGAACGCGAGGAATTGTTTCGGTGCCAAATCCAAGGGCGGCAATTCCCGATGGGCCGTTCACACGAAACACATTTGAGATGCCAAGAAGGCGACACACCACGAGGACTGCGGGGTCGACTTCACCTTGACCTCCTGGGATAGGAGGAACGATGAGAGAAATGTGAGGAACACCAGCAACGACTGCCGGTACGCCCAATTGATATGCCACGGATGGATAACTGGCTTTGCCACTGGGAACAAACAGACCAACGCTGGAAATCGGAGTGATTTTTTCACCGGCGGTGAGCCCATGTTCAATTTCAATGGTCCAATCGCTGGCGCGCTCTAACAATTGGTCGTTAAAGGCTCGTAGATGCGAGATGGCATCAATGATCCCGTTCTCGACCGCTGGGTCAATCTGCGCCGAGGCAATCTCATCTGCTGATACCCGTAATTGGTGGGGCTCAAGATGAACTCCGTCGTAGGTTGCTAAGGCATCGCACACTGCGCGGTCGCCACGGACGCGAACATCTTCGATGAGTTCCCCGATAGAGGTACGCAGACTGGGGCTGAAAATATCGTTGATTCCGCGATGACAGAGTGCCGATTTGTCGGCTGGAGTCATGTCAGACCAGATTTGGCGGCGAAGAACGGAAGTCACCTCAAAAAATCTACCTGTGACTGCCTCATCAGGAGTCGGGGATTATGAGGAGCGAGTAGAGTTTCTTCACGTTCCGAAAGGGGAGCGTTCATGTCCGTCACCGTAGTTGTTGGTACCCAGTGGGGTGACGAAGGCAAAGCCAAAGTCATTGACTTGTTGGCGGCCTCCCATTCCATCGTTGCTCGTTACCAAGGTGGGCACAATGCCGGCCATACGGTGGTCATTGGTGACCAAAAATATGCATTGCAATTGACTCCTAGCGGCGTGTTCTATGACTCAGTTACTCCGGTGATTGGTAACGGCGTGGTCGTTGACCTACCCACACTGTTCAAAGAAATTGATTCATTGGAGTCGCGAGGTATCTCTACAGCACGCTTGAAAGTGTCAAGCCTTGCGCACCTTATTTTTCCGTGGCACCAAGCGATTGATGCGGCACTCGAGTCTGCACGTGGCGACGCAAAAATTGGAACCACATTGAAGGGCATTGGCCCTGCGTACGTCGACAAAGTGAAGCGCGCTGGAATTCGTGTGGGTGAAGTACTTAATCCGGTTGAATTCGAAAAGAAAGTTCGTGAACGCGCCATTGCCGCACGTCGCGAAGTGAGCGATATCGGCGGAGACACATTTGATGTTGAAAAAGTGGTGAGCGACTTCGTCGCATACGCCCAACGACTCGCGCCCTATGTTGCAGATACCGTCAACTTGCTTCACGATGCACGCGAACGCGGAGAAAACATTTTGTTGGAAGGAGCGCAGGCAACCTTCTTAGATGTTGATCACGGCACATATCCATTCGTTACGTCATCGAATCCCATCTCTGGCGGCGCTGCTGTGGGCACTGGGCTTGGTCCTCGTCACATCGATCGTGTTGTAGGAATTGCAAAGGCCTATACGACACGTGTGGGTATGGGTCCGTTCCCAAGTGAGCTCACAGATGCACTGGGCGACAAGTTGGTTGATATTGGTCGCGAGTTTGGAACTGTGACAGGACGGCGCCGTCGCACTGGTTGGTTGGACACGGTCATGTTGCGCCATGCGATGCGTGTTAACTCACTGACAGAAATTGCACTCACGAAGCTGGATGTATTGGATACCTTCGAAGAAGTGAAAGTGTGTGTTGCATACAAGATCAATGGCGAAGTTGTGCGTAACTATCCCGACACAGTTGACCGTTTGGCTCAAGTAGAACCGATCTACGAAACATTGTCTGGTTGGCAGAGCAGCACCGAAGGAATCACCGACTTCGCACAACTTCCTACAACTGCACAAGAGCTCGTGCGAATCGTTGAACGCGAAACTGGAATTCCTGTGTCAATGGTTGGTACAGGACCCGCACGAGACTCAATGGTGGTTCGCTAATGATTCCGCGGTACTCCACGCCAGAAACAGACGAGTTGTTTTCTGAGCAGGCAAAAATGGCCCGATGGTTAGAAATTGAACTGTGCGTGGTGGAAGCAATGGCGGAAGCAGGAGTTGTTCCTGCAGAAGCAGCTCTCGTGTGTCGCAAAAATGCTCCAGTCATTGACGATTCCTTCGTACAACGTGTGCAAGATCGCGAAGCAATTACAAATCACGATGTTGCGGCATTTGTTGACGTGGTTCAACAATCCATTGGCGCCCCACATGGAACATGGATTCACTACGGACTCACCAGCACCGATGTTGTAGACACGGGATTGTGTTGGGCTATGCGCGATGCGTGTTACCTCATTGAACGTGATCTCACTGAACTCACTCATATGTTGTTAAAAGGTGCATATGCTTACGCGTATACGCCCATGATTGGTCGTACTCACGGCATTCATGCCGAACCCACAACCTTTGGAATGAAGTCCGCGCTGTTTGGTCTTCAAGTGGCTCGCGACAGAGATCGCCTGCGGAATGTCTTTCACAATGTGGCTGTGTGCAAATTGTCGGGAGCTGTGGGCACGTATTCAAATATCAACCCAGATATTGAAGCGAGAGTCGCCGCAAAACTGGGTTTAACTGCAGTGCCGGCCACGCAAGTCATCGCCCGTGATCGTCATGCAGAGTTTTTGTATGTGTGTGCTTCTATCGGATCAACACTTGAATCAATTGCAGTGGAACTACGCCACTTGCAACGCACTGAAGTGAACGAAGTGCGAGAGGGTTTCTCAGATGGTCAAAAGGGTTCAAGTGCTATGCCGCACAAGCGCAACCCCATTTCATCAGAGACCATTACTGGGTTGTCGCGCGTATTGCGTGGACATCTGCAGACCGCATTCCAAGACATTCCACTGTGGCACGAACGCGACATTTCGCATTCGTCCGCAGAACGCATCATCATTCCCGATGCTGTGTCGTTAGTTGTGTACATGTTGCGACGTATGGCCAAACTGGTGATGTATTTGGAAGTCGACGAAGAACAAATGTTGAAGAATCTCAACTCTCTTCACGGAGTCGTGTTTTCTCAATCAGTATTGCTAGCCATGGTTGACAGCGGAATGGATCGAGATACGGCTTATCGCATTGTTCAGTCAGCAGCACGCACCGCCATTGATTCAGCAACGCCATTGCGAACGATTCTTGAGAATGACCCCTCGGTGAAATTGTCAGTGCAACAGCTTGATGATGCCTTTGATCTACAGCGTGTATTGCAACATGCAGGTCGTGCCAGGGACGAACTTGATCGGCAGACGTCTGAGTATCAATACCTTGGCTAATCGTTAGTGATTCCAGCGCGCTTTAGTACAGCCGGAGTGACACCAAATTCGCGCCACGCATCAAACGTAATGTCGTTTCGTTGACTAAACGACTTTGCCACTTTGACAAAGCGAGCCTCTGCGGCAGCAATTTCCGTTTTTGTTTTCATGCTTGCGAGTTCTGTGCGCAAGTTCAGACGCTCTTGAATGAGGCGAACCTTTGTGACGGGGTCTGCGCTCTTGAGCTCGGCAGCAATCACTGATAAACGCTTCGTAATGGATTCTGCGGTGCGACGTCGACCACGCTTCGGTTTTGTTGCTTCCACAATCTCTAGATACTCGCGAATGATGCGACCTTCGCTACGACCGTTGGCTAACGCTTTTTTGTGAGCATTGCTCATTGATGAATTTCGCGATGATGAAGTCTTCTGTGGCATTTCTGATCTGTGTGTGAAAGTAGTCGGGGTCTCCCATTCTTATCGGTCGGGGCCTAGTTCGTAGTGTCAGAAAACCGACTTTTTTTCCAGGACTTTCTTACTGATGAGTAGAACTCACTCACTAATGTCGCACTGTGCCTCCTTTGTACGAACACACTCCACTTGGATTACCTGAACTTTCACCCGTTCTTGCTGTGCTACGAGACCATGTCTTTCAGCATTCATTGAAAACAGGTGATTTCACGTTGAAGTCCGGACGAAAGAGTTCATGGTTTCTCGATACCAAGCAAACAATGTGTCGGCCCGACGGTGTTTTGGCTGTTGCAGACGCGGCTTTGGCAATCATTCCGTCACAGGCGACTGCAATTGGTGGCCTCACCATGGGAGCAGACCCTGTTGCATTTGGAATTGCTGCAGTGGGAGCGACAAGAGGACGAAATCTGCGCAGTTTCAGCGTTCGTAAAGAGGCAAAAGATCACGGAGTGAAAGGCCGAATTGCCGGTGCCCTGCAACCAGGAGACAAGGTGGTGATCACTGAAGACACCGTCACGCGTGGCACCAGCATTTTCGAAGCTGTGGAAGCCGTGCGAGAGTTTGGGGCAGAGCCAATTTTGATCACTGTGATTGTTGACCGTGGTGGCACATGTGCAGCAATGGCGAGCGCCGCAGGCATTCCATATCTGCCGCTACTCACCGCACCCGATCTTGGATTTGAGTTTGGTTCATGAGGAAATTTTTCGTCATCATTGCCGCCACCGTTGTTCTGGTGAGTTGCGGTTCATCGAATTCATCAAGTGATACCACTGCACCTGCGGCAAGCACAGCTACAGACGCGGTTGCAGACTCGGTACCAGAATCACCGACACAGAATCTCACTCTCACGGTTGGGGTCAACACTGGTGCCGACGTGATTCTTGAAGTTGAACAGAACGCAACGGTTGTCTTGACAGCAATGAATCCGAGCAGCCACGACGAAATTCATCTGCACGGATACGACCTTACGACAGGAAGTATTGAAAGAGGTCAAGAGGCCATCATTACGTTCACCGCAATTACTACTGGCGACTTTGAAATTGAGAGTCATGAAACAGGTCAATTGTTGGCCACGTTACGAGTTGTTGCACCATGAGTCTTGAGAAGTTATTTGAATTGTCACCACATGGCACCGATGTGATGGTTGGTGAAGGATTTCCGTATCCATGGGGCGGCCTGTACGGCGGGCACATTGTTGCGCAATCGTTGCGTGCGGCGTCCACCACAGTGGAAGAAGGGTTTCTTCCGCACTCCGTTCGCGCGTACTTCATTCGTCGTGGTGACAACAGTGAAACTGTGCGTTACGAAATTGATCGAATTCGTAATGGCCGCAGTTTCTGCACGCGGCGCGTAGTTGCGCGCCAATCAAATGG
>CAZCZM010000053.1:0-8157 GCA_964503445.1 uncultured Bifidobacterium sp.
GCGATACCGAACAACCCCAGAACGGCGAAGGATCGGAAAAGTTCTGCGCCCTTGAACGTGAATGACTCCCAACCGAATGACTCGAGAAATTGCTCAACGTTGTCGATGGTGCCCGTTGCTCCCGCCACATTCCACAACAACACGCCTGACACAAGAAGCACGATGTAAATGGCGGCGTGAAACACCAGGCCCACTTTGAGAACACTCCATGCATCGATGTCACGAATGACTCGCGATACGCGACGTACCCGACGACGATCAGAGCGTGCGGGCGAGGAAGAACTCATGTCACGAGACTAATGAGTCAGAGGTGGCGAACAGGTTCAACCGATGAAGTGGTGGGCAGGACGGACAACCTGCCCACCACGAAATTAGGCGCTGTGACGTTGAGCCAAGGCGTCTAGTACATCGGTGTTCAATGTGTATGCCGCATGCACCTCGTCAATGAGAGCAACGGTGTCGGCGTCAGACAGATTGAGCGAATCGAGATGTGCTCGATAGTTGTCCTTGTACACGGTGAGGTCACCTAGTTCATCGAAGTTGAACCATGACATTGCGTTGGCAACTGTGTCACCAAATGCACGAGCAATGGCACGACCAATGAATTGTCCACCGGATAGATCACCGAGATAGCGGGTGTAGTGATGCGCCAACAACAACGTTGCCGACGCATCACCCGCCTTCTGAATTGCGTTGACATACGCATGTGTCTGCGGCAGAACATCGCTGGTCCCTGGAAGGGCTGCGAGGTCTGCGCGCAAACGGTCCGCGCGGTCTAATTGGGAATCAAACAAGGAAACAAGCTGGCCGTCGCCGCGATACTTCGCGGACAAGGCCTCCAAGACTTCATAGACCGGCAGCAACTGCACAAGAAAATCACGATATGCATCAGCCGACACCGACCCTTGGGTTAACGACCCAAGGAATCCACCACCCTCGGCTTGTGAATGATCTTGTGCAGTCTCGCGTCTAATGCGTGCTGCAAGTTGTTCTTGAGTTGTGTCCATTGTTGGAATGCCTCCCGAATATTCCCAACGTGATTACTTGGCTGTCACATTCAGCGTGATGCGCTGAATTGTGGTGCGCGAACGAGTCTTTACTGTGACGGTGATGTAGCACTTGCCGGTCTTTGCCATGTAGATACGGCGTGCGCCCTTCAACACTGAACAGACGTTGTTGGTGCCACGAACAACTGTTGACACTTTTGCATTCTTTGACACCGACACGCCTGCGGCTTCCACCATTGCCTTTGGCGTCACCTTCATGCCCACAGTGGGGTTATGAGGATGTGCAAACACCAGTGGCAAGAACAGTTCGTGTGCTGCATTGATTGCGCCGGCGCCTGCGTACACATACAGACCTACATTGCCAGTTCCGGCAGTGGTGAACTCTGAAACTTTCATCTGAATGGTGAAGTTTCCATTTGCATCAAGATCTGCAACCGGGCCCATATTTGATGCAGCAACTGCTGCACGAGTTGATGCCGACAGTGATGTAGGAAGTGCCCATCCGAGAACTGCAGGCGCTGTTGACACGGGACGAGTTGATGAGCCTGCTCCGGTTGATGGCTTCCAGTTATCTGCGAAACGGCCATACACCACGTACACACCCGCTGGTTGACCAGCGAGTGGTGGACGAGTTCCATTCGCAACATTGGTAAAACCAGTTCCCTTAATGGTGATGGTCTGTTGACCCAGATTGCTGATGCGTGTTCCGCCAACAACACTGATTGATGGACCAGTTGATGTTGCCTTTACTGCGGGGGCTACAGCCTGGGGTGTTGCTGCAGATGCTGTGGATGTCATTGCAAGTGCCGATGCGGCCATTGCGACGGACATGAAAAGACGAAGTTTCTTCATGACAATTCCTTTTCTTGTTGGGGGGTGGTGTCCGTGTTTTTCGTTCCTGTGAAGGACAGTGTCCGCACAGGGGCGATCTTGATGTCTCCGTTAGCGGCGTGCACGTACACGTCGACGGGATGTTGATACACCGCTGATAAAGCCGTGTTAGTGAGAACGTCTCGTGGCGTTCCGAACGCAACGAGTTCACCATCGGCGATGAGAGCAATCTTGTCTGCATATGCAGCAGCGGCTTCAAGGTCGTGCACCACCATGACAACAGCGCGACCGGCTTTTGCTAGCGCGCGAATTCGTTGCAGCACTTTTTCTTGATAACGAATGTCTAGTGCGGCGGTGGGTTCATCGAACAACATGATGGGTGTGTCTTGAAGAACTGTTCGTGCAAAGGCAGTACGTGCCATTTCGCCACCAGACAATGTGGTGACGTTTTGATCTGCTAACGAACCAAGGTCAACGTCATTCAGCGCAGCATCAATGTTTTCGTCGGTGTCTTTTTCAGTACCCAACCATGGGGTGAGTCCCATTTCGACAATTTCACGCACGCGGAACGGAAACACGACATCGTGTTTTTGCGGCATCACCGCACGAAGACGCGCAAGCTCTAACGACGGTTTGTCGTGAACCGACTGTCCATCAATTGTGATGGACCCATGTGTGACGTCGAGATCCGCAGCAATTGCAGCAAGTAAGGTGCTCTTTCCAGCGCCATTTGGACCGACAAGTGCAACAACCTCACCAGAAGACACGGAGAAACTGATGTTTCGACAGATTTCTTTGTCGCGACGATGCACGGTGACTTCTTGAATGTTTAGCGTGGTCATGCCATGCCTCCATACGACTGGCGCATGCGCATGAGTTGCCATACGAAGACCGGACCACCAATCACCGATGTGACAACACCGAGTGGAAGTTCTGATGGTGACACCACGTTGCGGGCAATGGTGTCAGCAACAATCAACAAAGCGGCGCCAACAAAAATGCTGAGAAGAATCAGTGCTTTGTGGCGTGGCCCCACCAATAGGCGAACAATGTGCGGAACAATCAGACCAACGAACACGATGACACCGCTCATGGCGACGGCTGCAGCAGACAAACTTGCAACCACCAACAGAACGATGAGTCGGGTTCTTTCCACATCGATTCCCACGTGACGCGCCGTGCGATCACCTAGTGACATGACATCAAGGCGCGATGCCAATCGGAATGCACCCAGTACACCCAGCACTAACGCGGGTAGTAATACCAACACTTTGTTCCATGTTGCTTGACCAACAGAGCCCAATGTCCACGATGTGAGCGAACGAATTTCCGCGTCGTCGGCAACATAGGCCAGATAGCCAATTAGTGCGCCGTTCAGTGCATTCATTGCAATACCGAGCAACACCAATGTGAGTGTTTCGGTGCGACCTTGGTATCGCGCCGCGCGATACACGATGGACACCGAGACAAGCCCTCCGATGAATGCAGCTGCGGGAAGACTCCAACGACCAAGCGGAGTAGCACCAGTAACAATCTGTAATGCCGACCCCACCATTGCCCCGCTAGAAACTCCAACAATTCCTGGTTCTGCAAGAGGGTTTCCGAATGCACCTTGCATCACCGCTCCCGCACAGCCGAGTGCAGCACCCACGATGAGTCCGAGTGCAATTCGGGGAAGTCGAATGTTCCACAACACATCTGTGGCGAGTGGATCAGTTTCCGTGGACAAAAACGGAAGAGTTTTTGAGCCGATGATGCGCACGACATCACCAGGCGGAATTCCGAAGGCGCCCATTCCTGCAGAAATAACAGTGGTGCCCAAGACGATGCCAAGAAGAACAACGACTAACGGTGCAGGAGAAACTCTGAATGATGACGTGCTCATGAGACGAGGCCCATCTTGGTGCGGAATGCTTGACGAAGTTGTGCCACCAATTCTGGAGTGCGCGGTCCAAGACTGAACAACAAACCATCTTCCACTGTGACGAACCGTTTGTTCTTTCCAGCTGGCGTTTGCGGAATGCCGGCCATTCCCAACAAACCATCTTCGCCGCCTACAGATTTCAATCCGGTGGATGTCATAAGAATGATGTCGGGCTGTGCCGATACCAATGCTTCAGGGGTGAGCGGAACGAATGTTTTATCGGCGGTTAGTGAAGAGCCGGCATCTTGTGCGCCAGTTGCTTTAATAACAACATCTGCTCCCGAACCTTTTGTGCCCATCAAATACACACCGGCTCCACCGCGCAGATACAAGAACGCCACTTTCACGTTTTCTAATGCTGAATCTGTGGAATCAAGTTTTCCCGCCAAGGCATCAGCAACTGCTGCTGCGCGCTTTTCAACGTTAAGAAGAGTTCCCAGCTTTGTTACCCGAGTCACTATTTCGTCAAGTGATTTGGGTGTGTTGACGATTTCCACTTGAATGCCGGCAGAACGAATTTGTTCAAGTGCCTCCACAGGGCGTGTGTCTTGATCGGCCAACACAATTGTTGGTCGAACTTGCAAAATGGATTCGGCGCTGACGTCGTGTCCGTTGGTGACCAATGGAACGCCAGCGGCGTCGGCATACGTACTAGACAAATCTTTTCCGACAACGCTGTCGCCCAAGCCAAGCGCGTACACAATTTCAGTAAGGCCTGCTGTGAGGGACACGATGCGTTGTTCAGATGTGTTGTTGTCACTGGTGGCACTGCTGGAACATGCAGTAGTCACCACAGCCAAAGCGGTAACGAGACATGCTGACAGTGTGCGCCGAAGTGTCATGATGCGCTGCGCTTACGAAGAAGGAGTGTTGCGGCACCGGCTACTACAAGAACAGCAATGATGCTGCCAATGATGGCGGGTGTATTGGATGACTGTTCAGATTCAAGTGCCACGTTCTTTAAATCGTCAATGACGTCGTCAACACCCACTTCAAGAGTGGTGTCTTCGGTGACAGGAACGGTGGATGCAACTTGTTCGGGAGATGTGGTGTTACTGCTGGAGTTGCCCGACGACGACCCAGTGGCTCCTGATGACCCCGTGTTGGTGGTGGTCTTTTTGGGAAGCGTGGTGGTGGTAGTGGTGGGCGCTACGCCCTGAAACGTGACGGGAATCTGTACGTCGTATGAACGGTCGTCCAGACGTGTGTGGTCTGTGCGTGTCACAACTGCGCATTTCACCGCACGACAATCGACCACCGAGTTCAACTCGGGGCCGACAGTAAGAGTGGTGGTGAAAGTGCCGTTATTTGGCATAGGAAAGTTTGCTTCGGGGTGAGTGCTAATCCACACCGCGGACGCAGATTCACCACGAAATCCGCCACACGGCGATGGCATTTCGCCATACGGCCTTAAGACACAGAGAGTGACGTAGATGCCGATGCCAGGGTTGTATCCCGACCCAGTCACTGTGATGGTGGTGGCGCTCTCGCTGAGATTGTCTGTGGGAGTGGCCGTGAGTGTGAGTGATCCGCGAGTGACCTGCGCTGACGGAGCCGATGCCGCGTGAACCGAACCGAATCCCACGAGCGACGCCGCAATGACGCACACGCCGCCTACCCATAACCGCATCGCGTGTCCCGATGAGATTCGGATATTAGGTAAGCCTAACGCCATGATGTTAGGGTACCCTAATACGCCATGGCAGACAACGCACACAAGTGGTTTCCGCGCGAGATTCTTGATGCAGTTATTTCACACATGAACAATGATCACCTGGCTGATTCGTTGGCCATCGTGAGGGTGGTTGGCCAGACTCCTGACGCTAGTGCCGTTGTGCTCTCTGACCTCGGCGTGGATGGGGCTCATTTTGAAGCCACATTGTCTGACGGCAGCACCACCTCTGTCCTGATTCCGTGGTCACAGACCCCAGTGGAGCGTGCCGACATTCGCCATGAGCTAGTGGCCTGGACCGAACAATCAACACAGCCCTAGTCGAATCAACGACATTCGCCACATGTGTTCATAGATGGCGTGGACCGAACAATCAACACCCTCCTGAACGAGTGGCCTCGGCATCTGACACCACCCCGTTCCGTTGAACGGAGACAACTGCGTGTCCATCCCTAGTGATTCGGCTGGAAAGAATGGCAAAACCCAGACGTTGCGCCATGGTTTGCATGACCTCGGTTCCGTGATCACACAGTGTTAACGCTGTTATGTCTGCAAACAATTGAGCTTCGCTTCGCGCCACCACCTGATGCGATGCGCGAGCAATTGCGAAACAACCAAACGCGGAAACGGCGCACCACAGCACAGCAAGAACTGAAATGTTGGCGCGCACTGATTGCGTCGGTGGCTTAGTCCTCGTCGGTGGACAAGATGGGTGCAACTGAGGCAACTACGGCTCCGTCGTCAAGGTTCATAAGACGCACACCTGTTGCTGCGCGTCCTTGACTGGAGATCTGCTTGACCTCGGTTCGCATGGCAACACCATTAGATGCAACTGCCACAATCTCGTCGTCGAGACCGACCATGAAAGCGGCAACAACTTTGCCTTTTTTCTCGTTGATCTTGACGCCAATGACACCCTGTGTACCACGACCCTTTCGTGGGAAGTGTGCGATTTGTGTGCGCTTTGCATATCCGGCGTCGGACACGATGAGCAATGCGTCGTCGTTTCGCCCTGGATCTGCCGACACCACTTCATCGCCTGCGCGCAATTTCATACCGCGAACACCCGCTGCTGTTCGGCCCATCGGACGAACTTCGTTTTCACTGAAACGAATGACCTGACCAGAACGGCTGATGATGAAGATGTCGTCGTCGCCGCTTGTTTCAATGACACGCACCAATTCGTCTTCGCCCTTGAGATTTAGCGCAATAAGACCATCGCGGCGGCTTGAGTTGTATGCATCGAACGCAGTCTTCTTGACTTGACCAGACTTGGTCACGAAGAACAAGAAACGCTCGCCAGGGAATTCGCGTGTGTCGATAATTGCTTGAACGGTTTCACCGGCTTGCAATGGCAGCAAGTTAACAATGGGGATTCCCTTTGCAGTGCGCTCGCGTTCTGGAATATCTGCTGCACGCAGCTTGTAGACCTTGCCTCGATTAGAGAAGAACAACAAATAGGCATGTGCTGTGGTGAACAACACGCGGCGCACAATGTCGTCTTCTTTCAGAGTTGCACCTTTGACGCCACGGCCGCCACGTGCTTGTGCACGGAATGAACTTGCAGGTACGGCCTTGACGTATTGCGCTTGCGTCATAACGATGACAAGTTCTTTGTCGTCCACCAAGTCTTCCAACGCCATGTCGCCTGAATCGTTGATGATTTTGCACACACGGTCTGTCGCGAAGTCTTTGCGCACAACAGACAGTTCGTCTTTGATAACGCCACGCAATTTTGCGTCGGACGCCAAGATTGATTCGTATTCCTTGATGCGCTCTTGCACGTCGGCCAGTTCTTTTTCAAGATCGATGCGTGACAAGCGTGTGAGCTGACGAAGCTGCATATCCAAAATGTCGATTGCTTGACGCTCGGAGAATTCATATGGCTTCTTCATAAGCGCATCTTTTGCAGACGCGGCGTCTTCGCTTTCGCGAATGAGCTTGATGATTTTGTCGATGACATTGAGCGCCTTGATGCGACCCTCAAGAATGTGTCCGCGGTCGCGAGCTTTGTCTAAACGGAATTGCGTGCGACGAGTGACGACTTCAATCTGGTGGCGCACATAGCCATTGAGCGCATCGGCCAAGTTGACTGTGCGCGGCACACCGTCAACCAACGCAACCATGTTCACGGGGAAACTGCTTTGCAGTGATGTCATCTTGTAGAGATTGTTGAGAACAACATTTGCGTTTGCGTCGCGCTTCAACAAAATGACAAGGCTGGTCTTACCGCCAGATGAACCGTCGTTAACGTCTGCGATTCCTTCAAGCTCGCCACTGTCAACAAGTTCTTGAATACGCGCAGCAATTGACGAACAGCTTGTTTGATATGGCAATTCAGTGATCTGAATTTCCATACGACCATTGCGGTTTTCTTCAATGGTTGCCTTGGCGCGTGTCTTAATGCTTCCGCGGCCAGTGCGATATGCGTCTTGAATTCCGGCGCGACCAAGAATGAACGCACCGGTTGGGAAGTCTGGACCTTGCACAAACTTCATGAGGTCGTCGGCTGTGGCCTCTGGGTTGTCGATGAGGTGCATGGTGGCATCGATGATTTCGCCCAAGTTGTGTGGCGGAATGCTGGTTGCCATACCAACGGCAATTCCTTGCGAACCATTGACAAGCAAGTTGGGGAAACGCGCAGGAAGAACAGATGGTTCTTCTGATGTTCCGTCGTAGTTGGGCAACATGTCGACGGTGTTTTCGTCGATGCCGGCCAACAA
>CAZCZM010000054.1:0-8112 GCA_964503445.1 uncultured Bifidobacterium sp.
TGATGCCCTTGAAGCGCACGCGCTTGTACTTGCCGCAGTAGCACTCCCAGTCACGAGTAGGTCCGAAGATCTTTTCGCAGAAGAGTCCGTCCTTCTCGGGACGAAGTGTGCGGTAGTTGATGGTCTCTGGCTTCTTCACTTCGCCTTTTGACCACAAACGGATTTGGTCCGCGGTGGCAAGGCCGATGCGGAGTTGGTCGAACATATTCACGTCGAGCATGGGAGTTTTCCTTTAGGTCGGGCGGATCAGTAAGCGCGTGCGGGACGGCGGTCGCGGTCGTCGTCGTCAGAGCCACGCTCTGGACGACTGATGTCAATTCCAAGTTCTTCGGCGGTGCGATAAATCTCGTCGTCGAACTCGTGCATTTCAATTTCCTTGCCGGCGTTGTCAAGAACTTCAACGTTCAGACACAACGACTGCATTTCCTTCATGAGAACCTTGAACGATTCGGGGATGCCAGGCTCGGGAATGTTGTCACCCTTCACAATGGCTTCGTACACCTTCACGCGACCAAGAACGTCGTCTGACTTAATGGTGAGCAATTCCTGCAAGCAGTACGCAGCACCGTAGGCCTCAAGTGCCCACACTTCCATTTCACCGAAGCGCTGACCACCGAACTGTGCCTTACCACCAAGTGGTTGCTGAGTGATCATGCTGTATGGACCTGTGGAACGAGCGTGAATCTTGTCGTCGACCAAGTGGTGCAACTTCAAGATGTACTTGTAACCAACAGTGATGGGGTTGTCGTACTTTTCGCCAGTGCGTCCGTTACGCAAGATTGCCTTACCTGTGTTGAGGATAAGACGCTTGCCATCGGCGCTCTCTGGGTTGAGGTTTTCAAGGATTGCCTTGATGGTGGGATGGTCGCCAGCTGCTTCCACTTCGTCCCAATGCGCACCATCGAAAATTGGTGTTGCAATGAACGTTGCGGGGTCTGTAGCTGCACGAGTCTTTGACTCGGTGCCACGCAGTGGTGATTCACCAACAACCTTGTTGTTCTTTGGATCTGTCCAACCCCAACGAGCTGCATAACCCAAGTGTGATTCCAACACCTGTCCAACGTTCATTCGGCTAGGAACACCAAGTGGGTTCAAAATGATGTCGACAGGAGTTCCGTCTTCCATGTATGGCATGTCTTCAACGGGAAGAATCTTGGAGATAACACCCTTGTTGCCGTGACGTCCGGCCAACTTGTCACCAACGGAGATCTTGCGCTTTTGCGCAACGAACACCTTGACCAACTTGTTGACACCTGGTGGCAATTCGTCGCCTGCTTCACGTGAGAAGACTTTGACGTCGATGACCTTGCCACCTTCACCGTGTGGAACCTTGAGCGAGGTGTCGCGAACTTCGCGTGCCTTTTCGCCGAAGATTGCGCGGAGCAAACGCTCTTCTGGTGTGAGTTCGGTTTCACCCTTTGGAGTGACTTTTCCAACGAGCACATCGCCAGGACCAACTTCTGCACCGATGCGAATGATGCCTTCGTCGTCCAAGTCGCGAACGATTTCGTCGGACAAGTTTGGAATGTCGCGAGAAATTTCTTCTTCACCAAGCTTGGTGTCGCGCGCATCCACTTCGTAGTTGTGAATGTGGATTGATGTCAACACGTCGTCACGAACGATTCGCTCGGACAAGATGATGGCGTCTTCGAAGTTGTAACCCTCCCACGGCATGAATGCAACGAGGAGGTTCTTACCCAAAGCCAATTCACCGTCATCTGTGGAAGGACCATCTGCAAGCAGGTCGCCCTTCTTCACCTGCTGACCTTCACGAACACGAATGATCTGGTTGATGCATGTGTCCTGGTTGGAGCGGTGGAACTTCATGAGCTTGTGGTCGGTCTTCTTCGACTTGCTCGCGTACTTCACGGTGATGCGATCACCGGTGATCTCGACGACTTCGCCGTCTTCCTCGGCGAGGATGACATCGGCTCCGTCGTGCGCAGCGCGCTTTTCAATTCCGGTTCCAACATAGGGAGCCTCGGCGCGCACCAAAGGCACGGCCTGGCGTTGCATGTTCGCACCCATGAGCGCGCGGTTTGCATCGTCGTGCTCGAGGAACGGGATGAGCGCAGTCGCAACAGAAACAATCTGCTTTGGCGACACGTCGATGAAGTCGACTTCTTCTGGCGTTACAGATGCAATGTCGGTGGTTGCACCGAAGAAGCTTTCTGCTTCCAACATGCGACGCAAGTCGTCAAGGCTTGCTGCCTGTGGTGAACGACGCACCAAAACACGTGGGCCCTTCAGAGATCCGTCTTTTTCTACTGGCGTGTTTGCCTGAGCAACGACGTACTTTTCTTCTTCGTCAGCGGCCATGTACACGATTTCTTTCGTGACCTTGCCGTTCTTGACGCGCATGTATGGCGTCTCGATGAAACCGAACTGGTTAACGCGTGCATAAGACGACAACGCACCGATCAGACCAATGTTTGGACCTTCTGGTGTTTCGATGGGGCACATACGTCCGTAGTGAGAGAAGTGAACGTCTCGCACTTCGAAACCTGCGCGCTCGCGACTGAGACCACCAGGTCCAAGTGCCGACAAACGACGACGGTGGGTCAGACCCGACAATGGGTTGACTTGGTCCATGAACTGCGACAACTGAGAGGTTCCGAAGAACTCCTTAATTGCAGCAACAACTGGACGAATGTTGATGAGTGTCTGTGGTGTGATTGCTTCAACGTCTTGAGTTGTCATGCGCTCACGCACGACACGCTCCATACGTGACAAACCAATACGAACTTGGTTCTGAATCAACTCGCCCACGGAACGCACGCGACGGTTTGCGAAGTGATCTTGGTCGTCAAGGCGGTAGCCGGGCTCTTGCTTGACGAGGTGCAACATGTACGACACTGCTGCCAACACTTCACACTTCGACAACACATCTTGGTCTTCGGTGGGAAGATCGAGCTGGTCCTTTGACAAACCAAACAGTGAAGGAATCTTCTCGAGTTCTTCACCAAGCTTGCGGTTGATCTTGTAACGACCAACGCGGCTGAGGTCATAACGACGGTTCTCGAAGAATGCTCCTTCGAAGTACACGCGTGCAGATTCTGCAGTTGCTACTTCGCCGGGACGAGCACGACGATAAATCTCGAGAAGTGCTTCTTCGCGGGTCTGGTTGCTTGCGCGCTCTTTTTCCCACTGACCTTCAAGGAAATCGAAGTAGTTGACGAAACGGTCGAGGAAGCCAGGTGCGCCAGCTTCGTCGTATCCGAGTGCGCGCAACAGTGTGAAGATGCTCATACGACGCTTGCGTGCAACACGTGTTCCGGCGGTGACGTCTTTACCGGGCTTGTGCTCGACGTCGAACTCCAACCATTCACCGCGATATGGGTGAACTGTTCCCTTGACCAACTGATGCTTCGCCAAGTTACGAAGGCGGTAACGCTCGCCTGGTTCGAAAATAACGCCAGGGCTACGAACGAGCTGCGACACAACAACGCGCTCAGTTCCGTTAATGATGAATGTTCCCTTGTTGGTCATCTTGGGGAAGTCACCCATGAACACAACTTGTTCTTTGATTTCACCTGTTTGACGGTTAGAGAACACGGCACGCACGAACACGGGCGTTGCATATGTCATCTCTTTTTCGCGGCACTCTTCTTCAGTGAACTTTGGACCTGGGCACAGGTCTTCGTCGTTTGGATCGAACTCGAGTTCCAAACGAAGATCACCGGAGTAGTCGGTGATTGGTGAGATGTCATCGAAGGTCTCTTTGAGACCTTCTTTCATAAACCAATCAAACGACTCGCGCTGTACGGCAATGAGATCCGGCAACTCAAGGTGCTCGGAAAGATTTGCAAACGAATAGCGATCATGAGACGACGAACGTGGGGCCACGATTACTCCTGACAGGCGGAACAAGGGAGTGCAATGCCATCACCACACATGCACACGTACTGATTTTGGGCAATACGAAAGCAGGCGAGGTGAGACACGGCAAACAATGACGCTATCGCCGAAAATGGCCCTCAGACAACGGGAAAAAAGACCCTCCGCCCACGGGGGTCCGCCGTTGGGGGGCAAGGTACGCCCGTTCGGGACAAGAGTCAAGCACCCTCGGAGTTCCGAACAGGAAAAATGGCCGAATTTCCGGAAAATCTGCCAAAAACCCCAAAATTTTGTCAAAAATCAGCCAAAATGAGGCTTTTCGCAGCAAAACCAGGCCAGAAATGCCAAAAACCCTGCCACCCGAGAGGGTGACAGGGTGTTGGCGAATATCTGCGGCCGATGGCCGCCGGATATCACTTGAGTTCGACTGAAGCGCCTGCTTCTTCCAGCTTGGCCTTTGCCTTCTCGGCATCGTCCTTGCTGACCTTTTCGAGGATGGGCTTTGGTGCGCCATCGACGAGGTCCTTGGCTTCCTTCAGACCAAGGCTGGTGAGTTCGCGCACCACCTTGATGACCTGAATCTTCTGTGCACCACCATCGGACAAGATGACGTCGAATTCGTCCTTCTCGTCTGCAGCTGCTGCGCCACCGCCAGCGGCTCCGCCGGCTGCCATGACTGCGACTGGTGCTGATGCGCTGACACCAAACTTCTCTTCGAATGCGTCGAGGAGTTCTTTCAGTTCGATAACGGTTAATGCTGCGATCCCGTCGAGGATCTCTTCTTTGCTCAGAGCCATGTGCTCTCTCCTTTTGAGATGTAACCCCACTATTTAGGGTTGTGAGTTGAGTTGTACGAATGGGTTGTGGCCAGAGTGCCTGGCCGAAGGATTGCCTTAGGCGGCTTCCTTCTGATCGATAAGGGCTTTGAGGCCATAAGCCATATTGCGTGGGAGTGCGGTGAGCAATCCAGCAAATTGACCCAGCATGGCTTCGCGCGAAGGCAACGATGCAAGTACATCGATGTAGCTAGCGCTAACGGTTTTGCCGTCGACAGCTCCACCTTGGAGTACGAGACTTGGATTGGTCTTCGAGAAGTCCTTGAGGGTTTTGGCCACAGCGGCGACATCGTCTTTCACAAATGTGATTGCGGTGGGGCCGACAAGAAGTGCATCGAGACCTTCGAGGCCTGCTTCACGAGCTGCAAAGCGAGCAAGCGTGTTTTTGTACACGCGATACTCGGCGTTGTGCTCACGAAGGGCTAAACGAAGAGTTGCGAGGCCTGGAACGGAGATTCCGCGGTATTCAGTGATGATGACCGCAGAAGCCGATTCAAACTTCGCACGAATCTCGGCGACGACGGCTTCCTTTTCGGAACGGACAGTTGACATTTCACCTCCTCTGGTTGTCCTGGATACTTCGCTCGGGGCGCTCGCTGTAAACGAACGCCGCACCGAGCGGATCCGAGGATCCAGAGGTGAAGAGTCCGCCTCGTCTGGCGGGCGACTTGCCCATTAACCGAATTACTTCAGACCGGATGTCTCTGGCGAGGACCGAGAGATTTAATTGTGTTGTGAGCCTAAGGGTGATTTTTTCGAACGCCACCCATCGGCGCGAATGGATTAGGCCTCGACAGCGCGGAGACGGTTGATGTCAACTTTGACACCAGGTCCCATTGTTGTACTGAGGCTGATTTTGCGCAGGTACTTACCCTTTGCAGCGGCTGGCTTCGCGCGCTGAACTTCGTCGAGTACTGCGCGGAAGTTTGCTTCCAAATCGGCTGGGCTAAACGATGCCTTACCAATACGAACGTGAACGTTGCCGTAGCGGTCGGTGCGGTATTCCACTTTTCCACCCTTGAATTCGCCGACTGCGCGACCAACGTCGGTGGTCACAGTGCCAGTCTTTGGGTTTGGCATCAGACCACGAGGTCCAAGCACGCGGCCCAAGCGGCCCACCAACGGCATCATGTCTGGTGTTGCGATCATGAGATCGAAATCCATCATGCCTTTTTCGATTTCTGCAGCAAGGTCGTCTGCGCCGACAAAATCTGCGCCAGCGGCACGAGCTTCTGCGGCTGCGTCACCTGCAGCAACAACCGCAATACGCAGTGTCTTTCCTGAACCAGAGGGAAGTGCCACGGTTCCGCGCACGTTCTGATCTGCTTTACGTGGGTCAACACCCAAACGAATTGCAACATCGACTGATTCGTCGAACTTTGCACTTGCAGTCTTCTTGACAATGTCGATTGCTTCTGCAGGTGTGTACTGCTGATCGCGGTCGAACAATGCGACTGCTGCCTTGTATTTCTTTGTTAACGCCATAACGGCTCCCTCTCACTTTCTGTTGTGATGTGTGCTCCGCCCTGGTGAGGTATTCCGTTGGGCGAGAGATTTTTATGTGTGGGTGAAAGTCAGACGACTTTCAAACCCATGCTGCGTGCGGTGCCACGAATCTGCTGCTTGGCTGCTTCGAGGTCGTACGCGTTGAGGTCTGGCATCTTGATGAGTGCAACTGCTTCGATGTCGGCTTCGGTGACAGTTCCGGCAACGGTCTTGCCTGGTGTCTGTGATGCCTTTTCCAAACCAGCCTTCTGACGAAGAAGAACTGGTGCTGGTGGTGTCTTCAGAATGAAGGTGAATGTGCGATCTTCGAAGATGCTGATTTCAACGGGAATGATGGTTCCTGCTTGTGCTTCGGTTGCAGCGTTGTACTGCTTCACGAAGTCCATGATCTGCACACCGTGTGGTCCGAGTGCGGTACCAACTGGTGGTGCAGGAGTTGCCTTTCCGGCAGGAATTTGAATTTTTACGATTGCTGCAAGCTTCTTCTTTGCCATGGTGTTCTTCCTTTAACGACTTTCTTTTTCGCAAATGCCCTAGAGCTTTGCAACCTGACTGAAATCCATTTCGACCAATGTCTCGCGACCAAAGATGTTGACAAGAACTTTCAACTTCATGTGATCGGTATTGATCTCGGCAACGGTTCCGTTGAAGTCCGCGAATGGACCTTCCTTCACGCGAACGCTTTCGCCTTCTTCGTACTCCAACTTTGGAGCCTTGCGCTTTGGAGCTTCTTGGCCATCACCCTTTGCTGTGAGGAATGTGTCAACTTCGCGACGTGACAATGGAGTTGGCTTCTGGCCCTTGTGGCTTTGACCAACGAAACCAGTAACGCCTGGGGTGTTGCGAATACAGAACCACGTGTCGTCATCCATTTCGCAACGAACGAGCAAGTAACCAGGGAAGACTTTCTTCTGCACTGTTTGCTTACGACCTTGCTTGAACTCAACAACGTCTTCCATGGGAATGACAATTTCGTAAATGCTGTCGGTCATGTCCATTGACTCGATGCGATTCTTCAGGTTGATTTCAACCTTCTTTTCGTATCCGGACTGCGTGTGCACCACATACCACTTGCCAGGCTTCGCCCATGCTGGTGTTTCTGCTGGCTCGTCGTCTTCCTCTTCGGAGACGTCGTCGGTGAGATCGAGCACCACGTCGGGCTCGATTGCTTCTACGACGTCTGCTGCGTCAGTGGAGGTAAAGGTGTCGTCACTCATGTGTTAATCCTTGTAGAGCCAACCAGAGAAAAAGCCAAAAACCGCATCGAGCGCACCCACATAAGCGGTGAACACCACAACTGTGGCCAGAACAATGAGTGAATACCGGCGAACTTCTGGCCACTTTGGCCATGCCACCTTCTTCATTTCATCGTTCACTTCACGCAGATACGTGACCGGGCCGATACGTGGTTCGTCATGACCCTTGGTGCGCGACTGGGGCTGAGTACGCACAGGATTACCCTGATCGTTCAGGGCTCCCATTCGCTTCAGTGCCCGCTTTTGCTCGCGGTTCAGATCTTGACTTGACATTTCCTATGTTCTCTCTTGTATTTCTTCTCTGCAGGGCAGGAGGGACTCGAACCCCCGACCCTCGGTTTTGGAGACCGATGCTCTACCAACTGAGCTACTACCCTATGCCCACCCCAACGACATCAATTGATGTCGGCAGTGGATTCCCGTGTTAGCGGGTCTCCTTGTGAGTTGTGTGTCGACGATCGCGTGCGCAGTACTTTTTCATTTCCAAACGCTCGCGGTCGTTGATCTTTGACTTCATGGTGATGTAGTTACGCTCTTTGCACTCTGTGCATTCGAGCGTGATCTTCACACGCTTATCACTCTTGGCCATTGTGAGGCCCCTTCCTTAACGACTGATTCGTACTTACTTGAGGATCTTTGTGACGCGACCAGCACCAACAGTGCGGCCACCCTCACGA
>CAZCZM010000055.1:0-7370 GCA_964503445.1 uncultured Bifidobacterium sp.
CGCTTCAATTCAATAGCGCTCTTCCCTGTTGCCTCGCACGAATCAATCAACAGACGAAGCAATCCAGAATCGCCACGCAATTCATCGGGCAACAGCACTGCGAATGGTTCATCACCCACACAATCGCGCGCGCATCCCACTGCATGCCCCAACCCTTTCGGATTGTCTTGGTATGTGATGCTCACGCGAACGTCGGTGCCAATACGTGCGAGGCGATCCGCAACATCGTCTCGACCCTGCTCTCGCAATTTGTTCACTACATCTGGCGACGGCGTGACGTAGTTCTCTAGCCCCGGCTTCACACGGCTTGACACCAACACCACGTGGTCACATCCGGCGCCAATGGCCTCATCAAGAATCAATTGCAGTGCCGGCACATCGAAGATGGGTAGCAGTTCTTTCGGCACCGCTTTTGTGACGGGATAGAAACGGGTGCCCAGCCCAGCGGCGGGAATGACGGCAGTGCGGGCTCTCATGGAATTCCACGCTAGCCAGATACCATTTGGCACTCGTAGGACCAGAGTGCCAAACCCCCGGAGTCACCCATGCCGACATACGTCTACAAATTCGTGGAAACCGGTGAGACCATCGAGGTGCAACAGGACTTTTCCGACGACACCCTCACCGAAGCAATGCATCCCGTTGACGGAACCATGCGCCCTGTGAAAAAGGTGTTCTTGCCCGTTGGCATCACCTTCAAAGGTGGCGGCTTCTACAAGACCGATAGTGGCAAGTCTGGGTCATCGGTCAGTTCGTCATCATCCAGCAGCGAATCATCGTCGTCAAGTTCCAGCGACTCGTCGTCTTCGTCGACCACATCTTCTTCAGCCGACTAACACCATTCAGGCACACATGGCATCCGAAAGGACGCCATGACTTCACTCCGCTCATTTCTCTCGGCAGCATTCCAACAAGCTGGTGCACTCTCGCGACGTTTTGTGTTCGTGTGTGAACGTCAACGGCGCGCCCAAGTACTCGCTGCATGCGTGTTGTGCGGCACCGTCGCCATTCTTGCAACGGAAGCAGTTGTCACTCAACGGATCGCACGCAATAAGTGGGCGTCACAACACTCCGTATTAGTCACAACATCTCCGTTGCAACCTGGTGACTCACTCACTATGCAGAACACACGTGTGATTTCGCTTCCACTGGCCCTCACTCCTGCAGATGCACACACATCACTACCCCGTCACCGACACACTCGCATTGCACTAGAGGCGAACACTCCCCTCACACGGTCCGTCACTGTTCCGTCATCTGAAGCCGTCGCGGTTCCTGACGGATGGCGAGTTGTGGCGTTGCCCCCAGACATTCCTGTGCCACAGGTCCATATTGGCGATCGAGTCGATGTGGTCTCGAGCGTGAATGTGATTGCGTCCAACTGCATTGTGATGGCAACGTCTCCCATGTCTGTCGCTGCACCTCTTGACCGTGTTCCCCAGATAGTGGCCGTTTCCCGATTAGGTGAATTAGCCGTTGTGGTAGCACCACAGCCCTCACCCACCACTTTTCGACCACAACGTTGATGACCCCAATAGACACCCGTCACAGTGAGGGCTACTCTTCTTCACAACTGCAGTGCACAGGGGGCAGACATGGCATACGGCGCCGATCAACCATTAGATACTCCACCAGTCACCGATTGGGTGAACGACTGGGACTGGCTCGACGACGGTTGGGGCGAGAACGCCATCGACATTTGGAATTCCGTGCGCGAACAGTGCCCCGTGGGGAGCACCGAGCGTTATGGCCGTGCATTCATGCCCGTCACCATGGAAGCAGTCCGCCACATTGCAAACGACACCGAGAACTTTTCGTCCGCATGGGTCAACGTTGCGCGGCCCGATGCACCACGTGCAGCTGCACCACCCATTACTTCTGACCCACCAGATCACCACGGACACCGCCGTCTTATTCTTCCTGCGTTCAACCCAAAGACGGTTGCGGGCATTGAAGGCGAATTGCGCCGTTACTGTCGCGAACTCATCAGCGAGTTAGATGGCCAAGACGCCACTGATGCTGCCTTGAATTACACGCAACACATCCCCGTTCACGGCATCTGCATTCTCACTGGTCTTCCTGAAGAAGATGCCGACTTATTCCGCGACTGGATTTACAAGAATTTCCAGCTTGCGCCAAAAGACAACCGCATTCGTCTCCAAGTACTCACCGAAATGTCGCAGTACATCGATGGTCTCTTGAAAGACCGTCTGCAGAATCCGAAAGACGATTTGTTGACCACCGTTGCCAACGCCGAGATCGATGGCAAAGAAGTTCCGTGGGACATCAAGATTGGCTACATCCGTTTACAGATTGTTGCGGGTATTGACACCACATGGAGTGCAATTGGTTCAGGTCTTTGGCACTTCGCACAACACAACGACGAGGTCAAGCGACTTATCGCAGTCGACAACGATGACATGTTGTGGCAAACAGCAAACGAAGAAGTGCTCCGCTACTACGCACCAGTCACCATGGCTCGCAAAGTCATCGGCGAAACCGAGGTTGCTGGTTGCCCCATGCGCCCCGGCGAGCAAACTCTCGTCACATTCCCCGCAGCCAACCATGACCCCGCAGCATTCGAAGACGCTCACGTGTTCAAGTTGGACCGCGAGAACAACCGACACGTTGCGTTCGGTTTGGGAATTCATCGCTGTGCAGGGTCAAACCTTGCACGGTTAGAGATGTTGGTGGCGTTCCAAGAATGGCTACGCGCATTCCCCAACTACAGCTTGGATCCCAACAAGAAGACCACATGGGCAAATGGCCAAGTGCGTGGTCCTCGACAAATTCCAGTTCTGCTGAATCGTTAAGCAATTCAGTGACGTGCGTGAGCGTGCGTCATACTGACGGAATGATGCGGGGCGTCCACGGACGGGCTTCGTCCCAGTAATGCCCCACCACACGACCGTCACGCAGTTTGCGTAGGAAGTCCTGTGGTCCATCGAAATCGGGCATTTCCATAAACCCGCTACCTAACGCCAATGGCACATGTGCATCGCTGCCCGCACCAATCGCGAGGTCTCGCTCTTGTGCGAATGCCACCGCGCGCGCATTCAACGACTTCAACGATGTCTTCGAGTTGTGACCTTCCACCGCATCGATAAGACCTGCATCAGCAACAGCAACTAAGGAAGCCTCGGTCAAGTTCTTGCGCATGGGATCAAATGGATGTGGCACATACACCACACCGCCTTGTGCACGAATCTGCTCACATGTTGCAGCGGCACTTGCGCCGTATGAAATCTTCTCGGTGAGAAACAGCCCAATGATTTCACCCGTGTGCGTGCGCACTTCTTCGCCCACTACAACGCGACAGATACCTTCAAGTTCGCGTTGTAGACGAAGTGCGCCCTCAATTGCATTGTGGTCGGTGACACACAAAACATCGATGCCGCTTGCCACCACACTGTCGCGAATTTCATCCAACGTTGTTGTGGAATCACCACTGAACATGGTGTGACTATGCATATCAACGCGCACCCAACCACTCGCACATGGCGTCGCCAAATGCGGATGACGCTCGATTGCTTCGGGTGAGGCGCTCGCCACGAACCTATGCTCCGCTCATGGTGACGCCAGCGATCACCAACGACACACCCGCTGCACGCATAGGCAACCAATCAATGTCGCCTCCTACTTCTTGCACGTCTAACAACATGCGCTGCAACGTGGACGCAATGGTGAATTCACGAATGGGTTCAGCTGTTTTGCCGTTGCGGATAACTAATCCACTGGCACCGGTACTGAAGTCTCCCGACACTGGGTTCACACCGCTATGAAGTCCCTGCACACTGTCAATAAGAATTCCATCGTCAATTCCTGCGATGAGTTCGTCTTGAGTTTTTGTGCCCGGCGTGAGACGCAATGCCACACACCCGCCAGAGTTACCCGTGCTACGCGTGTTCATTCGGCGCGCACTGTATGCATCGTGCACAAACATTTTCAGAACACCATTTTCAATCAGCACATTGCGACGAGCAGCTAAGCCATCACCATCTGTTTCACGCGCAAAATACGCCTGTGAATCAGTGGGGTCATCAACCAGTGTGATCAGTGGTGATGCAACTTGTTCACCAATGCGGTCTGCAAAAATACTGCGCCCCTTCGACACACTCTCACCGTTCAATGTTCCACCGATGATGGACAAGAACTGTGCAGTGACCATTGGGTCCAGCACCACTGTGGTGACTTTGCTGGGTGGTTTTACTGCACCCAACAAACGCGTTGCACGTTCGGCTGCCTTTTGTGCGGCTGCGGGAAGATCAAACTGTGCTGGGTTATCGCCTAATGCGTACGCCCAACCCGTTTGTGTTTCTCCGTTTTCTTCCACCAACACACTGACGGTGGCATAACAGCTGTTCGAACGACTGCTGCTGCGAATTCCCAATGTGGTGGCGGAGGCTTCCTCGGTGCTGCCATCTGAATAATTGGCATCGTCAATGCGCAAGCGACTGTCTTGTGCCAACACCAAGCGCTCTAACTCTTTGGCAATCTCAATCTTTTTGTCGGTGGGAAATGCAGCAAGTTCGTCGTCCCACAGTTTCTGCTTCACCACAGGAACACCGTCAGGTTCGGCAAGTCCGGCAAATTCGTCAGGGCTGCCGTATTCAGCGTTCTCGCGCGCTTCAGCAAGCACTTCACGCCATGACTTTTCGTCGAATGCACCAGCAGATGATGTTCCCGTGCGGCCTTCCACGATGACAGTGACACCAACACTTTGGCTTTGCGCTGACACAAAGTGTTCTACCTCACCGTTGCGCACACGAATGTCTGTCTCGGTGGAACGCGACAAGTACGCGGCAATCTGTTCACCTGGTTGTGCCTCGGCAACAATGGCATCTGCAATTGCTTGCAGATCGGCCACTTCCTGATTGCTCATGCTGCGGTGCCACCAATTGTCATTGACTTCACTCGCAATGTTGGCTGGCCGTCACCCACGGGAACGCCTTGGCCATCTTTGCCACAGGTACCGGGGTTGCCCATTGCGAAGTCATTACCCAGCAAATCGATATCGGCCAACACTTGTGGACCATTACCAATAAGGTTTCCTTCGCGCAATGGTTCGGTGATCTCGCCGTTCTCAATGAGATATGCCTCGGTCATACCGAACACAAAGTCGCCCGTTGCGGTATTGACACTGCCGCCACCCAACTTGGCCACATACACACCTTTTTCGGTGGCGCGAATGATGTCGTCGGGGTCTTCGGTGCCATTCATGACGAACGTGTTGGTCATGCGCACCATGGGAAGGTGTTCATAACTTTGGCGACGTCCGTTGCCGCTTGGTGCGCGACCTTCTTGACGTGAACGAATGTGATCCCACATGTAGTCGGTGAGAATTCCGTTTTCAATCAACACATTGCGCTGTGCTTTGTGTCCTTCGTCGTCAATTCCAATTGCGCCCCACTCGCGGGTCATGGTGCCATCGTCCACCAATGTGACCAAGGGTGATGCCACTTGTTCACCAACGCGATTCGCATACACCGATGCGCCGCGTGCAACAAGGTCGGCTTCTAAACCGTGACCACATGCTTCGTGGAACAACACGCCGCCCGAACCACACTTGATAACAACAGGCATCGCGCCACTTGGTGCAGGACGTGCCTTCAACTTTGTGACTGCTTGACGCGCAGCACGCTGAGCTAACTCTTCAATGCTTTCTTCGTCAAACAATTCAAAACCGATGGTGTAACCAAGCGAGTCGAATCCGGTTTGCATACCAGTGTCGCCGTTTGCCACTGCGGTGATGCGGAAGTTGGTACGGACTTGTTCGTCGGTTGCAAAGACTCCATCGCTGTTGACCACAAGAATGCGACGCTCGCTGTCGCCATAGCTGGCCGAGACCTGCACGATGCTGTTGTCGATTCCACGCGCAACATCATTCGCAATCTTCAACAACTCAACTTTGCGTGCCTTCGGAACAGAGGTGGGAACAATGCGAATGTCATTCACCTTCTGGCGTGTCATTGACTGCAGAGACACCTTGTGAGTTCCGCCATCGCCCGTTGATGCGGCGGCGGCTGCAGCTTCGGCTGCGGCCATAAGACCTTTCTCGGAGAGGTCTGATGTGTAGGCGAACCCGGTGGTCTCGCCATTGATCACGCGAATGCCCGCACCCGAACTGCGTGAGTTGGATACCGCTTCTACTTTGCCGTCGTCAAGGCCAGCGCCCATGACGCGTTTGTCCTCAATAAAGATTTCTGAGAAGCCGGCCCCAGTGGAGCGACCCTTAGCGAGGACGCGCTCGAGAACCGAAGTATCAAAGTCGTGGGAAAGGTCAATCAGGCTCACGCCCCACAGCCTAGTGAGGGTCTGTTCCACGGTCACTGCGAGTCCTAGGCTAAGTGGCACATGTCTGACGCCGTCGCCACCACTGCTCTGCCCGAAGAGCGCGAACACCGTACGCGGTGGTGGAAAGAACTGCTCATCATGGGCGTCTTCTACGCCGTCTACACCGCCACGCGTAACCGATTCGGGTCGTTTTCTGTGGGGGACACCGACATCCCGCTGCACGCCTTCAATAACGCAGTGAAAATCATCCGCATTGAGCGCGCGATGGGCTTGTATCACGAGGAAACAATTCAAGATTGGTTCCTGCCGTACGACTGGTTCATACAAGCAATGAATACGTTCTACGGAACAGCACACTTTGCCGTCACTATTGCAGTGTTCTTCATTTTGATGAAGCGACGAAAAGATGTGTTTCCGCTGTTCCGCAATGCATTGGCAATCATGACTGGGCTCGCCATTATCGGATTCGCACTGTTTCCATTAATGCCGCCACGGTTGCTGGATGAGCCATGTCCACCTGTCGGCTATGGAGCCGCGTGTATTGAACACGAGTTGCGCAACTACAACGGCGCAGAAAAGTTCGGGTATGTGGACACATTGAAAGAGTTTGGGGGTCCGTGGGATTTCAGCTCGGGTGGAATGGCGAAGGCGTCTAATCAATATGCGGCGATGCCGTCCTTGCACATTGGATGGTCATCGTGGGTGGCATTCGGCATGTGGCCGTTGATGCGGCGCAAATGGTTACGCGCGGCAACGCTGTTGTATCCGGCCGTCACGTTGTTCTGCATTGTGGTGACCGGCAACCATTTCTGGCTCGATGGTGTGGGCGGATTGATTGTGTTGGCGTTCGGGTTCGTGTTTGGCAATTGGCTCCACAATTGGAACCAGCGCCGCCTCGATGCCCAGTTCGAAATTCTGAAGAATGGCCACCCATCCGCCGGTCGTCGCTGAAATTTCGGGTGTTTGGGTGACGGGAGCCACCATTCTGAGCGAACCAGATCAGTCCGTCATACTCCCCACCCCGTAGCCTTATACCTATATGGCGCTTCTCGATGGCATCCACGAACCAGCAGACC
>CAZCZM010000056.1:0-7235 GCA_964503445.1 uncultured Bifidobacterium sp.
GACCTACTCGTGACTGGGAGTGCTACTGCGGCAAGTACAAGCGCGTGCGCTTCAAAGGCATCATTTGCGAACGCTGTGGTGTTGAAGTCACTCGTTCCAAAGTGCGTCGTGAGCGCATGGGCCACATTGAATTGGCTGCACCAGTTGTTCACATTTGGTACCTGCGCGGAACACGTTCATGGTTGGCATACCTGCTCGGTGGACTTGAGCCAAAAGAAGAACTCAAGGCAAAGCAGTTGGAGAAGGTCATCTACTTCGCTGCGTACCTCGTGTCCACCGTCGATGTCGATAAGCGTCACGCAGACATGGCAGAGCTTGAAGCCGATTTCATTGAAGAGTGCGATGCAATTCTGAAGGATCGCGAAAAGTCTTTGAAGGCAAAGCTCAAAGAGCAAGAGACCGAACTGAAGACCATGGAAAAAGATGGCGCCAAAGAAGCCGAAATCAAGGCGCGCCAAAAAGTCATGGACAAGGAAGAAGCATCATTGCGTGAGCGCTTCGATACCGAGTTGGAAACACTCAAGCGTGCATGGGATGAATTCCGTGATTTGCATCCTCGCAAGATCATCGAAGACGAAGGTCTGTGGCGCGAAATTTTTGATCGCTACAAGGATTACTTCACCGGTGGAACTGGTGCCGATGCCATCAAGATGCTCATCGAATCAATCGATTTCGACGAAGAAGAAATCAAGCTTCGCGACGCCATTGAAAATGGTTTGAAGGGCAAGCCGCTGTCAGCACAGCGTAAGCAGAAGGCCATCAAGCGTCTGAAGATTGTTGCGTCGTTCAATCAGCGCGACGAAGCAGGTCGTCGCATGAACAGCCCGAAGGCAATGATTCTTGACGCAGTTCCAGTTATTCCTCCCGATCTTCGCCCAATGGTGCAGTTGGAAGGTGGACGTTTCGCAACGTCAGACCTCAACGACTTGTACCGCCGCGTGATCAACCGCAACAACCGTTTGCGTCGTTTGCTCGATCTGGGTGCACCTGAAATCATCGTCAACAACGAAAAGCGCATGCTGCAAGAAGCAGTTGATGCATTGTTCGACAATGGTCGTCGCGGTCGCCCCGTTACCGGTCCAGGTAACCGTCCGCTGAAGTCATTGTCCGACATGTTGAAGGGTAAGCAAGGTCGCTTCCGTCAGAACCTGTTGGGTAAGCGCGTTGACTACTCAGGCCGCTCGGTCATTGTGGCTGGTCCAACATTGCGTTTGCACCAGTGCGGTTTGCCAAAGTTGATGGCACTGGAACTGTTCAAGCCATTCGTGATGAAGCGTTTGGTCGATCTTGAATTGGCTCAGAACATCAAGAGCGCAAAGCGCATGGTGGAGCGTCGTCGCCCACAAGTGTGGGACGTACTGGAAGACGTCATTAAAGAACACCCCGTCATGTTGAACCGTGCACCAACGTTGCACCGTTTGGGAATTCAGGCGTTCGAGCCAGTTCTTGTTGAAGGCAAGGCTCTGCAAATTCACCCACTCGTCTGTACTGCGTTTAACGCCGACTTCGACGGTGACCAGATGGCAATTCACTTGCCGCTGTCAACTGAAGCGCAAGCAGAAGCTCGCGTTCTCATGTTGTCGGCCAACAACATCTTGTCGCCTGCATCGGGTCGCCCCATCGTTACTCCGTCACAAGACCTCATCATTGGTGCGTTCTGGTTGACCGAGTCGGTGGAAGGCGCACCAGGTCATGGTCGTTCTTTCGCTCAGCGCTGGGAAGTGTTCCGTGCACTTGACGAAGGTGCAATCACACTTCACACACTCATTCGTATGTTTGACCGCGACATCAACGGCAAGCGAGTTGCATTTGAAACAACTCCCGGTCGTTTGTTGTTCGAAGAAACATTGCCACTCGACTACGCAGAAAAGTTTGGTCACATCACCGCTCCGGTGAAGAAGAGCGAAATGGGTGTCATCGTCGAGCGTTTGTCCGACCACTATGACAAGTCAGTCATTGCGGCAACTCTCGACAGCTTGAAAGCTGTGTGTTACCGCTACGCGTCACAATCTGGTCTCACCGTTTCCATTGAAGACGTCAAGACACCAAAGACGAAGCGCCAAATTCTCGACAACTACGAGAAGCAGGCTGACAAAGTGGAAACACAATTCCGTCGCGGAATCATCACCGATGGTGAGCGTCGTCAGCAGGAAGTCACCATTTGGACCGATGCAACTGCAGAAGTTCAGGCCGCAATGGTCGAAGAGTTCAAGGCTGATCGCTTTAACCCCATTGACATGATGGTGGGTTCTGGTGCTCGCGGAAACATGACCCAGATGCGTCAGATTGCAGGAATGCGCGGACTCGTGTCGAACCCACGTGGTGACATGATTCCACGTCCTATCAAGAGCAACTTCCGTGAAGGCCTTGAAACCCTTGAGTACTTCATTGCAACTCCTGGTGCACGAAAGGGCTTGGTCGACACCGCTCTGCGTACTGCAGACTCTGGTTACCTCACCCGTCGTCTGGTGGACGTTGCGCAGGAACTCATTGTTCGTGAAGAAGACTGTGGAACACGTCTTGGTCTCTGGATTGAAAACGTCAAGCCAGATGCTGGTGGTGTCCGTGCCAACCTCGAAACCAAGTTGTTTGGTCGCGCACTGTTGAACGATGTTGAACTGTCAGACGGAACAGTGTTGGCAAAGAACACACTCGTTGGCGACAGTGAAATGGAAGCATTGCGCAACGATCCAAAGATCGAGCGTGTACAAGTGCGTTCCGTTGTGTCGTGCGATGCGGTGCTCGGTGTGTGTGCAATGTGCTACGGCCGTTCGCTTGCAACAGGAAAGTCCATTGAGTTGGGTGAAGCTGTTGGTGTTATCGCTGCACAGTCAATTGGTGAACCTGGTACTCAGCTCACCATGCGTACGTTCCACACAGGTGGTGTTGCAGGTAAAGACATCGCCGGCGGTTTGCCACGCGTTGTTGAATTGTTCGAAGCACGTACACCAAAGGGTTCAGCACGTCTCGCAAAGGCAACGGGCAAGGTGCGCATTGGTGAAGACGAAGGTAAGGGCATTCCCATCACCGTTGTTGACGACAAGGGTGAAGAACACCTCATCATGCTTCCATCAGGAAGCCGACCCATTGTGACCGACGGACAAAACATTGACGCAGGTCAACCCGTTACCTCTGGTCCTTGGGATCCAAAAGAAATTATGGAAATCATGGGTATTCGCCAAACACAGCAGTACCTCATTGAAGAAGTGCAGAAGGTGTATCGCGACCAGGGTGTATCTATCCACGACAAGCACATCGAACTCATTGTTCGTCAGATGACACGTCGTGTCGGTGTTCAGGAAACTGGTGACACCAATTTCCTTCCCGGCGAGCGCGTCGATGCAAAGGTCTTCCGTGACACCAACAAGGCAACCGTTGAAGCAGGCAAGCGTCCTGCAGAAGGTCGTCCTGAAATCATGGGAATCACCAAGGCATCGTTGGCAACAGAGTCATGGTTGTCTGCCGCATCGTTCCAAGAGACCACTCGTGTTCTCACCGAGGCCGCTATCGACGGTCGCGCCGACAGTCTCGTTGGATTGAAGGAAAACATCATCATTGGCAAGCTGATCCCAGCCGGAACTGGCATGGAGAAGTATCGCTACTTCGATGTTGACGCTCCCGACTACGTCCCCATGGAGTATTTCTCCAGTGACGAAGCCGATCCAGCTGCGTACTTGGCTGGCCTGCAAGGAACCTATGTCGCAAACGACGAGGCCATTCTTGAAGACCTCGCCGACGAAGATGCCATCCTCGACACCATTGCCACCACCCCCGACGTTGTCGACGAGGTGGCCGAGGAATCATCCGATGCCGCTGAAGCAGTTGCAGAAATTGCTGCAGAGCCAGTTGACGAGGTCCCAGCCGACCAGGTTGTGACCGAAGAAGAACCCCCAGAATCATCGGCAGTCTGAACCAGTGGCGGGTTGCCACTGGGGAAGGCTCGCCCCTAGCCTTAGATGGTCTTGATGACCGTTTCATCGGTTCAGAACTTTGGTTCTGTCCGGTGGTCATCAACCAGATTTTTTCAAGCAAGAGGTAATTGCGTGCCCACAATTCAGCAGTTGATCCGTCAGGGTCGCAGCAGCAAGACAACAAAGACCAAGACTCCGGCGCTCAAGGGATCGCCGCAACGTCGTGGCGTCTGCACTCGCGTGTTTACAACAACACCAAAGAAGCCAAACTCCGCATTGCGCAAAGTTGCTCGTGTGCGTTTGACCTCAGGCGTTGAAGTCACCGCATACATTCCTGGCGAAGGACACAACTTGCAAGAGCACAGCATTGTTCTGGTGCGTGGTGGTCGTGTTCGCGATTTGCCAGGTGTTCGTTACAAGATCATTCGCGGCGCGCTGGACGCAGCCGGTGTTAAGAACCGCAAGCAGGCGCGCAGCCGTTACGGCGCAAAGCGCGAGAAGTAAGAAGGACACGCCATGCCACGTAAAGGCCCCGCACAACGTCGCGAACTCAGCGCCGATCCCATTTACCGTTCATTGCTCGTCACACAGTTGACCAACAAGGTCATGTTGCACGGCAAGAAGAGCATCGCCGAAAAGATTGTCTACGACGCAATGGCAATCATCGAAAAGAAGACTGGCACCGAGCCATTGTCAACGGTGAAGCGCGCTATCGAAAACGTGAAGCCACCACTTGAAGTACGTTCACGTCGCGTTGGTGGTGCTACGTATCAGGTTCCTGTTGAAGTAAAGCCACGTCGTGCATCAACGTTGGCAATCCGCTGGATTGTCGATTACTCACGCGACCGTCGCGAGAAGAGCATGTCTGAATGTCTCGCAAACGAACTCATGGATGCTGCCAATGGACTTGGCGCGTCTATGAAGAAGCGTGACGACATGCAAAAGATGGCCGAGTCCAACAAGGCCTTCGCGCACTACCGCTGGTAGGGCACACTCCACTCATATTTATTACTCGAGCGCACCCCAGTCATCCTGAGGTGCGCTCCTGTATGTCAGACCTACACAACACATCAGACAGACGACCAAGAACAAGGTGAACCCCAATGGCCAAGCGTGAATTTCCACTCGAGCGCACTCGCAACATCGGCATCATGGCCCACATCGACGCCGGTAAGACAACAACAACCGAGCGCATCCTGTACTACACGGGAAAGAGCTACAAGATTGGTGAAGTGCACGAAGGTGCAGCAACCATGGACCACATGGCGCAGGAACAAGAGCGCGGTATCACCATTACCTCAGCTGCTACCACCTGTATTTGGAACAACCACCGCATCAACATCATTGACACCCCTGGTCACGTGGACTTCACCATTGAAGTAGAACGCTCACTGCGCGTTCTCGACGGCGCAGTCACTGTGTTCGACTCGGTTGCTGGTGTAGAACCACAGACCGAAACAGTGTGGCGTCAGGCCAACAAGTACAAAGTTCCACGTATGTGCTTCATCAACAAGATGGACCGTATTGGTGCAAACTTCTACCGCACCGTCGACATGGTGAAAGATCGTCTGCAGGCAGTTCCTGCAGTTATTCAAATTCCCGTTGGCGCAGGCGGTCCAGAAAGCAACAAGCCCTTCGCAGGTCTCATTGACATCGTGAAGATGAAGGCTCTCATTTGGCGCGACGAAGAACTCGGTGCGAAGTGGGACGAAGTTGACATTCCTGCCGACCAAGTCGACGAAGCAAATGAATACCGCACCGCATTGTTGGAAACAATTGCAACAAGCGACGACGAATTCATGGAGAAGTACCTCGGCGGCGAAGAAGTCACCGAAGCAGACATCAAGCGCGCAATCCGTAAGGGAACACTTGCATTTGATTTCGTTCCCATCTTGTGTGGTTCTGCATTCAAGAACAAGGGTGTTCAACCAATGTTGGATGCAGTTGTTGATTTCCTTCCCAGCCCACTCGACATTCCTGCAGCGCAGGGAACCAATGCAAAGGGCGACGAAGTTGTCGAGCGTGCAGCCGATGAAAACGGCCCGTTTGCAGCACTTGCATTCAAGATCGTGTCTGACCCGTTCGGAAAGCTCACCTACTTCCGTGTGTACTCCGGAACTGTGAACAAGGGCGACGAAATTTACAACAGCACCAAAGAGCGCAAAGAGCGTCTTGGTCGAATTCTGTTGATGCACGCAAACCAGCGCGAAGACCTCGACGTTGCAATGGCAGGTGACATTGTTGCCGGACTTGGTTTCAAGGAAACAACAACTGGTGACACATTGTGTGACCGCAACAATCTCGTGATTCTCGAGCGCATGGAATTCCCAGAGCCCGTTATTCACGTTGCTATCGAACCCAAGACAAAAGACGACCAAGACAAGTTGGGCAAGGCCCTCAAGTCATTGTCAGACGAAGACCCAACCTTCCGTGTTCGCACAGACGAAGAGACAGCACAGACTGTTATTTCTGGAATGGGTGAGCTTCACCTTGAAATTCTCGTCGACCGTATGCAGCGCGAATTCAATGTGGAAGCAACCGTTGGTAAGCCACAGGTGGCGTACCGCGAAACCATCACAAAGTCTGTTGAGTCCGTGGAATACCGCCACATCAAGCAGTCCGGTGGTTCTGGTCAGTTCGCAGTCGTCAAGATCTCGGTAGAGCCAACAGGTCCTGGTGGCGGCTATGTCTTCGAAGACAAGATCACTGGTGGACGTATTCCTCGTGAATACATTCAGCCCACCAACCAGGGAATCCAGTCCGCACTCGACAATGGTGTTCTCGCCGGTTACCCCACTGTGGACGTCAAGGTCAGCTTGGTCGATGGTCAGTACCACGACGTTGACTCATCGGAAATGGCGTTCAAGATTGCCGGTCAGATGGCATTCCGTGAAGCAGCCCGTAAGGCTGCCCCCGTCCTTCTCGAGCCCATCATGGGTGTTGAAGTGGTGACACCCGATGAATACATGGGTGACGTCATGGGTGACCTCAGCAGCCGTCGTGGCCGTATTGAGGGCATGGAAGCTCGCGGAAATACCCAGGTCGTTCGCGCTCAGGTTCCGCTTTCGGAAATGTTCGGATACAGTACCGATCTCCGATCACGCACCCAGGGGCGTGCCACCTACACGATGCAGTTCCACTCGTACCAGCAGGTACCAGAGGTCATCGCGCAGGAAATCGTGAAGCGCGTGCGCGGCGAATAACCGCACACACTTTTCACACAGAACATTGACAACCCACTAGATCTCTAACAAAAACAAGGAAGAAGCATGAGCAAGGCAAAGTTTGAGCGCAATAAGCCTCACGTGAATATTGGAACGATGG
>CAZCZM010000057.1:0-7202 GCA_964503445.1 uncultured Bifidobacterium sp.
CTGTTCTGGCGGTGGCGGGGTTGGCAGTGGCCAGCCCCGCTGCTCGCATGGCCGCCGACTGGTTGGGCCATCAACCCACGTTGTGTCCGCTGCAGCGATTTGCGGGAATCCCGTGCCCAAGTTGTGGCGGCACCCGGGCCTCGCTGTACCTACTGGGAGGGGACCCAGTGGCGGCCTTCAAAATGAACGGGGCGGTTACCTTGGCAGCCATCACCCTCGGGCTTTTTGTGGTGGCAGGAAAAGTGGATTTTGGCGAGATTTTGGGGGTTGCGAAGCCCAATCAGGCAGTGGCAGACTGACAGAGATGACCACAGGACGTAGCCAGCAGCACCCAGTCGTAGTAGTTCTGTAGCGCATTCGGGCCCACCGAATGCGCTGTTTACCACCCACTCGGGTGGTTTTTTTGTTTCTCAGACCAGGTTCACTAGTACACGCCAAACGAGGAGACAGGTAGATGTCGAAAAAAGAGATTCTCACCGGGGCCGAAGCTCTCATTCGCTCGTTAGAGATGGAAAACGTGGAAACCATGTTTGGTTTGCCGGGCGGCTGCATCTTGCCCGCCTATGACCCATTGTTGAAGTCCAGTATTCGCCACATTTTGGTCCGTCATGAACAAGGTGCAGGCCACATGGCTCAGGGGTACGCACACGTCACGGGTCGCCCCGGCGTCGCAATGGTCACCAGTGGCCCTGCTGCCACAAACATGGTCACTCCCTTGTGTGATGCGTTCATGGACAGCATTCCCATGGTGTGTATTACTGGACAGGTCAGCACCACGGCCATTGGCACCGATGCGTTTCAAGAATGCGACACCGTCGGCATCACACGCAGCGTCACCAAGCACAACGAATTAGTGATGCGCGCCGAAGACATTCCAATGGCTATTCGTCAGGCGTTTCACATTGCAACTACAGGACGTCCCGGTCCAGTGTTGGTTGACCTTCCAAAAGACGTGTTGCAGAACACCATGGAATGGCATTGGCCTACTGACGAAGAAGTGTTGGACGCATTGCCCGGATATCGCCCTGTAACCAAGGGTCATTCACGCATGATTAAGGAAGCAGCAAAGTTGCTTCTGGCATCGGAGCGACCCGTGTTGTATCTGGGTGGTGGTGTGTTGAAGGCACATGCTGCCGAAGCAGTTCGCGAGCTTGCTGAATTGTTGAAGACGCCCGTTGTCACCACGCTGATGGCTCGCGGTGCATTCCCTGATGATCACGAACTGTGTTACGGCATGCCTGGTATGCACGGAACTGCAACTGCAATTACTGCAATGCAGAAAGCAGACTTGTTGTGCGCGTTAGGCGCTCGTTTCGATGACCGCGTTACTGGCAAAGTGGCATCGTTTGCTCCCGACGCAAAGATCATTCACGTTGACATCGACCCAGCAGAACAAGGAAAAGTTCGTAAGCCCGATGTTCCCATCGTTGGTGATTGTCGTTTGGTTGTTGAAGAAATTGTCAAAGCCGTCAAAGAGTTGTTGGCAGAAGGTGTGCAACAGGTCGACATCACACCGTGGCGCAGTCGTGTGAATGGTTGGAAAGAACAGTTCCCACTTACATACGAACCGTCTGAACCTGGCGCACGTCTAAAGCCACAGTTCTGTTTGGAAAAACTGCGCGACGCTGCACCAGAGAACACCATCTTGGTTGCAGGTGTTGGTCAGCATCAGATGTGGGCAAGTTTGTTCTGGAAGTTCAACCAGCCCTATTCATGGGTGAACTCAGGCGGACTTGGAACAATGGGTTTCTCAGTGCCGGCAGCAATTGGCGCAAAGGCAGCACGACCAGACGCAACCGTCTGGGCAATTGACGGCGACGGATGTTTCCAAATGACTGCACAAGAGTTGGTCACGGCAACAACCGAAGGCATTCACGTCAAGATTGCAATTTTGAACAACACCTATTTGGGAATGGTTCGTCAGTGGCAAGAAATGTTCTACGGCGAGCGTTATTCAGAAGTCGATTTGTCTGGTTGCCCCGACTTCGTGAAGTGGGCAGAAGCAATGGGATGTGTTGGCATCCGCGTTGAATCACCCGAAGAAATTGATGCGGCAATTGAAAAGGCGAACAGCATTAATGACCGCAGTGTTGTGGTGGAGTTCCGAGTCGAAGAATTCGAAAAGGTGTTCCCCATGGTGCCAGCGGGTGCAAGCAACGACGATGTTCTTCTTCACCCCAGCCAAGAGAGCCGCAGGGAGTTCCTCAAGTGACCACCATCAATTCAAAAAATCCGTACGGTGACTCCCGCGTTCACCACATCTTGTCGGTGTTAGTGCAGAACCGTCCTGGCGTGTTGGCGCGAGTCTCTGGGTTGTTCGCACGTCGTGGTTACAACATTTATTCATTGGCCGTTGCGCCCACCGAAGACCCCAACTACAGCCGCATCACCATCGTGGTCGACATTTCCGCTACGCCGCTCGAGCAAATTGTGAAACAGCTGTTCAAGTTGATTGACGTTGTGCGCATTACCGAACTTGACCCACGTAAGTCGGTCGAGCGCGAACTCATGGTGGCCACGGTGCGTGCCGATGGCGAACAGCGCGGCCAAGTGGTCGAGCTGGCCAGCATTTTCGAGGCCGAGGTCCTGGCAGTTGGGGCCGACGCACTCACCATTTCTCTCGATGGAGAACCCGAGAAACTCGACGATTTTGAGGAATTGTTGCGGGGATATGGCATCGTGGAGAGCCAAAGAACAGGCAGGGTGGCCCTGCCGAAGTTGGAACGTGAGGCACGGAAAGGTGCCACAAAGGGAAAGGCAAGCTGATGGCAGCACAGATGTACTACGAAAAGGACACTGATCCTTCAATTATTCGGGGACGCAAAGTCGCCATCATTGGCTACGGCTCACAGGGTCACGCTCATGCACTCAACCTGAAGGACAGTGGTGTGCAGGTGGTTGTGGGTCTGCGCGAGGGTTCGTCATCGGCTGCAAAGGCCGAGGCTGCTGGTCTCACCGTGAAGAGCATCTCCGATGCAGCCAAGTGGGCTGACGTCATCATGCTCACCATGCCCGACACCGAGCAGAAGGCAACGTACAACGAGCACATCAAGCGCCACATGAAGGCCGGCAAGGCACTTGCGTTCGCACACGGTTTCAACATTCGCTTCAAGCGCATTCGTCCTCCAAAGAATGTTGACGTCATCATGATCGCGCCGAAGGGCCCAGGTCACTTGGTGCGTCGTACATACACCGAAGGTGGCGGCGTTCCATGTTTGATTGCTGTTGAACAAGATTTCACTGGCAACGCCAAGGCACTTGCTTTGTCATACGCCGAAGCAATTGGTGGCGCTCGTTCAGGTGTCATTGAAACAACATTCACTGAAGAAACAGAAACAGACTTGTTCGGCGAACAAGCAGTGTTGTGTGGTGGTGTTGCTGCATTGGTGCAAGCTGGTTTTGAAACATTGACCGAAGCTGGTTACCAGCCAGAGATGGCCTACTTCGAGTGCTTGCACGAAGTGAAGTTGATCGTCGACCTCATGTACGAAGAGGGCATCACCGGAATGCGTTACAGCATTTCTGATACTGCTGAATACGGCGACCTCACCCGTGGCCCACGCGTCATTACGCCAGCCACCAAGAAGTCCATGCAGAAGATCCTGAAGGAAATCCAGAGTGGCAAGTTTGCTCGCGAATGGGTGAAGGAATCAGAAGAAGGCCGCGCCAACTTCAATGCATTGCGTGAGGCAGGCGCCAAGCACCCCATCGAGGAAGTGGGCAAGCGCCTGCGTTCCATGATGCCGTGGTTGTCGGCTGGCAAGCAGAAGGTGTCAGAGATCTCTGGCGGCTGATTTCGACAGTCTGTAAAAGAGCCCGGGCGCATCAAGCGCTCGGGCTTTTTTATTTCTTCACATTTTTTGAGAAATCGGGGAACTCGGGCCGTGGGTGGGGTCGTCAGATGATGCATTCACACCACAACGGAAGGCACCACCATGAAGAAGTCACTTGGTCTCATTGCACGAGCAGCACTCATCAGCGGGATCGTTGTTGCAGTAACTGCACAGTCGGCAAGCGCACATTCAGGAAGTAATAACGGCACCCGCGGAAAGAGCTGCATTGCTCACTCACGTCACAAGCCCACCACGCACCCTCACGGTTTTCGCCATGAATGCGCACCGAAAGAAACTCGGGTGACCATTCCTGGCTCACCGGACGAGACAACGGTGATTGAAGAAGTTCCCGCCGCATCAACTGATGCAGTTGCACCTGAAGTACCTACGGGAATTACAACTCCTGATGGTGGCCGCGGCACTGAAATTGATTCGACAGTTTCCGCACCAGCCACATCACTGGCACCCACACCAGCTCTCACTGACGTTTCCGCGTCACCAGCACCCGTAGAGACGGACGCGCCACAGGTGAATGCATCAACTCCCGCTGACAGCGTCAATGACGTCACCGCTGTGGATCGCATCGCAATGCCCTCGCGTCCTGCCTCTACTGATTCATCAATCGAATCATCAGACGATTCACTCGCGAACCGAAGCACCGGTGCAGAACTGACACCTTCGTTCGCCTCAGAAATGTCGGGGGAGTCCTTGATCGATGACGTCGCTGTAGGTGGCGGCAACGGAAGCTCATTCTCGTGGTGGTGGCTGCTTCTGTTGCTGGCCATCGCAGCCGAGGCATATCGCCGCTGGCGTCGTGCACGCCGGAACCGCGGCACCGTCCCTGACGCGATGATCGCCGCATAACCCGTCCGCCCGGTCTCCTCTCGGAGGGCTCCCTAATTCCCGACTTGTTTAGTCGGGAATTAGGGAGTATCGTGCGTCACATGACTTCTTCACAATGGGGCTTTGAAACCCGCCAGATTCACGCCGGACAAGTGCCAGACCCCACCACAGGCTCGCGCGCCGTACCGCTGTACCAGACCACCTCGTATCAATTCCGCGACAGCCAGCATGCTGCAAACCTGTTCGCTCTTGCCGAAATTGGCAACATCTACACCCGCCTCATGAACCCCACCACCGGAGTACTGGAAGCCCGTCTGTCAGATCTTGAGGGTGGCACTGCCACCGCTGTCGGATTGCCGGGTGCACTGGTGGTGTCGTCTGGTCAAAGTGCGGCGACGCTTGCCATTCTCACGTTGGCTGAAGCAGGGAGCCACATTGTTGCGTCGCCGTCGTTGTACGGAGGCACATACAACTTGTTGCACTACACATTCCCCAAGATGGGCATTGACGTCACATTTGTTGACGACCCTGACAACTTGGATCAGTGGAAAGCAGCAGTGCGACCCAACACAAAGTTGTTCTTCGGTGAAGTGCTCGCCAACCCCAAGAACGATGTGTTCGACATTGAAGGTGTTTCGCGGGTTGCACATGAAGTGGGTGTGCCATTGATGTTGGACAACACCGTGCCAACTCCCTACGGCATTCGCCCGTTGGAGTGGGGCGCAGACATCGTTGTGCATTCGGCAACAAAGTTCCTTGGTGGTCACGGCACGGCAATTGCCGGAGCCATCATCGATGGTGGAAAGTTTGATTTTTCTGCAAGTGGCCGTTTCCCCAACTTCACCGAGCCAGACCCCAGTTATCACGGACTTGCATATTGGCCAGCGCTTGGTGCAGGTTCATTCATCATCAAAGCACGCGTACAAATGCTGCGTGACCTTGGCATGTCGGCAAGTCCGTTCAACGCGTGGAGTATTTTGCAAGGTGTTGAAACATTGTCGTTGCGTATGGACCGCCACTGGTCCAACACACAAAAAGTTGTGGAGTTTTTGCAAACACAAAGCTCAGTGGAATCGATCAACTACGCCGGTCTGCCATCAAGCCCATGGCACGAGCGTGCGAAGAAGTATTTCGGTGGTCGTGGATTTGGTTCGGTTATCGCAGTGGAACTGAAGGGCGGTCGCGAGGCTGGACAGAAGTTTGCTGAAGCTCTGAAGTTGCACAGCCATGTTGCAAACATTGGTGACGTGCGTTCACTGGTGATTCACCCAGCGTCAACAACACACAGTCAGTTGACCGAAGACGAACAGCGTTCAGCCGGAGTTGCGCCTGGTCTGGTGCGTTTGTCTGTTGGACTTGAATCTGTTCAAGACATCATCGCCGACTTGGAACTGGGCTTCGCTGCTATCAAGTAGCTGTCTGTCTCTGTCTAGGAGAAGGCTGTGCTGAGCGTGTTGCCGGCCAACGCAACGTTGTCTAAATGATGCGCGCCAGCGGTGAGAGACACAGTCACGCCATCAATTCCTTGTGCGCGAAGGCCATGAACTTGCTCAATGACTTGCTCCGGTGTTCCGATTAGTGCACGCCCCAGCAATGCGCGTAATCCCTGAGGATCATCTGCGAGTGAGGTATCCATTCCGCGTGCGCTCAACATGGACTTCAATCGATCGGTGAGGTCGGCTGCGTCTGATCCAATCACCATGGGGCAGTGGCACGACACAGAAATGTCAGAACGATCACGGCCAAGTGAGTTGAGGTGGCCTTGTAAAGCGGAAATTTTCTGTGGAATTTCGGCGTGCGCTGCAGTCATGTTCAAGAACTCTGCATATTGAGCTGCCATGCGGAATGTTTTCTTCTCGCCTTGTCCGCCCACCAAGATGGGCAGGCGTGACTGCACGGGACGCGGAACGTTGTACGCATCGACAATGTGGTGATGCTTCCCTTGGTAAGACGATTGTTTGTTGTCGAACATAAGGCGACAGATATTGAGCGCATCTTCAAGTTTTTCAAAGCGTTCTTTCAACGGCGGAAAATCAAACCCGAGTGCATGATGTTCTGCGTCAAACCATGCAGCTCCAATTGCACATATTGCACGTCCTTGTGACACCACATCCAAGGTGGTGACTGCCTTTGCCAGAAGTGCGGGATTGCGATAGGTGACTCCAGTGACCAACGCGCTGACTTTGATGGTTGATGTGCGAGCAGCAATGGCGCCAAGAGCGGTGTAGCACTCCAACATGGGGTCATCCATGGGTCCAAGGAATGGCAGTTGAAAGAAATGATCCATCAGCATGAATGTGTCAAAACCATTTGCTTCGGCCGTTTGTGCAATGTCTGACAATGTTGAGAACAAATCGGCACTGTCACCATTGGGAAATGTGGTGCTGGGAACTTGAAGTCCAATCTTCATGGGCTAAAAGTACAGCTTGGTTCAATCAATGAACGAGTTGGGCTGTGCCGCAATCGACTGACTAGTCGTCGTCGGTTTGATTACGCAAAAACTCTTCGAGTTCGGCAGCTAAATCG
>CAZCZM010000058.1:0-6662 GCA_964503445.1 uncultured Bifidobacterium sp.
AGTAACCTTTCACTGGATGACGCGGCATGCGGGGTGAATTTCGCACCATCCCCGCCTTCGTGAGGCTGGTGTGTAATTCCCAAGCCCTGTATTGATGGGGTAATGGTTGCGGTTTCAGTAAACGTTTGGAACGCGAATCGCCAATTTTTAGAACAGCTACTCCGTGGTGAGATATGTGTAGGCCATATCTGTGGTTAATTCGATCACACTTGAAAGGCTTGTTTTTCAGCCAATGAACTCACTTGGCTCGAGGAAGACGAGTCCAAGAAGCGTGTAATAGATCAGACGCGTGGAGTTCTCGCTCGCCTTACGGAGGTCTTTGTGTGTGACTTCGCTTCGGTGAGCCTTCAAGTTATTGAACATCGACTCAACAGCAACTTGGCGAACTAAGAGTGCATCGTCCATGGGGTGCGTCATGAAATAGGCAATCAACTTGATTTTTTCATATGCAAACTCGAGCAGGATTTTGTAGCCGTAGTGGAGACCGCTTCGTAAGTCAGGCTGGTTGGTGCGCTCGTTGAGAGCTTTAAGGATCTTCGACTCAAAGATGGAGTCGAGATAGCGCTTATTTAGGGAATCAAAGCGTTCCTCCACGTTTCCCGAATTGGAATGGTTTGCATTTTGGCGTGATGCCCGCGGTGTTCGCAGTTTGTGTACATTGTGCTCTTTATGAACCCAAGGCGATGGAAACTAATAGTTGCTGCAGTAGTAGTCCTTGCATTGTGTGGCGGAATTGCTGGAGCACAGAGTTTTGTACTGTCACAGATCGCAGCTCGTGTGGAACAAGAGATTCCCAATGCATCAGGAGTAAGCGTTTCGATACCGCTTCGTGAGATACCGGCTGCCTTGACCTCAGAGTCAATTGAAACGATGGAGATCAAGGTCAAACAGTTTTTGTTTAAGGGGAGCAATACGAATGCAGAACTTGAAGTATCTGCCTCTCGCATCAGTAAATCTCAGCCGACTCGAGTTGGCTCATTGAACGTAACAGCGACAATTCCGACAGCAACAATTTTGCAGTCTGCCAATTTCAATGATGCTCAAATCGTGGGAAACACCTTGCAGGTTTCTGCCGGTGCGGGTGGTGCAGGAAGAGCGACGCTTGTTCCTAAATACTCCAGTAATCAGATTTACTTTGAACTCGTCAGTGTTTCCTTTTTGGGAAATGATATTCCGGCATCGTCGCTCACTGATGAAGTTCAAGATGAAATCAGGAACAGAAGTAAGCGCAGTCTGAATCTTCCCCAGGGGCTGCAGGTGAGTTCAGTTTCGCTCAGCGATAGAGGACTGTCAGTAGAGATGCAGGGACGTGATGTGCAAGTTAATCGGCTGGCAACCTCTTGATAGGAGTAGAGATGAAATTGGACTTCAATGCAGTATTCCCGAAGGATCCTTCGATATTCGAGGGTTCTCAGTTCGTGCGCATTGCGCTTGCGGTGTTCCTGTTTGTGATGGTGGCGCGTAGTTGCGTGCACTTGTTTACCTCCGATGGGGGAGCTCACAGAATTGGCGGCATAGATATTTCTGTGGAAGGAGGCAGAAACATCGTCGCTTTGTTCCACCAGTGGGGAGCGAGTCAGCTTCTTCTCGCTGGACTACTCGTTTTGTTGTATTTCCGTTATCCCGGGTTCACGCCGTTGATTGTGCTCACGGTTGCAATGGACCCCGTCTTGAGATTTATTGCTGGTCGCAAGATGAGTGTCATCGCCGTTGGGACGCCTCCCGGTAAGAAATACAACGGCATTGCTTTCGTTGCACTCATGTTGTTGTTCGCGGCCTCAATTAGTGGATAGCAAAGCCCAGGGCCAAGGCATCCAGGGCAAGTGGCTGCCCGTAGCAAACTTTTCTTAGTTTTTACGTGCGTTTTGTATTTCGCGATATTTCAGGAATCGGCTAACAAATTCATTGGTCTGTTCTGTAGTCCACCGCACCGTGTCCCAACCAACAAGCTGTGTACAACGTTCAAGATGTTGTTGGACAGATGCGGGAAGTTCGCCGGTGAGACCTAATTGAGCTAGTCCATCAAGACGGGTATACACACCAACCATGATTGCTTCAGCGAGTGTTGGAGCTTCTCCGGCAAGCCAGGGGTTACCTTGCAGCCACTGACCAACAGTTTCCATTGCTGTCATAAAGGCCACGCTTGACTCCTGAATCAAGCCAACGTCAGTGCCGTAGTACACGCCAATCATGGGCCAGTACACGTACTTGTTCATCCAATCGACTCGTTCACGCACATTCGCTTGCCCTGCGTCATCGGCAGGCAATAAGGACAGATCTGTGAATTTTTCTTCTAACCACTCGAGAATGGGAATTGAATCAGCAAGGTATTCGCCATCAATCTTCACCATTGGCACTTCTAGTTTCGGACTGTGTGTAATGAACTCCTCTGGCACTACAAACCCCTTTGGGCGCACTGCACGAGGCGGAACATCAACTACGACGTAATCGATTCCCCTCTGTGCAGTATTCCTTCTGAAGTAACGCTGCACTAGCCTTATCAACAGTGATGCAACATGTGTCGGCGAATTTCGCTCCACATTTCGCACCATCCCCGCCTTCGTAGCTCAGTGGATAGAGCAACGGTTTCCTAAACCGCAGGTCGCAGGTTCGATCCCTGCCGAGGGCGCCCTCTGAAACAGCACCGCTGTCAGTGTGATTGACAGCGGTGCTACGCAAGAGTCATTTAACGGGTCGCGTGGGTGCTTTGCCCGGCTTGACCGTGGTGGTGGGATTGAGCGATTGAACCATCCGGCGAAACGTCCATGTCATAAGCCGTGCTGGTCACTGAGATGGTGTTGCTTGCAGATGCACCATTGAGATCAATCGGGGTAAAAGTAGAAATGTTGTATGCACACGATTGTGTTGTAGCCCACCGACACTGACCATATGACGAGTCATCATGGAAACACCATGAATTCACTCGATGAATGATTATTTTTTGGCGACAAAAAGCGCCAAAGGTTTATCTGCTGTTACTTCGATTCTCTTCTGCGTCGAAGTGCAACAGGCAACAAGAGACCAGTCAGAATTGCCAGACCAAGAACTATTCCAACGGCAAGAGACACATTGAATGAAGCATCGGATGGGGAGCCTGCGATAATTCCAATTGAAATCAACGTGTCGCTGCCCTCTGCAGTTTGCGACTTCAAGACCAGGCGATGGTCTCCGTTCTCCAAATTGTTCGGAACTGCATACGTTCCTGAAACACTGCCATTGCTCGATGAAGTCATGGTCCCCAATAGGACAGGGTTAGAGAACAACCACGCTTCAACTTCTTGATTACTTTCGAACCCAGTGGCGTCTACGACAATTTTGTCTGAGTTTTTGACGCGCAGATTGCCATCTTCGTCAAGTGCAATTTGATTTCCCGCCTCATCTACTGCAGTGACAGAGACGTTGATTCCTCCACCTTGAATCACCAGCTTGTTGTTTTGGCGTGTGACCAGTGTGTTGACCTTGGCATCGCCCACGGTCATGCCTGCGCCTTCCTCCTCGATTTCGGGAGCATCGGGCGCAGGAACTGTTGTTGTGGTGGTTGTAGTTGTGGTTGTGCTGGTGGTTGCGGGCGCAGCAGCGTTGCGCGTTACTTCAGAAGTGGCAATTGTTGTGGAAGGCGTCGAGCCCCCGGTAACAACAACGCCAGAGCCGCTTGCAACGGTGGTTGACGGAGTTGAGGTTGGTGAGGGCGAGCCCAACGTTGTGGTGGTCGTTGATGATTGTGGGGCAAGTGTTGTTGTGGTGGTCGTTGTGGTGGTCGTTGTTGTTGTGGTTGTTGTTGTGGTTGTGGTTGTGGTTGTTGCCACAGGCTGACCAACTAGGTACTTGTGCACGTTGCTAAATCGCCCACCGCTTGAGACGAGCATTTCACCATCTGCTGACAGTGTGATGCTGCTGGCCCATTGGTGGGAGATCGTGTAGCGCTCTAGGCGAGTACCGTTCGACAAGTCGTAAATATCAAACACCTCTGGCCACAAACCACCTTGGTTTTGGTAAGAGAGGTATCCGATTCCGCGTGTGGTGTCCACTACAAAAGGTGTTGGTCCCAAGCAGTTACCAAGCTGCCCGTGACCGAGGTACGTTGCCCATAGCCGCGTTGGGGTTCCGCTGAGGCCATTCCATGCGGAGAAAACACCATTGTTTGAAGCAACGTACAGGGTCGTACCAGTTCCGTTCATTCCCAAATAAGCGGGTCCGTCAGCGGTGACACCTCCAGCACTTGTTTGAACACTGAACGTATTTGAAATTGTTCCGCTGGGAAGTGCGATGCGAGTCACCATTGTTCCTGCTGGAGTTACTTGACCCCAGATTGATGATGCGTAGACAAAGTTGCCTGTGGGGCTCATTGCAAGTCGAATCATTGGATTGGTTCCGTTTGTGACTGACGTCTTTGTTCCGTCGGAGATCTTGACAATCTGAACACTCGTATTCGCATCGCTCCAGTTGCTGGCACATGAGGCCACGATGTACTGGTCATCTGGAGTGATGAGCATGTTGCGCATTCCTCGTGCACCCTCAGGACAGATGCTTGTTGCAACGATTGTCACGGTTGCATTCGACACCGTGATTTTTGAGATTCTGTTGTCCCAAATATCACCTGAATATGCAGTAGTGCCAGCCGAATTCAGCACGATAAATGTTGGCTCTGCACCGGTTGTTGCCACACGTAATGTGGCGCCAGTGTTTGCGTTGATGATGCGAACACGTGACTGTTTCTGTTCTGCAGACAAAATAATTGATTTGTCGGGAGTAATTGCTTGACTCAACACTCCAACATTGTTGGGGTTTTGCAGCGAGTAATCTTGAAAGTCCCACACTGCCTGTGAAACGGGAGACTGGTACGAACTTGCGGACACTGGTGTGGTCTGCATGATTCCAGCCCCAGCAGCCGCAGTCACTGCAAGAGCCACACAGATGTTCACGATGGTTGTGATACGTCGCATGAGAAACCTCCCGAAATACAGTACGAAAAGAGAAACTCTTCGGATAGTCGCTGACTGCTTATTGTAAACAGATGACGATTGTCAAAAGCAAACGGAGGTGGATTGTGAAGTGCACATTGCCCCACAACGGCAAATCCAATGGGCACACCTATGCCACCTATACTTTTCTTCTATGGCGGAGAACCAGCGATTTTTGCGTGCCCTTGCACCGGTGAAGAGAGCCCTGTTGGCCCCGGTCTCCTTGCTGTTGGTGACTGCTTCGGTGGTTGTGTTGGCGCCATCGCATCAAGAATCGCGCAGTGCAAGTGCTTCCACAAATTTGACTCGAACATTTGGAAACGCCGGAACGGGGGCCGCAGCGGGTTCAACGGTCAACTCGTCTGGCACACTCGGGTCCGCCCCAACGCTTAGTGCAGGCCGGTACTCATGGACAGTTCCAGCCACTGGTCTCTACAGAATTCTCGCTGAAGGTGCACAAGGTGGTAACCGAACATCTGTATTTGTTGGCGGTGCAGGTACGTCCGTCACGGCGGAGTGGAACCTAACAGCCGGTCAGATCTTGACAATTTCGGTTGGCCATCAAGGGAATGCCGGAGACATGGGTGGTGGCGGCGGTGGCGCAACGGGTGTTGTGGCCGCATCTGGCAGCCCTGCAACCTTGCTCGCGGTAGCTGGCGGTGGCGGCGGTGCTGCATGGAACAACAACGGAAATGGCGGCGTCACCACAACATCTGGTCAGAATTCGGGTGGCATGTTGGGAGGAACCAACGGTTCCGGCGGCCAGGCAGGTTTCTTCGTAGGTGACTGTGGTGTCGGTGGTGGCGGCGGTGGTTACACCGGAAACGGGTCATCGTGGAACGGAAACGGCTCGTCCCCGACGGCTGGCGACACAAGCGGTGGGCGTTCGTACTCGAGCGGTGGCACAGGAAGCACCACTGGAACATGTGGTGCCGGTGGACACGGCGGCTGGGGCTTCGCTGGTGGTGGCATGGCTGGCCATGGCGGTGGCGGCGGTGGCGGTTACTCCGGTGGTGCAGGCGGTCAATATCGATATGCAGATTTTCGCCGCGCTGGTGGCGGCGGTGGCTCATTTGTCGGTGCTGGCGCATTGGCATCGTCCATGGTGGCGGCATCGCGATCTGGTCATGGAAATGTTGTCATCACTCAACTTGCACCAGCTCCCACAACCTTTTCTGCTCAAACGTCGTCACCAACAAATGTTTCAACGTTGAACTACAACATCGTTTTTTCGGAGAGCGTCACTGGGTTGGACGTCAATGATTTTTCTGTGTCTGGTACCGCTCTGGGCTGGACCATTTCGTCATTGAGTGGATCTGGTAGCACGTACGTCTTAACGGTTTCCACCACATCAAGTAGCAATGGCACTGTCATCGTCACGATGCTGCAAAACGCCATTGTTGGGTCAACTTCGCAACTTCAGGGACCGAGTGGTGATGTTGCAGCACCAACGATGACGATTGATGTTGATGCCCCGGGTGCGGTTGTGGTGTCGGCTCCGTCGTCTCCTGCTGCTGCGATGTCGTTGTCGTTTGGGTATGTGTTTTCGGAATCCGTGTCGGGGATTGCTGCTGGTGATTTTTCGAATGCTGGATCTGCGCAGGGTTGTGTGTTCACACCGTCTGTGTCGTCTGGTTCGTCGGTGGATGTTGTGGTGACGCAATGCCAGCAAGGAACACTTCAACTTCAGCTTGCAGCGGG
>CAZCZM010000059.1:0-2650 GCA_964503445.1 uncultured Bifidobacterium sp.
GAACATGGGTGTTCGATGATGGTGCCATTGCCGCCACATGATCGACACGGAGATGACATTGCAAAGAAGCCCTGATTGTCTGCAACTGATCCACGTCCACCGCAAGCGCTACACATCTTCGGTGAAGTTCCTGGTCGCGCTCCACTACCGGTGCACGACGTACATGTTGCGTCTGCAGTGAGATGCAACGTTGTGGTGAGACCATGGGCTGCGTCTTCAAATGACAATGTCAGTGCCGATTCAATGTCTCGTCCGCGTTGTGGCCCTACACCGGCACCGCCAGTGCGTCGACCTCGTCCGCCAAACATCTGACCCAGAATGTCGCCGAGCCCGTCACCACCCATGTCGAAGTTAAAACTTCCGTTTCCACCCGGGCCAAATCCGCCCATGGGACCCATGCGACGAACCTCGTCATATTCGGCACGCTTTGATGAATCACCAATGACGTCATATGCGGCAGAAATTTCTTTGAATTTTTCCTCCGCTTGTGCGTTACCTGGATTGGCATCCGGGTGATACTGACGCGCGAGACGTCGATAGGCCTTGGTGATGTCCTTATCGGACGCATCTTTCGACACGCCGAGAACGGCGTAGTAGTCCTTTTCGAACCACTCGCGTTGGGCAGTCAAGACCTACCCCCTCACCTTCACCATGGCGGCACGCAACACGCGACCTTTCCATTCGTATCCGGTGCGCAACACTTCCACCACAATGGGATCGCCGCCATCACCAGGTTCATGCATAACTGCTTCAGCAGTTTCAGGGTCGAATGGTTTGTCGAGCAAGTCGTAGGCCTTGAGCCCTTGCTTATCTAATGCACTGAGTAATGCTTTCCAGACAGGTTCAACTCCGTCTGCGCCGTGAGCAAATGCCGCTTCGCATGCATCGAGAACCGGAAGAAGAGCTTCGGCCAAACGACCAGTTGCTCGATCAACTTCGTCAATTTGAACTTGCGCAACACGCTTCTTGTAGTTCTCGAAGTCTGCTTGTAAACGCAATGCAATGTCTTTGAACTCGTCGCGCTCAGCGAGAAGAGCAGAAATATCGTGCTCTACTTCCACCTGGTCCGCGACAAGTTCAGCATCAATTGCTGCTTCGTCTATCGGCTGTTCGACATTGTCGTTCTCTGACATGACTCTTACTGTTCGTCCACGATTTCAGCATCGACAATGTCGTCATCTGATGCAGCGGTTGCACCCGATGCAGATGACCCAGCGGCTCCGCTATCGCGCGCTGCAGCTTCATACAGCTTCTGACTAAACGCCTGGCTTGCACCCATCAGCGTCTCTGTTGCCGACTTGATTTGTTCAAGATCGTTACCAGCGATAGCTGCTTTCAGCGCGGCAAGTGGACCTTCAACAGCTTCCTTTTCATCTGCCGAGACTTTGTCGCCTTGTTCGCGCAGAACTTTCTCTGTTTGATACACCAGCGAATCGGCGTTGTTGCGCACTTCAGCTTCATCACGACGACGACGATCTTCTTCAGCGTGTGCTTCTGCGTCACGAATCATCTCTTCAATCTTGTCTTTGCTGAGTGATGTTGAATTAGTGACTGTCATTGACTGCTCTTTGTTTGTTGCGCGGTCTTTTGCAGACACATGCACAATGCCGTTCGCGTCAATGTCGAAAGTGACTTCAATCTGTGGAACTCCACGGGGTGCTGGTGGCAGGTCGACCAATTGGAACTTGCCCAGTGATGTGTTGTAGCTGGCCATTTCACGCTCACCTTGCAACACGTTGATTTCTACCGATGGCTGATTGTCGTCAGCTGTTGTGAATACTTCAGTACGACGCGTTGGAATGGTGGTGTTGCGCTCAATGAGCTTGGTCATGACGCCGCCCTTGGTTTCAATTCCCAATGACAACGGAGTGACGTCAAGCAAGAGAACGTCTTTGACATCGCCCTTCAACACACCTGCTTGCACTGCGGCACCAACTGCAACAACTTCGTCAGGGTTAACGGTCTTGTTGGGTTCTTTACCGGTGATGGACATCACAAGTTCCTGCACTGCGGGCATACGAGTTGATCCACCCACCAAGATGACGTGATTGACCTGGCTCTTGGTAAGACCAGCATCTTTCAATGCCTTGTCGAATGCAACGCGACAACGCTCCACTAAATCAGCGGTCATTTCTTGGAATTTTGAGCGCGACAGTGATTCGTCTAAGTGCAATGGACCATCGGCTGTTGCAGTGATGAACGGCAAGTTGATTTGTGTCTGTTGTGTTTGTGACAGTTCAATCTTTGCTTTTTCAGCTGCTTCTTTGAGGCGCTGCAGTGCCATGCGATCTTGCGACAAGTCGACGCCGTGTGCGGCTTTGAATTGTTGCACCAACCAATCGATGATGCGCTGGTCCCAGTCGTCTCCACCCAGGTGAGTGTCACCGTGTGTGCTCTTTACTTCGAAAACTCCGTCACCAATTTCAAGAACAGATACGTCGAATGTGCCGCCACCCAAGTCGAACACCAAGATGGTTTCGTCTTGCGCTGACTTGTCGAGGCCGTATGCCAATGCTGCAGCAGTTGGTTCGTTGATGATGCGCAACACATTCAAACCAGCAATTGCACCAGCTTCTTTTGTTGCTGTGCGCTGTGCGTCATCGAAATATGCAGGAACAGTGATGACTGCATCAGTGACGGTGTCACCCAA
>CAZCZM010000059.1:2750-6278 GCA_964503445.1 uncultured Bifidobacterium sp.
CGTGCTCGGAAAACTTGTCCTCCTGCGCCACGGCCAAAGCACGTGGAATGAACTGAACCTCTTTACTGGCTGGCATGACGTGCCCCTTTCAGCCCAGGGCGAAAAGGAAGCCGCCGACGCGGGGCGGGTCATGAAAGACGCCGGACTGGTCTTCGATGTTGCCCATTCCTCTTTATTAACGCGAGCCTGCATGACCTGTCACCTGGCCCTCAACGAAATGGGTCAGGTCTGGCTTCCCGTTCAGCGACATTGGAAATGGAACGAACGCCACTACGGAGCGCTCCAAGGTTTGGACAAGAAGGCCACCACCGAAAAGCACGGTGAAGCACAAACCACTGCATGGCGTCGCAGCTACGACATTCCCCCACCACCAGTGGACACCACTAGTCCAGAACATCCTGTGAATGACCCCCGATATCGGTTCGTATCACCCGATCTCCTTCCCGCCACAGAATGTTTGAAAGACGTGGTGGCACGAGTTGTCCCTCACTTCATGGAAACAGTGGTTCCCCAGCTGCGTCAAGGAATGAATGTCCTTGTTGCTGCGCACGGCAATTCATTGCGCGCTTTGGTGATGTCACTTGAAGGAATTGCCGAAGCAGACATTGCTGAGTTGAACATTCCCACAGGCGTTCCACGCCTGTATTCATTGACTGATTCGCTTGAAGTGGAAAAGGTTGAATACCTCGGTGACCAGGAAAAGATTCGTGCCGCAATTGAAGGTGTGGCCAATCAAGCCAAGGCCAAATAGTTCTTCATCGTTGTTCTGCGTCACATGTGACGCCTCTTTCTGAGCATTACACCTAATTGTGAATTTGTGTTGCTCTGGCTGCATTACACTTATGCACATGGCAGCAACAAAGTCCACCGTCGATCATCTCCGCAAGATTGCTCTCTTCTCTGAGTGCTCCACAAAAGAGCTCGGTCTCGTCGTGAAGAACTCTTCAGAGCGTGTTCTGAAAGCCGGCACCGTCATCATGGATCAGGGCCAAACAGGTCGCGAGGCCTATGTCATCCTTGAAGGTTCTGCCACCGTGAAGCGCAATGGCAAAAAGATTGGCACCGCAAAGAGTGGCGCAGTCATTGGTGAACTTTCTTTGCTTGACCACGGTCCGCGCACCGCCGCCGTCATTGCCGACACAGATGTTCGTTTGCTTGTGGTGTCAGAGCGCGCCTTGAAGGGTGCCATTGACAACATCCCTGCAATTTCTCGCAAACTGCTCAAGGCTCTTGCCACCCGCGTGCGCGAACTCGACCGCGCTCACTACGGCTGATCGCAGACCAAAACCCTCCGCCAAGCAGGGCATAGACCCCTGTCGGCACTAGCGTTGTGTCCGTTATGAGCACGAACGCAGCACCTGCCACAGAGAAGGCTCCCAAGCGCCTTCGCCCGTACCAAATCTCCATTGCCATTGGCATTGGCATGGGTACGTTCACCTTGGTCTCTGGCATCATCCCCAACTTCACCGGTTGGAAGAGCACATCTGAAATTCACCGCGAAGTGTTTGGTGGAATCCCTAGTGCACTGAAGGTCGCCTTCTACACCGTCATTCCTGTCATGTTGATATGGGGCTCATTCCGTTTCGCTGACCGCATGCGCAACTGGGAACGCGGTGCGCCGGATCGTCGCAAGACAACTCCAAAGAATGCAAAGCGTCGTCTCGCCGATTATCGCGCTGGCGTGTACATGCGCACCCTGTTGCGTGATGGTGCCGCTGGTCTTATGCACTCCATGATCTATTTCGGTTTCCTTGTGTTGTTGGGTGTCACCACAACTTTGGAAGTTGACCACCAGTTGCCTGAATCACTGAAGTTCTTGCACGGTGGCGTGTATCAGGCGTACGCATTCATTGGTGACCTCGCTGGACTTGTGTTCACCATTGGTGTGCTGTGGGCAATTGTTCGCCGTTACATCCAACAGCCATATCGCATTCGCATCAAGACCAAAGCCGAACACGGCATCATCCTTGGTGTGTTGTTGGCAATTGGTGTAACGGGCTTTGGTGCAGAAATGTTCCGTATTGCTTCGTCTGAGGCTGCCGGAAAAGACATGAGCTTCGAGGTCTGGTCATTCGTTGGATATCCACTCGCGCAAGCTGTGAACGGAATGTCACTTGGAGCTCTAGAGAACTGGCACCAGGGCTGGTGGATTGCACACGTGTTGACATTCATCGCATTCCTCGCCATCTTGCCCATCACCATGTTGCGCCATATCTTCACATCGCCGCTCAACATGTACCTGAAGGATCGCGATCGACCAAAGGGTGCCATGCGTGCAATGCCCAACCTCACTGAAACATCACTTGAGTCGTTTGGTGCATCAGTTGTTGAAGACTTCACATGGAAGCAGTTGTTGGACACCGACGCATGCACCATGTGTGGACGTTGCACAAGTGTGTGCCCTGCTCACGCAACAGGTAAGCCACTCGACCCACGCGAAATCGTGTTGAAGACCGGCGAAGTCATGGCCGCAACCGCATCACATGCACCTGGTGGAACCGTGTCACCACCGTTGTCTGTGGACTCAGAAATCACCATTGGTGCTAACTCGTTGTTCGAACGCATCAGTGCCGAAGAAGTGTGGTCATGCACCACCTGTAAGGCATGCGACGAGATCTGTCCAGTCAACATTGAAATCCTCGACAAGATTCTCGACATGCGTCGCTACTTGTCGCTCATGGAATCCAACTTCCCTGCAGAACTCGGCAATGCATACCGCGCCATGGAAAACCAAGGAAACCCATGGGGCATGAACCAAAACGATCGCGCCGATTGGGCCAAGGACCTCAACGTTGATGTTGTGGACCCAGGCGCAGCCTTCAACCACGAGTACCTCTACTGGGTGGGTTGTGCTGGTTCATTCGATGACAAGAACAAGAAGGTCACCCAAGCCATGGCCAAGTTGCTCGAACGTGCAGGCGTTGACGTAGCAATTCTTGGACCAAGCGAAATGTGCACCGGTGACTCAGCTCGTCGTTCAGGTAACGAGTACTTGTTCCAGATGTTGGCGATTCCCAACATTGAAATGATGAACGGAATGGGCGTGAAGAAAATCATCACGCAGTGCCCACACTGTTTCAACACGTTGAAGAACGAGTACCCACAGTTGGGTGGTCACTATGAAGTTGTTCACCACAGCGAGTTCTTGGAACACCTCATCGAGACCGGCCAGCTCGACATGCGCACAGCATCTTTGGAAGATCGAATTGTGTATCACGACTCGTGCTACCTCGGTCGTCACAACGACGTCTACATGGCGCCACGCAAAGTTGTGGGATCTATCAAGGGTCTTCAAGTTGTTGAAATGCCACGCAACGGCACCAAGGGAATGTGCTGCGGCGCAGGTGGTGCTCGTATGTGGATGGAAGAATCCATCGGCGTCAAAGTCAATGACGAGCGTGCAGTGGAAGCAATCAGCACTGGTGCTGGTCGCGTAGCAACCGCATGTCCGTTCTGCTACATCATGTTGGATGACGGCGTGAAGGCAGCAGGAGCTGAAGAAGATCAGGTCAAAGTGGCCGACATTGC
>CAZCZM010000060.1:0-5764 GCA_964503445.1 uncultured Bifidobacterium sp.
TGATTCGTTATCCATTGCACGGCCCAACATGTGGGCTCCCACCGAGATGGTGGCGATTTGCACTGCAATCACAACACCAATCTTGCTGACAGTGCCCAAATCAGAAGTCTGCAGCATGACACCAACGCCCGTTAACACAACTCCCAAAGTCGCAGGCTTCGTAGCGGTATGCATCGCCTTCAGTGGTTCACGCAAACGCAAGACACCCACTGCACCAGACAAAGCCAACAAGGCACCGCAGACGATGAGTGCGCCCGACACGACATCGAGAATGAGGTCAATCATTTGTCTCTGCTTTCCATGTACCGCGCAACGGTGATGGTGGTGAGAAAAGCCAATAGCCCCAAGACAAGAGCAAGGTCAACGAAGCGATCTTCATCGGTGAGCGCAACCGCAATCAACATTCCACATGTCAACACTGGAGTCAGTGCTTCAAAGGCCACTGCTCGGTCAGACAATTTTCTACCGCGAATTGCACGAACAGCAGCCAGTACCGCAGCGATAAAGAGTATGACAACTGAAAAATTCAATGCGGCATTCACGACAGCACCACATTTCCGAAAGCACGAGCCACCACATCTTCGAGTTCATAGATGCTGTTGACGAAGTCGTTCTCATTGACATGACCCAGCACGTGAACCCGAAGCTCAAAAGTGTTTGGGTCAAGAGACAACGTCATTGTTCCTGGCGTCAAAGTGATGGAGTTTGCAACCACAACTGCAACAATTCGCGATTGCGTACGTAACTGAACCTTGACGATTGCGTCACTGACCCGTTCAGGAGTGGGTCGAATAACAGTTCGCAAGACTTCAACACTTGACGTCACAAGGTTTTTCATCATGTACGTCGTGAGTTGAACAAAACCAACCAATCGGACCGTTGACTGTGCAGCACCGATTGGTGCAAACCACGTCAAGGCGCACGCAATAACAACGCCCCACAAGACATTTGCCGGCGAGATATCCCCCCACAACGCCACCCACGCGATGGCAAGACCAAGAATGCGCAGAATCATGAGTTCCTCACCGCATCAATGTAAAAACGCGAATTCATCACAATTTCTGCAGCCGACACGCTGAAGTCATAAATGGGTCCGGCGCACGCAGCAACAACAAGTGTTGCGCCCACGATTGCCATGGTGGCCGCCGACATTGTTGGTCGCCAACGCAATACCCCCAATCGAATATCGCTAGGAGTTGGCTCCACTTCACCCCAGAAAATACCAATCCAAATCTTCGTCATTGAAACAAGTGTGAGAATGCTCGCAACAGCTGCAGCAGCCACCAGCCACCACACTTGTTGCTGCAGCCCTTCACGTATGAGCAAGAACTTAGCCATGAAGCCGGAGAACGGCGGCAATCCGGCAAGGCTAAACGCAGGAATCATGAAGAGAACTGCTAACACACCAGACCTTCGCGCCATTCCACCCACTTTGTCGAATGCACTCTCCCCTGTTTCGTCTTCGATGATTCCTTCAACAAGAAACAAAGAGGTCTTCACCAAGATGTGATGGATGAGATAGAAGATGGTTGCAGCAATGGCAGCTGCTGTTCCGATTCCAATTCCCATCACGATGTAGCCGATTTGGCTCACAATATGGAAACTCAAAATTCTCTTCACATGCGAGTGCGAAATTGCGCCGATGACACCTACCAGCATGGTGAGGGCAGCAATCACCATGATGAGCTCATCCTGCCCTCCGGGGAAAAGCAGAGTCTCGGTGCGCAAGATTGCATATGCGCCCACTTTGGTGAGCAGGCCAGCAAACACAGCAGTTACAGAACTAGGTGCGGCCGGATACGCATCGGGCAACCAGAAATACAACGGGAACAATGCGGCCTTCATGCCAAATGCGACAAGCAGTAAGAGATTGAGCCCCGTACTGACTCCATCTGGCAGCGCTGCAAGACGTTCGGGCAATTCTGCCATTGACACTGTTCCTGTTGCAGCGAAGACAAGTCCGATTGCCGACAACAAGATGGTGGATTCCACCACGTTTAACACCACATATGTGGTGCCTGATCGAATCTGATCGTCTGATGCTTCAAGCGTCATCAACACGTAGCTGGCCATGAGAAGTAGTTCAAAAGCAACAAAGAGATTGAAAAGATCTCCAGCAAGGAACGCTTGTGAAATTCCACCGGCCATCACCAAATACACACTGTGATACACCGGAGATTTCTCATCAACCGCTCGTTGCCCAACAGCGAACACCAGAACAACAGTGGCAACCGACAATGCGATGACCACCATTACTGCAGCCAGACGATCGGCGACCAGTGTGATGGCAAATTGTGCAGGCCATCCGCCTAGACGAGAGACAAGAATGTCGTCATCGCGAACAACTCTCGCCAATGTCGTGACTGCAACTACCAGCGAAGATGTCAGCGCCGCAAAACTAATAATCCGTTGAAGTGCTGCGCGGCGGACAATGACATTAATTGCCGCTGCAAATAATGGAATTGCAATGGGATAAGCGAGGAGTGCGTTCATTCTGCGACGTCCTCATGTGTGGGAAGGTCTGGGTGTGCATCTCGAAGACGACCAACACGCTCAATACGACGGTCTTCGACATCGTCTTCCACAATGTCTTTCCCATCAAGACTGTGAAGTCGCCATGTGAGTGCAACCATAAACGCAGTAATGGCAAATCCGATCACAATTGCGGTCAGTATCAAAGCCTGCGGCACTGGGTCAGTGGGTACTCCGTCAGTGCCAACAATTGGGGCGGCGCCTTGGCGAGAACCGGTTGTCAAGATGAGAAAGTTCGCCCCATTCGCTAAGACACCAACACCAATAATGATGCGGGTCAATGTGCGTTGAAGAATGAGATAAGTGCCGCAGGTGAACAGCACCGCAACAAGGACGATCAGCGCAAGACTCATGCTGCACCTCGCGTGTCCGTGGAGTCGCCTTGTCCAAGTTCAACCAAAACTGTGAGTACAAATCCAACAACAATCAAATACACACCTAGATCGAACACAGCGGCCGATACCACTTTGTATTCACCAATGATGGGGAGATTGCCCGACACATACGCAGCATCAAGCAACGCATCTCCACTGAATAGCGGAATAAGCGCGGTGATAAGAGATGTCAATGCCCCCACCCCAAGCAATACTCGGGGTCGAACACGGCCACAGAGCTCTGCTTCACCTGACATACCCACCAAGTAACGCAAGGTATAGGCCGCGCCAGCGACAAGGCCGCCAATGAAACCACCGCCTGGTGCGTTGTGTCCGCGAACCATGAGGAACACAGACACCAACAGAATGAGGCGAAAGAGCCAACGCTCGGCTTCTTCAAGAATGATGGATCGAGAAGTGTTCATTGCGCCACCTCGGAATTCTGTCGGGCACGGTGGTGACGAACTTGTTTAAACAAGTTGATAATTCCAAGCGCAGCAACCAGCAACACCGTAACTTCACCCAAGGTATCGACACCGCGGAAATCGACAAGAATGACATTGACAACATTCTTTCCAAAGCCTTCAGGAACTGAACGCGCCAGATAGTCCTCACCCACAGAAGGTGCCGTGCGCGACGATGATGCAACCACTGCAAACGTTGCCACCGCAACTCCGACAAGAACCGACACCACAACTCGAACACCGCGGGACATCCAATTGATATCTCGCTCAAATCGAGTGGGCAACTTACGCATCACCAGCAGCAAAACAACAATCACCAGACACTCAACAAGAAGTTGAGTGAGGGCTAGGTCGGGTGCTCCAAAAACAGCAAATAATGCGGCGCTCGAGAAGCCGAGCCCACCAACAACCAACGCTGCGGTAAAACGCGCGCGTGCAAATGTTGTGGCGAGTGTGAATGCGATTGCCAAGACAACAAGAGCAGCTTGCGCAGCCGAATCGGCAAGAACAAAATCTGCATCCACATACTGAAGTGTGGTCAGGGTAGGTATACCCAATGCAAGAGCAACTATTCCGAACACCACCATGTTGTAGGCAATCAATGAACCGCTTTGTGAGTAACGCGTAAAGAAACCAGCAAATGCCAATAATCCGTCATACGTGGACTGAAACATTCGCTCACCCGACAGCGGGATACGTGGCCAATTCGGAACAAGCGGCACCCGAAGACCAACCAATGCACCACCCAGAAGTATGAGTACTGACGTCACTAAAGCCGTGTTCACACCAGGCCACAACACCAGCTTGCCCATCGCATCTACATCCAGTGCGGTTGCAGCATTCTTCATTAACCCACCCCACCACGAAGCGGAGAGAGCCGCACCAACTGTGACGACCACTGTTGCTGCAACTGGCACAACCAATCCAAGTGATGGCGCATGATGAACATGAGTCTCCACTTGGTCTGGCTTCACGCCGAACATTCCCTTGATGAGGCGAACGCTATAAGCGACGGAGAAGATTGAACCGATGATGACTGCTGCAAGCGCTACCGCTTGTTCAAGAGGAATTCCGTCCTTACTCTTCAACAATGTTGCAAGAGCCTTCTCTTTGGTAACAAAACCCAAGAACGGAATCATGCCAGCCATGGATGCAGCAGAGATTCCCGCTAACCAGGCGACAACCCGCAGTTGTCGTCCTACGCCGTTGAGTTCGCCAATGTCGCGCGTACCAGTTTCGTGATCCACTATTCCCACCGACAAGAAAAGGCCCGCTTTGAAGACAGCATGTGCGATGAGGTGCGCCACGCCTGCGTATAAGGCGATGGGATTTCCCATTCCCACCAAGATGGTGAGAAAGCCAAGCTGTGACACTGTGCTGTGCGCCAACAGCAACTTTGCGTCTCGTTGGCGCATTGCTCGAACGCCACCCAACACCATGGTGATGCCACCCAGAACAATGACACTCCATCGCCACACATCAACATGGCTGACTGCGGGTGATAGTCGCGCCATGAGCACGATGCCAGCTTTGACCATGGTGGCCGAGTGAAGGTACGCACTCACTGGAGTTGGTGCAGACATTGCACCGGGCAACCAAAAGTGGAATGGAAACTGCGCGGACTTCGTTAATGCGCCCAATAAAGCAAACATGGCTGCAGTTGCGAACATTCCGCCACGGCCATCACTTGCAATCAGACCCGCAAACTCGCTGGTACCGACAGAAATTTGAAAAAGTGCGACACCGATCAGCAAGCAGAGTCCACCAGCGCCGGTTACCAGCAGGGCTCGCAGTGCCGCACTACGAGCAGATGCCGACTCATCATTCATTCCAATAAGCAGGAATGACACCACAGAGGTGACTTCCCAGAAGAGAAACATGGTGAATAAATCTGCACTCATCACCAGCCCGGTCATAGCGGATGCAAAGACCAAGAAAAGACCAACGAACTTTCCATACGCATGATGATCTGGGAAGTAGGCAGATGAGTACCACAGAACTAACGCTCCTAGGCCATAGACAACTGCAACCATCGCAATGGCGAAACCATCAAGTGAGAGATGAATATGCAAGCCCAGATCGTTGATCCACGACCATTTCCATGACCAGGTGGTGTCAGATGCAAGCAATGTGACGGTGGCGAGCGCAGCGAGCGTGATGGAACCGATACGCGCCGCTACCAATGAACGCGACGGCACAGCAAAAACTAAGAGAGCAATAAACAGCGGGGGAAGTAATACGAGTGCAAGCATTTTTGTTGTGTGCTGACCAGACTTCCCAGCGCTCCGCTCGTCAATCTAGCGGTTGCAGCGAGACGTCAGACAGAAGGTGACGAACGTCGGCGGCGGCGCCAGAGTGGGCGGCCACCCAACAACGCCAACACAATCGCCAACG
>CAZCZM010000061.1:0-5380 GCA_964503445.1 uncultured Bifidobacterium sp.
TTTCGGGCCAATTCGTGACGCGCATTTTCTATCCAGCGCCACGTGACATGGCTTGGCACTGCTGAAAATGCTGATGACAATTCATCGGGAGTTCCAAAATCATCTTTCGTTCCACTCACACACAACGTGGGTACATCAATACGGGGTAAGTGTTCAGTCCGTAATGTGTCTGGCTTTTTTGGGGGATGCAACGGATACGACACCAACACAAGTCCAGCAACGTGAAGTGGATCATCGTTATCTGCCACTGCCATGGAACACATCCGACCACCCATGGACCGACCACCAATCACAAGTGACGTTGTCTCTACGCCTAGCGACTGTGCGAATGAACGCACTTCCTCTTTGACACATTGAATCAACACGGGTGCCTTGTCAGGAAATGATCGTCCTGCTTTTCGGTACGGAAAATCAACGCGTGCAACGGGAATTGGCTGCATGACATTTTCAATCGCCAGCAGCGAAGAATGTTGTGAGGACGAACCTGAACCGGGAAACAGCACCATTCCCGCAATTCCGGTCACAAAGCCTCCAACAAAATGCGGCGTGCTTCGGTGACATCCATGATTGCTTTGCCCGCATTCTTGTCGCTTCCGCCGTGATCCGGATGCACTGCACGCAATCGGTCGCGATAACGAGCGGTAATTTCTCGCTTCGACGGTTTCACAGTGCCGCCGGGGAAACCAAGAATGTCAAGTGCCCATGCACGTGGATCTGCCAACGCCGACACCGACGACGACCGCGAGCCGGCCAAATACGCAATAAACGATGGTCCGATGGGGCCACGCCACGTGAAGGCACGACGCATCACAGGAATGAGTGACCGACGAATGTCATCGTCTAATCGCTCGAGTGCATAAATACATCCAAGCACTTGCTGCAATGGCGTCCCGTTGCTAGACATCTCGAATTCAACGGTGTCGCCCACGCCCATCATTCGATGCGTGCTGTATGTAAGACCATGACGGTCAACCTGAAATCTGTGACGAAGTCGTGGTTGCACAACGCGCGAACCGCGCTCAATTTCAGACAACAATCTCTGCACGTCAACATGCAAATCTTCATCAACATCTTTAATGTGCACTGCGAGCACAGCGCCCAGCAAGATTCCCCCAAAGCCAGGTGCTGGATCGACGGGCAGATACAGATGACCTAACGCCAAGCGACGAGTAGGTGCGATAGGCCGTGAATGAAAGATCTCTAGCTCGGCCAACAGCATGACTGTGACGCTATCCACACTTCAAGGATGGAAGTCCCTTCGTGCCGTGTTCTGTGTGACACACCCTTCTGAGACGATGACAACGCATCACGAGTATCGCGGTCACACGCGATCAGCAACCGAGCCAGACCGGCCACGGTGCTTGCGTCTCGGGTGGTGGGGTCTTTACCTTTCTCCCCCACCCTCCGAGGCGGATGCGGCGCCGTCAGGCCATGACTGCGCACAAGCACTGGTCGGTCACTTCACACAGAAGGAGAACCGCCATGACTGACACGCGCTACGGCACCACACCACCCAATAACCCCGAACAATTTCGATACGCCCTCACATATGAACACGTGGAAAAGGTGCTTCATTACACCCACATCTACCCAAACCTTCATGGATACACCAAAGACTTTTTTGCAAAGAACTACCCCGGCGAATCTCTTCAGTCATTCATGACAGTGTTTAATGTTGCAGGAATTTTGACCAAACGTGGAACTCAACGCCCTGGCGGTCGATGCAGAGCTCGGTTCCACACCATCTACTTCACCAATGAACTCAACTTCTATGTTCAATGGGAACGTCGCCGTTCATCCAAGCCGACTGAGGAATGATTCGGTCAACAGAAACTCTCGAATCACACTGCGTGATTCCTTGAATCCGTGGCCTTCGCCTTCCATCACTTCCAGCTGCACGTTTCCACCAGCAGCACGAACAACATCTTGTAATCGTTGCGAGTGAATCAATGGCACGGATTTGTCTTGGTCACCATGAAAAATCAACGTAGGAATATGAGCGATGCGATTGGCGAATGTCAATGGTGTTCGTGCGTGCAAAATGGGATCACCTGATTCTTTGGCACCCAAGAGTTGCGGCATGTAATGAGTTTCAAACGGGTCATCACCGCGCATGATGTTGGGCAGATCAACCACCGGGTACGACAACACCATTCCAGCAATGTGCTCCGGTGCACGCACTGCACAGTTCAACGCAGTCAGTCCTCCAGCACTGCCACCCATTAACACGGTGCGCTCTGCACGATACCCGAACACACGTTGAACATGACGCAACACCGTCGCAGTGTCATCGGCATCGCGCTCACCCCAGTATCCGTGTAACGCATCAACAAATGCACGACCGTGGCCAGTTGTTCCACGATGGTCGACCACCACCACAGACCAACCCCGTGATGTCCAGAATGGAATGCGAGAACGGAAAGTGACTTGCCATTGATCAGTAGGGCCACCATGCACCCACACAATCAATCCGTACGGGTGCTTTGAAGAGCGATACAACCGATACGGAATAGCGACACCATCATTGTCTGCTTCATGAACCGATGGCTCCACCAATTCGGCATCAATCTCCGCTGTACGCCATTCATCATCGCCGCTACACGCACCGATGGTTCGAACCGGCGCAGATATGTCTGCGACGTTGTACATCACCACTTGTGTTGGAGTACGCGCACCAGTTCGTAGAGCCGCAATCGTGTCGCCTTCCCACGAGACACAACCGTGCACCGCTCGACCAATCATGTGTCGTTCATCGACAATGCGGTCGTACACCCACAGCGAGCCAAAACCTTTTTCATTGCGTGTATAGGCAACTTTTGTTCCGTCAGTGTTGAAGCACCACGACCGTTGTCCTGGACCCCACGTGGGACCACCATGTTCACAATCATCGTCAATCACAACATCGTGTGGCACAACACGATCGCCGAAGATGCGAACATTGTTCACACCATTTCGATCATCGATGTAGCCAAAGCTGTTACCCGCAGTGCTAAAACGTGGCTGCTGCACAGCAACACCCGGCTGCGATGGTTCCGGATACACCGTGCTCTCTGTCCATGGCATGTGCGGACGGTTCCATGTGACACACATGCCATCTGACCCTGCAGCTGCATCCATGGCGAATGCCGCTGCGCGATACACACACCACGCATCACCACTATCTGCGTGACATCCCCACAATTCTTTCCAGTCAGCGATTGCGTAGACGGTGCGATTCATGTAGTCGAACACTGGAGTTGACCACGACCGAGTGACGTCAAATGGCAATCGACGCATCACTCCGGGCGAATCACCAGTCACTGGCACTTCGACAATTCCATCATTTTTCGTCACGACGAAGACGCGGCGCCCGTCGTTGTCCCACACATGAACCCCACCAGAGAGTCCACGACCCGTGACTGGTTGAGGGTCACGCAAGAGCACCACCTCAACATCTGGTGCATCAACCGACCACATCACCAGTCGCGTTAAAGAGCCCTTCAAGCCGGGTTCAGAGACCACACCAGACACCCAACGACCACCTGGCCGAACTCTGGTATCAGTGATGTCACGGCTCGCAAGACACAGCGGGAGGGGTATCTGAGGCACCGCGTCAGGCTAGTGAGGGAACTACGGTGGAGATATGCCAACAGAGCGCCCCGACCGAAATCTCGCCCTTGAACTTGTCCGCACCACCGAATCTGCCGCCATGGCCGCGTCGCGGTGGGTAGGACGCGGAGACAAAATTGGTGCCGACGGTGCCGCAGTTGATGCCATGCGCACCGTGCTGGCCACGGTCCCCATGTCTGGCGTTGTGGTTATTGGTGAGGGCGAAAAAGACGACGCCCCGATGTTGTTCAATGGCGAAGAAGTGGGTGATGGCTCACATCCACTGACTGACGTCGCGGTTGACCCCATTGACGGAACATCACTCACAGCATCTGGTCGAGGAAACGCCATCTCTGTGATTGCCGTATCTGAGCGCGGCACCATGTACGACCCAGGCCCATGTTTCTATATGGAAAAAATTGCAGTGGGCCCTGACGCTGTTGGGTCAATTGATATCACTGCTTCTCCCACCCAGAACCTGAAGTGGATTGCCAAGGCAAAAGGCGAGTCAGTACGCGACCTCACCGCAATGATTCTGGATCGCCCACGACACGAAGAACTGATTGAAGAAGTTCGTCAATCCGGTGCTCGTATCAAGTTGATTTCTGACGGCGACATTTTCTCCGCAATCGCCACTGCTTGGCCAAACGCCGGCGTTGACGTGATGTTCGGAATTGGTGGAACACCCGAAGGCGTTGTGGCGGCTGCTGCGTTGAAGTGCATGGGTGGCGAAATTCAAGGACGCCTGTGGCCGCGCAATGATGCCGAACGCAACGAAGCGATTGCGCAGGGCTACAACCTGGATCAAATTCTGACCACGAACGACTTAGTGAAGGGCGACAACTGCTTCTTTGCCGCAACCGGTGTCACCGACGGTGAATTGTTGCAAGGTGTGCGATTCACCCCCGGGCTTGTTCATACGCAAAGTTTGGTCATGCGTTCACGCAGTGGAACCGTGCGCCTCATTGATGCACAGCATCGCTTGGACAAGATCGGCGAGTTCTCAGCTGTTGACTACAGCTGAATAAACGAAAAGAGGTCGTGCGCTACCTACCAAGCACACGACCTCTTCCCTGCGAAGAAAAACGACCCTACTTATCGTCTTTCTTGTTGCGATCTTCTTCTGCGATTTTCTCTTCGAAGAAATCAACGTCTTCTCTCCATGTACCAGAGCGCTTCATGTCACGCATTTTCTTAACGCTTGCTGACAGACTCTCGAACGCAAGGTTCGTGCCAACACCGCTTGCTGCAAACGACTGAATGTTGCCCTGCTTCATACCCATACGACTTGCATCGCCGTATGCATCAAGTGCAGCTGACAGGAACACAAAGGTCCAACCCTGCTTCTCGCATTCCGCGATGAGCTTCTGGACCTTCTTCAAGGTGTATTCAGTGCTCTCGTTTTCTTCACCGTCGGTGATGGTGACAAAGACGATGTCTTCGGTGGGAAGTGCGTTCTGAGCGCGAAGTTCCTGATTGGTGCGTGCACGTGCGATCAGCAAGCCGGTTGCGTCAAGCAGTGGAGTGCCGCCACGAGGAATGAATGTGTCTTCAGTGAGCTCAACTACTTCGTCAATGGGAACACCTGCCGCGATGATTTCTTGACGATTGCTGGAGTCGAACTGCACCAAGGTGACCCGAACGTCTGAGCCTTCTTTTTTCTGCTCACGGATGAAGGTGTTGTAGCCCCCAATGACGTCGCGAGCGATAGAGGACATGGACCCCGAACGATCGAGGAGGATGTACAGGTGAGTATTGGTATTTGCAGTGGTCATGGCGTCTCCTTTGCCTA
>CAZCZM010000062.1:0-5356 GCA_964503445.1 uncultured Bifidobacterium sp.
TACGCATCACCAAACGCAACATCTGCATTGCATCGCGTGGGTATCAGTGCCAATGCTGTGGGCCAAACGCTGGCCGAACTAGGCGTTATTGATTCATCGGTGCGTCAAGCCTTCGAGCGTCGACAGCCTGTGGTGGAAGAGTTTGAACAAACAGCCGACATCACGCTGTTAACGCGTTGTATTCCCATTGTGGAGGACACAGCCGATGGTTCTGAGGTAACGGGTGCGTTGATGTTGTTGCGCGACGTCACCGAACTGCGTCGTCGTGACCGATTGATTTTGTCGAAAGATGCCACCATTCGCGAGATTCACCACCGTGTGAAGAACAACTTGCAAACAATTTCATCGTTGTTGCGATTGCAGGGTCGCCGTTTGGAATCTGCCGAAGCAAAAGCAGCAGTGGCGGAGTCTGTACGACGCATTCGCACCATTGCGTTAGTGCACGAAACCTTGTCGCGTGAACCCGGTGACGATGTGGCGTTCATTGAAATTGTTCGCCCACTTCTTCGTTTGGTGGAAGAAAGTTTGCAGTCACCAGATCGCCCCATGCGTTTCACCGTGATTGGTGACGGTGGACGTTTGCCCGCAACAGTGGTGACACCGTTGTCTGTGGTGCTCACCGAGTTGTTGCAGAACGCAGTTGACCACGGCTACACAAGTGGAAATGGTGGCGGCAACGTGGTGGTGCGCCTCACAGCCGACGATACGCAACTTGATATTCAGGTCATCGATGACGGTCGCGGAATTCCCGCCGACTTCCAGTTGGCCGATGCCACGGGATTGGGCTTGTCCATTGTGCGCACCCTGGTCACCACTGAGCTGGCGGGCACCATCGAAATGCGTCCTGCCACTCCAGAAGAATTGGCGGCAGTGGAATTGACCCCACAGGCGGGTCACACCGGCACAGTGATTGCTCTACGAGTCCCGCTAGAGAACGAATAGTTGCCCCCGCTGTAGGGCAAGCCGTGACGGACGAGGACCCGTGTCGGGTCTAGAGCGCGGCGCGTTGCTGCTGCTTGAGAGCGCGCTGACGTGCGGCTTCTTCGCGACGAATCTGGCGGCGCTCTTCTTCAGAGGTGCCACCCCAGATACCAGTGTCTTGGTTGGTCTCGAGAGCGAACTGGAGGCATTCCACGTGAACGGGGCACTCGCAGCAGACCGACTTGGCTTTTGCAATCTGCAACAACGCTTGTCCGGTAGTACCAACGGGGAAGAACAATTCAGGATCTGTATCACGACAGGTGGCCTGAGCTCGCCAGGTGTAATCGGCATTTCCAAGAGCTAGCGAAGACGCGAGGATCGACACGTCGGTTTCCTTAAGTTGTCTCAGGCGCAACGCGCACGGTGGGTTGGGTGGCGAACCACCCGCATGAGAACACTACGAGCGAACTTGGCGAGTAACAATGGAGAAGGCAAAGTTCAGCGATGTATTTTTCCAAAAGATTTTGAGAAGCTGTGAGAGTCAGGTTGTGACATGGCAAACGTTCAGGTAATTGCCCACCGTGGTGCGTCGAAGGCGGAGAAGGAAAACACGCTGGCTGCGTTTCGTCGTGCACGCGAAATGGGTGCACACGCTGTTGAGTTAGACGTACGCAGAACAGCAGATGGTCGCATGGCAATTCATCACGACGCTGCACTTGCCGATGGTCGTCTTATTTTTGAAACGAACAGTGCCGACTTACCCGCAGAGATTCCATTCCTAGACGCAGCACTTGATGCCTGCGAAGGAATGTGGGTGAACATTGAAATCAAGAACTATCCGCAAGACCCCGACTTTGATGACACCGACATGTTGGCTGCAACTGTTGCGCGCTATTTGGCAGAACGTGGCGACGATGACCGTTGGCTTATCTCGTGTTTTCATCGCGGCACTGTTGATGCAATGCGTACCTTGCGTCCCGAGGTGCGAACTGCGTGGCTCACCATGGGTGTTCGGCCCGCGGACTACGAAAAGACCGCGCGTTCATTGGCTAACTCTGGCCACACCGCATTGCACCCGTATTTCGGTCATGTCACCAAGGAATGCATTGATGTGTTTCATTCGCACGGTGTTCAGGTGAACTCGTGGACCGTGGATGATCCCGAGGTCATGTCCAATTTGGTGTCGTGGGGAATTGACGGCCTGTGCACCAACGTTCCCGATGTAGCACTGCAGGTGTTGGCGAAACACTCGTAGTGTCGGTGAGTGAGCGATGCGGAGAAGAGTGTCGCGTTCGTTACGGATGTGAGCGCACCAAGCGCAACGCGTTCGGCACATGTTCGAACACCACTTCGTTCACTTCGCCCAAGTAGTCGCCATCAAGTTGATACGAGAATGCACGACCATCACGTGCAGTCACAGTTGACACATTGGTGTGTACATCAAGCCACGACTTCTCAGGAACACCGCCACCGCGCAATGCAGATGCCAACGTGCGAAGAATGTGAGTGGGTTTCATTGTCTTAAACGTGACCACTGAAAGTCCGGTGTCTAATCCGGTGGACGGAACAAGGTCAAGCGGTCTGTTGCCCAAATACGTGTATGGGTTTGTATTCATGATCACAGAGAAATATCCGTTGGTCACTGTGTGGCCATCGCCGAATTCCAGCGAGAAGTGCGGACGCTTTCTATCGAAATCCATGAAGAACGTTTTCAACGATGCCAACACAAATAGCGGGTGACCGAAGTAGCGCTTTAGTGCTGCGCGACGCTCCACCCACTTCACCACTGCGGCGTCGTAGCCGAGTCCGGTGTGAAACGTGAAGTAGCGACCGTTCGCGCGACCCAAACCGATGGGGGAGATGTCGTTGCGGTCCAATGCATCGATGATGAGCTCCACGGCCTGCAGAGCATCGTTGGGCATCCCCAAGGTGCGGGCGAACACATTGGTGGACCCACCAGGCAGAACGGCCAGTGCCGTATTGGTGGTGGCAACGCCTGTGGCTACCTCGTTCAGGGTGCCGTCTCCGCCGTAAGCCACCACCACGTCAATGCCGCGCCGGGCGGCGTCTTCGGCAAAACGAGTGGCATGACCGCGCCGATTGGTCTCCACCACCTGCACATCGTGGTACTGGGACAGCCGTTGGTGCACCGTTGCGGTGTTTTTCGCCGTCACAGAGGACGCAAATGAGTTCACAATCAGCAAAAGACGCAAGGCTGATTACGGTACCAGCGAGCCTCCCAGAGGGACTGCACGCCATGTGCCCGATACGACAAACGTCACGCCAAATCGGCTCGTTGGGTTGGGTGAAGGGCTGACTACTGGGTAACAATGTCACCTATGAATGTGATCGTTTGTGTGAAGCAGATCCCCGACCCCGCAGCGCCTGGTGCACTTGATGGGGCAACCAACACCCTGAAGCGAGATGGCAAGCTCATCCTCGACGACTCCGACGCATACGGCGTTGAGATGGCACTTCAGTTGGTCGACAAAGCCGGTGGTGGCGAGGTCAGCCTCGTGTCCATGGCACCCAACAATGAAACATCTGGTTTGCGTACCGCTCTTGCAATGGGCGCAGCAAAAGGTGTGTTGGTGTCCGATCCTGCATTGCAAGGTTCAGATGCACTCACCACTGCAAAAGTTCTTGCAGCAGCGATCAAGCGCATGGGTGGAGCAGACCTCATCATCGGTGCAACAGAATCATCAGACGGTTACACCGGAACAGTGCCAGAACAAATGGCAGAACTTCTCGGACTTCCTTCTGTCACTTTCGCAAAGAAAGTTGTTGTTGAAGGTGGATCATTGAAAGTCGATCGTCAGACCGAAGCTGGTTACGACGAAGTCACCTGTCCGTTGCCTGCACTCATCAGCGTGACCGCAGGTGTGGTGGAGCCTCGCTACCCATCGTTCAAGGGCATCATGGCTGCAAAGTCAAAGCCAGTGGAAGAAATCACCGCAGCAGACCTTGGTGTCACACCAGTTGGCTGGGCAGGTGCAGGTCAGCAGATCAGCAACGTTGCACAAGCAGAAGCACGTCAAGCTGGCGAAGTCATTGAAGATGACGGCGAAACATTCACCAAGATCGTCGGGTTCCTTGAGAACCTGAAGGCAATCTGAGTCGAAGGCACTAGAGGAGAATCATCATGGCACTCAACAACATCTGGGTCTTCGCACAAGTTGCGAACGGCGCACCAACATCAGCAACACTCGAACTTCTCACGAAGGCTCGTTCGTTGTCATCAAACGTCACCGCAATTCTTGGTGGCGATGGAAACGCAGCAGCCGCAGCATTGGGCGAGTACGGCGCAACCAAGGTGTACGCAGTCGATCACGGCTCATCACTTCCTGGCGTTGCAATCGCATCAGCAATGAAGGCTGTAATTGATGGTGGCGAAACACCAGACCTCATCATGTTCCCGCAGAACTACGAAGGTCGCGACGTCATGTCACGCTTGTCAGTCAAGATTGACAAGACCGTCATCACTAACAACATCGACATCACCGACAGCGGAAACGGCGTCACTGTTGTGACCCCAATCTTTGGTGGAAACACATTGGTCAGCACCACCTTCACTGGCGCTGCTCCATTCCTCGCAGCATTCCGTCCGAAGTCATTCGCAGCCGAATCAGCAGGTGGATCCGCAGCAGCAGTCACCGCAGTGGCAGTGCCAGACCTTGGCAGCACCGGCGGCGCAACTGTGAACGCAGTTCACGTGGAAGAGACCTCTGGTCCGAAGTTGGACGAAGCAGACATCGTTGTTGCTGGTGGCCGCGGACTCGGCGAGTCAGCAAGCTTCGAAATGATCAACGAGTTGGCGCAGTTGCTGAAGGGTGCACCTGGTGCATCACGTGCAATCGTCGACGCCGGATGGGTTCCTTACTCATTCCAGGTGGGTCAGACCGGCAAGGTTGTGAAGCCAAACATTTACATCGCAGCAGGCATCTCTGGTGCAACGCAGCACATGGTGGGAATGAAGGGTTCAAAGAACATCATCGCCATCAACAAGGACAAGGAAGCACCCATCTTTGGTGTTGCCGACTTGGGCATTGTTGGTGACGTGCACAAGGTGTTGCCAAAGCTGATTGAGGCTTTGAAGAATCGCTAAGTCGGACTCGCGTTTTATGAGAGAACCCTCGCCTTGTGGCGGGGGTTCTTTTGTTTGTCGGGGGCTTGTTGTCCGGCTGTCGTTGTGGCGGCACACATTCGCATCACAATCCTGTTTGAAAGAGGTTTATGATGTCGGTATCTGAAGCACAACGGTTTGAAATGCATACTGCATTACGGAAAGTGATGGGGGATGAAGTGGCAGACACAATGATGGAATACATGCCTCCTTTCGGATGGTCCGACGTTGCGCGCAAGTCCGACATAGATCGACTCGACCTGCGTCTTGATCACATTGATAAGCGACTCGATCAGATTGATGTTCGCTTTG
>CAZCZM010000063.1:0-1685 GCA_964503445.1 uncultured Bifidobacterium sp.
TTTTCTTTCTTGCAGAGATCTAGCAATGCAACAGAACCATCGTGAATGTTTTCGCGCTCGTGCGAAAAACGTTCAGCCACAGCGGGATCGTCAAATCGCACAACGTCGCCCGTGTCTTCGTGACGTGCAAGCAATACTCCTGCTTCTTCAAAACACTCGCGAATGCACGCAACCCAATATGCGAGACCACCTGAGGCAATCCCCAATAACGAGCTGGCGTGTTGATCGGTGAGACCGTCACACAGTTCAGCTATCTCGTCAACACCGTCGACGTCATCCACTTTTCCGCCAGGAAAAACAAACATGCCGCTCGCAAACGCCGCAGAAAAAGTACGACGCAACATGAACACTTCAATACCACCAGCATCGGCATCACGAATCAGCAAGACTGTTGCAGCTGGCTTAACTGGAACTGTTGCAGGATCAAATGGTTCGTCTGATTGTGCTGCCATGTTGTTACGCCCCCGCATCTCCGTCATAGGGGTCAACATCAATGATGTCGCCCGCGCGCGGGAGATACCCCTTGCGCTCTACCCTACGACCAGAGTGCGTGACGTTTATGACTGAAGCGATGCGGCGAGTACGGCGTGCAACGATGCGGGCAATGACGGCCCGAGTCGGTGGCAACAACAAGGTGATGCCCACAACATCTGAAAAAAATCCTGGCGCCAAGAGGAACACTCCAGCGGCCAAAATGCACACCCCATGCACAATCTCGCGTGTTGGTTCTTTCCCTGCTCGGACGGCCTCCATGAACTGGCGATAAATACGCAGTCCTTCACGCTTCACCAATGAAGTTCCGACCAACGAGATCACCAACAACAGTGCAACCGTTGGCAGGACTCCAATTTCTTGGCCCACCTGCACAATCACGTACAGCTCCACAAGCGGAAGCAGGATGATTAGTGCGGCAATGAGGAGAAACATCAGTCGTGAGACTTACGTGCTTCGCGATAATCGCGAGCCGCTCCTTCGAGTGGCTCTACCACCAATGTGATTCCATCAATTTCTGCAACGCGCATTGGTTGATTTGCAGTTAGTGGCGTGGCGCGATTTGTACGAGCACGCCATTGTGCGCCGTCCACCAACACAATTCCCTCAGGGTTGACTTCACCAACGGTGACACCTGTTGTACCCACCAAGTTGTCTCGTCCGATGGTGGGTGTAGCAAATCGCGTACGCACCATAGAAGGCATTCCAACAATGAAGGTCAGTGCAACACCAATGATGCACACCGCCAAGGTGAGCCACGGTGGACGCATTGACAAACCATCAACGGAACGGAACATGGTGAACGATGCGATGACATAGGTGAACAAGCCAACACCAGTCCAAAAACGTGGGACTCCCACTTGTACGTCTACCGCAAACGCCACCATGGCCAAGAGAAGTAGTGCAACGCCAAATCCGTTCATCGGCAGTGCACCAATACCCAATCCACCGAGAACAAGAGTGACCGCACCTACTAGACCGGCAACGCCAATTCCCGCAGTAAAGAATTCGAAAATCAACAAAGACAAGCCAATGGTCAACAACAAGTAAGCCGATGGCGGACTTGCCACTGTATGCAACAAGCGTGGCACTAAGCCCAACTTGAAGAAACGCACGGTGGTTGCTTCACGTGTGACTTGACCGTTTGCATCGAGAACATCAACAACTGTGTCCATGGTTGTTCCACGCACAGA
>CAZCZM010000063.1:1785-4604 GCA_964503445.1 uncultured Bifidobacterium sp.
GCCACTGGCACTTTGGAGTTGGCGATTGTGCTCATGAGCTCTGACATCTTGTCGCGGCTGATCACTGCTCCCTTGGAGTTCACCTGCAAGATGACAGCTTGCGAACCATTGCTTTGAGAGCGCTCAATTGCAGTGGTGATGTTGTCGGCAACAATGGAATCGATGAAACCGGAGACCTCGACCACGTCGACGGGGTCTAGGTCTTCTGCGGTAGTCGCAGCCTGAGCGTGACCAGCGGACATGACCGCCATCATGGGAGCGGCTAAAAGTGCGCCCAATCCACACATGATGCGACGTTTTGCGCCTACCCTCACTGGTCTCTCCTTGCTTTATGGAACCACACCACTTTTTCACTGAACAGCGTGTTCTCATTGTTGCTGGCAAAGGCGGCGTCGGGAAATCGACGGTCGCTGCTGCCCTTGCAATTCTGGCCGCCCGCAGTGGACTTCGCACACTTCTTGTGTCACTAGATGCGCCATCTGTTGAGGTTCCTCAGCAAACGTCACTGGAAACGCTCACTGTCACGCCTGGTGGCGCCCTGTCTGACTATCTCTCATCGAAGGGCATGGGACTTCTGTCACGCCAACTTGCTCGCTCAGGAATCGTGGAACTGGTCGCCACCACAGCGCCTGGCCTTGATGACTTGTTGGTACTTGGGCGCATCAAAGCATTCGAAAAAGAGAATCGAGCTGACGTCATCATCATCGATGGCCCCGCTGCCGGGCACGCAAGCGACTTGGTACGTGCACCGCAACAACTGAAGCGGGCCATCAGTACTGGTCCTATTGGTCAACAAGCCGATGAAGTTCTTCAGATGCTTGCGGATCCACAACGATGCAAGTTGATTTTTGTGACAACCCCCGCTCTCACACCCGTTGCTGAAACTCTTGATGTTGTTCACACAATTCAATCAACGGTCAACATGGAAGTCGCTGCACTCGTTGTGAACAAAGTCAATGCGCCAGTGCCTGAAATCACCGACACTGGCGCTGATGCCTATGTTGCTGATGCGTATGCATATATGAAGAAGAGAGCAGCAGCGCAGAACGATGCCATCGCACTACTTCAGTCATCACGAACCGAAAAAACCCTGCAGATTCCTCTCTCTGACGAACAAGGCGCAAACCTCTTGACAACTCTTGCGAATGAATTGTCGAGTGCAATTGCTGAACTTCCGAGTGGTGAGTCGTTGTGAAACCAACATCTGTCGAAACCATGTGTTCAACTGCACGAGTCATTGTCACGTGTGGGACCGGAGGTGTTGGAAAAACAAGTGTTGCCGCTGCTCTTGGCGTGATTGCTGCACAACATGGACGAAACGCTGTTGTCATCACCATTGATCCCGCACGTCGGTTGGCTGACGCAATTGGCCTCACCGAATCATTAGGAAACGAACCACAACGTGTGTCGCTTGATGCACCAGGACAACTGTGGGTCTCAATGCTGAATGTGCAAGAGACTTTCGACAATTTGGTACGCGACACGTCACCGTCCCCCGAACGGGCTCGAGAAGTTATGGAGAATTCGTTCTACAAGAACTTGTCGCGTTCCATCTCGGGGACTCGTGATTACATGGCCGCCGAACGTCTACACGAACTACATAGTGATTCCCGTTTCGATGTGGTCATTGTTGATACACCACCATCTCGCAATGCATTGGATTTCTTGGAATCACCAGAACGTTTAGCGCGCTTCCTCAAGCATCCCATTGTGCGGCTGCTGATGGCGCCAAGTCGTGGTGGTCTTCGCTTCGCTAGCGCAGCAATGACTCCAGTTCTGAAGGCAATCTCGTCTGTGGTGGGTTCTGATGCGCTCAGCGGCGTTGCTGCTTTTCTTCGTGCGATTGACGGAATGGAAACCGAATTCTCTCGCCGTGCTCTATCTGTTGCAACAACCTTGCGAAGCAGCGACACACATTTTGTTGTTGTCACTGCACCATTTCCCGATGCATTAAATGAAGCAGACCACTTTGTTGGCGAGTTATCACGCCTTCAGATAACGATGCGATTAATCGTTGCAAACAGGATGCCACCACGGTTTGGGCCTCTTTCCTCACAAGAAGAACACGAACGCGCTCTGGCATCCACAGGCGATGAAGCAACAGCGCGATCACTTGTGGCCGACCTGAATCGCGACGCTGAAATCGGCCGCACACATGTTGATGCTTTCGTCACCCGAACACGCTCCACATTCCCAGGCATTGAGTGCATATATGCCACCGAATTGGCCGAGGACATCCACTCAATGGACTCAATTGACCTCTTGTCACAGCAACTCGCTGGACAACAAAACGAGCAGTAGAGTTTGAGCCGTGCATATTTTGATCGCCACCGATGCTCAATGGGTTGTTAACGAAGTAAAAGCAGCGCTCGATTCACCTGCTACCTCGTTCACCCTCATCTCAAACGGACGCGATGTTGCCCGCGCAGTTCGTCAACAAACTCCCGACATCGCAATTCTCGATATGCAAGTGGGCACCATGGGCGGCATGGCCATCACCATGGACCTTCGTCTCGATCAATCAAGTGGCGCACTTCCAAAGGTTCCCATCCTCATGTTGCTTGACCGCATTGCCGATGTGCACATGGCACGACGCAGTGGCGCTGACGGTTGGACCATTAAGCCACTCGATGCATTGCGTTTACGCAAAGCAGTACGTGACATTGCAGCCGGTGGTTGTTACGCCGAAGGTCTTCCCGTGGTCGACACACACGATGCGTCAGCAGACGACACCGCCGCCGATGCAGAGCCAGAGTCGGGTGCTGAAACCGCAGATAGCCTCGCGTAGCACCACGGGGTGTGGCGCAGCTTGGTAGCGC
>CAZCZM010000064.1:0-4464 GCA_964503445.1 uncultured Bifidobacterium sp.
ATTGGTCGCGATGGTGTGCAGTTTGTGAAGGGCGGCTTTGTTCGCGTTGATGAACATGGTGTGCCGCGTGAAGTGCCTGGCGGGCGAGTGACTGAAGAAGTAGGCCGGCCGTTGTTGCGCACGGTGGCGTCCGAGTTGGCGGAGCTGAGTCAACCGTTAAGTGGCCAGGTTGCGATTGCGGCGGAACTTGCGAAGTCGTTGAGTTTTGTGACGGGGTACGGCGTGGAGATTGCCATGCTGATTGATGTGTATCGCATAGTCGGCATGGCGGGGATTGTTGAGGCTGACCTGGGGGCAGTGAATAATCGCTGGAAGCCCGATGATGCGTTGGGTGATGTGATGCGCGAAGTGACGGCCGGTGCAATGATGCGTGGCGTCAGCAATGGTTGCGTGGAACCACTGACCTTGCCAGTACTGAAAGACCGCTCTGTTTAAACTAGTACTGGGGACTCGAACAAGATTTGGTTCAGTTTGACGCCGATTGAATCGCCTGGACGGAAGTTCAGTAGGTGAGAGTTGGGGATGATTCCCCTAAGTTCTTGTCCGCGATCGTTCAGCATGACCACCACGTACGAGTGAGCTCCAGAAAAATCCACTCGCTTGACGTATCCAAGAAGTGCATCGGATGCGTCGGGAGACACGAACGACACATCTTCTGGGCGAACGCGAAGGAGGCGTTGTCCAATTTGAATGGAATCTGAGAGACCGATGAAAGATGCGACAAAATCTGTTGCAGGTTGGCGGTACACATTTTCGGGAGTGTCGACCTGATGTATGCGCCCAGATCCCATCACACAGATGCGGTCTGAGATAGCGACAGCTTCTTCTTGGTCGTGAGTGACAAACAGCGTTGTTGTTCCTGAAGCTTTCTGTAATGACCGAATTTCATTCCTTACCTCAACGCGGACTTGTGCATCAAGTGCACTGAGTGGTTCGTCCAAAAGGAGTACAGAAGGTTCGATGGCCAACGCGCGAGCCAGGGCAACTCGCTGCTGTTGGCCACCGGACAGTTGATGCGGGTAGCGGGCACCCAGTTCGCCCACTTGCACCAACTCGAGCATGTCTTTCACATGTGTGAGGCGTTTCGGTTTTTCAAGACGTCGAACCGACAGACCAAACTCGACATTTTCTGCAACCGTGAGGTGAGGAAACAAGCTGTAATTTTGAAAAACCATACCCATGTTTCGCTTCTGTGGTGGTAATTGAACGACATCGTTTCCATCAACTGAAAGATTGCCGTTGGTAGGTGATTCAAACCCTGCGGCTATGCGAAGAGCTGTTGTCTTGCCACATCCACTGGGGCCAAGGAGAGTGATGAGTTCTCCAGACTGCACAGTGAGCGAGAAATGGTCTAAAGCGGCAACGGAACCGAAATTCTTGGTGATGTCACGGAATTGAATAATGCTCATGTGGGTATTTTCCTTGTGTTCAGAAGAGTCGAGAATTCTTTTGCAGTCGGCCGATTCCAAAGAAGAGTGCGGTGGTGAACAGCATCATCAGCAAGCCAAGCGCCATAGCACCTTGCGGCTCTTGTCCTTGCGCTTCCACCATGTACATCGGGAGTGTGGGTTTTAGCAATAACGAGGAAATTGCGAATTCTCCGAGTACAACGGCGAATCCTAAAAAACTCGTTGATGCTAATGATCCCCATAGATTGGGGATAAGCACTTTTGTCAGTGTGGTGAGCGACGATGCCCCAAGCGATGACGACGCATCAACGAGTGTTCGTAAATCAAGAGCGCCAACACCAGCATCAAGTGTGCGAAATGCAAATGGCAAGCAAATGACTATGTAAAGAGGGACAAGGCCATAGTTGCTGGTGACAATCCAGGGAATAGAGCCACGAAAGGCGCCCGAAACTCCGACAACCAATGCAATTGGGGGAACTACGTAGGGAAGCAATGACAATGTTTCAATCACTAGTCGCAATTGAGGAACTCGCAGGTGTAGCCACAGAACAGTTGGAAGCATAAGCAGTACCAGAAACACGGCAGTGAGAATGCCCAGTCGAGTGCTGAGCCACAATGACGAGACAAACTTCTCGTTGTTGATGATGTCGACAACACCATCAATGGTCCACCGAGAAAAAAGTGTGTCACGACCCAACAGAGCCATGGGTACTCGCTGCAGAGCGAATCGAGTCATCGCGAGTAGTGGAAGAAAGAAGAACACGAGCGCAAGCGAGATGACAGTCCACTCCCAGATGCGAGCTCGTTTCATCGGTTCATCCAACGTTCTGATCGTCGACGCAAGGTGAGGTAGATGATGATGGCAATAGCTTCGATAATGATCATCCATGCAGCCATCGCATATCCAAGATTGCCCATACCTGTGATTGTGTTGCCCTGCAAATAGAAACGAATTTGTACGGGAATAAGGCGACCTGCCCCGCTGGCAAGGGCATATGCGGTGGCGTAGGCACTAAATGCATTTGCAAAGAGCAAAAGCGCTCCTCCCATTAAAGAAGGAGCGAGGATGGGGAGGCCAATTCGCCGCCAGTATGACGAGGATGATGCACCCAAGTTGAAAGCTGCCTCCCGCCATGTTGGGCGAAGTCCATCAATAGCTGGCAACATGATGAGAACCATGAGAGGAATCTGAAAGTAGAGATAGACAATGACGATTCCCCAGAAGTTGTAGATCTTGAACCCTGACCCATAGAGGTCAATTCCCCAGTGGAAGAGGATGCGGGTGAGCAGCCCTTGCGCGCCCAAGGTGGCAATGAATGCAAAAGCCAAGGGAATACCACCCATATTTGCTGCAACTCCAGAGAACCCTGTGAAGAAATTTCGTAGTTGGCGGGGACGTTCAATTCGAGTAACTGCAAGGGCAAGCAGTGTTCCAAATATCGCGCCGATTACGGCAGATGTCGCTGCCAATTTGATGGAGTACTCGAAAGCGGTTCGGTATTGGTCTTGCATTGCCATGCTCAATGCAGAAGTAGTTGACCCATCTATTGGTTGCGATGCTTTTTGAAAAAGAACAACAGTCGGAATTCCAAGAAAGACGCCGATGAAGATGAAATAGGGAAGAAATGGTGCAAGAGTTCGAAAGGATGCCAACGAAGAAAGGGCTCGGCTGTTGCCAGCCGAGCCCTTCTGTACGTCTTCTCCCGCCGTGGGGGTAACCAAACCGGGGAAGTCGAACTCTGACATTGGTTACTTGTCTGCGACCAATGGTCCCCACTGCTTAGCGAGAACGTCTTTTGCTTTTGTGATTTGATCCTGAGTTGCGAATTTCAAACCTTCAAGCAACGAGGCTGCGGGAAGATTCTTCTTCATTTCCTCAGTGACTTTTCCTGCAGCTTCGAGAGCTGCGTAGCGAGCGGGGATTGCTCCACCTTCGATGTAGCCAAGTGCGCCTTCATCGCTGATGATGTGGTCAATCCACAACTTCGCGGCGTTCGGGTTAGGGCTTTCCTTCACAGCACCTTGTGCGTAGTAGCCGCCATAGACGCCATCGGTAGGAACGTTCAATGTCAAGGTAATTCCGTTCTCCTGGAGCTTTGCCTTCAGGCCTGGATAGTTGTATGTCCAGTCAATGACAATTGGGGTATCGCCAGAGATGACGGATGCTTCAGTGACGTCGGTGCCTGCCAAGTTGCCGCTCGCCTTGAGTGCAGCGAAGTATTCAATACCGGGGAGGATGTCATCAAGTGATCCACCATTTGCAAGTGCAGCTGCATACACAGCGGCAAACGCTGCACCTGATTCACGAGGGTCACCGTTTAAAGCAACGAGTCCCTTGTATTTGGCATCCTTGAGGTCTTCAAACGATGTTGGTGCTTCTTTCACGATGGTGTCGTTTGAACCAATTGCCATGACGCCGTAGTACGCAGCGACCCACTTGCCGTCTGCATCCTTCATTTCTGCTGGGATTTCATCGAATCCGCATGGCTTGTATGGCTCCCAGAGGCCTTTGGTGTCAATCTCTTGTGCGATTGCAGGTGAGACGTCGAGTGCGTCTGGCATTGAGTCTTGACCCTTCAGTGTTTCAACTGCGGTCAGTTCGTCGGCGCTAGATGCATCGGGGTTGGCAACTGGATTGTCAACGTTGGGATACTTTTCGCGGAACGCTGCGAGAATTCCCTTGTAGTTTGCCCAGTTGTCAGGAAGCGCAATGAGGTTTACTTTGCCTTCAGCTTCTGCAGCCGACTTGATGTCGGCAGAGGGACAATCTGAAGTTGTTGATTCAGTTGTTGTTTCGGTTGATGCATCGGAATTGCTGTCACCACAGGCCGAAAGAGCGAGTAGTGACGCAAATGCGATGGCACCAAACTTGGACATTGTCTTGGTGTTTTGTGCTGTTTTACGCATGGACCACAGATTGGCTCACGCAGGTTGACAGAAGGATGAAAATTTCTAAACAACAAGGAAGTTTTAGGAGAAGTTTTCTTTGTCATTAAGTGAACAAAAGGACTGAAATATGAACGTTGGATGACTGAAAATTAAGAATTTAGTTGGC
>CAZCZM010000065.1:0-4311 GCA_964503445.1 uncultured Bifidobacterium sp.
TACCTATGGCATCAGCCCCTCAGTCCACGTCAGTCGTTCGTATCGGAGTTCTCGGATGCGGCAATGTCGGTGCGGCGTTGGTGCAGCTTGTTGAGCGCCAAGCACCTTTTATTGCCGAACGCACGGGCATCACGTTGCAGGTCACTCGGGTTGCAGTCCGTAATGTCAGTCGTGATCGCGATGTTCCCTTGGCCGACGGCGTATTAACTCGCGATGCTCATGCGGTTGTGAACGACCCAGATGTTGATGTGATTGTGGAAGTCATTGGCGGCATCGAGCCTGCACGCGAGCTCATCTCCACGGCAATCGCCAACGGTAAGCCCGTCATCACGGCCAACAAAGAACTACTGGCAAATGTTGGTCATGACTTGTGGGCACAATCAGATGCCGCAGGTGTTGACTTGTTGTTCGAAGCCGCGGTTGCTGGAGGCATTCCTCTTATTCGAGCATTACGTGAATCGCTTCGTGGAGAACCCGTTACTCGTGTGATGGGAATTGTCAACGGAACAACAAACTTCATCCTCACGAAAATGACCGATGAAGGTGCTGACTATTCGGCAGCGCTGAGTGAAGCACAGCGACTCGGCTTTGCGGAGCGTGACCCAACAGCTGATGTTGAAGGGTTCGATGCCGGGGCAAAAGCAGCAATCATTGCGAGTATCGCCTTTGGTGCACGCGTGGTAGCTGGAGATGTCTATCACGAAGGAATCAGTGGCGTCACTGCGGCGGATATCGCAATTGCACAACGTCTTGGGTATGTCGTGAAACTGTTAGCCATTGCCGAAAAGACGGGTGATTCATCTGCAGTGGCTGTGCGAGTTCACCCTGCAATGGTTCCCAAGTCGCATCCATTAGCAAGTGTTCGCGACTCGTACAACGCAGTGTTCGTTGAAGGCGATGCAGTTGGGTCACTCATGTTCTATGGCCGTGGAGCTGGAGGCTTCCCCACAGCATCTGCAGTGTTGGGCGATGTTATTGATGCCGCAGTGAACCTGCGTAAAGGCACCCACGGAACAATCGGGTCATTTACACGTGTTCCTGTTATACCCATCGACGAAACATCATCGCAATACCTCATCGGGCTCGATGTAGAAGATAAGCCCGGCGTTCTACATGCCATCACTGGCGTGTTTGCCAGCCATGGTGTCAGCATTCGTGCCGCTGAACAAGAAGGTATGGGTGCTGATGCTCGTCTTGTGTTCATCACTCACATGGCGCGCGAATCAGATGTCCAGGCATGTCTCAGTGAATTCAAAAAGCTCCCCGTGGTGAAGCGAGCGTCTGGTCTGCTACGCGTTATTGGTGAGTAGTTGATGAAATACGTTTCCACTCGCGGTGCGGCCCCGGTTCTTGAGTTCTCCGAAGTTGTTCTTGCCGGCCTTGCAACAGACGGCGGGTTGTACGTCCCCGAATACTGGCCAACGGTTACGCCGAATATCAGCAGCACATATGCCGATTTGGCATCTTCCATTTTTCAGCCGTACTTAGATCAGCACGTGACGCCCGACATCATGGATGGTTTGTGCCGTGATGCATATGCCACATTCCGTCATCCTGATGTAGTGCCATTGGTCAATCTTGAACCAGGACATCAACTGATGGAACTGTTTCATGGCCCTACGTTGGCCTTTAAAGATGTTGCGCTGCAATTGTTGGGTCGTTTGTTTGATGTCATCCTCACGCAACGCGATGAAAAGGTCACCATTGTGGGCGCCACCAGTGGCGATACCGGCAGCGCCGCAATTGACGGTGTGAAGCATTGCGACAATGTCGACATTGTCATTTTGTATCCAGCAGGCCGCGTCAGCGATGTACAGCGCAAGCAAATGACCACAGTTGATTCGCCCAACGTGCGCACAGTGGCAATTGAGGGAACATTTGACGATTGCCAAGATTTAGTGAAGGCAATGTTCAACGATGCCGCATTTCGTGAACGCCAAAATCTGTCGGCGGTGAACAGCATCAACTGGGCACGCGTTATGGCGCAGGTGGTGTATTACTTCGAAATCGCACGCAAAGTGTCTGGCCCGTTCGATGTCACTGTCCCCACCGGGAACTTTGGCAATGTCCTCAGCGGATGGATTGCTCAACGAATGGGTGCGCCGGTTCGTCATCTGGTGGTGGCATCAAACGAAAACGACATTCTCACTCGTTTTTTTGAATCTCTCGCCATGAATGTGACAGGCGTGCATCCCACACTGAGCCCCAGTATGGATATTCAGGTGTCATCCAACTTTGAGCGCTTGCTGTTTGAGATGAATGGTCGTGACGGGGGATTAACGGCGGAACAACTGCGAGTATTCCGCGACAAGGGAACTCTGTCTGTTGAAGCCGATCAGTACCAGCAATGGATTGCACCAACATTCCGCGCTGGACGTGCAAGTGATCACGACACTTTGGCAACCATTCGTTCAGTGCACGAAACAACAGGGATGTTGATTGACCCACATACCGCGGTTGGTGTGAAGGCGGCTCGCGAGCACCGTGAAGATGGCGTGCCCATGATTACGTTGGCTACTGCGCACCCAGCAAAATTCCCCGACGCCGTTGAACGCGCTACAGGAGTTCGTCCACAACTACCTGAGCACTTGGCCAACTTGTTTGACTTGCCAGAGCGAACAACCCAGCTTCCCAACAACCTGGCCACAGTGCAGGCCTTTGTAGAAAATCGCTAATTACCAGCTGTTAATAGAACCGATGACCCAATGTGCGTCAAGTGGGTTGCGGTTGAACCAGCGTTGGACTTCGTCGACTGCTTCTTGCATTTCTTGGTAGGTGCCACCATTACGCGCAACCCACCATGCAGCAGCATCTGGTGCATAGATAGTTGCCGCGATGGGTCGTGCTTGACGAATTGCGCGCAATGCAGGAAGCGAATCCCAGCCACGTGATCGCAAGATTGCATATGTTGCCGATGGTCCACGATTACAGCCCACCCAGCAAGTGACCATGAGGACCGCATCGGGATCTGCAGCGATCTCTGCTGCCTTTGCTGCAATTTGGTCGAACCAACGTGGATCACGACGACCAAGATCGTCGTCAACACCAATGTGGTGGACACGAATGTTTGAGTTCGCTTCGATGAATTCTTGTTCGTCAAATTCAATGTGCACCGGCATGTAGTCGGTAATGCCTTCAGCTTCCCAGCGTTGAAGCTGTTCGAGAGCGATGTGATGCTTGGGGGAGATCCCGCCACTCATCGCAAGGTTGGGGGTGACAAAGCAGACCTCGCGCCACCAGAACTGTGGGTCGAGGGGACGACGGGGGAGGTCGATGGAAAGAAGCGGCATATCTGATGTGGTCACGGTGTCCTCCTAATAAGGTATTTGTGACCATTATGGCAATGGGGTGTGTCGCGGTTGATGGACGTAGCTATTGAGACCTAGTAGGAGTCCTCAGAGATGAAGTTCAGAGTCGCAGAACACGGCGTGAGACCTCTCGCTTGAAGGTCTGCCCAGATCTGTGCAGTGTGCTCAAACTGGAGCCCTTCGTAGATTCGTTCGTACATTGTGGCTATTTCACCAAACAACGTGATGGATGAAATGAATTTGATTCGGTCAATCTCTGAACCAAACAAAGTGTCCAATGATTCAATAATCGGTTGATCCGACTCCGAGATGTATTTGGCCACCTCCACTAGGCACTGCAAGTACGCGGGCCCAAGTTGGCGATGTCGGAGATACGCCGTGGCCTCATCTGCAGAACGAATGGCAAATTTACGTGCCGGTGGAGAGCTGCCGAGGCCAATTTGCGGGAAGATGTACCAGATCCAATGTGATGTCTTCGCGCCGGCTGATAGTTGGTTCAGAGCCATAGCCAGTCCGTCTCGCTTTTGTGACTGAGCTTCAATGAAGTGGTCAAAGTTGTATCTGTTGTTCCATCCACACGATGTGCACGCCAAAGTGGGATTGTCGAAGTCAACAATGCAGCCGCCAAGAGCAATCTCACCCCGACGCGCGCTTTCAAATGCTTCTTCAGTGGGAAGGCCGTACACCACCGGTACCACGGAGTCTCCCGCGCAGGCATCGCATTTTGTGTTGTTGGCTTTCATTGATTTCCTTTTGCATCGTTGGGGAACATTTCGTTGACGGCCTTCTCGAAGCGATTGAAGAGATCTTGCATACCGGGCGAGTAGCCCTCTTTTCGGAATGCTTCAAGAAGTCCGCGATACCACTGACGCTGGTAGTCATACCCCACGTTGAACTTGTCCCACACTGAGTGCTTTTCGGCCTCTGAACACTTGCGAAGATCGGCCACGGTATTTTCCGCGTTGTAGGTTTTGTCGGCGAGTGAGACGAGTAGAGATGGGTC
>CAZCZM010000066.1:0-3987 GCA_964503445.1 uncultured Bifidobacterium sp.
TTAGCGCAGCACTTCAATCAACATTGCAATTGCAAACACCAAAAATACGGTTGCTGAACCATAACGAATAGCACGGCGTGGAATTCGGTCTCCCAAATACTTACCAAGCAGTAGCGCCAGACCATCTGCAGCAACCATTCCCAAAGTTGCACCCAGCCACGTGCCAAAAAGATTTCGATCTGTCGCCAATGTCATTGATGACAACATCGTCTTGTCACCAAGTTCTGCCAGAAAGAACATGCTGGCAATAGACACAATGACTCGTCGTGGAGTAAACGTTGGCGACGTTTCCACTTCATCATCATCATCGTCGGAATCCAATAACGTCCACACTGCAAAACCCAAAAACGCTGCGGCTGCAAGAGAATTAATGAATGTTGTGGGCAAAGACGCACCGAGCGCGCCACCAACACCTACTGACAACGCTTGCAACACCATGGTTGCTGCCGTGATTGCAATGAGAACCGGAAGTGCGCGGTACTTGGTGGCAAGTGTGAGTGTCAGCAATTGGCTCTTGTCACCGAATTCGGCGACAAACACAACTCCAAAAGCAATGACAACTGCAGCCAGCATGTTCTAACTCAGCTGTTGCATCTCGGCAGCAAGACGAGAATGGGTCTTCATCATCTCGTCCACTTTGGTACTCACCAGAGCGCCATTCCGCACCACCGCACGGCCATGCACAATGGTGTCGCGAACAGCAGTCGGACCGCAGCGCAACCAGCCTTCAATTGGGTCTGCGATTGCACCAGCGAATTGAATTCCGGTGAGATCCCAAATGGCAATATCACCAACCAAACCAACCGCAATTTGACCAATCTCTCCAATTCGACCCAGGCAACCAGCGCCGCCGATTGTGGCTACTTCTAACGCCATACGGGCATCTGCTGCATCGGCACCATTACGTAATTTGGCCAACAACATTGCTTGACGTGCTTCCAACCACAGCGAAGCGGAATCTGCACTTGACGACCCATCAACACCAAGGCCAACGTGAACCCCTGCACGACGTAAGTCAACAACAGGTGAAATTCCAGAAGCCAAAATCAAGTTTGACGACGGACAATGTGCAGCACCAATTCCTGCTGCACCAAGTTGCACGATTTCATCGTCGTTGGGCATCACGCAGTGTGCAACCCATGTGCGATTACTGAGCCAACCGACTTCTTTCAGGTATTCAAATGGTCGGCATCCAAAAGTGGCAATAGAGAAATCATCGTCCTCTGCATTTTCTGCAAAATGTGTGTGCAGACGAACATCAAGTTTCTCTGCAAGTTCTGCAGAGCGAATCATCAGGTCTTTGGTAACGCTGAATGGTGAACATGGAGCAAGTGCAACTCGTGTCATTGCACCAAAAGAGCGGTCATGGTGCTTCTCTACTGCTGCCTGCGACAAAGCAAGAATCTCATCGTCTTCTTGCACAACATCATCAGGTGGCAGGCCGCCGTCTTTTTGCGACAACGACATCGACCCGCGCGTTGGATGGAAACGCACACCCAGATCTTTTGCTGCTGCAATCTCTGCACTCAATAAATCGCCACCGTTGCGGGGATGCAAATACAGGTGGTCGGTTGACGTTGTGCATCCAGAAAGCGCTAGTTCTGCCAAACCAATCCACGCAGATACATGTGCGGACTCTTCATTCAATACACGCCACAACGGGTACAACGTCTGTAACCAACCGAACAATGGTGACGAAGTCATCGGTGGATATGCACGCGTCAAGTTTTGATACAAGTGATGATGCGTGTTGATAAGTCCTGGTGTTACGAGACACCCAGAAGCATCAATCTTCTCGCGAGCGTCTGGCACAGCATCGGCAGACGAGCCAATTCCAGAAATCAACCCATTAGTAATGGCAACCCAACCGCCAGCGATTTCGCGGCGATCTGTATCTACCGTTGCGACAAGCAGCGCATTGTGAATGAGTAGATCTGCTGTCATGACATCACTGTCGCAAACAATGCGACACTAAATATTGGTGTCGAGAAGTTCGCTTCCCTCGTGACGAATCTCTGCATCCTTATTGAGGAAGTGCCCAATGACGCCAGCAAGTGCTGCGGTGGACAATCCCACAACGATGGGAAATGCAAGAAGGATGACTGCGATGATGATGGGGCCAAGCATGTGACTACTTCTTCTTTCGTGCGGGTGACTTCTTTGTCACCTTCTTCTTTGCGGGTGCTGATTTCTTTGCCACAGATTTCTTGGCGGCCTTCTTGGCGCCAGTCTTCTTTGCAGCAGACTTCTTCGCAGGTGCTGATTTCTTGGCAGCAGACTTCTTCGCAGTACCAACTGGCAGATACGCCCATGCCTCAATTTCTACGGCCCCACCAAACGGCAATTCCTTCACTCCGATAGTGCTGCGCGCTGGACGAGCTTTTCCAAAGTCACGCGCGTACACCTCATTGAATTGACCGAAGGTGTCCATGTCGGTCAGGAAGCACAAGGTCTTTGCGATGTCATTCACCGTTGCACCCATACTCGCTAGTTGTGCCTTGAGATTCACGATGGCTTGTTCGGTCTGTGCGGGAACACCGCCAGGAACAAGTGCGCCGTCTTTCATGCCCAATTGACCAGAGACGATGACCCAGTCTCCGGCGCGGACCACAGGTGTATATGGAGGTTGTGCAGGTGCTGCCATACCCCAACCTTACGCCAGAGACCCCAGCACATACCATTGACAGTGTGAATCCCCCACCCATCAGCCGTCGTCGATTCTTTTCCCTGTCCGCAGGTGTCGGTGCAGGCCTCGTCCTGGCCTCGTGCGGAGGTTCATCATCGGGAACCAATGGTTCTTTGCAAGTGGTGAAGCGATTCCCGCAAGACGTGCTGGTCCCAGGAAAAATTCGATTGCCCATGTCTCTTGCCGACACCTCGGGAATTCTTCCTTCCGACTCTCAGTTGTCGCTACCGCAAACGTTGACGGCCGACATCATTAACTCCGACACGGGCGAGGTTGTCGTTGCAGGTGTCACCGCAACTCGGCATCAAGAGAACCTGTCCACTCCGTATTGGCCCTTCACCACCATCGTGAAAGAAGAAGGTATCTACACGGTGAGGCTGAAAGAAGTACCCAACTCTGAAGTGTCTATCCAGGTGCTCAGTCGCGATGGTGTGTCGATGCCCATGATTGGTGACGCCCTTCCACCATTCGATACTCCCACCACAAACAACGCGCGTGGAGTTGATCCCATTTGCACTCGCGCAGAGAAGTTCTGTCCGTTTCACTCGCTGACGTTGACTGAAGCACTTCAACAGAACAAGCCAGTGGTGTACTTGATTGGCACTCCCGCATACTGCTCAACGGGAACGTGTTCACCAGGTTTGGAAGCACTTATCACTGTGGCCAAAAGTGTTGGCGATGCTGCAGTATTCGTACATGCCGATGTCTACGCAGATAGATCTGCAACAAACACGGCGCCCGCAGTCAAGGCATACTCACTGAGTTACGAGCCAGTTCTGTACATCACCAACAGTGACGGAACAATTGTCGACCGGCTTGATGCCGTATTCGATGTGAATGAAATTCGCGACGTACTTGCCGCGAATGGAATTAGCTGAACGACTTACCGCAACCACATGAACGCGACGCGTTCGGGTTGGTGATTGCGAAACCCTGCTCTGTAAGGGAGTCTTTGAAGTCCAAGCTTGCACCTTGCAACATGGGAGCAGACGCTGGGTCTACAACAACCTTGACGTTTCCGAAGGTGAGTGTGACGTCATCTGCTGCGATGTCTGAATCGAAGTACATGTCGTATGAGAATCCAGAGCATCCACCGCTCTTGACAGAAACGCGAAGAGCGACGTCTGATGCGCCTTCAGCTTCAATGAGCTGTGCGACCTTCTGAGCTGCGGTGTCGGTGAGTGTCAACATGGGAACCTCCAAGAGATGGAACCGGATGGCCACATACTAGGCAGGCCACACGGCTTTTCGCCACCGCCCGTACACTGCATCTCGTGAGCCAGCGAGTCCCCCAGCCGCCC
>CAZCZM010000067.1:0-3901 GCA_964503445.1 uncultured Bifidobacterium sp.
GTCGTGGTGGTAGCCGCAGTCGTTGTCGTGGTGGTAGCCGCAGTCGTTGTTGGGTTTGCAGTCCACTGTGCATACAACGTGGTGCTAGACGAGAACGGATACGTTGCACCATTTGCATACGACGTTCCGCTTCCATTGGCCGCAGTGTTCCAACCCGCAAATGTGAAACCGTTGTACGTGAATGTGTTGGTGGTTAGTGCAGCGCTAGACCCCGATGTCTGTGGCGTCATAGACCCCGAGCCACCATTGGCATTAAACGTCACCGTTGCAGTTGCATTTGCTGCTACTTCTGCTGGTGTTAATGCTTGCTGATACAAACGCAGGTACCGAATGGAACCTTCTAAGTCATTGTCTGCGGGAAAATTGCTTCGTCCAAGAAATGCCGATGGTCGCGATGTATTTGTGGGCAACACATAGTTAGACCCATTCAAGTTGGCACCCGTAGGGTTCACGTTGCGAGCCATAAAAGTGGTGACTCGCGTGGCTAATTCTGTGCCATTTTTATAAATTCGACACTTGTATGGCGATGTTCCATCAATTGTGACTAACCATTTATTGAATGAACGATCATTGACGCTACCCAGCGCGGTTCCGCCGGTTGCCGTATAGCAATACCCCTGCCCAGTGCCATTTTTAAATATTTCAATTGCCAATTCATTGGTGTTTTCAAACTGGCCCACCCATACAACCTCTGCTACCTGGTTCATACCAAGTGCAAAGTCAAAGATGCGCTCCCACATGCTGCGCACTGCACCGAATTCACCTTCAAACTCAAGAGTCATGCCTGTGGTGAAGTTGTTCATGTTGGCATTCAACGACACATATGCCGTTCCGTTAGAACCACCAGGAAACTGAAGGGCTTTTGTTGTGGAGTTGTAGGTGATACCACCCACCAAGGTTCCATTGCGGTTGTTACCCGACAAGTCAGTCCATGTGGTTCCCGACCCGGGATACGACGACGAGTTCGTGGCATCTAGCCACAACATAGGTGTCGGGCCAGAAGCTGCAACCTGTCGGGTGGAGGCATCAGCAGTCAGCGCCACTACCCCGAAAAGAAAGAGTGCCAGTCCCACACGACGCAGGGTCTGCGCCGGAGTCAGCAGAGGTCGTTGATGAGGCACCCACTTACTTTATAGATATTAAACAAAAGGTCTATCTTCACGGACATGTGGCAGACCTCATAGATGTGGGGAAAGTAGCCTGTCCTCATGGCTAAAGGCGCTATCGAGCGATCATTCGAGACCTTGTTTGATGGTCTCTTTTCGCGCGCCTTCAAATCCGGGGTGAAGCCTCTTCAACTGGGCCGCAAATTGTTGCAAGTGGTGGATCAAGAGCGCACCGTCGATGCCCAGGGTCGCCGGGTGGTGCCCAACAGTTACCTCATTCATCTGAACCCCCACGACCGTGAAGGTTTCGCCGACATTGAGCCCACCCTGGTCATGGAACTCACTGCCGCCCTTCGCGAATACATCGGCCAAGAGGGCTACCACGTGGATGGCAAAGCCCGCGTTGCCCTGCACACCAACCCCGACCTTCGCAAGGGCAAGTTCTCCGTTGATAGTCGCAACATCGTCCAAGAATCTGCATCCACCCCTGACCCCGCACCAGAACCAGAAGCTCCTGCATTAAAAGTGGTGCCGCCTCCCCCATCAACATTCGATCATCCCCCCGCTGTGCTCACTCTTCCTGGTGGTCAGCGCATTGAATTGCACGAAGGCAACTACGTGTTGGGTCGGCATCTACAAAACGACATTGTGTTGAACGACACCAACGTCAGCCGTACCCATGCCGAGTTTGTGTCTGCTGCGGGTGAAGTCACTGTGAAAGATTTGGGGTCAACCAACGGAACCAAAGTCAATGGCGTGTTAGTCACCGGCGAGCAATTGCTGCAGCACGGTGACGTCATCAACTTTGGGACCGCACAGGTGAGGTTCGAGGCCTCGTAGCCCGAACATGACTGACGCACTTCTCAACGCGCTGAAGCTGTTATTGCTTGCGCTCATTTATTTATTCTTTGGTCGCGTGTTGTGGGCAGTGTGGAGTGAAGTACGCACGCCTATTCCCACCAGCACCACAGACCAACCGAAACGCAAGCGTGGCATAAAGGGCGTTCCCACATTTGTGGTGATTGAGCCAAAACAACACCGTGGCCGAACCTTCACATTGGCCGATGTCATCACCATGGGCAGAGAGCCAGACAACACCTTCGTCATCACTGACGATTCGTTTATCTCGGGTCATCACGCACGCGTTGAAATTCGCCCCGACAACGTGTGGGTGGTTGATTTGAAGTCCACCAATGGCACATTTGTGAACGGACAACGCATTACTGGTGAGCGGTCCGTGCGAAAAGGCGACAGAATTCAAGTGGGCTCAACAGTGTTGGAGATGCGTTCGTGAAACTGAAGTGGGGCGCAACCACTGACGTGGGCATGGTGCGCCAACAAAACGAAGACGCGTTCTTGGCCGAAGAGAACTTGTATGTAGTGGCCGACGGTATGGGCGGGCATAACGCAGGTGAAGTTGCCAGCGAGCTTGCCGTCACCACAGTTAAGGCTGGCGCACGCAACGGCATCTTCACCACAGATCAATTCCGCGACATTGTTCAACAAGCAAACACCGCTATTTACACCGCCAGTTTGGATGACAGCACACAAAGCGGAATGGGAACAACTCTCACTGCAGTTGCAGTGGTGCCAGGTGAAGAACCACGCATTCTTATTGCAAACGTCGGCGACTCTCGTACATATCTGTATCGCCAAGGTGCATTAACGCGTTTGTCGGTGGATCACAGTTATGTGCAAGAACTGGTGAACGAGGGAATCATCACGCCAGAGGAAGCTCGCGTGCATCCACGCCGCAACATTGTGACGCGCGCAATGGGAATTGAACGCTATGTGGCAGTCGATGTGTTTAGTCATCTTGTGCGCACTGGTGACCGTCTCATCTTGTGCAGCGATGGTTTGGTAGACGAAGTATCAGATGCCGACATCAGTGCAGTGCTGTCACAACACACCGATCCACAAGACACCGCTGAAGCGTTAGTCATGGTGGCAAACGCCAATGGTGGTCGCGACAACACCACTGTTGTTGTGGTGAATGTGTTGGACGACATCAGCGAACCAGTTGAGCTTCCCGAATCAGACCCCACCTCAGAAATGACGGCAGTGCCATCAGCACCACCTGCTGTTCCCGTTCGCAAGAAGAAGCGCTATGTGGGGGCTGTGTTGTTCTGGAGTGTGTTGACCGCCATTGTGTTAAGTGGCGTCACCATCATTGGTGTGTATGCACGCAGTGGGTACTTCATTGGGTTTGATAACACTGACAATGTTGCTGTGTATCGCGGACGCCCCGGTGGAGTGTTGTGGTTTCAACCCACCATCGATACACAAACTGAATTAAGTGGCGACGAGCTTCCCGAAGACATTCTGCGTGATGTGGCCATGAATCTCACATTTACGTCCTCTTCACAAGCGCAGAAATACCTCAGCCTGGTGAAGATTGCCATCATTGATGCAACATCCACCACCAGCACCTCTACCACCGTTGCCAAGTAGGTCACCACGTGAGTAGTTCTGTTGCTCGCGCTCGCAGAAGCACCGAACTAGGACTGGTGCTGCTCTCTGCACTCATCACCGCTGCGTCGTATGTGTTGGCATCGTTGGGTGAACGATCATCAATGCCTGCACGAATTGTGCCGTTCTTGTTGTTTGTCATTTCGCTGGTGCTTGGTGCGCATGTTGTAGTGCGGCTGTTAGCGCGTGGAGCAGACCCACTTATTCTTCCCACCGCTGCGTTCTTGCACGGCATGGGATACGTCATGATTGCCCGACTCTCTGACCGTTGGGCGGGACTACAAGCAACATGGAGCTTGGTGGGAATTGTTGCGTTTGCTGCCGCA
>CAZCZM010000068.1:0-3824 GCA_964503445.1 uncultured Bifidobacterium sp.
CCGGTTCGTCATCGTCCGGATTAACCGAACTGCAATTTGTCGGGCGTATCCCCGGCATTAACTCTGCTGGCGGTTCACTAGTCGTTGACGGAGTGCGAGCGAATCTGTCATCTCTAGAGGGCGCATCGTTGGGGTCCACCGCTGCAGGAAATCGTCTGTTGATTATTGGTGATTCAATTCTTGCCAGCACAGCAAACAGGTATGGCGGGGCCATGTGCGCTGCGTTAGTGCCAATGGGTTGGAGAGTGGCCGTTGAGGCAGAGGCTGGCCAGATGGTGGGATTCGGGCGCACCGTCTTACGTGATCGCATTTATGAGGGCTGGGATGCCGCGGTTGTCTTTCTGGGTACGAACTATGGCGGCAGTCGTGAAAGTTATGAGCGTGATCTCACGCGCATCGTTGAATCGTTGGCACCGCGACCTACGTTGTTGTTAACAGCAACACTGTTCCGTTCAACGATGCAAGAGGTCAACGATGTCATTCGCATTGTTGCATCTAAGAATCCGCACGTGTCGGTACTCGATTGGGGAACTGCATCAGTTCAGCCAGGGTTGCTGAACAAAGATCGCGTTCATCCCACAAATGCGGGGCGTGCAGTGTTGGTTTCTTCGATCGCGTCAGCGCTTGGATCTGCTCCCGAAACTCCCGGTGCGTGCTTGCCAGCAAAATTCACCGATGATTCGCTTGTGGGTGGTGACGTGATGCCTGCAACCACTATTCCGGGTGACACCATTCCGTATGTCACCACAACCACGGCCGCTCCGAGTACACCTCAGACAACAACGACAACTGTCGGCGGCACCACCACTACGGTTCGCCAATAATGCTTCAGGTTCACAACCTCACCGTTGAGGTGGGTGGACGCAATGTTGTACAAGGCGCCACCTTCACCATCATGGCGCGAGACAAAGTGGGAATTGTTGGGCGTAATGGTGCAGGCAAAACGTCCATGTTTAAGGTCCTTGGTGGAGAAGCAGAGGCAGCGGGCGGAAAAGTAACCCGAAGCGGTCAGTACGGATACTTATCTCAAGATCCACGCACCACTCCCGAGGCAGAGAAACGGTCTGCGATTTCGCATGTTCTCTCGGGGCGCAATATTGATGATGACCTGACCCGCTTAGAGAAATTGCGTGTTGCGATGGAGGAAAACTCTGATGAACGCAATGTGTCGCGCTTCATCAAGGCGGAAGAAGCATTCAATCTTAAGGGGGGATACTCCGCCGAGAGCGAGGCTCGAAGCATTGCCGCTGGGTTAGGGTTGCGCGCTGAACGATTAGATCTTCCATTAGGTGTGCTGTCGGGTGGCGAACGCCGACGTGTTGAGTTGGCACGAATTCTGTTTGCGGGAAGCGACATGCTGTTGTTGGACGAGCCAACAAACCACTTAGATATTGATGCAAAAACGTGGCTCTTGAATTTCTTGCGCAATTACAAAGGTGCATTGCTGGTGATTAGCCACGACCTTGAATTGCTCGATGAAGCAATCACGCGAGTTCTTCATCTTGATAGACCAAATGAAGATGACACAGGAATTGTGTACGAGTACCGCGGAACATATAGCCAATACAAACGCTCGCGCGCCGAAGATGAAGCTCGGGCGGAGAAAAAGGCGATGATGCAGGCGAAAGAAGTTGCCCGTCTTCAAGAAGTGGTGGACAGGTTTGGCGCAAAAGCTACAAAGGCCGCAATGGCGCATAGTGTGGAAAAACGCATCGCGCGTATTGAATCTGAATCGACTGGGGTTCGTCGAAAAGATCGCGTTCTCAATGTGAAGTTTCCCGACCCACCGCAAAGTGGTGTCACTGTGGTGACTGCCACCGGCCTCAGCAAAGGGTACGGCGGGCCACCAGTGTTTGAAGACGTGTCATTTGACTTGGGTCGCGGTGAGCGTTTGTTAGTTCTTGGATTGAACGGTGCTGGTAAAACTTCGTTGCTTCGTATTTTGGCCGGAGCAACCGATGCAAACATTGGCAACTTCGAGTGGGGTTACCAGGTCAGCGTCGGCTATTTCGCCCAAGAACACGACACGTTAGATCCGCACCAGTCATTGATGTGGCACATGCGCCGTGAACTACCAGCACACTCGTCCTTAACAGAGACTCAATTGCGTTCCTTGTTGGGAATGTTCGGACTGCAAGGTGACAAGGTCTTCCAAGAATCTGGCTCGTTGTCAGGTGGAGAGAAAACAAAGTTGGCACTTGCAATGTTGATGGTCGGGCGAAACAACGTCTTGCTGCTGGACGAGCCAACCAACAACTTGGACCCGCAGAGTCGCGAGGCCGTGGCGGGGGCGTTAGAGAATTGGAAAGGCTCCATCATTATGGTGAGCCATGACGAGGAGTTTGTGGAGCGATTAAATCCCACAAAAGTCATCTTGTTGCCCGATGGCGAAGTGGATTACTTCAGCCCTGAATGGCTGGAACTGGTCAGCCTCTCGTAACGGTTGATGAGACTGATACCGTCTCTTGTCATGAGATATGGCATTTTTGGCGGAGCAGTAAACGATGGAACAGTGGACGATGTCGTTGCTGAAGCACGGTCGGCAGAACAAGACGGATTTGCAAGTTTCTGGGCTCCCAATATCTTTGGCCACGATGCGTTAACCAGCTTGGCAATCGTTGGTCGCGAAGTTCCTCGAATTGAGCTGGGTACGTCAGTAGTGCCTACATACCCGCGTCATCCGCACGCAATTGCACAGCAATGCCATACCGTTGCCGCTGCCTCGGGTAATCGCCTGACCCTTGGAATCGGACTGAGCCACAAAGTTGTTATCGAAAACATGTTGGGTATGTCATATGACAAGCCTGTTCGTCATTTGAAGGAATATCTCAGCGTGTTGATGCCATTGTCACGCAACGAACCCGCCAACTTCGACGGCGAAACCTACAAAGTGCACGGAGGAATTGCCGCTAAAGGGTCCAATGGTTTTGGAGTTGTTGTTGCAGCACTTGGTGAGCAGATGTTGCGTGTCACTGCTGCGATGGCAGACGGAACTCTTACATGGTGCACGGGACCTGGAACGTTGTCGTCACACACCATTCCCACCATCAATCGCGCAGCAGAAGAGTTTGGTCGTCCGGCGCCACGAGTCATCGCGGCTCTGCCCGTGTGCGTCACACAAGACAAAGAAGCCGCTGCTGCCCGCGCCGCAAAAGTATTTGCCGTATACGGCACATTGCCCAGCTATCGCGCCATGCTCGACAAAGAGGGCGCGGCGGGTCCGGCAGACATTGCAATCACCGGATCAGTTGCAGAAGTGCAAGATCGCGTTGCAGCACTTGCTGACATTGGTGTCACCGATTTTGCCGCAGTTGAATTTGGTGCAACACCAGATGAAATCGCAGAGACCCGCGCTGCAATAAAGGCGCTCATCTCGTGAGTTCATTGTTTGATTCCGTGGCATTTTCACACGGCCCTGCAATGAAGAACAGGTTCATGCTGGCCCCGTTGACAAACCAGCAAAGCCATGCCGACGGCACGTTGTCTGACGATGAATATCGCTGGCTGACCATGCGGGCACAAGGCGGATTTGGGCTCACCATGACATGCGCATCGCATGTGCAAGCAGTGGGGCAGGGCTTCGCTGGTCAGTTGGGGTGTTTCGATGACAAGCATCTTGATGGTCTCACAAGACTTGCTGCCGGAATTCATCAGCATGATTCAGTTGCCATCGTGCAGTTGCACCACGCGGGTCGACGCTCACCCAAAGACCTCATCGGCACCGAGCCTGTGAGCGCAGGTGATGACGCAAAAATGGGTGCTCGCGCAATGACCACTGCTGAAGTGGAAGAGATGATTCAAGCATTTGTCGATGCGGCGGTTCG
>CAZCZM010000069.1:0-3768 GCA_964503445.1 uncultured Bifidobacterium sp.
GGCGAAGTGATCATCAAAATGTTCAAGCATTGCTGCATATGCAGCTTGTAGTCGAACGAACAATGGCTTTTGTTCTGCCGGAATGTCTTCCCACGGAAAGACGAAGTCATTGCGAGGGGGAAGTGGAGTATTGGGTGGAACAATTCCTAATTCAATTTGACGTGCAAGTCTGCGTTCGCGTGCCGCATCCCAGCCATCCAAGTAGTACTGCTCGCAGCGATCAATGTATTCAATGGGGGCTTGATGCGGAGCATGGCATGCACCTGGTGCGAGCATCATCATCCATGGAGCATCTGGTGCGCCAGCTGTATGTTCGGCAAGATACGTGATGGCGTTGTCAATCAGATCTTCAGTGAGGTGATATCCGGTCCAATATGTTCCGGGTGCGCTGACATGTGAGTTGTCGCGTACTACTTCTGGACTGAATTGATCTGTTTCTGCATCGAGAAATCCGTAAAAGCGGTCAAACCCGCGTGCGAGGGGCCAGCCATCGAATGGGCCAGTGGGGCCAGTTTCGGTGAGCGGCGTGACATGCCATTTCCCCACCATGTAGTTGCGATATCCATGTGGGCGCAACATTTCGGCAAGTGTTCCAGCTTCGTGAGTGATCTTTCCTCGGTAACCCGGATACCCGCTATCAAAGTTTGCCAAGCAGCCAACTCCAACCGAGTGGTGGTTACGGCCAGTGTGTAGTGCGGCGCGGGTGGTGGAGCACATAGCTGTGGTGTGAAAACCAGAAAATCGCAAACCGCGTGCAGCAATTGCATCAATAGTTGGTGTCTTATTCTCAGATCCGTAGCAGCCGAAGTCAGCGAAACCCACATCGTCGAGAAGCACCAGAAGGATGTTGGGTGAGTCTTTGCCCGAATTGTGCTGGGGGAAATACGGACTGGACTCAGAAATTGTCTTACCAATGCGTCCGGGGAAACCCGGAGGAGTGCTTGGGGTGAACGTCATGTGGGCCTCCAACTGTGTCTTTGCAGTGTAATGAAGCCGAGAATTGGGCGGGATAGTGGAGTGCGTTCACAGGAATTGCGACAACTTTGTTGCATGTTTGTTTCGGGGTGGTTCCTGTCAGGCGGGCGTCCTTACACTCCTCGCTAGTTATGACGAATGCAGGCGATTCACGTGTTTCGGAGCCCTATTCCGCAGCATTGTTTGATGCTGTGATGCGGGCAACCCCCGATTGGGTCCGTGGTCGATTGCAGCACATTGCTCCAGGCGTGGCTCTTGATGAGGCCGCAATAATTCTGCGGATTCAGACAGCAATTCGAAATGAATTGTCGGAACTTCTGAAAAGCGATGTGGACGACCAACGAGAAAATCCGTTGCACGTCATTCGTCGTTGTGCGGAAACGGTGAATGCTGACCTTGAGACTGCAAATGTGCCATATGCACAACGAGATGAGTTTGAGATTCGTGCAATGCCAAATGACGTGTACGCGTTTGGCCCGTTGACATGGCGTGATCTCTCCGAAGATGTTCACGATGCAGGCATTACATGGGGTGCTTGGAAAGCGGCCACAGTTTTGTCGCGTCGACGTGACGAGGGAAAGTTGCAGTGATGACACGGCGTGCAGACGTACTTCAGAATTCTGCACTAAAGGGTCTTGAATTCTGCCGCGAGCTTTCGGATGCAACTGACGAGTGGTTGTCCGACTTGTTTCGCGATGCAGTTGCTGGTGAAAAGAAAGCTGACGACATCGTTCTACTGGCGGTTGGCGGATACGGTCGCCGAGAACTAGCTCCATTCAGTGATCTCGATGTTCTCTTGGTGCATCGCAACGTCAAGAACATTTCGGACATTGCATCTCGGATGTGGTACCCAGTGTGGGATTCAGGTGCAAAATTGGGTCATTCGGTGCGAACCCCCAAAGAAACAATTCAGTTGTGTGGTTCAGATTTAGACACTGCAACATCATTGGTGACGGCACGTGTCATTGCGGGAAATGCGAGTCTTGGAGACGACATCATTTCAGACGCGATGAAAAGTTGGCGCGCTCGTGGCCGTGATTGGTTGCGCGAACTTCATGGTCGAGTGATTGAGAGATATCAAAAAGACGGCGAAGTTGCGTTTTTGCTTGAACCGAATCTGAAAGAGGGCATGGGTGGTCTTCGCGACATTCATGCGCTGCACTGGGCAGTTGAAGCTGGGTTAGAACTACTTCCCGGAGACGATGGTCAGTTATCTCGTTGTAATGAAGTTCTCCTAGGTGTTCGTGTTGCGCTACATCGCCATCTTGGTCGTGCTGGCGAAGTGTTGCGATTAGAAGATCAACGCGCAGTTGCAGAACTGGCGGGGAATGATTCGGACGATGCACTGATGGCGTCGGTTGCTGAAGTGGGACGCCGAGTTGCATGGATTGCTGATGAAGTGTGGGCACGACTTGATCCACCAATAAATCGCTCACCAATTGCGCAACCCCTCGCACCCGGCGTGCAAGTTGTGAATGGTGAAGTGCACTTGACTGATGATGTCGATGTGTCGTCAGACCCCACATTGGTTTTGCGTATCGCTACCGCAGCTGCTCGTTTGAAAGCACGAATTGATCGTGCGTCACTTGATCGTCTGGGGCAGTTTTTACAGGTGTGGCCAGATCCGTGGCCTGCTGGTGCAAGCGATGATTTAGTGGCGTTGCTGCTTGAGGGAGAGTCTGCAATCCCTGTTCTGGAAGCAATCGACCAACGCAATCTGCTTGTTCGGGTATTGCCCGAATGGGGTCCCGTACGCAGTAAACCACAACGTAATGCGTTTCACCGATACACCGTTGATCGCCATTTGTGGCAAGCAGTTGCCAATGCAAGCAAGCTTGTTCATCGGGTGAGCCGTCCCGATCTATTGGTTCTTGCTGCACTCTTTCATGACATCGGGAAGGGATATCCCGGTGACCACACAGATGTTGGCGTGGAAATGTTTGCCACCATTGGTCCGCGGATGGGATTAGCTCCAGCTGATCAGGAAATCATCTCATTGTTGATTGAACATCATCTCTTGCTTGCTGATACCGCGACGCGGCGAGACCTATCTGATGATGCCACTATTTCGATGGTTGCAGAAAAAGTGCATTCGGTTGTTGTTCTCGATCTATTACATGCACTCACTGAAGCAGATTCACTGGCAACAGGACCGTCTGCATGGAGCGAATGGAAGGCAGAGTTAATTTCTCTTCTCGTAGAGCGTGTACGGCATGTGTTGGGTGGTGGTGACGTATCAGAGGTTGTATGGCGTCTCTTTCCTGACGCAAGTGTTCTTGAATTGATGGCAGCAGGTGAGATTGCAGTTAGCACTCACTCTGATCGAGTCACGATTGTCAGTCCAGACAGGCCAGGAACATTTAGCAAAGTGGCAGGAGTTCTCGCGCTCAGTGGTCTTGATGTGTTGGGGGCAGAAGCACATTCCGATGAACAAGGTATGGCTGCATCAGAATTTCGAGTGTTGTCACCACATGGAGATATTGATTGGGCACCAATTGTCAACAATTTGACATTGGCATTGTCTGGGCGATTAGCAGTGGAATCTCGCCTTGCTGATCGAGCCGCAAGTGCTCGACCACGTCGTGCAAGCTCTGCCACGGCACCAGCTCAACCAACAGTTCGCTTTGATGACATGGCGTCGTCAAATGCCACGTTTCTTGAAGTGAGGGCTCCAGACACTGTTGGTGTTCTGCATCGCATCACCAAGGCGATGGCAGATCTTGGACTTGATATTCGTCATGCTCGAGTACTCACATTGGGCGACGAAGTGGTCGACGCGTTTTACGTGCGTGA
>CAZCZM010000070.1:0-3370 GCA_964503445.1 uncultured Bifidobacterium sp.
ACTGGTAGACCGATCAACGACAAAGGGTTTCATGAACCAAACGTGGCGTGCCCCCCTTTGGTCACACAACTCAACTGCGTGTGTTCGTGGACCCGAACTTGCTGCAGTATGACGAGGTGTGGGCCGCGGCGGGAACGTGGAACGACAACTTCGGTGGAGCCCCTGCGGACATCGTGCGTGTTGCTGATGGTGTGGTGACCGACCTCAAGCGCGCCTGAAGTTGAGATCCTCACTAGATTTTGGTGATGCCCTCGAGCAGTCAATCACGAGGAACTCTCGTCTTAGTAGAGAAGTTGAGTGCCCATTCGGCTCTGAAGCTTCGGATTGCACAGCGCATCGCGCGTATCCCAAAGCGATTTCCAGTTCGTCATGGAATAGTGCTGTACCGCATCACGTATTGGACCGAGCTCTCTGGCAAACCACAGTTGGCAACAGGACTCCTAGGTATTCCGAAGAATCTTCGCGCGAATACGTCTGTGATGTGGTTGAACGGAACAAACCCAACGCGATCGGAAGCTCCGTCAGCAGGCGGACTGGTGGGATTGCTGGTTGGCGCACTTTTTGCTGGAAGCGGTCATTTGCTTCTTGCACCCGACTACATCGGTCTTGGCACATCGGATACGTACCACCCTTACATGCACACCGTCTCTACTGTCGATGCAGCAACGGATTTCATTCGTGCTGTTGCATCTCACTGCGGCGTTGAGGGTATTGAGTGGTGTCCGAGGTTGATGTTGGTCGGGTACTCGCAAGGGGCACACGCTGTGGCGGTACTTCAACGCCAACTTGAAGCATCACCAATACACGAGGCCGAAGTGCTTGCTACTGCGTCCATTGCGCCACCTCTGGACCTGGCGCACGTCACGTTGCCGTGGGCTTTGGAAGGTCATGCAACAAGTCACAGCACTTACCTTGCATACATTGCACACTCGTACTCGCGCGCTTACAACCAACCTCTCGAGTCATTGCTCACAGATGATGCGGCCATGTTGGTGAAGGATCTCTTTGATGGGCTACATGCCGGTGATGACATCATGAAACAGTTGCCATTGACTCCGCTTCCAATGTTCCGGAATGACTGGGTGCAGGGCTACCGTGTCGGTGAATCATCGTGGTTTCGCGATGCTCTAGAGGAGAACGAGGCGTTCGATTGGGCGCCGCGTGCGCCGTTGCGTTTGTACTACGGCGATGCCGATGTTGATGTGCACCCAAATGATGCTTTACTCGGCGCCGAGAAGATCCGTGAACGTGGTGGAAATGTCGAAGTGGTGCCTGTCGGCCATTTTGACCACGCTTCGGTCGTGTATCACGCGGTTCCATTGGTGCAGGAGTGGTTTGGCCGAGTTGGCAAAACCTGAACCCTGGGTTTCCAAACACAAACATGGCGTGCCTCCCTTTGGTCACAGCACTCAGTTACGTGTGTTCGTTGACCCGGACTTGTTGCAGTACGACGAGGTGTGGGCGGCCGCGGGAAAGTGGAACGACAACTTCGGTACTGCGCCCGCGGATATTGTGCGCGTTGCCGGTGGTGTTGTCTCTAACATCAAGCGCCAATGACTAAGGAGCAGTCCCAAAGAGAAACGCTGGCCGACTACTGGCGCTTCTTCGCAGAGACCGAATGCAAGGGATATTCACCCTTGTACGAAGCCATCACCACGGCGTGCGCCAATAGTGAGGGCGTGATGGAGTTCGTGTCTTCGTTGCCCAGCCACGCACACCAGCCGAATCTCCTGTTGGCAGCGATGCACGAACGTGTACTCCAGGGTCTCGAGCCAGAGTTGTCAGTTCTCTATTCCGATAATCAGGTGGGAGGCGTTGGAGTCGCGTTCGTAGAAGCGGTTCTCAAGTCGCAAGAGCAACTGCGGCCGATTCTTGCATCACGGTTCACCCAAACGAACGAAATCGGGAGGGTGGCAATGATCGCGCCTGCGTTGGCGGCGATACCGAACCGGGACAGTTTGACGTTGGTTGATGTGGGGACGAGTGCCGGTCTGACACTTCGACTTGACGATTGTTTCATTGACTATGGATCGCACGGTTCGCTTGGTCCTCGCGACAGCACAGTGAGGGTCAAATCGGAAGTGCTCTCGGGTAATCCGCCTCGCAAAAGCATTTCGATCGGACGACGAATAGGAATCGACAGGAACATTCTCAATCCTGCCGATGAAGACGACGCGCGTTGGCTACTCGCATGTGTGTGGCCAGACACCGGTCGATTGGACCGTACGCGCGCAGCACTTGAGCTTGCTGCATCAAGGCCGAGCGAACTCATCGAGGGAGACGCACTGGAGATGCTTTCTGCTGTTCTCTCTTCGGTTCAGGGGCCAATAGTTGTCACAACTACTTGGGTGGTTGCATACATGGATCTCGAATATCGTGCTCGACTGTCTGCGGAACTGATGGCTGCGAGCCAGGAGCGAGACATTTATTGGATCAGTGCCGAAGCACCAGGCGTCGTGTCTCACCTTGCGGAACTGGAGCCTCCACAAGTGGCAGGCCCCCTACCGAGCGTCGTCGGGTTGGTGACTTTTTCAAAGGGTGAGATCGCTGGCGCCCGGGTTCTCGCGCACGCTCACAGCCACGGTTCATGGATCTGGTGGTACGACCAGTGATCATCGGGGAAGCTTTCGATTCTGTACCGAACGGTGGCGTGCCGCCCCTTGGCCACAGCACACAACTGCGTGTGTTTGTGGACCCCGACTTGTTGAAGTACGACGAGGTGTGGGCGGCTGCGGGAACGTGGAACGACAACTTCGGTGCTGCGGCTGCTGTCGTCGTGTGGATTGTCAGGGGACTGATCACCGACATAAAGCGCGCCTTCTGACGGGACGCTTCCCGAGCGTTCTACGATTTCTTTCATGGTGAAGTCGATTAGGGATCAGTTGTTGGGTGGAACACGGACTTCAGTCGGCCGATCTGAGTCCGTCGTGAAAAAGGCTCTCGCCTCGATTCCGCTAAGGAGAGAGGTCTACCAACTATTCCTTGATGACGACCCAGTTGTCGCAATGAGGGCGAGCTACGTGGCGATGAAAATGGCGCAATCCGATCCTGCTACTACACACGAGTTCAAGAAGTTGATACTCAAAAATCTTCTCAACTACACGCAACAAGAGGTGCGATGGCATGTGCCGCAGCTATTGGTACACATGAAACTCACGCCAGCGGAACGACGCAAAGCATATGAAGTTGTCATGGAGTGGTCCGAAACTGATAGCAGCAAGATTGTGGCCTACTACGGATTGCAGGCAGCAGCGAACTTTGCAGAAGTGGAAGATGCATTGCTTGAGGATTTGATTCCTAGGCTGCGGAAACTGAACGCCCGCGGTGCGAAGTCGGTCTCAAATCGGTGTAAGAAGATTGCGAAACAGTT
>CAZCZM010000071.1:0-2842 GCA_964503445.1 uncultured Bifidobacterium sp.
TGCGCCGTAAGGCGTGATTACTGATCGCTGTCAATCCACATGGCGACGCGTTCAAGAAGGTTCAAACTGATGTGCCGCGAAGTATTCAATAAGTCGCACACAAACTCGCTATCGCCTCTGTAGATGTTGGCTAACGGCATGGAATATCGACCCACAATGCTGAGACTTCTTTCGGCGGCGTCGGTGACTTTGTGAAACGAATCAATTGCAGAAATTTCAAGAGGAAGTAGGTCGCCGCCTAGTCCGGCAATTTCCGTTGCCAAGACCAGCAGGTCTGGTGGGCGAGTCAGTGGGGGAAATGCCCATGTGAACATCAAGGTGAATGCATGGTCGCCGTGGGGCTCATCGTCGGGGTGGTCAAGGGCCAGCACCACATCTTCAAAACTCAAGAGTATGCGGGGGTCTGCTTCGAGGCTGACATGTAGGTCCATGGGGCCACTGCATGCCTCTTCAGGGTGTAGGTCGACTTCCCACAATTGGCGAAGTGAATACGTTTCCACAAAATGACGTTCGTCATGTACGTGAAATCCGTGATCGAGTGCGTGGCTCTTCATGTCGGAAACAAATCCCGCGATATCAATAACTGCCACGCTCAAGAACACTACCGTTGAGTTGTGCCCCGCTTTGATAGCAGTTCTGATGATCGCGACATTCTTGGGTTTCTCCACGATGTTGCGGATGCCGCGGCCGATGTCATCGATGAAACAGTCTTGTGGACATTTACTGGCGATCGTGAGGGGCAGTACTCAGGCGACGTTGCAGTTGACGAGATAGTTGTCGACATGTGCGAAGCCGCTGGGTTCTTTGTGTTGAGCGAAGAATCGGGATCAGGCGACATGGAGTGGCCGCTGCCTCCAGGCAAGTTGTTGATTGTTGTGGACCCAGTTGATGGTTCTACGAATGCGAGCAAAGGTTTTCCATGGTTCGCTACATCGCTCTGTGTTGTTGACGAGCACGGACCACGCGTTGCATTAGTTGCAGAGCAATCTGGTACCGAAGTTCGATATGCAGCAATTCGCGGTGCTGGTGCCAACGTTGATGGTTTCCGCATGCGCGTTTCGGGATGTGTTGACCCAGATCAAGCAGTTGTTGCAACGAATGCGTTACCAGCACCCGGACACGGCTGGTGGCAGGTGCGCACCATGGGCGCTGCATCTCTCGATATCTCACTTGTTGGTAAGGGTGCCGTGGACGGTTTCATTGACTATGACGGTCTTGGCGTGTGGGATTATCTGGCTGCCGTGCTGATTTGTGCTGAAGCAGGCGCAGTGATTGCAGAGGCAAATGACCAGGATCTGATGACGATTGACCCCAATGCTCGCCGCCGACCAGTTATTGCGTCGAGTCCAGAGATGCTGGCATCGCTTATGGCATCACGCCGCCAATAAGTATGTACTGACCATCGAAGAGGTGTGCCTTGGGTATAGAACTAGGGCATGAAACGCATTGCACTCGTCACAGCCATCGTTGCATCGCTGTTTGTTGCATCCTCCCATGCAAGCGCAGCCACGTGTGCAGCCGGAGGCAATTGTGTGGTGGGTGATCTTGGTCCCGGTGGTGGGCGAGTCATCTATGTGGCGGGTTCTCCTCAATGGTGGGGTTCCTATATCGAGGCTCGTCCGATCTCTGCTGGTCGTGGTCTTCCGTGGTCGTTGCGTCCGACTGAGTCACTGTATTCCGATAGTGATGCGGGAACTGCAAAGCGTCAACGAATTGATGCCCGCGCAATCGGCATGGGCGCTGTGAACACAGAGCGAATCATTGCGCAAAATGGCGACGGTAAATATGCGGCGTTGTATGTTGCCAACCTCACGCTTGGTGGAAAGTCTGACTGGTATCTGCCGTCTAAGGATGAACTTGATCTTGCATACCACCGCGCAACGCTTGGTCAGTGGCCCACGTTGTACAAGGCGGCATATTGGACATCTTCAGAAAATTCTGCGGCATTTGCGTGGTATCAAATGTTTCAAGACAGCACTCAATTCACGGATGAGAATGGTGTAGGACGTGTCAACAACATTCCAATCAGGTCAAATAAAGATCGCGTTCGTAATGCGAAGCACGGTATGTCTGGGTTTCCTTCGTTGCTGTACCGACTGATGCCAACGCGTGCTTTCGGTGCGACTGCTGGGGCGCAGCCTTCCGTCAGCAATCCTCAACTCACGGGAAATACATGCTCAGAACAGGGTCCGTGCGTCGTTGGAGATATCGGTCCCGCTGGTGGCGTTGTTTTTTATGATGGAGGCCCAAACAAGCCATGGGGTCGCTATTTGGAAGCATCTCCATCATCAACCGAGGCTGTTGGTCTTCCATGGAAAAGACTGTCTGTGAACGATCGAAGAAACCGTCTGTATTCAGACACTCGCACTGGTACAGCGCGCATCAAACGCGTCAATTCGAAATTGATCGGCGAGGGTCAGACAAACACCACCCGAATTATTCGCACCTATGGGCGAGGAAACTATGCGGCCCGCTACGCCGCATCTCTTGTAGTGAATGGTTTTGATGATTGGTTTCTGCCATCTGAAGATGAACTTGAACTGATGTACACATTCATGCAAACCGCAAATACGCCGATTGACCCACTGAAGCGCAGTTACTACTGGTCGTCGTCGGAATACGACTTTGACAACGCGTGGACTGTCAACTTTAAGGACGGTCAACAGTTTGATCGTATGAAATGGACGGTTCCGGGGCCTGCCATCAAGGCAATTCGTGTCCGAGCCATTCGTGCTTTTGGGTGACGGTCGACTGGCGTTAGACGATAGAGTGAGGGCTCCGAAATATTCGGGCGTTTAGCTCAGTTGGCTAGAGCATCTCCCTTACAAGGAGAGGGTCGGGG
>CAZCZM010000072.1:0-2735 GCA_964503445.1 uncultured Bifidobacterium sp.
CTAAAACGGCCGCACCAAGCCAGTCATGGCCAGCCTCAGCCGATGCAAACACGCCTGATAACGCAAAGGCGATGGTTCCCATGACGGCAACAAAAAGGAACACACCCTCGGTTGTTGCTTGTTGCGCAATCACGTCACGACTGTAGTGAACTACTACGGGACAAAACCCGATTGTCTACATGGTGGAGCTGGGGGGAATCGAACCCCCGTCCATCAGGCGCTATTTACCAGTGATACAACCATTCCCGTTTTCACGCTGACGCAACGTGATCGACGGGTCGATTACCTAATTACTTAGGCCGCGTGCTGTCTTTCCAACATGGCAATGGTCTTTCTCATCGTCAGCGTTCTTTCTCGCCGTCATCCTCCGCTTCTGTTGCCGGGCTGCGATGGACTGGCCCCGTGCGCCATTGCTGGTCACGATGTCTCTCTACCGAGTATTAGGCGGCGAGAGCGAACTGCTCGTTGGCAATTCTGTTTTTTGCCCCGTTTAACGAATCTGAGCAATTCGGGTTGCACGTGCAAACAACGAAACTGCTGTCGAAACCTGTCAGCCCCATTGGTTGGTTGTGTGATGTTCAGTGTACGGCGTGGGAGTGCGAAAGATTTTCGCTACTCCATACCTTTGCGTTGACGGCCGAGCGAACGCTGAATTTCTCGTTGCACGTCTTTTTCCGCAATGGACTGTCGCTTGTCGGCTTTCTTGCGACCGCGGCCCAGCGCCAGTTCTACTTTGACGCGACCATCAACAAGCTTGAACGCCAGTGGAACCAATGACAGTCGTTCTCGTGCGATGCGATCATGCAATCTGTTGATCTCGTCGCGATGAAGCAGCAGTTTGCGAGGACGATCCGGGTCGTGTGCTCCCACTCCCACCGCAAATGAATATGGCGCGATATGAACCCCATCTAGCCACACTTCGCCATCCAGTACTCGTGCATAGGCATCTGCAAGTTGTACCTGGCCAGCGCGCAGGCTCTTTACTTCGCTGCCGACCAGCACAATTCCCGCCTCGACCACATCGAGAATCTCGTAGTCGTGGCGTGCCTTGCGATTACTCGCGAGAACAGTGTTTGGTGACTTGGCCATAGGGGTACTTGAGCGTACCGCTAGCCTTCACAGCGATGTCCGAGCCGCTCACCAACGCCATCAAGGTCCCAGCTTCTGCAGTTGATGCCATGGGTCAACATGCCATTGAGTGTTATCCCGAAGAGATGTGTGGCCTGTTGGTGGGCGAACCTGGCACCAACAATGTTGTGCGGTTCGTTCCGTGCACAAACATTGCTCACAGCGCGCTCGTGTACACCATTGACCCAAAAGAACATCTGCGGGCAGAACTTGCGGCCGAAGCAGAGGGTTTAGAAGTGCTGGGATGTGCTCATAGCCATACCCATACCGAGGCCTATCCCAGTTCCACTGACGTGGCACAGGCCCCCGATCCCAACTGGCACTACATCATCGTCAGCCTGAAGACGGGTGATCCGCGGCCCCGCTCGTTCCTCATTCGCGGGACCGACATCACCGAAGAGGTCATTGTTTCCGCCTAGGGGGTGACAATGGCCGTGTCGAAGGTTACAATTCCGACTGGATTTATCGGGAATAGTTCGTCAGGTGGGGTTGTTTCACCTGGTGGCTGAACCGGCAGCCACGAAGGAGAACCATGTCAATCGCGGATGTGAGAAGGAACGGAGGGTCTGTGTTTGTTTTGCAGAATTCCCTTGATCTTGTCGGCAACACCCCGATGGTCGACGTCTCCAACTTGTCTCCTAATCCCAATGTTCGCATCGTGGCGAAGTTGGAAAGCCAAAACCCATTTGGCTCCGTGAAAGATCGCATCGCGAAAGCGATGATTGAAGATGCCGAGCGCACTGGTCGTCTTGTGCCTGGCCAGCGAATTGTTGAACCATCGTCGGGAAACACCGGAATCGCACTTGCAGCCATCGCCAAGATGAAGGGCTATCCCATCACTATTTTGATGCCCACATCAGTCAGCATTGAACGTCGCCAAATGCTGGAAGTATTCGGCGCAGAAATCATTTTGACGCCAGGCGAAGAAGGTTCAAACGGCGCAGTTCGTCGCGCTCAAGAATTGGCAGCACAGCATCCGGAATGGTGCTTCTTGTATCAGTACGCCAACGATGCAAACCCGCGTGCTCACTACGAAGGAACTGGGCCAGAGATTTATCGCGACTGCCCAGAAATCACACACTTTGTTGCCGGTTTGGGTACCAGCGGAACATTGATGGGAACGGGAAAATATCTCAAAGAGCAAAATCCCGACATCAAGATTGTTGCTGTCGAGCCACCATTGGGTGAACGTGTTGAAGGTTTACGCAACTTGGACGATGGCTACATTCCGCCAGTGTTTGACAACTGGCACGGCCGCGATCTGCTTGATCGTAAGCGTGTTGTTCGCCCACGCGAATCACTCGAATGGACTCGTCGTCTCGTTCAAGAGTGTGGAATTTTCGCTGGTATCTCGTCTGGTGCGTCACTTGCCGGTGCAGTGAAAGTTGCTGGCGAGATTGACGAAGGCGTCATTGTGTTCATTGTGTGCGATGGTGGATGGAAATATCTGTCAACTGGTGCGTATACCGATGATCTTGATCAAGCCGAAGCAAACGCAGAGAAGATCATCTACTTCTAAGGCGTTGCGCTTAGCGTCCTGCAATCAAGACCACCAGACCTGCCACGACAACGAGTGCTGCAACAAGTCGGCGTTTTGTGTCTGCCTC
>CAZCZM010000073.1:0-2717 GCA_964503445.1 uncultured Bifidobacterium sp.
CCGTAGCCTTATACCTATATGGCGCTTCTCGATGGCATCCACGAACCAGCAGACCTTCGTCCGCTGTCGTTCGCGCAGTTGGATGAGCTAGCCGATGAGATTCGTACTTTTATTGTCAACGCAGTCGCTGAGACCGGCGGACATCTGGGGTCAAACCTCGGAGCAGTGGAATTGTCCATTGCGCTGCACCGAGTATTTGAGTCCCCTACCGACGCCGTGTTGTGGGATACCGGACACCAGGCGTACGTGCACAAAATTCTCACAGGGCGCCAATCAGGGTTCAGCAAATTGCGCCAGCATGGCGGGTTGTCGGGTTACCCCAGTCGTGAAGAGAGCCGCCACGACTTCATCGAAAACAGCCATGCCTCCACGGTGCTTTCATATGCCCACGGACTCGCAGTTGCACGTGATGCGGGAGTCAACAATTTCCGACACATCGTTGCCGTGATTGGTGATGGTTCCATGACCGGCGGCATGGCGTACGAAGCGTTGAACAATCTCGGGCATTCAAAGAGCCGCGTGATCATCGTGTTGAACGACAACGGGCGTTCGTATGCACCGACCATTTCGAACCTCTCACATGGTGGTGCAGTGTTGTCAGGCGATGTCACGGGTGAATTGCCACGCGTCCCCGAACGCAAACTGATGGATCGCGCAACGGGCAAGTTGTCGCGCAAACTCACCGACATTCGTTTGAACCCTGTGTATGTGCGTCGTCAACGCAAGTTCGAAGCATTCATGCGTGACTTGCCCGTTGTTGGTAAGCAAGCGGAATCCGGCGTTGAGGCATTCAAGGCAGCGGTGCGCGAGTTCTTGCAGCCACCATCATTCTTTGAAGCACTTGGTGTGCGTTACGTGGGCCCCGTTGATGGCCACGACGTTGAAGAATTAGAACGCGCCTTAACCGCTGCATTGGCACGCGAGGACGAAGGTCCGCTTGTGGTGCACGTGTTAACACAAAAGGGTCGTGGTTACTCCCCTGCTGAAGACGATGACGAAAAGCATCTGCACGACACTCCCATGTTTGATCCTGCGAATGGACCAAAGAAGTCGGGGCCATCGGGTTACACCGGCGCATTCAGTGAAGCATTGTTGGCCGAAGCAAAGAATGATCCGCGAATTGTGGCCATTACTGCTGCAATGCCTGGTCCAACTGGCTTGCTGGAATTCCAAGAGATGTTCCCTGATCGTTTCTTAGACGTGGGAATTGCAGAACAACATGCAGTCACTGCGGCAGCAGGAATGGCCATGGGCGGATTGCGTCCAGTTGTGGCGTTATATTCCACGTTCTTGTCACGCGCGTGGGACCAAGTGGTGTACGACGTTGCATTACACCGCTTACCTGTTGTGTTCTGCTTGGATCGCGCAGGCATCACTGGCGACGATGGTCCATCGCATCATGGTGTGTATGACATGGCGTTGTTGTCGAAGGTGCCCGGCATGCGTGTGTTGGCACCGTCGTCTGTTCAAGACGTCGAGCAGATGGTGCATGATGCCATGACATTGGCTGCAGAGGGTCCAGTAGTTATCCGTTATCCAAAAGGTGCGGCGCGTTCAGTTGATGCATCGCGAGTGGGTCGTGGATTGTCGGCGTTGAAGTTGGCGTCGGGCGATGGTTCTGTTGCAATTCTGGCTGTTGGGAAAATGGTGGGCGCCGCAGAGGCTGCTCTGCCATTGCTTGAGGCTGCTGGAATTCGTGCCACGTTGTACGACGTTCGGTCATGTGCACCTTTGGACGCTTCGATGATTAGCGATGCGTCAGGTCACCGTGCAGTGGTCACTGTGGAAGACGGAATCCGCGATGGCGGAATTGGTTCATTAATTGCTGACGCTGTTCATGCGCTGGTGCCAACTGTTCCCGTGGACAGTTTGGGCGTGCCCACAAAGTTCATTCCCCACAACAAGCCCGATGTGATCTTGGCATCACTTGGCTTGGACACGGCAGGAATTGTTGCGTCTGTGCAACGCGTTGTGGCGTAGCGTTTCAGTATGGCGTTGGACTTAGCTGCAGAACTCGACTTTGCCCTGTCGTTAGCCGACGCAGCCGATGCGTACACATTGCCGCACTTTCAGGCGCGTTCGTTCAATGTGTCTTTGAAAGAGAATCAGACCGAGGTGACCGAGATTGATCGCGGTTGCGAGACCTTGGTGATGGATCTCATTCGTGCAGGTCGTCCGCATCATTCCTGGTACGGCGAAGAACATGGTTCTGGTGGAACATCAACTGAGTGGACATGGGTGTTAGACCCCATCGACGGCACATCAAACTTTGTGCGCGGTGTACCTGTGTGGGCAACCTTGATTGCACTGGTGCACGCAGATCTTGGGCCGGTGATGGGAGTTGTGTCGGCGCCAGCCATGGGCATGCGTTGGTGGGGCGTGGTTGATGGTGGGGCGTATTTCAATGGTGCGCCTATTCATGTGAGTTCTGTTGCGTCGTTGTCTGAGGCATCGTTGTCTATTACGGCGAATTCACTGTGGGACAAAATTGGGAAGACCTCACATATTGATGAGTTGACACGTTCTGCATCGCGCGTTCGTGGATACGGAGATTTTTGGCAGCACATGCTGGTGGCACAAGGCGCAGTTGATGTTGCAGTGGATGCCGTGGGGCTAGAGCCGTATGACATTGCGGCATTGATTCCCATTGTGCAAGCAGCTGGTGGAATGTTGACGAATCGCAAAGGCGAAGTGGATTGGCGTGCAAACACTGCTGT
>CAZCZM010000074.1:0-2661 GCA_964503445.1 uncultured Bifidobacterium sp.
TCGCGATGAGTCGTCCGCACCATCAAGCCGTGTATGTCATTTCGGTGGCGGCCGAACTTGCAGGAATGCATCCACAAACCTTGCGCATTTACGAACGTCGTGGATTACTCACCCCTGCACGAACATCGGGTGGAAATCGTCGATACAGCGATGCAGACATTGCTCGACTGAAGCGCATAGCTGAACTTGCGTCAAGCGGAATGAATCTTGAAGGCATTCGCCACGTCATGTCTTTAGAAGAAGAAGTGGTGCGACTGCGTCACGAGGTTGCAGAACTTCGTCAAGCACTCATCGAGGCTGTGAATGCTCTCGAACACAATTCTCGCGGAGCCCTTGTTCCGCTTCGTCAGGCCGTCACGCTCTTTGGTGAGCGTCCCAGCATCTTTCATCCCCAACGCTAAGGAGGGTCACCGCTATGGCAATTGATCCAAAAAAGTGGACAACAAAAACGAATGAAGCAATCGGTGCAGCGGGTGACCTTGCGCGTCGATACGGTAATCCTGAAGTCACACCCGACCATCTCATGGTCGCTCTCACGTCACAAGACGACACAATCGTTCCCGCATTTCTGCAGAAGCTTGGTGTTGCTTCTGGAATGTTGCGCTCCACGGCCGAAGAAAAAGTGGCATCACTACCGCGTGCCCAAGGTGGAGCCGAAGCGCGGATGAACCGCGAACTTGGCAATGTGCTGGAGAACGCAGACAGTGCACGCAAAGAATTACACGACGATTACTTGTCTGTTGAACACCTGATGTTGGCCATGAACCAACGTGTTGGCATTGGGAGTGAAGAGATGTTGCAGGCCTTGCGCGAGGTGCGCGGGTCGCATCGTGTCACCACACCCGATCCTGAATCCCAATTTGCAGCGTTAGAGAAGTACGGACAAGATCTCACTGCTCGTGCGCGCGCAGGAAAAATTGACCCTGTCATTGGTCGCGACGAAGAAATTCGTCGAGTGATTCAAGTGTTGTCACGGCGCACCAAGAACAACCCAGTTCTTATTGGTGAACCAGGCGTAGGAAAGACCGCAATTGTTGAAGGTTTGGCGCGACGCATCGCCGATGGTGACGTCCCCGAAGGGTTAAAGAACAAGCGCCTGGTGTCGCTAGACCTCGCCTCAATGCTGGCAGGCGCCAAATATCGCGGTGAGTTTGAAGAGCGCCTCAAAGCAGTGCTGAAAGAAATCACTGATGCTGAAGGCGAGATCATCACGTTTGTTGATGAGATGCATACGCTTGTCGGCGCTGGTGGTGCCGAGGGCGCTATGGATGCAGGCAACATGATCAAGCCCATGTTGGCGCGTGGTGAACTTCGAATGGTGGGTGCAACAACCCTCGATGAGTTCCGCAAATATGTTGAAAAAGACCCAGCATTAGAGCGACGTTTCCAGCAGGTCTATGTGGGTGAACCAACTGTTCCCGACACCATTGCAATCTTGCGTGGCCTCAAAGAGCGGTACGAAGTTCATCACGGTGTCCGAATTCAAGACTCAGCATTAGTCAGTGCTGCTGTGTTGTCGAATCGTTACCTCACTAATCGTTTCTTGCCCGATAAAGCAATTGACCTTGTTGACGAAGCGGCTAGCAAACTACGTATCGAGATTGACTCATTGCCCACAGAAATCGACATTGTGCAACGACGTATTTTGCAGTTAGAAATTGAGAAAGTCGCTTTAGAAAAAGAGACAGATACTGCGTCACGCGAACGGATTAGTGCGCTTGATACTGAACTTGAAGATCTGCAATCTCAAGTCAACACAATGAAGGCGCATTGGGAAGCAGAACGCGAAGCTATCTCTGCAATTCGAACACTTAAAGAAGAACTAGAAACACTGCGTATTGCCGTTGAACGAGAAGTTGATCTTGAGCGCGCAGCAGAAATGCGTTATGGACGCATTCCAGAACTAGAACGACGTATCGATGCAGCAACAGCACATCTTGACGTGCTGCAAAAAGACAATCGCATGTTGAAAGAAGAAGTTGACGCTGAAGACATCGCAGAAGTGGTGTCGAAATGGACAGGCGTACCAATCAGCAAATTGCTGGAAGGCGAGATGCAAAAGTTGGTGCACCTTGAAGCGTTATTGCACCAACGGGTTGTTGGTCAAGAAGTAGCGGTCTCAGCGGTGGCTAACGCAATTCGCCGTAGTCGCGCTGGCCTGAGCGATCCCAATCGTCCTATTGGTTCATTTATGTTCTTGGGACCAACAGGTGTGGGTAAAACCGAACTAGCGCGCGCTCTTGCCGAATATTTGTTTGATGACGAAAAGGCCATGGTTCGTATCGACATGGCCGAATACATGGAGAAGTATTCCGTGAGTCGTCTGATTGGCGCGCCCCCCGGATATGTGGGTTATGACGAAGGTGGTCAGTTAACTGAAGCAGTTCGTCGTCGTCCATACAGCGTTGTCTTGTTAGATGAAGTTGAGAAGGCGCACCCCGATGTCTTTAACGTGCTGTTGCAAGTTTTGGACGATGGTCGTCTCACGGATGGGCAAGGTCGCACCGTTGATTTCTCAAACGTTGTACTCATCATGACCAGTAATTTGCCTGGTGAACCAATTGAGTATTTCCGTCCAGAGTTTGTGAACCGTATTGATGAAATCGTGCGCTTCCGTTCGCTTACTCGTGAAGACCTCGCACAAATTGTCGAGATTCAGTT
>CAZCZM010000075.1:0-2566 GCA_964503445.1 uncultured Bifidobacterium sp.
GCCAAGGGCGAAGGCGAGCAGTGGTCGCGCCCGACCAGATCACTCCCTCTCGGGGCGCTTGTTCTGCCACTTTCATCTCTCAGACGGTAGTGCCCACCCAGATTGGAGATGGTGTGCTCTGGGATTACAACCCCAACGCAGCGCCGTTTGGGTGGTCGAGCAATGAAGAAATAAAGGTTTCAATCATCCAGTCGAACATTGGGTCAACTGGCTCCCATCCGTCATGAGTACCCATTGCGAGTTCAAGAACAACTGCTCCGTGAACCATGGCCCATAGAGAATTGGCAATTCGTGATTCGTCTGAATTGAGCGACACAACCCCTGGGATGTCGAGTGGATGGGCTGGGGGTCCTGGCTGTGGTCGGCTAAACCGCCCGCTATCCCATCCGTCACGAAGAGCACGGGTGGATGGAACGGCAATAGCGCGAGAGGCGTTGATTACATGTTCAGAGAACGGTGAGTTGTCGGTGCGCCCTGCAGTGGGAAGGACAAAACCAAAAAGTGCAGGATGTGAAAGAGCCCATGTGCGGTATCCGCGACTCGCCGAAGCGAGTCGCTCCCACGGATCGCCGGTGGGAGGGGTCGTTGTCGCGAGGAATTCGGCCATAGAGAGCAAGCCGTTGTACACGACGACGCTTTCTAGATGAGAAGAGCTATCGAAATGGCTGTATGGGGCCCCAGGGGTGAGCGATAGCTGACGGCATATCTCGCGAATGACGATGGGTAGGCCGTGAGCAACCGCTGTGGCAGCGGCGTCCAGAATGAGCCCGGCTGTGCCCTGTGGCCGAAATGGTTGTGGGTGGAGAAAGTCAATATCCGGCGGATTCACAATTTGAGCCACACCACAAAGTACCGCCCAGTGAACGCTGTATAGTGGCTCTAAACAGTGTTTAGTAAAGGAATAATTTCAGATGACTCAAACGTCACAAGGTCTTCGGAAGTTGAATAGTGCCGCGGCTCTTCTTCACTTCGCTCAAGCAATTGCGATACTCGTTCTGGCGAATGATTTTGCTCTTCCGGTGACGTCATTCTTTTGGAATGACGTGCCGAATAATCGTCTAGACATTGCGCGTCTCGACCGCATGTTTGATGTATCCGTCGCATGGGCGGCAGCGATCTTTCTATTTCTCTCCGCACTGTTTCACGCGATTGTGGCCACTGTCGGTCGAGCTACCTATGACGCAGAAATTGCCGCAGAGCAAAACAGATTTCGATGGATTGAGTACTCCATCTCGTCCACTCTCATGATTGTGGCTATCTGCCTTGTCTTTGGAATTGGTGATATTGCTGGACTCTTGGGAATAGCAGGAAGCAACATCGCCATGATTCTGTTTGGCTGGATCATGGAGGTGGTGAACCGCCCTCAACAGAAAGTGTGGTGGACACCATTCTGGTTTGGGTGCATTGTCGGCATCATTCCGTGGATTGGCTTGTTCATCTACCTCATTGGCCCTGGTGATGACATGCCCACTTTTGTCTACGGAATTTTCATCAGCATCTTCATTTTCTTCAACCTCTTCGGCCTGAATCAATATCTGCAGTATCGAAAAGTGGGTCGTTGGAGTGACTATGTCTTCGGAGAAAAGACATATTTGTGGTTGAGCCTTACGGCAAAGAGCGCCTTAGCGTGGCAGCTGTTCGGCAATACCTTGTCCGCTTAATACGCCGTCTGACACGCCTGCAATATGGCCACCTAAGAGCGGCGTGAGATGCCTAGCCTTGTGGTGCCTGTCCGTCTTACTGGACAGCACCCACCAGGCCACACCATGATTCCTCCCCGCTTTGCACCAATTCTTCAGGAAATGGAACCCCTTGCCGCACTGTTTCGTGCTGCGGGGCATCGCCTGTACCTGGTGGGGGGCACGGTTCGCGACCTTCTTCTGGGGGAGTCGGCACTTGACGTGGCTGCCATGGACTTTGATGCCACCACCACGGCTCGCCCCGAGGAGATCAAGCGCATCGTTAGTGGAATTGCCGACGCGGTCTGGACCCAGGGTGAGCGATTCGGCACCATTGGTTTGAAGGTGGGCGAGCGCGTCTACGAAATCACCACACATCGTGCCGAGGCGTATTCACCCGACTCACGCAAACCAGAGGTTGTGTTTGCTGACGACATTGAACAGGACTTGTCGCGTCGAGATTTCACCATTAACGCATTGGCTCTAGAAGTAACAAGTGAGGCGCCCACACTGGTGGATCCATTTGGTGGTGCAGCAGACCTTATGACACGCACATTGCGCACTCCGTTGTCTCCTGAAGAATCATTTAGTGACGACCCATTACGCATGTTGCGCGCCGCTCGATTCATTTCGCAGTTAGGTGTTACACCTGACCCTGCCATCACACACGCAGTGACCGCGATGGCTGAACGATTGTCAATTGTTTCCGCAGAACGCATTCGAGTCGAGTTCGACAAATTGATGACCACCAATTCTCCAAGTGCGGGTTTGTGGTTTTTGGTTGATACATGTCTTGTCGATTACTTCTTGCCTGAGTTGCGATTGATGCGTCTAGAGCAAGATCCCATTCACCGACACAAAGATGTGCTCACGCACACGCTTGCTGT
>CAZCZM010000076.1:0-2494 GCA_964503445.1 uncultured Bifidobacterium sp.
TTCACGCACGCGAACTTGGTTTGGCGTACGTACCGGAAGATCGTTTAGGAATGGGACTCGTGCCATCTATGTCCATCTTGGACAATCTTCTTCTCACACGTGATCGCAAGTTTGTTGTAGATCGCGCGTCGGTAAAGCCAGAAGCCGGACGTCTTATTGACCAGTTCGAGATCAAAGCAAATGGTCCAGAACACTTGGCTCGTAAGTTGTCTGGCGGCAACGCCCAGAAGGTGTTGTTGGCACGTGAGTTGTCTGGTGGACGCACTGCTACGAAATTGTTGGTTGTGTGCTCACCTACACGTGGTCTTGACGTCGGCGCAATTGAAACTGTGCGTCGATTGTTAGACGATGCACGCAGCGCCGGCCAGGCAATCTTGCTGATTTCTGAAGATCTCGATGAAATCATGTCGTTGGCAGACCGCATTCTTGTGTTGTATCGCGGTGCAATTGCACACGAAACACAAGGCGACGATGCAAATATCGCAACAGTTGGTGCCGCAATGGCCGGTCTTGCAACAGGAGAAGCTTCATAATGCGCGCGCCATTTCGAATTGTCTTTGAACAACGATCTGAAGGTTCGAAGTATCTCTCAGCATTGGTTCCGTTGATATCGGTGTTGTCGGCACTCGTGGCCGGCGCAGTCTTTCTTGCTGCCACCGGATACTCGGCGTCCGACACGTACATGAACATGTTGGACGATGGCTTCCTTACATTCCGTGGTTTCACTGAAACACTCGGATTGTCCACTGTGCTGATCTGCACAGGAATTGCAGCAGCCTTCTCATTCCAGATGAACCTGTACAACATCGGCGGTGAAGGTCAGTTGTACCTGGGAATGATTGGTGGTGCATGGGCTGGGCTCGCACTTGGACCACACCTGCCGTCATTCGTCATGATTCCCCTTCTTCTGGTGATTGGTGCAGTGGCTGGTGCTGTGTGGATCTTTGTTCCCGCATTTGTTCGTGCACGATTGGGCACCAGCGAAATTGTGTCCACCTTGCTGCTCACATATGTGGCGGCAAGCTTGGTGAAGCATTTCGTGAACACACCCAACAGTTATTTCCTGACAGAAAACTCTGGCTTCCCGCAGGGACGCATGGTTGCAGATTCGGCATCGCTGTCGCCATTCGGCGACACGCGTTTGTACCCAACATTTTTCGTTGTGGTGGCACTTGCATTGTTCCTGTACTGGGTGGTGAAGAAAACAGAATTCGGTTATCGCATTCAGGTGATCTCTGATTCACCAAAGGCCGCAAAATACGCAGGTGTCAATGCGAATCGCACCACTATCTCGGTCATGTTGATCTCTGGTGCGCTTGCTGGATTAGGTGGAGCAACGTTGATTGCTGGCCCGTTCGGTCGTCTCGACCAAGGAATCACCTTGTTGGGTTACGGCTACGCCGGCATCGTTGTGGCGGCACTTGCTCGCAACAACTTCGCTGGAATCATCGTTAGTGGAATTTTGTTCGCAGGTCTTCGCGTAGGTGGCGAACGTCTTCAAATTTCTACCGACACTCCTAAGCACATTGGCATCATCTTGCAGGGCGCAATTCTGTTGTTCGCTCTTGGTGGTGAGGCATTCCGTCGCTACAAAATTCGCGCCGTACGCATGAAGGCGGTTACACAATGAACTCAAACATTTGGTTGCTGTCGTTCGCAGACTCAATTGCCATTGCTACCACTCTTATCTTGGCGGCATTGGGTGCATTGTTCACCGAGCGTTCCGGAGTGTTGAATCTGGGTATTGAAGGCATGTTGTTGACATCAGCAATTACTTCATTCCTCATTGCCGATAGCACCGGAAGCATTTGGTTGGGTTGCATCATGGGAATCATCCTGGGCGCATTGCTTGCAGGTATTCACGCATTCCTCACAGTGGTGTTGCGTGCAAATCAAATTGTGTCTGGTTTGGCACTGGTGATTTTCGGAACTGGTCTTGCCAACTTTCTCGGCAAACCTGCTGAAGGAAAAACAGTAAAGACAACTATTGAGCCACTCAGCTTTGGTCCGTTGTCAGATATCCCTGGCATTGGCCCAGTGGTGTTTGGTCAAGACATCGTCACATACGCAACAATTGTGATTGCTGTTGCTGCATCGTGGTACTTGTTCCGCACGCGTTCTGGTTTGGAAGTACGCGCAACAGGAGATGATCCCGCAACCGTTGATGCACAAGGCTTATCCGTTGCGTCAATTCGAATTCGCTACACCATGATTGGTGGTGCACTTGTTGGACTGGGTGGTGCGTTCCACATGTTGGCGCAAAGCGCTGCATGGCACTTAGAAGCAACAACAAACGGAATTGGCTGGATTGCATTGTCGCTTGTTGTATTCGCAGGCTGGCGCCCCATTCGTTTGATTTTCGGTGCAATTTTGTTCGGCTTCACCTTGCAGTTGCCGTTCACACTGCAAGCCCAACAAATTACGTTCGTCCCATCGGCGCTCATGCCCATGCTTCCGTACCTCGCAACACTGGTCGCGCTTATTGCACTCAGTC
>CAZCZM010000077.1:0-2470 GCA_964503445.1 uncultured Bifidobacterium sp.
AGCAACGCACTCGTAATGCGTAGGTCGTGAGTTCGATTCTCATCTTGGGCTCCATCAAATTGAGTTCACATCCTGCACTGTGAATTGAAGTGCCAGTCCGATTTCTAGAAAGCGCGAATCGGTCTCACTGCATTATCGAAAGCTTTGCTTCCCTCGTCTCCACTTGACGCATTGAAATATTTACGCCACGCCAATGTGGAATCATTTGATGATTGAGTAGAACTCCAGCGATTAATCTCGCCGAGTCCGCCAACAATTGCTCTCTGGTTATACAGCTCTTGTAATTCATCTTTCGACGGAAGAAACCAGTCCGTCTTGCTTCCACCTCGATACATACGTGCAGTACTTGCTGCTCCATACGGACAATGTTTTGCAATGTTGATGGAATTTATCCAGCCAGAACCAATTGCTGTTGCTGTTGCACCTCCAGGAACGTTCGTCGCTATGAGGTCACCTGGACCCGAGTAGGTTGCTGCGGACCCACACCACAAAATATTTGGATCAGTTTGAGTTCCAAACCATCCGATAGGAGCAGCCTCTAAGTATTGGCCCCATGTTTGACGGCTCTGCGCTGCGTAAAAGACAATTCCACCTCCAGGACCAGTGTCTCCGATTGAACATGTTCCACCAGTTGCACATGTGAGCGGTGGGAGCGTCGGTGACACACCAGCGGCACCCGTTAAACCATTTGCTCCGGCTGGTCCAGTTGCACCAGTTGGTCCAGTTGGTCCAGCACTACCGGCCGGCCCTTGAACACCTTGTTGGTTCCACGACAGTTTTGTTTCAACGCGTGAACACTTTCCATTCTTCGCATACCGAAGAACACCTGTCTTCTTGTTAGCGCACGCCACAATCGTTTTCGATTGAGTTACTGCACGCACTCCTCCGACCCCAAGCAGCGACCCAATCACTATTCCAATGAACAGAATTCTCATTCGGGAGCTGAAAGGTGACCCTCGCCGCTCGGAATGACCAATAGATAAACGAACCTTCATGCTCGAAGTCTAGTTGTATTTTTCATTCATAAAGAACTGGCTGAGTTGTGCCATGCCCTCACCCCGGCGGGCGGTAAAGCCGCAACCTTCACGGTTCCACGTCCCGTGCTCTCTTAGGCTCGCTTCATGCCTCACGACCTTGTTGTCAAAAATGCAACAGTTATTGACGGGACTGGATCTGCACCGTTCACAGCAGATGTCGCAATTGATGGCGACCGCATCACTGCCATCGGCACTGTCACCGCATCGGCTGCTGAGGAGATTGATGCAACCGGCTTGGTGCTATCGCCTGGTTTCATCGACGTGCACACACATGACGACTTTGCTTTATTAAGCAATCCCCAAATGTCCTTCAAGACCTTGCAAGGTGTCACCACAGTGGTCACTGGTAATTGTGGAACAAGTGCCGTTCCCTTCGGTGAGTGGGTACAGAAAGTGACCGAATCGGAACCTGCAGTCAATGTTGTGGGGCTAATCGGGCATGGATCTGTTCGCGAAAAAGTGATGGGACGAGAAGATGTTGGGGCCCCCACGTCTCAACAGATGACCGACATGAAAGCTCAGATTGAGCAAGCACTAGATGCGGGAGCAACCGGAATTTCTACGGGCTTGGTGTACGTTCCTGGCGCGTACAGTTCACACGAAGAAGTGATTGAACTTGTCTCAATCGTTGCAGAACGTGGTGGCATCTACACCTCGCATATTCGTAACGAAGCCAACGAGCTTGTTGAAAGTATTTCTGAGGCAATCTCTATTGGCCGCTCGACTGGTATTCGCGTTCAAATCTCCCACCTCAAAGCAATTGGAACAGAGAACTTCAACAAGATCTCATCTGCCATCAACACAATCACATCTGCACGAGCAGAAGGCATCGATGTGATGGCTGACCAATATCCATATTCACGCGGTAGCACCCAACTGAAGCAGCTGGTGCTGCGTGGAGCCTTCGACGGGCCGTCACCGTTTGGTTTCGTGCAAGGCGAAGACGTTCTGATTGGTAGCGCACCACACACTCCTGAATGGGAGGGGTGCACGCTTCAAGCCATTGCAGATTCATTGAGGATGGACGTTCCCACTGCTGCACGTCACATCTATTCAGTGGAAAAGGATTCTTGCATCGTCGTGTATCAAAACCAAAGCGATGACAACATTGAGTTAATCATGCAAGAAGACTTCATCATGATTGGAAGCGATGGTGTTCCGATGGGAACCAGACCACACCCTCGCCTTCATCACACATTTCCTCGGGTCATCGGTGAGTACTCACGCGAGCGAAATGTTCTTCCACTTCAATCAGCAATCCACAAAATGACAGGGCTTCCCGCAACACGATTCGGACTTGTTGAGCGAGGCACCATTGCCGTAGGACACTTTGCTGATGTAGTCCTTTTTGATTCCAGCACAATCAGAGACACCGGAACATACGACAACCCAACAACACCCCCACAGGGAATTATTCAAACTTGGGTCAACGG
>CAZCZM010000078.1:0-2439 GCA_964503445.1 uncultured Bifidobacterium sp.
GTGAGGGTGAGTCCATCTCGCGTTCAGACCTCATTCAGCAGGGTTATAACCTCGCTGTGCACCTAGCGGAGAATGGAACTCGCGCCGGCGACATGGTCACCGTCGCGGTTCCAAACAGCATCGATTTCTTTATTGCGTATGTGGCAGCGTGGCGACTGGGTGCAACTCCCCAACCCATATCGGCTCGACTGCCACAGCGGGAGCAAGATGCCATCATTGAATTGGCGAATCCGAGCGCGCTAATTGGCATAGATCAACAGGCGTATCCAGGTCGAACCTGTGTGCCATTCGGATATCGCGCACCGCAGCGGGATGCATCTCACCTTCCATATGTGGTGTCGGCGGCGTGGAAGGCGCCAACATCGGGTGGAAGCACCGGTCGGCCAAAACTGATTGTCTCGGGTGATCCTGCAGCGCTTAATACCGAAGCGCCTGTGCCACTCATGATGGACCCCGGTGGTTGTTTGGTGATGCCTGGTCCGCTGTATCACAACGGTCCGGCCGTGTGGAGTTGGCAGGCCTTGTTGTATGGCTTGCATCTTGTTGTGCTCCCGCGTTTTGATGCTGCCAAAACATTGGATGCGGTCCAGGCGCACAAAGGGAGTGTGTTGTACATGGTGCCCACAATGATGAAACGCATCATGCGTCTACCTGAAGACGAACGTTTGTCGTATGACATGTCATCGTTACGAATTGTCTGGCATCTTGCAGAGCCGTGCCCCGAATGGTTGAAGCAATCGTGGATTGATTGGTTGGGCGCCGAGAAGATCTATGAGTTGTACGCCGGCACAGAGGCACAAATTGCGACCGTGATTAGCGGACCAGAATGGTTGTTGCACCGAGGCTCTGTGGGGCGCGTCATTCCTGGCACGGTCATGATTACCGATGACGAAGGAAATGAACTGTCGGTTGGGGAAATGGGCGAAGTGTGGATGCGTAGTCCACGTGATACGCCCACGTATAAATACATTGGTGCGTCTGCACGAACACGTGACGGTGGGTGGGAATCACTCGGAGACATGGGACGTCTTGACGCTGATGGTTATCTGTATCTCGGTGACAGAGCAGCTGACATGATTTTGTCGGGCGGTGCAAATATTTACCCTGCAGAGATTGAATCCGCGATTCAAGAACACCCGATGGTTAAGTCATGTGCAGTCATTGGACTTCCTGACGATGACAAAGGAAATATCGTGCACGCCATCGTTGAAGCATCTGAGTCTGAAGTATCTGAAAGCGATCTCAAACAATTCCTAGGCGAACGACTTGTGGTGTACAAAATTCCGAGAACTTTTGAGTTTGTTAATTTCGCACTCCGAGACGATGCTGGCAAGGTGCGCCGGTCAGCATTGCGCGCAGAACGAATCGGTAATCAGTAAACACTTCCTACACAAGGTCTGCGATGTAGGACGTCATTGACAGCGAACCAAGCGTCCGTTCGTAGTTGAATGGCGTGACTGTTGATTGTTGGGCGGATGCAATGCCGGCAATATAGACAAGCGGGAGAAAATGTTCGGGCGTCGGTGCAGACATCGCCCAGTCATCGTGTGATGTGACGCTAGAAATCTGTGAAGGATCGCTTGTCATTATGTTGGCCACGTGGGCGTCAAATCTGTTTGCCCAATCAAAGCCTGTATTTCCGCCAGCCCAATTGATTCTGGATAAGTTATGCACCACGTTTCCGCTTCCCATAATCAGCACACCATCGGCTGCAAGTGGAGCTAATCGCTGGCCAATTGCGAAATGTTCCTCGATGGACAACGTGGAATCAATTGAGAATTGAACAACGGGAATGTCGGCATTGGGAAACATATGAACCAAGACTGACCATGTTCCATGATCAAGTCCCCACTGGTGGTCGTCGGACGACACGCTGAGTGGCGAGAGGAGGTTGATCACCGACGATGCCAGTTCGGGGCTTCCAGGTGCGTTGTATTGCACCTCGAATAGTTCTGGGGGGAAGCCGTAAAAATCATGAATGGTGCGAGGTGCAGCCATGGATGTGACAACAGTGCCGGGTATGTACCAGTGCGCTGAGATGGCCAGAATTGCCCGAGGTCGAGGGATTCGTTCGCCAAGCGAGCACCATGCCTCGGTGAATCCGTTCACTTCGAGGGTGTTCATAGGGCTTCCATGGCCAATGAACACAGAAGGAATTTGTGTTGCCATGTGCACAGTGTGCCGTTTTCGCATGCGTCAAACTCGCTACGGTGACAGGAATGTCGTCACAATTTTCATCTGTCATCAACTCCGTCGACACGGCCGTATGGGAATTTTTTGTTGAGCGACAATTCCTGACTGGTGCAGCTGAACTGATCACTCAATTAGGTGTTATCGGTGTGCTCCTACCCGTGAGTACCGTGTTCGGGGTTGTGGTGTGGTGTCGTTTTCGGTCTGTTGCTCTTGCCGTACAGCCATTTCTCTCTGTCTACGTCGGAG
>CAZCZM010000079.1:0-2400 GCA_964503445.1 uncultured Bifidobacterium sp.
AGTGGACAAGATGAAGCCGAAGAAGATCTTCAGCAAAGGCTTGAAGCTTCTGTAAACAACCGCATGGTGCGCGCGCGGACTGCGAGTCTTCGTGGGAAACACACACGCGGGTAGTACCGTTTCGTACACAGCAAACAAAGGACACACATCGTGGACATTCGCATTGGAATCACACAAGCACCGCGCGAGATCGCAGTGGAAGTAGAAGACGACGCCAAGGCACGTGAAGCATTGAAGGCTGCAGTCAACGCTGCTCTCACTGGTGCCACCGACACATTGTGGATTACCGACAAAAAGGGTCGCGACATCGCAATTCCGTCAGCCAAAATCGCATACGTGGAAATTGGCTCGGGCGACGCAGACCGTCGCATCGGCTTCGGCGGCTGACCTCTAGCTAGACCAGCGCCTATCTGTAATCACGAAGACATCAGAGGTGCATGCAGACCGGCTTAGGATCAGGCCCGATGAGGGGAATCATGGGTGTGTTGTTAGATGTGTTGAGTTGGAGTCGGACAAGTCGGCTCAAAGTACGTTTGACGCTTGCATATTCACGCGCCAGATTTCGGGGTCACTCTTGGCCTCCAATTCGTGGAACATCTGCTCCTCGGCTGTTGTGTCCGTCGTACCCACCGAATGGCCACCATCACGTTCTAGGAATCGTTAATGAGCTAACGGGCAGATTCACTTTTGTGTCAAGCATTCACACACAATCGGTTGCAACGAATGAACTCCCAGAAAAATGGGAGACCCGTTTTCGAAACTTTGGGTCGTGTGTGAAGACATCGTGTGGCCATTGGAATCAGGGAAGTTGTCGACTTGGTCGGGCAGTCGCAAAACTTAAGGATGTGCTACCAGACGATGTGGGTGAATGCCCGATTCAGCGATCATGTCGCTGGCGGGCAGAGCAGGGAGAAATAGTGTGCCGCGCTTGTCCGAGCGTGAGGTATGTCGACTTTAAGAACATACGACGGTAATTAGCCTTCGAAATTTTTGTTACATTCGAGAATTATGCGGTTCGGAACTTGTGCAGTGTGCGGCGGGGCATACCAATTACAGCAGTACTCGATTTCGGGTGGAATGTACAACATCCCAAAAGTTTGGTGTCGCTGTCAGAATGGCCCCACATCATCAACCCAGCGGACACGTACAACTTCCCGACCAGCATCGTATTCACCGCCAGTTTCATCGCAGAATCATCGACCCGTTCAGAAGCCGACCTATCAGCCAAATGTGACTATGTCGGTTAGCCCCGCTGCTCTATGGCAGCAGATGCAGCAGGCTAAGTCGTCTGTAGTTATGCCACCAGCGTTCTACATATCTGCAACCATCGGAGTCTTCACGATGCTGGTTTCCATTGCGGGTGCCGCATTCTCAGACGGCGGTGCTGGATGGTGGATCTTGGGATTGGCAGTGGGATTCGTCATCTTGGCATGTTGTTACGGTTTCTATCGACTGATTGTCAGTGATGCGGTCAACCTGCGAATGCAAGAGTTGGCTCAGTCGAGTGCGGCGTCGTTGAAAACCGCACTTCAGAATCAACAACCAACGTCGGCGACCACTGGGGTTGTGCCTCTCTCTGAGCGACCCAAGGCTCCGTGTCGAAACTGCGGGAAAAATGTAATTGCTGGGTCGACTCGATGTCATCAATGTGGACACTCCGGATTTCAGTGGGAGTGCACGGCTTGTGGCGGACCTTTTGTAATGACCGATATCGGGCTTTTGTATTGCAATCGTTGTCAGGGATACTGGCGGTAGCGACGAAGACCGTCGCATCGGCTTCGGTGGCTGAGCCCACGCGCCTACAACGCCCAACGCCACAGCATCAGTGGCACATTCACACCCATTGCGTGGGGCAGACTTGCTTCTAGAAGGGAGCGCCCATGTCAACACTTGGTGAACTTGCGCGTCAGCACACCGAACTCACAAAAGAGCAGACCACACACTTGGTGAACTTGGTCAGCGAGTGGGGAATGCTTGCCGACCTCTGTTTCGCAGACCTCATGTTGCATGTGCCTGTTGCTGGTGACAACTGGTTGGTATTGGCTCAGGTTCGCGCCGCCACCGGGCAAACCTTGTATTTGGTGGACCGCGTGGGGTCTATGGCCGAGGGAAGCGAATCACTATTGCTGGCTGAAGCATTCCGCACCGGCGCAATTGTGGAAGACGAAATCTTTGTTGAAGGTATTGACGAAGATTGTCGTTTAATGGCCATTCCCGTGCGCCACGAGGGCGAAACCATTGCAGTGTTAACGCGCGAATGGTCACGGCGTACTGGTCGTCAGCCTGGCGAACTTGAGCGCACGTATCTGGATCTGTTTGATCGTTTCGCCACCATGGTCATGCGTGGTGCGTTCCCGTTTGTGGGTCGCGTTGCCGACAGCAGCGTTGCGCCACGTGTGG
>CAZCZM010000080.1:0-2305 GCA_964503445.1 uncultured Bifidobacterium sp.
CTCCGACGTAGACAGAGAGAAATGGCTGTACGGCAAGAGCAACAGACCGAAAACGCCACCACACCAAAACACCAAGCACCGCACTCATTGGCAACAACACGCCAGCAACACCTAATTGTGTGATTACTTCAGCTACGCCAGTCATGAATGGCCGACCAACAAAGAACTCCCATACAGCCATGTCAATCGAAGTAATGACAGACGAAAACTGTGACGACATTCCTGCCACCGTAGCGACCACATGCCTCACGTAAGAGGCACACTGTCTCCATGGCAACACAGATTCCCGCAGTGTTCATCGGCCATGGCAGTCCTATGAACACCCTTGAGTTGAATGGATTCACCGAAGCGTGGCGGTCACTCGGTGAACGCCTCCCACGCCCGCGAGCGATATTGGCCATTTCAGCGCACTGGTATGTGCCCGGTACAGCCGTGACTTCTATGGCGACACCTCGCACCATTCATGACTTTTCTGGGTTCCCACCCGAGCTATTTCAGGTGCAGTACAGCGCTCCTGGAAGCCCCGAACTTGCGGCATCGGTCGCATCTCTCCTGTCTCCATTGAACGTGACATCAGATGACCACGCATGGGGTCTCGATCACGGAACGTGGTCGGTGTTGGCCCACATGTATCCAGATGCCAACATTCCTGTCGTTCAATTGTCCATCGATTCACGGCTCCCCATTAAGGAGCATTTCGCGATTGGACAAAAACTTGCTCCGCTGACAGATGATGGCGTGCTGATTTTGGGCAGCGGAAATGTTGTGCACAACTTGTCTCGCATTAACTGGGCTGGTGGCAACACAGGCTTTGATTGGGCCGACAGATTTGACGCTCACATCGCCAGCATCATGACCAGCAATCCTTCACACATTGTTGATGCGCCCCACCATGGCGATTGGGCTCTCTCCGCACCAACCCCTGAGCATTTTTTGCCACTTGTGTACATTGCGGGCGTTGCATCGGCTCAACACACACCTGTAACGACTTTCAACAACGAACGAACTCTGGGTTCGCTTTCAATGACGTCGTACATTGCACGCGCCGCCTGATACAACAACTACTCGCCTAGTCGTTCCGCGCGCAAAGCAGAGCGGCGCACCTTTCCAGCATCATCGCGAAGCGCAAACGTGACAAACTCAAATGTTCGCGGAATTTTGTACACCACAAGTCGCTCGCCAAGAAATTGTTTCAACTCACTCTCGGTTACTTCCGATTCAGATGCTTCAACAATGGCGTGAACAACGTTCCCTTTGTCGTCATCGGGCAGTCCAATCACTGCACACGATTTAACACGTGGATGCTCTTGAATTGCCGATTCAATCTCTGCCGGATAAATGTTTGCGCCTCCAGACAAAATCATGTCGGCCGCCCTGTCACCCAAATACAAATATCCGTCGGCATCAAGCTTCCCCATGTCTCCAAGAGATTCCCAGCCACCGTCACGTGTTCGTGCAGACGCACCAACGTAGGTGTATGTGGGCGTCTCGCGTGGACTACGCATCCAGACCTCGCCCATCTCTCCCACCGGCAACTCAACTCCATCGTCATCGGTAATCATCACCGTGCCCGGGGCGACTCGACCCACAGACCCACGATGCAACAACCATTCAGGTCCGCTAATCACCGTTGCAATTTGCGCCTCTGTACCGGCATACAACTCATAAATTCTCTCAGCGCCCAACCAGTCAATCCATGATTGCTTTAACCATTCCGGACACGGTTCAGCAAGATGCCACACAATTCGAAGCGAGGACATGTCATACGACAAACGCTCCTCGTCAGGTAAGCGCATGATGCGCTTCATCATGGTCGGGACCATGTACAACACACTTCCGCGATATTGCTGCACCGCTTCCAATGTCTTTGCGGCATCAAAGCGAGGAAGAACGACAAGATGTAATCCATACAACAATGCCTGACAACTCCACACCGCGGGACCGTTGTGATACAGCGGTCCAGGCATCACCAAACAACCACCAGGATCCATCATGAGCGGCACAGGCGCTTCAGTGTTGAGCGCTGCGGGATCACCCGACACAATCAGTTTCGGCCGACCCGTACTTCCACCCGATGTTGGCGCCTTCCACGCGGCTGACACAACATAAGGAAGATGCGACGCGTCTCGGTGTGGCGCACGAAATCCAAACGGCACACAGGTTCGGCCTGGATATGTCTGTGGGTCAAGACCAATGAGGGCGCTGGGGTTTGCCAGCTCAATGATGGCGTCTTGCTCGCGCTGAGGAAGACGAGCCGAAATGGGTTGGGGTGTTGCGCCTAGGCGCCATGCGGCAACATATGCGA
>CAZCZM010000081.1:0-2078 GCA_964503445.1 uncultured Bifidobacterium sp.
CAACAATGACATCACCGCGAGACATCACGGTGCGAACCCCGCCGGTCACTTCCATGCCTTCATATGCAGAATGATCAAGATTCATATGGTGTGTTGCCGCACTGAGAACATGCGTCTTTTTAGGGTCGTACACCACAATGTCGGCGTCATAGCCCTTCGCCACCACGCCTTTTTTGGATAATCCAAACAGGCGCGCCGGAGCAGCGGAACACACTTCGACCCATCGCTCCACACCGATATGGCCTGCAACGACACCTTGAAACACCAAGTCCATTCGATGTTCAACGCCACCAATTCCATTCGGCACAAGGTTGAACGATTCTCCGTTCGCCAACTTTTGCTCACGCAAACAAAACGGACAATGGTCGGTGCTGACAACTGCTAGTTGATCAACTCGTAGCCCCTCCCACAGATCACGATGATGATGCTCATGCTTAGATCGCAATGGTGTTGAGCAAATGTACGCAGCTCCGTCAGGCCATCCTTTGCCCAAGTGATCCTCTAATGAGAGGTGCAGATACTGCGGACACGTCTCAGCAAAGATATTCGTTCCACGAGACCGGGCATCCACAACTTCTCGTAGCGCGTGAGAACTAGAAAGGTGCACGATATACAACGGTGCATTACCTGCAACACGCGCCAAGACACCAGCACGATGCACGGCTTCTGCTTCTAACTCGGGAGGACGTGTCCGCGAGTGAAAATCAGGAGTGATGTTTCCAGCCGCCACTGCTTGCTCCACCAACACATCAATGGCTAAACCGTTCTCGGCATGCACCATTGCCATTGCGCCCGTATCTGCACACATCTGAAGTGCACGAAGCATCTGGCCATCGTCTGAATACAAACGACCCGGATACGCCATGAATAATTTGATAGAGGCCACTCCCTCACGCGCCATCAGGTCGCGCGTATCGATGAGTGCTTGTTCGTTCACACCTCCCAACACTTGGTGCAAACTCCAGTCAATAACGCACTGGCCCTCCGCTTCGGCCATTCGCTTCTCGAACGATGCGCGAACGTTTCCGCCAGCACGTTGTTCTGCAAAATCAATCATGGTGGTGGTCCCACCATGTGCCGCAGCGATACTGCCCGAAGTGAACGTGTCTGAAGAGACGGTAGACCCCGTATCTAACTGCATATGCACATGCGGGTCGACACCACCTGGAACAACAAAGCATCCGCTGGCATCAATCACACGATCATCTGGCTGCGAAACGATTCCGCCCTGTGCCCGCGGTACGACCGACACGATAGAAGCGCCGTCAACCGCCACGTCGGCCTCTACTTGTCCATTTGCATTAACCACGGTTCCGTTGGCGATAATTGTGCGCACTCCGCAAATCTAAACCGAATTTCACGGACCAACGGTGCTAAACCACTATGTCGTGAGTATTTCGCTTCCTACTGGTTTCTCGTCGTACGTCGCCAATGTGGGCGTAAAGGACACCACCAAAGACTTCACGGTTGTGCTTGCGTCCGAAGGCGCCACATCGGCTGGTGTCTTCACCCAAAGCCGCTTTGCTGGACCCTCTGTCGAGGTGTCTCGCCGTAACAACACAGGTCATGCCCGTGCAGTAGTCGTCATCTCAAAAAATGCGAACGTGGCGAATGGACCAATTGGGCTAACGCACGCCGAAGACGTCACTCAACGCGTTGCAGACCGATTGGGAATTGCACACAGCGACATTTTCATCGCATCGACTGGTGTCATCGGCCGGCTGTACCCCATCGACAAGATTCGCGTTGGCATCGATGCCCTTCCTATTCCACTTCCTTCCACCGATGCAGAAGATGTCGCTCGCGGCATCATGACCACCGACACGGTTCACAAGGTGTCTGAATGTGAAGTATCTGGATCAACAGCGCGCGTGGTCGGTGTCGCAAAAGGTGTTGGAATGATTGAGCCAAACATGGCCACCTTGATTGCAATGGTTTTCACCGATGCACAGATTTCCCCCCCCAACCTTGACCGCATCTTTCGTTCAGTCATCAACCGAACCCTCAACTGTGTCTCAGTTGATACCGACACATCCACCAGCGACACCGCAGTAGTTCTGGCAAGTGGAACTGCGGGA
>CAZCZM010000082.1:0-1969 GCA_964503445.1 uncultured Bifidobacterium sp.
TGATCTGCCATGTCCTGAACAGATACACCACCAATTGACAACACACCGGTCGATGACACTGACGCCGTGCGTGGCAACAAGCGGAGTTCGATGGCGCTCACATCTGCTCCGGTGCGCGGATACCCAACAATGCAAGTCCTTGGTGCAGAGTGCGTGCTGTTGCGTCGCACAACATGAGACGTGATTGACGAATGTCGTCGCTTTCTGCCTTCAACACCGGACAATGCTCATAGAACGATGTGAAATCACTCGCTAAGTCGTAGAGATATGTGCACAACTTATGCGGGCCGAGCGTGTCAATCATTTCCCACACAGCTGAATCAAATCGCAGAATTCGCAAAGCCAACGCGCGTTCTTGTGGCTGCAGAAGTTGTGGTTGCACACCGCGCACCGACGAGCGTTCAACATTGGCGCGACGGAAGATACTGCAAATACGTGCGTGCGCATACTGCAAATAGGGCGCTGTGTTGCCATCAAACGACAACATACGATCCCAATCAAAGATGTAGTCCTTCACACGATCGGTGCTGAGGTCTGAGTACTTGACCGCGCCAATTCCAATCATGTGCGCAACTTCAGCGCGCTGATCTTCGGGCATGTCGGGATTCTTCTCGGCTATTGCTGCTGCCGCACGCTCGACTGCTTCGTCCAATAACGCAGCAAGTTTCACTGTGTCACCTGCGCGACTCTTCAACATCTTTCGATCAGAACCCAGCACACTTCCGAATGACACGTGATTCATCACAACGTTGTCGGGCAACCATCCGGCTGCGCGCGTCACGCTTTCCACCATCTGCAGATGCTGAGCCTGTGGCGCACCAACGACATACAGCATGGTACGTGCGCCAAGACGTTCAACGCGGTCGATGACACACGCCAAGTCTGTTGTTGCGTAGTTGTATCCGCCGTCACCCTTTCGAATGATGAGCGGCAAAGGTTCATTCTCCCGATTGGTGAAGCCTTCGGGGAACACAACGTCTGCGCCATCGCTTTGCACCAACATGTTTTGTGCACGTAATCGCTCAACAACCTCAGCGAGGAGCGGGTTGTAGGCACTTTCCCCCATGAGATCGTCATCTGTGAGAAGGACATCAAGCTGTGCATACACCTTGTTGAAGTAGCGAGTGCTTTCGTTCACCAAGGTCTGCCACAAGCGCAAAGTGTCAGCATCGCCACCTTGCAACATGACAACTCGATTTCGTGCACGCACTTTGAAGGAGTCGTCAGATTCAAACTTGCGTCGCGCTTCCTTGTAAAAACCGTCGAGGTCTCCCACACCCAATTCATGCGCGGCATTCTCTTCGCCCAGATCAATGAGATGCTCAATAAGCATCCCAAAGGGTGTTCCCCAGTCGCCAATGTGATTTTCGCGGGCAACAGTGTGACCAACGAATTCCATTGCGCGTACTAGTGCATCACCAATAACGGTGGAACGGAGATGCCCAACGTGCATCTCCTTTGCAACGTTCGGTGCTGAGTAGTCGATAACAACTGTGTGTGGGTCATGTGACAACCGAACGCCAAGTCGGGCGTCGTTCATTGCCGCTACAAACTCAGACGCCACGAACGAATTCGAGAATGTGAGATTCACAAATCCAGGTCCGGCAATTTCAGTTGACGCAACCATGTCAGAGAGATCACCAGCTGCATCTAACACTTTCTGTGCAACATCGCGCGGAGCAAGTCCCAAGGTTTTGGCCAACGACAGCGCACCATTCGCCTGCGCATCGGCTCGTTCGCTGGGGCGCACCACAGGATCACAGTGGGTTCCTGCCACTGCGGCAAACGCTTCTTCCAAGCGACGGGAGACGGTAACGATGGGATCAGCCATGAGTGCTCCATTCTGCCCCGAAGAGAGCCCCCGACGGTGTTCCAATATCTCGCCACCTAGACTGAGGGCTACGCGTGATACCTACACGTCACGCTCACGTAGCTCAGCGGATAGAGCACTTGCCTCCGGAGCAAGGGG
>CAZCZM010000083.1:0-1859 GCA_964503445.1 uncultured Bifidobacterium sp.
TTTAAAAGTAGTTCTGACTTTTATTGACACACCCACCTGTCACACTGTCTCCACACCCCACCAAAGGAGACCTTCTATGACAACGCCCACACTTCCATCGCTTAACTCTCTCAAGGTGTTTTACAACCCCGACTATGCGGGGTCTCACTACGAATTCGACACCACACGCAAAGCTCGTGATATCGCGGAATCGCTCATCGCACACCCCGTGAACGATGTTGAACTCTGTGATCCCCACTTCTTCTACTTGGAGGCAGAGCGCATTATCTCCACCATTCACTCCCCTGAATATCTAAAAGCAGTGCGCACCGGCAAACCGCGTGCGCTCGCACAGTCCTCTTCATTCACATGGGATCCAGGCATCTATGTCATGGCACGTGCGCACGTAGCAGGAATGGTGGCAGCAACTCGTGCTGCGCTTGAGAACTCCACCACTGCGGGCAGTCTCAGTAGCGGCATGCATCACGCGTCTTTTGATCGCGGAGCAGGTTTTTGCACATTCAACGGTTTGGCGGCGTCCGTTCTCACCGCACGAGAACTTGGTGCACGCAGAATTCTCATTCTCGACTTCGACGCACACGCAGGAGGCGGCACATGGGACATCATGCAGAATCTCTTTGACGATGACGTTGTGCAAGTTGACGTCACAGTCTCTGCGTTCGACACGTGGACCCCATCAGCATCTAGCTACTTTCACATCACCGATGCTTCTTCGTATCGCTCATCCATCAGCGATGCACTGACGTACGCGCGTTCACTCGATGCATTTGATTTCATCATTTATAACGCGGGTGTTGATATTCGTAACAGCGGGGTTAGCGAGGCTGATCTGCAAGTACGCGAAGACATGGTGCGCGACTTCATTGGCGATACACCAGCAATCTTCGGACTAGCTGGTGGCTACACCTGGGGTCGTTACAACATCGACGATGTTGTGGGCTGGCACCGACTCACAATCTCGCGCTGGGCCTAGCCCGAAATTGTGGAACATGCGGCGGATGTGGAAGTTGATACATCTCCATCGCGTCATAGACAAAGTGCCACTGTTCCGAACAACGAAACTGCCGAGCACCATTCATGAGTTGAATCTCGACCGACCAACGAGAACACGAATCGGCATCGCAGGTTTTCCATGCACCGGTTGTGTAACCAATCGTGCTGTCTGTTTCGGACACAAGACGAATTCCTGGCTCTACAGATCCATCATCAAGCATCGGAAAATTCAATGGCCGGCCGTTCTCGGTTCGACGTAGCAAGTGAATATGGCGCACAAGTGCGGTCAGGGTGCCGTTCGCTACGTGACCATCAAAGTTTCCTTCACAGAAGCGGTCAGACCGAACAATTCGCGTTACATGCCGCCATGCGGTGTCATCATCCAATGTGGAGACAACATCTTTTGTCACCGGACCCATCTTCCAGTTGGGCCAATCAAAGGGCTTCACTAGCCCCAAGGCCCCAATTGCTCGGTGAAACTTAAAGCCTTTGCCGTCAAGGTTTGGCTCGCCCATCACCCGAAGCAACAGAGGCTGAAACTGGAAGTCAAGTTCTAGCGAAAGGGCGCGGGCGTACCCCCAAGAATCGGCGGAAAGTGTGGGGTGAATGTCGTGGCTCATGGTTCCTCCTGGTGTGTGGGCTGTGCATTATAAAAATTTCAATTTTTTCGAAATCTGGGAGATGCCTCCTTCGTTGCGTGACTGAACGTCTTGATTTTTGGGCTACGGACAGAGAATCTCTTCGTCCCCCACCAGATGATCACCAATGAGTTCGTAACAGTCCTCGCAGTATTCGTCGAATGACTCGTCGTATTCCCCCGATTCCCACAGGGTGGGCAGATTGGCCTTCTCCCTAGCTTCGGCCTT
>CAZCZM010000084.1:0-1776 GCA_964503445.1 uncultured Bifidobacterium sp.
AGGAAGAGTTTCTGTGCCGAGTTTCCGCCTGGTCCTACTGGCTCCACTTGGATATCAACCGTCAGGTTTCCAGTCTGCCAAGCCACATTTCTTGATGAGAAACACTGCGCAATATTCCAAGTCAAAGTGATGGTCGGCTTAGTCGTTGGATTGATGGTCGTATCGGATGCCATGGCGGTATCGGTGGTTGTTGATACATCGCATTTCCCTGGGTTTGGTGCCCCTTGTGTGGTTCCATTGGGAATATCGGCGGTGTAGCGGAAGCCACCTAGGTCATACACCTGGCCACCTTCGCCATCGATGGCGAATCGTTGCGGGCGATACAGCTTTAATGTCAACACCGATGTGTTCGTGATGCTGATACGAGGTATTGAGGCGCCGTAGTTGATCTGGGTTTCTGCTCCGCCATCAATACTGTACGAAGCCAGCATCGGATGACTCACGAATACAAATCCAGGACTTGAAGTGAACTCATACACACCGTTAGCAGTAGTCACACGCATTGAGAACGTATCTTGCCCAGATGGCAAAGTGGCAGGCGTGAACTTGTTCGGGGTGTGGAATGCATACCCTTGGGCATCGGTGCCACACATGCGACCCTTTCCAATGAGCCACTGATAATCACCAGTACCGCAAGTACGCGTTACCTCTTGGTAAGTCTCCGGAGCGTATGACACTCCGTTACCTTTGATCTCCGTTTTTGTTACAGCAGCCCCACACACTTGAGTTATCGGGGCAAACACCATCGTCATGGTGTTTTCAACAGCAGTTGATGTACTTGCACCTGTCGATTGGAAGACACCAGTTCCGTAGGCGTTCAACGTGCCCGCAAAATTCTCTCCAGTGGCTTTGAAGTTCGTGAAGATGTTCCAACGAATCGCTCCGCAATCCCTGACACCGTTATCAGCGGACACAACTGGTGTGGGAGTGTCGGTATCTGCTGCATCAACTTTGCTATCGCCGTCGTCATCAACATCAAATGCATTGGGAATGCCGTCTTTGTCCTTGTCGCCACCAAGAGTGTTCTCATCAGCAACTACCGCACCTTCTGCTTGTTGCTGATTCGGTTGTTGCTGATTCGGCTGTGGTGGATTCGGCGGCGTAGGTGTTGCAGGCAAGTTTGATGCCGACACCGACACTGATGAACCTGTTACTGACTGAGCACCAATTGCAGCCTTCTTCCCATATGTACCTACACCCGTTGGACGACCTTTTGATGCCGTCACCGCTACCGAACTAGACGTGTTCGCAAGACTGACCTTTGCCGCCACAGTTGCGTAACCCTGTTTCTTTGCGGCACCCACTTTTGTGACAGCAATTGTTCCTATTGAAATGGTCTTGCTCGATGTGTTCTTGAGCCGGGTATATACACGTGACGCTTTGTTCGCAGCCGTGCCCTTCCAATTCACGATCACGGGTCCGAAATATTCACCCGCTGACACGCCACCAGAATTCACTAACTGCAAGTTCATTCCCGCCGTTGTCGAGACAGCAACTGTTTTAAGAGTGACCTTTTGTGTGGTCTTGGTGATCTTCTTGGATGCCAATGTGCGTCCAGTTCCCGACACCAACAGAACAGTGAGATCCTTACCGCCGCGAATAGTTGCAGTGATAGTGCGCTTGGGGCCAGCCTTAGCTGCTGCCTCAACGGGGCGTGCAACTCCTAACGACCCAATCACTACAGATGCCAACAGCAGCGCCGCAGTTTTCTTCCAAAATGTGGACATTGATTCCCCCTAAACAGACTTAGTGTTTGAATAGTACATGGAGATGAAC
>CAZCZM010000085.1:0-1544 GCA_964503445.1 uncultured Bifidobacterium sp.
AAACGCTCGATGTACCACTCTTCAATGTGCTCTTCTTCGGCATCGATATAAATGGAGAAATCGAAATAATCAGACACGAACTCGTTTGATTCTGAACCCACCTGCAGAACATTGAGACCCTCAAGAATGAGGATGTCTGGTTGACACACAGAAATTTGCTCGCCATCAACGATGTCGTACACCACGTGGCTATACACCGGTGCGTGAACTTCTGAGGTTCCGCTCTTTAAATCGCGTAGAAACTTCAGCAAAGCTTTTGTGTCGTAGCTTTCAGGGAAGCCTTTACGGTTCATGATTCCGCGGTCATTCAAAATTGCATTGGGGAACAAGAACCCGTCGGTGGTGATGAGATCGACGCGTGGGTGATCGGGCCAACGGGTCAACAAGGCCTGCAAGATACGAGCAAAGGTGCTTTTGCCTACAGCAACACTGCCGGCGATACCAATGACATATGGGACTTTGGGAGCCATGGTTCCCAAGAATGTGGCAGACACCTTGTGCAAGTTTTGCGTTGCGCTGACGTACAAGTTGATCAGACGGGTGAGGGGCAAATACACCGCTGCAACTTCGTCAAGATCAATCTTGTCGTTGATGCCTCTCAGCATCTCTAATTCGGGTTCGCGAATGGTGAGTGGTGTGGCGGCACGTAATTCGGCCCACTCATCGCGACCAAACGCCAAGTATCGATCTGGATTCTGTATCTCGATCACGACTCTGACGCTACGACTTTTGGTTCAGCGATTCCAAGGTGCGCTGGGAGACACAGCATTTGGCGTAGCGGTCAGTACTTCAACTCCTGTGGCGGTGACCACCATGGTGTGCTCAAACTGTGCAGTGCGGCTTCCGTCGGCGGTAACTGCAGTCCAATCGTCGTCCCACATTCGATGACGGAATTCGCCACTTGCGGTGATCATCGGTTCAATGGTGAACGTCATGCCTTCACGCAAAATCATTGTGTTGCGTGGATCGTAATAATGCAAGACCTGAATATCGGTGTGGAAGTTCTCGCCAATGCCATGACCGATGAATGCGCGCACCACACCGTATTTGTGCTTCTTTGCGTGTGTTTCAATTGCACGGCCAATTTCGTTGATGGAAACACCAGGCTTCACCACTTCAATTCCGTGCCACATGCACTCTTCTGTGACCTGAATGAGTTTCTTGTCTGCCTCTGAAACATTTCCGGCCATGAATGTTGCATTGGTGTCACCATGCACGCCATTCAAATAGATGGTGACGTCCAAATTCACAACATCGCCATCTTCAATAACGCGTGAGTCGGGAATGCCATGACAAATCACTTCGTTCACGCTGGTGCACACGCTCTTTGGATAACCGTGGTAATTGAGTGGGCTTGGGTAACCACCCATCTCGATGCAGAGGTCGTGCACAAAGATGTCTATTTCATCGGTGGTGATACCGGGGCGAACCATTTCGCCCGCGCGCTTCAAAATTTCTGCTGCAGCTGCACCGGCGACCCGCATTCGTTCGATGACATCTGGTGTCTTCACACGTGACTCGTCATAGCGAGGCACAACTCCGGT
>CAZCZM010000086.1:0-1539 GCA_964503445.1 uncultured Bifidobacterium sp.
TTGATTTTTTCATCGCATATGTTGCCGCATGGCGCCTAGGCGCAACACCCCAACCTATTTCGGCGCGTCTTCCTCAGCGCGAGCAAGACGCCATCATTGAGCTGGCAAACCCCAGTGCACTCATTGGTCTTGACCCACAGACATATCCAGGTCGAACCTGTGTGCCGTTTGGATTTCGTGCGCCACACCGAGACGCGTCTCATCTTCCTTATGTTGTGTCGGCCGCGTGGAAGGCGCCGACATCGGGTGGAAGCACGGGTCGGCCGAAACTGATTGTGTCGGGTGATCCTGCCGCGCTCAACACTGAAGCGCCTGTGCCGCTCATGATGGATCCTGGTGGTTGTCTGGTGATGCCCGGACCGCTGTATCACAACGGCCCCGCAGTGTGGAGTTGTCAGGCATTGTTGTATGGATTACATCTTGTCGTTCTTCCACGGTTTGATGCCGCAAAAACATTGGAAGCGGTGCAGCAATATCGCGGAAGTGTGTTGTACATGGTCCCGACCATGATGAAGCGCATCATGCGCTTACCTGACGAGGAGCGTTTGTCGTATGACATGTCCTCGCTTCGAATTGTGTGGCATCTTGCTGAACCGTGTCCGGAATGGTTAAAGCAATCATGGATTGACTGGTTGGGCGCTGAGAGAATTTATGAGTTGTATGCCGGTACAGAGGCGCAAATTGCAACGGTGATTAGCGGACCTGAATGGTTGTTGCATCGTGGGTCTGTGGGTCGAGTCGCCCCGGGCACGGTGATGATTACCGATGACGATGGAGTTGAGTTGCCGGTGGGAGAGATGGGCGAGGTCTGGATGCGTAGTCCACGCGAGACGCCCACATACACCTACGTTGGTGCGTCTGCACGAACACGTGACGGTGGCTGGGAATCTCTTGGAGACATGGGGAAGCTTGATGCCGACGGATATTTGTATTTGGGTGACAGGGCGGCCGACATGATTTTGTCTGGAGGCGCAAACATTTATCCGGCAGAGATTGAATCGGCAATTCAAGAGCATCCACGTGTTAAATCGTGTGCAGTGATTGGACTGCCCGATGACGACAAAGGGAACGTTGTTCACGCCATTGTTGAAGCATCTGAATCGGAAGTAACCGAGAGTGAGCTGAAACAATTTCTGGGCGAGCGACTTGTGGTGTACAAAATCCCGCGAACATTTGAGTTTGTCACCTTTGCTCTTCGTGATGATGCTGGAAAGGTGCGCCGCTCCGCTTTGCGCGCGGAACGACTAGGCGAGTAGTTGTTGTATCAGGCGGCGTGTGCAATGTACGACGTCATTGAAAGCGAACCCAGAGTTCGTTCGTTGTTGAAAGCCGTTACAGGTGCGTGCTGAGCCGATGCAACGCCCGCAATGTACACAAGTGGCAGAAAATGCTCGGGGGTTGGGGCGGAGAGTGCCCAGTCGCCGTGGTGGGGCGCGTCAACAATGTGTTCAGGATTGTTGGTCATGATGCTGGCGATGTGAGCATCAAATCTGTCGGCCCAATCAAAGCCTGTGTTGCCACCAGCCCAGTTAATGCGAG